>QCPY01000005.1 GCA_003212375.1 Prochlorococcus sp. AG-442-N17 | reverse complement strand
ACCATCAGAAATTAATCCTGTAGCATTTGACATAGGTGAGATACCCCCAGATGATTACTTTGCCTTTAAGGAAGATTTTTGCAAAGGGAGATTAAAGGGTGGCAGAAAAAATGGGATACAAAGAATGGAATATTTTTTTAATGACAAATTAAATTCTTATTCCAAAGATATTTCAAGCCCAGAAAAATCATTCGATAGCTGTTCAAGACTTTCACCTTATATAAGTTGGGGATGTATATCCTTAAAAGAGGTTTTTCAAAAAGCAAATTTATATAAGAATAATAATTCCAAGATGTTAAAAAGTAGATTAACTTGGCATTGTCACTTTATTCAAAAACTTGAGAGTGAACCTGAATTAGAATTTAAAGAATTTCATCCCTATTTCTCTAAAATAAGAAAAAAAGATAATTATCTACTCCAATCTTGGAGTCAAGGTGAAACAGGTTTTCCATTCGTAGATGCTTGTATGAGATCTTTAAATTTTAATGGATGGCTCAATTTCAGAATGCGTGCAATGTTGATGTCTTTTGCAAGCTATAACTTATGGATACCATGGCAAGAATCAGGTTCAGTTTTAGCAAACAAATTTATTGACTATGAGCCTGGGATTCACTGGAATCAATGCCAAATGCAATCAGGTACGACCTCTATAAATATAAATAGAATTTATAATCCTATTAAGCAAGGTAAAGAACATGATCCTAAAGGTACTTTTATTAGAAAATGGGTTCCAGAGATAAAACACTATCCAGAGAATTTAATACATGAACCATGGTTAATGGAAAAATTCAATTCAAGAGTGTATTCAAATACTAAATATATAAAACCAATAGTCGACCTCTTACAAACTACAAAACTTGCAAGAAAAAAGATTAAAGAAATAACTCAAAAAGAAGGTTATTGGGATATTTCAAAAGGAGTTTATTTAAAACACGGGTCTAGGAGAAAGCCTCTAATTAAAAGAAAAAACTTTCCTAAAAAAAGAGATTTAAAGCCTAAAGAGGAGCATCAATTTGAATTAAATATTGAATTATAAATTTGAAATTTATTTTAAACTAAATTGCAAATTTGATAGTTTTCCAAATATTAATTTTTTGAAAAACCTTATTGTTAAAAGAAGTCAAGGTAAATAAGTTACAACTTCGAATCCACGATCGAAATTATCAAGCTTTAATGTATAAATGTTTAACAATTATAATTATGAAAAAACCTACAATTGAGCTTAAATCAACGAAATTTACCGAAGTTATAGAACTTGACAGAAAAGTTACACCTGACAAAGAGAAAAGGGTTGATCACGTTTTTGTTAGAAGAATAAAAGTTTGTAAACGCCACCCTGAAGGATTTGCTACAGAAGAGTATGCAAGGTTTGAAATAGCATGGCCTGAAGAATTAAAGGAAGAAATAAAAAAAGACATTCAAGAAGAAATTAGTGTTAATTCGCAGTAATAATGTCTGACAGATTTGAATGGGACGATACCAATAGTTCAGGAATTTGGTGGAGTACTAATGTAAGTATTAGAGATGAATGTATTTTGCTTAAAGAAGATACAGAATGTGAAGACTCTGACATTGTTGAATTGCTAAGAAGTATTGCTAATAACATTGAAGAAAATGGACTATAAATCATATAAAGTAAATTTTTTTAAAATTATCTAAAAATTTTCTAATTTTTCCACTGAATCTAATAATTTAATTGTGATTCCTTTTTCACTCATAGAATGACCAGCTTCATCTACGATAATCAACTCTGAATTTATTAATTTCTTGCTTAGATCCCAGGCACTTCTAACAGGACAAACTACATCGTATCTTCCTTGAATTATCTTAGTTGGTATAGATTCTATAGTCTCTATATTTTTCAAAATAAAATCATCTTCTAAGAATATGTTATTTATAAAATAATGACACTCTATTCTTGCAAAAGCATCTGAAAAGGAATTGATTTTACTTTTACCTACGTTAAAATCTTTTTTAACAAGGTGGCTCGTGGAAAGCTCCCAGTTTGTCCATGCAGCTGCAGCTTTTGATCTAATTTCAATATCTTTAGATGTAAGATATTTATAAAAAGAAGCTATTAAATTATCCCTTTCATCCTCAGGTATTACAGAGAGATATTTTTCAAACTCATCTGGGAAAATCTCACTTGCACCATATTGATAAAACCATAATAGTTCGAATCTTCTACACAAAAATATACCTCTTAAGGTCATACTTTTAACTTTTGATGGATTTTTTATTGCATAAATCAAAGCTAAAGTAGAACCCCATGAACCCCCAAATAAATGCCAAGAATCTATATTTAAATTTGCCCTCAATTTCTCAATATCATTTACTAAATCTCCCGTTGTATTTTCTCTTAATTCTGAAAAAGGTCTAGAATATCCACAACCTCTTTGATCAAATTGAACAATATCAAATTTTTCTGGATTAAAATATCGCCTATATCTTGGTTGACTTCCACCTCCAGGACCACCATGGATTACTAAAATCTTTTGACCATTTGGATTCCCAGATCTTTCCCAATAAATAGAATGAATTTTACTTACTTGTAAAAAACCTTTTTCTCTTGGCTCTATTGAGGGAAATAATTTTTTTTCTTCCATTTTTTAAATATAATTTATTTTTTTTAGAAAATTAATATTATCTAATAATAAATTTAGTATTTATATAAATCATAAAAAAAGAGAACTGAATTACAGTTCTCTCTTAAAATTCTTATTACCAAATTATAGTATTTAATAATGCGTATATAAAGTTTATTTACTCATAACCTTTAAATACGTCGAGTAAGGGATTATCTTCGTTAAGTTTAGTTCCTTTTGTCGCTAGTAATTATAAAGCGAAGTCTTATCAGACTGATTGATTGAACTTTACTTTTCGATTAATCCCATTGTCAGGAATACGCTTCCTATATTTGTAAATTTGCTAAATTTCAGGCGGACTATCAATCATTTAGATTGCCTCCTAACTCAACAATTTCAAAATACTCTTATCTCGATCCAAAGTAAATCCGTAGTTATGCTGATTTACTTTTTTATCATTTTATACCAGAATAATTATGCTGTTTTTGTTTATAGATTTTAAAAAAATAAGGCAAAAACTAGAACAATTTTTAAAAAGCACTATTTTTCAATTATCTATAACTCAATATGGATTTCATCAAAAACAACAAGATCCTTGCTGTAATGGGAACAATAGCAATCTTATCCTTTATTTTAGAAAAAGCAGGAATTATTCATCCTTAAATTGTTTATTATTGAATAATTACAAACTCTACATAAAAAATTGAAATTAATGGAATACATAAACAACAAAGATTGCTGCGACTATAACTATTGGAGATAATGCGGTAAACATTAAAGTCTTAAAATTAAGTACCATTTAATTTAATTAAATATATAAATTAAGTAAACAGTTATCCTAAGAGTTGGCAATAAGTAAGTTTTATATTGTTGATATATAAAAAAAATACAGGAGGAGAAGGAGGAAAATTTATATAAAAAAGTTTTATATCTATTTTAACTTAAGAAAAAAGGTTATAAAATTATCAGAATTCATATAGTAATTAAATAATCACCTCTAGCAAAATTATCAAGAGATAAAAGTTTCCAAAAAAATATTTTGCATCAAATTATTCTGAAGTTATAAGTTTATATAATTAGAACTAATAAAAAGTTCTTTTATTATAAATTTTCTTTTGCCTTATCTCTTTTGCTCCTAATATTTGATCTTTTCTTCTAATTTTATGATCACTTATCGGATTGTTATCATTATAAACATATAAAATTTCACTTATAAATTCTTGTCTATTTCCTGCCATTTCAAGCATTGGAAACATTATTGCCAAATCAGATGCTACAGAGAAATATTCTCGATTCTTATCAACTAAATCTTGCGGATTAATCGCCATCCACAAATCATGTCTAAATGTTTTCAAATGAGAGGCATACCAGAAATATTTTCGAAATAAATTAAATTCTCTAATTAATCTAGGATATTTTTTCCCTTGAACTCCTTTGGAAGAAAGATGACTGCCATAAGTTATTAAGCAATTGGTCTGTGTATACTTTTCTTTAAGAATATTCAATACATTATTGCTATATAAATAGTCATCCCCATCAACTATCAAATCTACTGTTTTTGTAGGTTCTTTTACCTCATTAGTAAGTAAATTGACTATATTATTTAATGCTCCAATTCTTTTATTATTCCTAAAAATTTTTATATTTTTGTTATCTTTACAAATTGACGATGCAATTTCATAAGAAGAATCAGAAGAACAATCATCTACAACTTGTACTTGAAATCTTTTATATGTCTGCTTAATAATAGATTTAAGGCATTTTTCTATATATTTTTCTGCATTAAATATTGGTACTACAATATTAAAAATAAGTTCTTTATCTTCTTTAGGATCAAGCTTTTTTTCCAATTTATTTATAATTATATATAATAACTCTATAGGAATTTGATTATGAAAAATCAAAAAATTAAGTTTTTTACATTAATAAATTAAATCCACCCAAGTATATCGAAATGATTTTTTCTAGAATCGTGGGTGGCCTTGGTAATCAATTATTCCAGACTGCTGCATGTTTGAAGTATAGAAACCAAAAAGAAAAAGTAATTATTTCCTTCTTGGGAGATATTCATGTTCCTAAAAGAATTAATTGTTTAAATTACATTTTTGAAAGACCTAGATGGCTTTACTTTGATAATTCAAAGGATTTAAATATAGTAAAAAAATTTGTCAGTAAAACATCAGCCTCTTTAAGATTTGGGAGTTATTTACCATTTATAGGTATTAATGATAGAAATTTCAGTTCAAGGAATTATCTTTATTCTGAAAAGAAAATATTGTTTTTAGATGGCTATTTCAATCATCAATGGACATACCCTACTTTAAAAAATGCTTTTGAGCAATTAAAATTACGACCGATTGAATTAAACAAAGAGCATCTCCAAATTTGTAATAATAATGTACTTATTCATGTAAGAGGTAGTGATTTTCTCAAAATACCAGACTTGAATATATGTAAATTAGAATACTACAAAAAATCAATAACTTACGCTTTATCAAAGGGTTATAGTAACTTCAAATTAATTACTGAAGATCAAAAATATGGAAAAGAATTTTTAAAAGAAATAAAAAAATACTTTATAAATTTAAAAATATCAATGTTAAGATCAGGTACCATCATAAATGATTTTAATCTCATAAGATCTTCAAAATTTGCAATCTTAAGTAACAGCACTTTTTCATGGTGGGCATCTTTTCTTTCAACTACAAAAAGGGAATTTATAGTTCCAGAATATTTCTCAATAAAAGAAAAAAGGATTATTCTCCCTAACGAATATATAGTTAATAAAGATAATAAAATCTAAAAATAACGAAATATAAAATTTTATAAATTTACAATTAATTTTCATATACTAAGATGTCTTTTTACTACAAATAGGTAAATTCTTAAGATGCATTATCTTTTCAAACCAATAAAAGAAACAATAGAAGCAGTATTAATTATTAAACCAAAAATATTAACAACGATTCTTTTTATTCCTTTACTTTATTTATTGGGTTGGATTATGGCGAACCCATTGATAATTGTTGGTTTAGGAAAAGAAAATATATCTTTAGTTGGCACCATCTTTACTTTTTTATTATTTGTTATTTCAATGCCAAAATGGTTTGAAATACGTTGGGGATTTAATAATCCATGGATATTATTAGGCATAAATAAAATAGATAAAAAAGAAAAAAGATTCTTTTATTTTCTTAAAGGTTTATTGTATTCAATTATTTTATTATCACTAATATTAATTCCAACAATAAGCAATCAATGGGGAAATTGGTTAGGGAGATTAAAACCTGACATATTATTAAATTCTTTATTATTAATAATTGGGGTAGGTTTTGCTGAAGAGCTCATCTTTAGAAGTTGGCTTTTTGAAGAATTAAAAAATCAATATGGATTTATTAAAGCCATAATTTTTCAAGCATTAATTTACAGTCTTGTTCATATTGGATTTGATATGCCATTTTTGCAAATGATTAGTATACTTTTAGGACTATTTTTACTTGGTATTTTGTTATCACTAATAAAAATAAAAGATAATAATTCCTTGTGGGGTTGTGTTGGGTTGCATGGCGGTCTTGTGGGAATATGGTTTCTAATGAATAATGGCTTGATAGAAATCTCAAAAGATGCTCCTATTTGGTTAGTAGGTCCAGGTAATATTAATACAAATCCTTTAGGGGGAATTTATGGCATTACATTATTAATACTGTTTTTATGTTTTAATTTTTTTAAACATAAGAACAAGATTTTTAGGGCAAATAATGTTAAATACTTTAATTAAACGCAAAATAAAACATATATCTAAATTTCTTAAATAGTAATTAATCCCCTAAAACCGCCCTAATTTTGTCTGAGCTTAACCCATCATTATCCTACATTTAGAAATGTGATTAGAAAGAAATAAAAATGCATAATATTATTATTTATTCTGACTCCTTATTTTTAAAACAGCTTAATCATATTAATATTATTTAGAAAATTTTGACCAGCATTAAGCAAAGGATTTGATTAATAACTTCTGGAGATAATTAATCAAGTCAAATTTTTATTTTATTAATCCTAAGCATTCTTAAATAAATTGCTATTAAAAATAATTTATTTTTATCGTGATATTAAGTTTTATCTTCAATAGATATAAATACTGATGTCTTTTATTTGAAAAATAATCAGATTAAAAAAAAGCTTAAAAATTAGATTATGAACTTAGAGGCTGGATTTCAATTTATTATTTTTTTAGTTTTATTTGGATTAACCAATTATTTGATGATGTTAAAAAGATATGAAAATGATCTAAAGAAAAAACAACTTATACAAAAGAATAGAATTTCAGATTTATACCCTAAGGGAACATTCATAATTATGTGAATAAATAAACTAAACAAATTTAATATTATTTTTAATTTTCGGCCCCTGATATCGTAATACCTTCTTACAGCCAATAAATTTTTTTTAAATAGAAATCTTTTTTAAAATTTGAGGAAGTGAAAGATTTAGACAAAATTATCTACGATTTAAGATTATTTTTTTTCTAGCCTTTAATTATTAAATTTTTCAAAACATTCTCATTTCTTATCCTAATATCTTTTTGAATTAGATTACTAATTGAAAATAGATCGGTAAATACTGGGCGGTTTAGTTAGGTAAACCGAAATTCGGTGTATTTGCCGTATAAATTTCTTCGGTTTATGTCCTTACAAGATTTAAAAATTTATAAGATATTTAATTTGTACTTAATTTCAAGGTCATTATGTATTCAATGTTTGATCTTCTTTTTGAAACTCCTTCATATCGCCAAGTATATGTTATTTCAGATAGCGAGATGAAAGAAATAGAGAAGAACCATCATCAAGAAGAACTTGATGAAATTACAACCCAAAGGAAAAGACTTGAAGATGCTTTTAAGTCACAATTAAAACATCTTGAAGAACGAGAAAAAGAAGTCAAGAATAAACTAAAATTGATTTCTGGAACTAAGAGAAAAGCTTAGTTTTTTAAAAAAAATTTATTAGTAAAAAGACGGTTATTTGTAGCCGTCTTTTTTCTTTATTTATTTAATAAATTTATTTAACCACGAATTAATAAAATCTTATTCATAATGTAAGTATGAATAAAAATAGAGAAAGAATAAGAATGTTTTTACCTTTTAGTTGGGTAATTTGTGCTGCAATTTCTTTTGCCTACTTAAACGCGCATCTAATAAATACTTAATTTGAATGGATATGTTGTCAAAAGAGCAAGTACTAGCTTCTTCAAGAGGATGGATAGCATCTCTATTAAATTTTTTACCGGGAGTAGGAACTGGTTATATTTATCAGAGAAGATGGTTACCATACTTCATTACTGCTGTAGCAGTAACTGCATGGTTTGTTATCGGAATAATTTTGCAAGGAGATAAAGAACCGAGTAAAGCAGAACAATTAATAGGTATCACAGGTTTATTTCTTATCTCAATTATAACAGCAGTAGAAGCAAATTTAGCTTTTAAAAAAGCTGTAAAAATAGCTTCTCTTAAAAAAGAAGAAACAAAAACTCCTTCTAAAAAAGGCTGGTTTAAATAAAAAACTATTGTCATAAATTTTTTAGAATAGTATTTTTTAAATAGTTATTGTATTTTTAATTTATAGTGTCTTAATCTTGAAAAAAACTCTTAGAACTAAACACTAAAGTTTTTATCTATAAATGAGAAAAAAGGCATTACTAATTACTGATTATTTTCCTAATAGAGGCTAGATGAATATCTAGCAAGAATCATATTAAAACTGAGATAGTTATATTTTTAGCATTAATGGTATTTTGTTTTTTTACTTTTTAAATTTCTTTTTAAGATAATTTTCTTATAAAATTTTTTCAAAAATCAATCTATATAGAGGTTGGAGTTCAATACTCATAAGTTTTAACTAAATATCTTAAGTAAATGGAATTAATTATAGAAAAATAAAATTTCTTTTTCTTTTAGGCCTTCCCAACCAGAATTAATTAATAATTGATCTAAAGTTTCTTTATCAAAATGCTTTGAGCCTGTTTTAACACATCTATTTCTCATTGACTTTTTGACTCCGCTTCTTTCTCTTTTGTTTTCTTCATTCATAATCTTGTTGTAAAGCTCAAGCATTTTTGGAGGAATTGGAGTCCCATCAAGATCAACCCCATTTTTAATTGCTTCATCAACAGCTTGCATTCCTAATTTTTTCATAAATTCATATTTGTTTATAGAAAATATCTTATAAGGTAGGAGATTAATTTATAAGATTTTGAATAATTAATTTACTGATTTTGAATTTCCTTTAAAACTCTTATAGCCTCTTTAATATGTTCTGGGCCATTTAATAAATCTCTATATATATGTTTAACAAATCCTTTTCTATCAATAACATAGGTAACCCTTCCATCCAATAAACCAAGTACTTTTGGTACTTTGAAAGCTTTTCTTAGTAAATCATTTTTATCACAAAGCAAAGGATATTGTAATTTATTTTTATTAGCAAATGCTAAGTGACTAGAAGAAGTACCATTACTTACTCCCCAAACTTGAGCACCAAGCACTTTAAAAAGATCATACTTATCTCTAAATCCACAAACTTCGATAGTACATCCAGGAGTATCATCCTTTGGATAGAAAAATAAAACTAGTGGCGTTTTTAAGCCATAATTTGTTCTTTTTGTTCCGTTCTGATCTAGTAAAGAAAATTGCGGAACCCTATCACCTATCTTCAAAATAGTTTCTATAAAGTCCTATCTTAGAAGTAATTAATATTTTTTGGTGATCATTAATAAAAAAGTATCAGATAAATGTTTCATATATTGTTTTCAAATACACTATAAGTTTCTTGTGATTCGATATTGTTATGTAATATACCTAATCATATGGAAATTGCTGTCTATATTTTTTTATTTATTATTCTCCTCTTGGGAGTACTTTTTAATTTAAAAATAACCAACATTAAAAGAATTAATGAAATAAGAGAAAAATTAAAAAAAGTTAAACAGGAATGAAAGAATTTATTATCTCTAATAATTTTTTTCAGAATTCTATTTTTTCATTTGGCGTGAATACAGAGCAGTAGGTACTTATTTTATTTTTAAAGTCCATTTCGGGAGAATTCTTAGACTCTAATTTTAATTTTTCTAAAGCTTCTTTTGCATCAATCTCTTCAAGTTTATATCTAGCACACGTATCTAATACTTTGAACATTTTTGTAGTAACTGCTTTTGATGGAGGTAAAAAGGTAAATAACATAAAAGCAGCAAAAAAGATTTTCATTATATTAAAAAGTTAATTACGGTTTTGTAATTTGGTTTGTTTTGCAAGAAGCTAATTTTTAAAGAACAGGAAATCAAACAAGATATTAAAAGCAAATATGAGATTGCTTATTAAAAAATTTTCTTGCTGATAAACAAAATTTATTAACTAATTATCTTAATCCTATAAAGTTTTAATGTAAAATAGGATTTGATTTTTAGATAAATGTTTAAGATAATTAATAATATTTTAAAACGACACAAGCAACTAATTAAGTGGTATCAAGACAAATTAAAAATTAGTGATTATCAACTACTTTGGTTGGTTTTTTTTAAAGGCATAATAATTACTATTATCTTGCATAAACTACTTTGAAAAATAACAAAGATTTTTTATAAAAGATAATTTCAAATCATTAGATTATATTAAAGAGTAGTTTTAATATTGAATTAAATAGACTTTTATCATGAATATTTTTGGAGTAGGTTTACCAGAAGTAACAGTTATCTTAATTCTCGCTTTATTAATCTTTGGTCCGAAAAAATTACCAGAATTAGGAAAGCAACTTGGTAAAACACTAAAAAGCCTAAAGAAAGCATCAAATGAATTTCAAAATGAGATAGAGCAAGTAATTAATGAGCCAGAAAAAGAAGACTTACCAAATTATCCTGAGAATAATTTGGTAAACGGGGTTGATCAAGCGACTAAAGAAAAAGAGGAAAACGATTTAACAAAATTAGACAATAATGATAAATGAGATAATTAAGAGGCCAATAACGCCTATAGAAGAATTTGAAATTGCATTAAATAAGGCAGAACTATCAGATAAAGACTATGAATTAATCGACTACATCAGATACACAAGTGTTTTTACTCAACCAAGTCTTACTAAAGATTTAAAAAGGTCATCCAAACCCCCTATTTTCACAAGTCTTTGCCAAATATGTAGGAAAATTGGATCAGAAATGCCTGAGCATTTTAAAAAAGTAATTGATTGGTCAATTCAAGTAAGTGATCATAATACAAGATGGGATGGTCATCTAATATGTGCTGAGGCATTAAATATCGATAATATCCCAATAAGTCCTTCACATGGAACATCTTTATTTGATGTTCTTGTAGTCCATAAAGAATTATTTCTCGGTTTTGATTAGCTAAGAATATTAATCATCTGCCGGAATAGAATCTGTATCGATAACGTCTTTGGACTCTTCATATTTAGATCTTTTTGCATCAATCCAGTTATTAATATAAGCAACAACTGGAAGGGAACCTCTATAAATAAAAATTGAAGTTGGTAAAGCACTCAATAACCCTACCAAAGGACTTTTGAAAAGTAATCTACCTGCTTTGATATTAAATAATATTATTAGAATTGAAGGAACTAAAACTTTAATTACTGTTTTAAAAGCTTCAATCCAGCCGACGCGATATAACCACCAAATCAAAACTATTCCAACTACATATAAAAATAAATAAGTCATACATTTAATATAGTATTTATTTCACTTGAGTGATCTTTACAAAAAACAATTTAAATTTTTTATTAGGATCTAATATAAAATTATGGCTTAAATTTAAAAATGAGTTTCTCTGAAATAAGAAAATTTTTAAAACAAATGCAGTCAGAAGATAATTTAAGAAAAGAAGTTACCTCTTCTGCAACTGCCGATGATGTAGCACTTATTGCCCAAAGACTTGGATATAGCTTTTGTGGCGACGACCTTTTAAGATTTAATGGCCAAAAAGTGGATAAAGTTACTGTCAGAAAAGTTGATCATCCAGGAGAATATCATTAAATATCAAGACTTAATCCAAATTGCAAGTCCCCCCCCCCTTCCTCTAGCACACATCCAACTATTATCTTTACTTATTGCTATTAAAGAGAAAAAAGGCCTTTCCTTTTCTTCTGGTTTTTCTATAGATTTATTAATTAAGGTGAAATTTCCAATATTTATTATTAAATTTTCGAAGAAAAAGGGTAAAAGAGGCCTCTTACCTTTTAATGATGCACGCCCATTAAAAGTAATAGACAATATCCCAAAACTAATTGAATTTTTAATCTTAAAATCAACCTTATTTTTTTGAGAACTATTTTCCTTTAATTCTAATTGTGCTGTAAATACTTGAAGAATGGAACTAGATATATTATCAATTTCTTCCGAGCCTTTCTTCCACACAGAATTAAATTTCCAAGTGCCTATTAAATCTTCATATGTAATACCACTGCCATCAGTTTTAGAAATACTTTCTAGATTTTTTATCTCGCTATATTGTGGTAATTTTTTTGCCACGATAAATATGTAAATAATATATTCTGCTCATCATAATTAGTTTCTCATAAAAAAAAGGAATAAAATTATTTCTTTGTTTCGAAATATTTCTAAAAACATCGACAAAAGACACACATACGTAACATAAATCCGTTAAAGTGTTTACAAATGTTTATGTTAAATGGATTTTATTACAAAAAGACAAGGTCATATACCTCTTAAGGTCGTTCCTTACATTTTTTTCCTCGCAGTTGTTTTAAGCATCACAACAACAACTAACACATTTGTTTAAGCAAACGAATCTATAAATTTATCAATTTTATTTGTTTTTTATGAACAGATATGATGTTGTAATAATAGGGAGTGGAATAGGAGGATTATGTTGCGGATCGATATTAGCTTTATCTGGGAGAAAAGTTCTAATTTGTGAGGCACATAACCAACCGGGAGGCGTAGCTCATAGTTTCAGACTTAAGGGATACAAATTTGAATCTGGCCCTTCATTATGGAGTGGTATCGGTAAGTGGCCAACTACCAACCCACTAGGACAAATTCTTAGGTTACTAGACGAAAAAGTTGAACTTATAAAATATCAAGGGTGGCATGTCAGTGTACCTGAAGGAAATTTTTATTTAGAAGTTGGACAAGAGCCATTTAAAAAAAGAGTAAGATTATTAAGAGGATATAAATCAGTTGAAGAGTGGGATGCATTTGTTTCAGCGATAAAACCCCTCAGCCAGATAATAAGAGACATTCCTCTTCTCTCAAGTTCACCTGAAACAACTAATTTTTTAGAATATATAAAATTAGCATCCAAATTTCTACCAAATATACATTTATTACCAAAATTAAATGGTGGTTTTGGGGATATTGTTGATAATCATCTAAAGGATCCTTTCCTAAGAAATTGGGTTGATTTGCTTAGTTTTTTAATAAGTGGAATGCCAATGCATGATACAAATTCTGCTGCGATGGCAACTTTATTTGATGAATGGTTTGAGCCTGAATCTTATTTAGAATATCCAAAAGGAGGAAGTGAAAGCATAGTCAAAGCACTTGTTAATGCTTTCAAAAAAAATGGTGGTACAATAAATCTCTCTTCAAAAGTAGAGTCTGTAAATTTTAGTGGTGATGTTGCCTCTGGTGTAACTTTAGAAAATGGTTCTAAATTCATTTCAGACTTTGTTGTAATGAATACTGATGCTTGGACTTCCAGGAAACTTATTCCAAGAGAAATCCAAAGAGAATGGGACCCAAAGGCCAAAGATATAAAAAAATGTGGTTCTTTTCTTCACATTCATTTAGGTTTTGATGCTTCTGGTCTTCAAAATTTACCTATTCATGCAATACACGTTGATGACTGGGAGAGAGGGATTACTGCAGAAAGAAATGTAACTGTTTTCTCAATTCCTTCAGTATTAGATAAAGGTATGGCGCCAAAAGGGAAACATGTACTTCATGGATACACTCCTGCAAATGAACCATGGGAAATTTGGGAGAATTTAAACACTAATGATTCAACTTATAAAAATCTTAAAGAAGAAAGATGTTCAATATTTCTAAAATCTTTAAGAAAAATCATTCCTGATATAGACAATAGAATTGATATTAAGTTATTTGGCACCCCTTTAACTCATAAAAAATATACAAATACTTATTGTGGTAGTTATGGTCCGGCCTTATCAGCAGCTCAAGGTCTATTTCCCGGATGTAAAACACCTTTTAAGAATTTGATAACTTGTGGAGCAAGTAGTTTTCCAGGTATAGGCATACCTGCAGTTTCAGCGAGTGGAGCATATGCAGCAGAGAAAATTATTGGAAAGAAACAATATAAAAAACTTCTTAAAATGATAGATCTTTAAAAATAAAATTTTATACATTAAGATATCTTTAGTTAAGAAATAAGAAAAAAAAAAGCAATATTTTTTTAGGATGATATTCTTTATCTGAATATAACTTTTACTTATAGAACTTATATGCTTTTCTTATCTTTCCCAAAAGCTTGGCACTTAGCTGGTACATGGTCTGAGCAATTACCAAGTAATTCAAGTCTTATAGGAATGAGTCAAACAGAACTGATGATGACTTTGCATTCTATCTTTGTACCACTTTTATTAGTAATTTCATATTTTCTTTTTCTTAAGCTCTCGAAAAGTGAATCAAAAAATGTTAAAGGGTAACTTTCTTTAGAGTCTATTTCGCTGAACTTCTTCTAAATACTTTTCTACCAGTAGAAGTATCAACGGAAGAAGACTTTATTTCTTCTTCAGCCTTAGAATTAGCATCAGAACTTTCAACATCGCTTTTATCCATTTCAGCGCAAACCCCAACTACCATTGCTGCTTGCATTTGATCTGGAAGGTCACCAATAGTTAACAATGCCTTTAAAACTAGCTGAAGACGGGTTTGCCTATCAATTTCTGGTCTTAGTTTTTTAACAGTATTCCAAAGTTCTTGAGTAACTTCTTTTAAAAGTTCACGATCTACAGACAAATTAAACCTTTAGTATTTATATTAATCTAACAAAAAATAGGTTTTCTTAAAATAGTTTTTCAGGAAAAAATATTAGTTGAAATTTTTAATTAGTTAAAAGCAAGTTTCATTTGTTTAGATTGATGATTATTTTCTTCTTGAATTTGGCTAGATTCTATTTTCTTAAAGGTACTAAAGTAACTCTTTTTAATTTTTATTGGAACATTAGAGAACTTATTGTTTGTCCTCGGCAATGTGTTCCAATCTTTTGGGTTAAATGCAGCGTAAGGTGAAGAGGAAAAAATTTTCATTACTGATAATACATCTGTACTAATAATAGTACAAAATAACTACTTAACAAGTTTTCGGCTACATAAGTTCTTGTTTTAGTAAAAATAATTAAAATTTTTTATATATATAGATAAAAAGATAAGATTTACATATTTCAATTGGTATCATCTAAGACTAAAAAAGTATTTATTTGAGCAATTCGAAACCAATATCTTCTAAACCCTTTTAAAAAGCGAAATTTCTTGAAATTAATATTGACAAGATAATGGAGGATAAATCCCCTATAAAAAAATATATATAAACTTTCTCATGCTTTTAAGTAATCAAAAAAGATTAAAAATTCAGGACATTATTAAAAGGATATCTTTAGATAAAGAAGTTTCATTGAAAGAAAGGATTTATGTTGAAAAATATGCAAAACATAGCTCTCTAATATCTCTTTGGTTAACAAAAGCACATAGCATTAGGAGAAACGGGTTAAAAAGTCAAGGGAGTATCGATGGTTTTTTGCAATCACTAGGTATTAATGGTTTAGACAAAGAAAATTATTTTAATCCTGATATAGACGATATATCTGACTGGTTTGGAGGATCGCCTGATTGGATCAAAAGGAGCTAGCTAATCCAATATTTATAACTTCTAATTAATCCATGCCTTTGAGAATAAATAAATACTCGCAACTGAAATAATTCCCCAAAATATCCAAGGCAACAACTTTATGGGGAAAAAGTATTTACTAGAAAATGTATTCATAAAAACCAATTAATATCTAAGTAGATTATTTGTAATTATGAATTTTGAAAATAGGTTTAAATGCTCTACTTACGCAAAATATAATTGATATTCATATTAAAAAGGTTATTAATCTAAAAAATATTTAGTAAAAATCAATGAAAAGAATATCTCAAAATTAAAACGATTTAAGCAGCAACTTTTTCATTATTTACTTCAAAATCAATTTTATTAATATTTTTTTCCTCTGAGGTATCCCAGCATTTAATTAACCTCTCTAATTCATTAATTCTTTTTTTAGCATTAGCAATCTTTTCAGTTGAAGTCATTGGTAAAATTTATCTATTCAAAATATGCAATAAAAAAAAACTTTTTCAAGACTTAATAATGTTTTAGTTAAACTTTCCAAATATTAATTTTTAGTTAATTCAAGCTAAAATTCATAGACTCATAATGATTGAGTAATTATACTTAATGTAGCTGTCTAGATGCACATGAAGTCCTTCAACTCATTTATCTTGAACAATACAGTAAAAATTCTTGACTTGATATATTCTGATAGACATTTACAAAGATTCTGGTTGTTAGAGGTAATAGCAAGATCACCTTACTTTGCTTTTCTTTCAGTTCTTCATTTCAAAGAATCACTTGGCATTAAAAATGATTCGACAATGTTTTTGATGAAAGAACATTTTTACCAAGCAATTAACGAAACAGAGCATCTTAAAGAAATGGAGAAAAGAGGAGGAGATAAGTTTTGGATAGATAGATTTGTAGCAAGGCACCTTGTACTTATTTATTACTGGATCATGGTTATTTATTATTTCTGCTCACCTACTAATGCGTATGACGTAAATATCAAAATTGAAGAGCATGCATTTAATACTTATACAAAATATTTAAAAATCCACCCTAACGATCAAAAGATAAAAGAAATAGCACAAGACGAACTTAATCACGTAGAGGAGCTTAATGAAGCATTAGCAATGTTAAGTCAACCCTAAATTAATTCCGAAAAATTTAGAGACATCACAGCAAATATTATTGAAGAAGAAATAAATCCAATACCTATCAACAATGAAACATAACCTTTTTTTCTTGGCAATTTGTAAAACAGTGACCCAATTATTATTGTCATTATTAAAGTGAAAAATATTATGATTTTTTCATTTAGAGAATTTAAATGAAGAACTAAATTTTTATTTTCAAATAGTTTTAGATAATTAGATAAAAACACTTCACCTTCAATTTTTTCTAGATAAAGATATGCACTTAATATTCCAGAGCTCAATAAAGAAAAGACAAAAAGGAAGCTTACTGGTTTAGTTAACCTATTTATAGTTCTGTTGAAACTTACTAATAATATTAATATAAATGAAGTAATACCTAGGGGTATTACAGGTATTAGTATTGATAAATTTATAGAATTTTCCACTGAAAGAATTTAAAGTTTATTTTTAATTTTATATTATTTAAAGCCTTTATTTCATTAAGAAAGATTTTAGAAAAATGTAATTAGTACCTATTGCATTTTGTGTAAATTGATACCAAAATAAAATTATTATAGATAAAGCCATGCTTACAATTTCTGAAATTCTTCTTGCAAGTGTAATTTTTCTTGGAATAGTTTATTGGGAGGTTCAATTTCTTTACTCCAAAACAACTGCTGCTAAATAATTTCTAATTAAGAAAAGGCAAAACATCAATTTATATAAAATTTAAATAAAATTTAAGAATTGAATTAAACAAAAAAAGCTTGAAATATGAGAGAATAAACACAATAATTTTTTTTTCAATGAGAGAAGTTAAAACTCAAGAAATGGGACCCACTCAACAGCAGCAACAGCAGCAACAGCAATCATACCAAGAAAGTAAAATTTATTCTGCTGAGACAGAAAAAATATACTTAAAAATGAAAGAGGGTTGGCTTTAGTTTCCTATAATATTTGCCAAAGAGATTCTTTTCTATAAACCAAGAATTACGTACATTATCCAAATAAATTAATTCTTTAGAAACAACTGATACTTTTTTTTTAAACCAAACAGCTAATTTTTAAATAGAGTTAAAAAAAAATTTGTTTCAAAAATTAAAACAGTTAGAAAAATTAAACGGAAGAATAGCTATGGGTGGTTTGGTATATTTAATATTTACAAAATTAGTCTCTAGTCATACAGATATCCTTGATCAATTGAGATCTATTTTAATTTAAAAATCGGATACTATAATTTTCAATATTATTTATTTTAATCTAATCAAAATTTATAGATACAAATTCTCCATACCTACGTTTAATCATTCCTAAATTAAAATAAAATGCCATCTTTTATTTATAAAACATACTTTACTTAATCAAGAGAATAAATACTGCTTACAAACTAAGACTAGAAATACAGATTTTATAGTATACTTGTACTATAACAAATATTGCACTATGCTCTCTTCCAAAACTTACGAATTTCTTTTCGTTAAGCCTGGTGATCATGTAGTAATTAGAAATGAAAATCCTCTAGGAAATACTAAAAATGGTCGCCATGAATATTGGATTGGGCAAGTGATTAACTGTATAGGGGGTGCAAGAAATCCGAATTCATGGACCTTATTTCAAGTAGCAGACATTGATAATGGAGAGATAATAATAATCAACGCAGATAGTGTAGAAAGAATATTAAAAACAACTGAAAATTAACCTTCTGAATAACTAATAGATCAATAACTCCATAAAGTTTCTATTTATGAAAAGACAAACTAAATACATGAATATTAGAAAATTACTAGCCCAACTCTAGACAAGCAAGACCATATACCTGATTCATTGGGCATGAAGGTTGAATACCTTTATACATTCTATAAGTTTTTGAAATTTCTTTAAAACCCATACTTGATAAAAGGTAATTTGCATAAGGATTGAGATTTGAGCAATCCAATAAGATTTCAGTTTCAAGGTTTTTAATTAATTTCCTGATAAGTAATTCCGCTAATGGTGGAGTATCAGCCAGAAGAGGGCCTATTCGCCATCCTTGATTATTATCCTGAAGCATGCAAGGTCTTATCCTCCCAAAACCATGGCACATTCCATTATTATCAACAAGTGCACTAACATTCCCAAGAGAATCGTTCAACCAATCCTTCAAAAAATGTGGTCTAGGACTAGGTTCTCTCTGAGAGTCATATATTAAGACAGCTTCAGGAGAAATCTCACTACCTTGGACAACCTTAAAATTATTATTTTCATCTTTATAAAAATTACTGGATGGCAAATTCTGAATACCTTCTGATTTCCATCTATTTGTTATTGAAGATTTTTTAAAACCCCACTTTTGATAATCATCCAATCTATTAGGAGCAGCTTCTAAACCAATACAATCGATATGTTTCAAATAATCCAATGCATGTTTCCATAGTTTCACTCCATAACCCATATTTCGGAATTCTTTTTTTACAATGAATAACCCTATGAATCCATAAGAAGAATTATATTTAACACAAGCTATAGAACCTATAGGATTATTATCAAGACATCCAACCCATATGCCCTTTTTATCAGTATTTTTATAAATTGATATGTCATCAAAGCCAGGAGCAAATCCCTCTAACTTAGCCCAATCAGTAACTTTCTGAATCTCATCATTAGATATTAATCTGATTGAAAAATTTTTTTTCATTAACAATATCTTAACTTAATAAAAAAAGACTTATAAGATTTTAGGAGGTTAGTTTAATCAATTACTAAGTAATGATATTATCGATTAAAGAAAAAAAATTAAAAGTCCACTCAATATTCCTGCTATATGTCCTGATAAACTGATACTTGGCAACAAAGAATAAACAAACCCTAAAGATAAAAAAACAGTCATTAATCTATAAATTTCATTATTCTTTTTTAAACCGATAAAGATATTTAAAATGTATTCTTTCCCATAAATAGAAGAGAGCAAAATGAAGGAACATGTCCCAAATATAATTCCACTAAAACCCACCAACATATGATTTGGATTAACAAATAAAAAACTATCTACCATAAATAAATAAAAAGTCTGGAGTGGTATTATTAGAGCAATTAGATAAAGGAAAAGAAATATATTCTTCAAATTCAAATTTATAAAACAATATCTTATGACAACTATTCCAAATAAATTAGATAATAAATGATTAAAGTCTTTATGCACAAAACTATAACTTAGTATCCTATAGGGTTGATTAATAAGATTACCCGACCAATAGGCAAGCTCCGAAAGCAAGAAAAAACGATTAGAGTTTATTATAAAAAATAATAAAAAACATAAAAAAGAAGGAATAATAAATTGAGCTTCTTTTTTCAAAATTCTAATAAAATAGACTTAAGTATTTATTCTATTTAAAAAAACATAATATCCTTTTTTTTGGATAATTTGTCAATATTTAATATTTTTATTCTGATATATTGATTAAGGAATGAATAATTTTCTGAATGAATATTTTAGAAAAGTCTTACAAAGCAAATATTAATGTATTAAAAAACAAAGTAATTACTGGTCAAACAGAAAGCATAGAATGGAGAATGCACCAGATAAGTAAAGTTTCTAAACTTTTAGATGAGAACAAAAATGAAATCATACAAGCTCTTTTCCTTGATCTTGGCAAATCAGAAATTGAAGCTCTTTCGGAAATATTTTTAATTAAAGAGGAAATTTCTTTAATAAAGAAGAACCTCAGATCATGGATGCGACCTAAAAAGATAAGAACGCCAATATATCTTTTCCCTTCATTCTCAAAAGTAATCTATGAACCTCTCGGTTGTGTCCTTATTTTAGGGCCATATAATTATCCTTTGTTGTATATTTTAAAGCCCCTAGTAAATATTTTTTCTTCAGGAAATACTGCTGTAATAAAGCCATCAGAAAAATGTTCTTCTATGTCTAAACTAATCAAAAACTTAACTGATAAATATTTTCAAAAAGACATTTTATTAACAATAGAAGGAGATTATAAAGATTCAATAAAACTGGTAGAGCAAAACTTCGATCACATTTTTTTCACTGGGAGTACTGAAACGGGAAGATCTATTATGAAATCAGCTGCAACAAACTTAACACCATTAACACTTGAACTTAGTGGAACAAATCCAGTAATTATTTTCAAAAATGCAAATTTAGAAATTGCAGCAAAAAGAATTATATGGGGTAAGTTTTTCAATTCAGGTCAATCGTGTATTGCACCTAACCATATATTTGTCGAAAAAGAAATTGAACATCAATTAGTTGAGGAGTTAAAGAAATTTATTACAATCTTTTATGGCCAAAATCCAATAATCTCAAAAAACCTATCTAAATTACAAAAAAAGCAATTTTCCATTACTTCAGAACTTCTCAAAAAATTTAAAAAGGAGAAACGCATTTTATTTGGAGGAACATGTAGTAAAAAAAGAATGAAAATATCACCCACAATTTTAAAAGTAAAATTACAAGATAAAAACATTATTCAAAAAGAATTATTTAGCTCCCTTCTTCCAGTTATTGGAATTGACAATAAAGATGTGGCATTAAAAAAAATTAATCAAGCTTCAAAACCCTTAGCAATATATATTTTTGGAGGAAATAAAAAAATCCATGATCATATTTTAAAAGTTACAAGCTCTGGCACTGTATGTATTAATGATGTAATGTTACCTGTCCTTATTCCAAATTTACCATTTGGTGGAGTGGGAGAAAGTGGAATGGGTAAATTTCATGGAGAGGAAGGATTTAAGAATTTTTCAAATCAAAAATCCATAACTTACAAAGGTTTTTTATTTGATTTACCCTTTCGATACCCTCCTTATAGGAAAGTAATGAAAATTATAAAATTTATTTTTAAGATTTAAATTAATTAATTTGATTTCAAAAGTCTAGCGATTTTTCATACACACATTATCTTAAAGAAAATAGATAATTTATGAAATTAACTTTTTTTTTGTTTGCCTTTATTATTAATTTTTTCAATCCTCATTTTTCAGAGGCTGCGGAAATTATTGTTTCACCAAAAAAACAAATAAAAAAAACTACAAAGGAAGAATCAGCTAAAAATGAAATATCAGGCTTAAAAAAAATTCATATCGTTAAAGTAGGAGATACTATTACAAGTATCTCAGATTTTTATTCAATTAAAAAAGATTTCATTATTAAATTAAATAATTTAGAAGACGAAAATTATATCTATGTAGGGCAAAATCTAAAAATTTCTGATTCTAGGCCAGAAGGTAAAAATAATCGTTATCACATCGTCCAGAAAGGTGAAACTCTTACAGAAATCTCTTCTAAATATGGTTTAAGCTTTAAAGACCTAATAGAATTTAATAATCTCAAGAATCCAGATTCATTAGAGATTGGTTCGAAATTATTTCTAAGAAAAAAGGATATAAATAATCAAAAAATAAATGCTTTTGTAAGAGAAGAAAGGATTAATGATTCAATAATTAAAAAGAAAAAAACATATGGTTTTCTAATAACTCAACAAAATGAATTAGAGCAAGTAAATGGGAGGAAAATACTCAACGCTCTAAATCAAAATAATAAAAAGGTTATTATCTCCATAAAGTGTGAAACAAAAAATTTAGACGTAAGAATTCCTGGGAGAAAATGGAGAGGTTGGATTCCTGCTAAAGAAGAATTTGAAAGAAATATAATAAATGATTTCTGCTAATAGTTTTGATTAATATGTGTGAATAATTTATCTTTAAATAACTTTTTTGAGGTATTGTCTTAATAGTTAAATCTAAATTAATGGCAATTTCAAGAGGAGATCTTGTAAGAGTTAAAAGACCAGAGTCATACTGGTACAACGAAATTGGTAAAGTTGCTTCAGTAGATACAACTGGAATAAAATATAACTGTGTAGTTAGATTTGAAAAAGTAAATTATGCTGGAATAAGCGGAACTGAAGGAGGTGCAAATACTAATAATTTTGCGGAAAGTGAATTAGAAAAAGCCTAGAAATTTGCCTGAGTTACCTGAAGTTGAAACTGTTAGAAGAGGTCTAGAGCAAAAACTAAAGAGCTTTATTATCAAAAGAGTTGAAATTTGCAGAGAATCAACCGTCGCATATCCAATCTGTAAAAAAGACTTTGTAGAGGGTTTACAAAATTCGCTAATAAATAAATGGGATAGAAGAGGAAAATATTTGATCGCAGATCTAAAGAAAACTGAGGTAAATAATATAAATAATAGGAAAAAAACATCATTAGTAAACAATGGCTCCCTCGTCGTTCATCTAAGAATGACTGGTTATTTCACTTTTAATTATGGTATTACAAACCCTTGTAAACACACAAGAATAAGATTTTTTGATAACAACAACAATGAGCTTAGATATATTGATGTAAGGAGTTTTGGGCAAATGTGGTGGGTTAGAGACGGATTATCACCAAAAAATATTATTAAAGGATTAGGCTCTTTAGGACCTGAGCCATTTTCTAAAAATTTTAATATCACTTATCTAACAACAGTAATAACAAAAAAAACAAGATCTATAAAAACTATTTTATTAGATCAAACAATTGTTGCTGGGATAGGAAATATATATGCTGATGAAAGTCTTTACTCAGCTGGTATATCTCCTTTCCGAGAGGCTAGAACAATTAAAAAAAATGAATTAAAAAAACTTAGAAAAGCAATAATTGACGTTTTAAAAACAAGTATTGGTGCAGGAGGAACTACGTTTAGCGACTTTAGAGACTTAGAAGGTGAAAATGGTAGTTTTGGATTGCAAACTAATGTTTATAGAAGAACTGGTAAGCAATGTCGTAAATGCAAAAATTTAATTGAAAGACAAAAGATCTCAGGAAGAAGTACTCATTGGTGTCGAAAATGTCAGAAATAAAAAAGGGCTTACTTTAGAAAAAAGTAAACCCTTTAAAATTTTTTACCTGGCATTGAGCTATTTTCTCAAGGGGCTACCCCCTAAATATCTTCGCCGCTGATGCGTTTCACAACCGAGTTCGAGATGGATCGGAGTGGTGCCACATCGCCATGAACACCAGGATAGTATGAACCTTGAGAACTGCATAGAAAATTATTTAAATTAAAGACGATAAATTAAGTTTATTTGGTCAAGCCCTCGGTCTATTAGTACTCCTCCGCTGCACTTGTTACCAAGCTTCCACGTAGAGCCTATCAACGGGTGTTCTTCCCGTGACCTTACTGGCTTAAGCCATGGCAATACTCATCTTGAGGTGGGCTTCCCACTTAGATGCTTTCAGCGGTTATCCACTCCGCACATGGCTACCCAGCGTTTACCGTTGGCACGATAACTGGCACACCAGAGGTGCGTTCCTCCCGGTCCTCTCGTACTAGGGAGAAATCCTCTCAATATTCCTGCGCATACACCGGATATGGACCGAACTGTCTCACGACGTTCTGAACCCAGCTCGCGTACCGCTTTAATGGGCGAACAGCCCAACCCTTGGGACCGACTTCAGCCCCAGGTTGCGATGAGCCGACATCGAGGTGCCAAACCTCCCCGTCGATGTGAACTCTTGGGGGAGATCAGCCTGTTATCCCTAGAGTAACTTTTATCCGTTGAGCGACGGCCCTTCCACGCAGAACCGTCGGATCACTAAAACCGACTTTCGTCCCTGTTCGACTTGTAGGTCTCACAGTCAAGCTCCCTTCTGCTTTTGCACTCAACGACTGATTTCCAACCAGCCTGAGGGAACCTTTGTGCGCCTCCGTTACCTTTTAGGAGGCGACCGCCCCAGTCAAACTGCCCATCAGATACTGTCCGCTTCCCGGATAACGGGCAAACGTTAGAACTCTAGCTCTAATAGAGTGGTATCTCACCGATGACTCAATAGTACCCACAAGCACTATTTCAACGTCTCCCACCTATTCTGCGCAATTAGAGCCCGAGCACAATATCAAACTACAGTAAAGCTTCATAGGGTCTTTCTGTCCGGGTGTATGTAGTCCGCATCTTCACAGACAATTCTATTTCGCCGAGCCTCTCTCCGAGACAGCGCGCAAATCGTTACACCTTTCGTGCGGGTCGGAACTTACCCGACAAGGAATTTCGCTACCTTAGGACCGTTATAGTTACGGCCGCCGTTCACCGGGGCTTCAGTCGCTAGCTTTGCCAAAAGCTAACCAGCTTCCTTAACCTTCCGGCACTGGGCAGGTGTCAGCCCCCATACATCGTCTTGCGACTTAGCGGAGACCTGTGTTTTTGGTAAACAGTCGCTTGCGCCTCTTCACTGCGACCAGCTCTCGCTGGCACCCCTTCTCCCGAAGTTACGGGGCCATTTTGCCGAGTTCCTTAGAGAGAGTTATCTCGCGCCCCTCGGTATTCTCTACCACCCCACCTGTGTCGGTTTCGGGTACTGGCATTTATGTCTTAACGGGTATAGGGCTTTTCTTGGAAGCATGACATCACCAACTTCGCTGCCGTAGCAGCTCGTACTCACGCCTCAGCTCGAGATGTTTTCTCCATCTCTCAAAGCCTTGAACGCTTGAACCAGTAACCAACATCTGGCCTGGCTAGCCTTCTCCGTCCCCCTTCCCAAAACATAACTGGTACAGGAATATTGACCTGTTATCCATCGACTACGCCTTTCGGCCTCGCCTTAGGTCCAGACTAACCCTCCGCGGACGAGCCTGCCGGAGGAACCCTTAGGGTTTCGGGGCATGGGATTCTCACCCATGTTTTCGCTACTCAAGCCGACATTCTCACTTCTATGCCGTCCACGTCCGCTTACGCTAACGCTTCACCCAACATAGAACGCTCCCCTACCATAAAAAAATTTATCCGCAGCTTCGGTATAACGCTTAGGCCCATTCATTTTCGGCGCAGGATCGCTCGACCAGTGAGCTATTACGCACTCCTTTGAGGATGGCTGCTTCTAGGCAAACCTCCTGGTTGTCTGGGCAATCCCACCTCCTTTATCACTTAGCGTTAATTTTGGGACCTTAGCTGGCGGTCTGGGCTGTTTCCCTCTTGACTATGGAGCTTATCCCCCACAGTCTGACTGCCTAGTTACACACAGGGTATTCAGAGTTCATATCGATTTGGTACCGCTTTCGCAGCCCGCACCGAAATGGTTGCTTTACCCCCCTGCTGGAGCACTAGACGCTACGCCTCAACGTATTTCGGGGAGAACCAGCTAGCTCCTGGTTCGATTGGCATTTCACCCCTAACCACAGCTCATCCGCTGAATTTTCAACTTCAGTCGGTTCGGACCTCCACTTGGTATCACCCAAGCTTCATCCTGGCCATGGTTAGATCACCAGGGTTCGGGTCTATAAACACTGACAAACGCCCTATTAAGACTCGCTTTCGCTGTGGCTCCACCATTTCCGGTTTAACCCGCCAGTGCCTATAAGTCGCCGGCTCATTCTTCAACAGGCACACGGTCACCCGATTAGTCGGGCTCCCATTGCTTGTAAGCTCACGGTTTCATGTTCTATTTCACTCCCCTCCCGGGGTTCTTTTCACCTTTCCCTCGCGGTACTGTTTCACTATCGGTCACACAGTAGTACTTAGCCTTACGAGGTGGTCCTCGCAGATTCACACGGAATTCCACGTGCTCCGTGCTACTCGGGATCCAGCTAGGTCAACTTATCTTTCGATTACGGGGCTTTCACCCTCTATGGCACGCCATTCAAACGTTTCTTCTAGACTTGTTGATCCACATTGCTGTCCCACAACCCCGATAGTCAAGACTATCGGTTTGGGCTGTTCCCCGTTCGCTCGCCGCTACTGAGGGAGTCGTTATTTACTTTCTCTTCCTCCAGCTACTAAGATGTTTCAGTTCGCTGGGTTAGCTCGCACCAACCTATATATTCAGTTGGTCGTTCAAGGGGTTGCCCCATTCGGAAATTCCCGGATCAAAGTGTGCTTCCAACTCCCCGAGACTTATCGCAGGTAACCACGTCCTTCATCGCCTCTGTGTGCCTAGGTATCCTCCGTGAGCCCTTTGTAGCTTGACCAATAACTTCAATAATTGAAGCATCAGCTTAATAGAATTGTTATTTAATGCATTAGCACAAATAATAAATCTGCATCTTAAAAGATGCTTATTGTCTTCAAAAATAATCTATGCAGTTGTCAAGGTTCTCTGAAAACAATGAATAAAAATTCAATGAGTCCAGCATCTTATCTATTGAATAAAAATAGGAAGCTAGATTCGCTCAGAGTTGATAAGTACACATTTCAAAACAATTTCCCTGTTCAACAATATGTTAAAAGGTGGTATTCAGTGGAGGTAAGCGGACTCGAACCGCTGACATCCTGCTTGCAAAGCAGGCGCTCTACCAACTGAGCTATACCCCCAACATAGAGATATGGGCCATCCTGGACTTGAACCAGGGACCTCACCCTTATCAGGGGTGCGCTCTAACCACCTGAGCTAATGGCCCAGGAAAAAGTAATGGGTGTGACCTAGAAAAAACTTAGAAACTGAAATTCTTAAAATTAAGAATTTGAGATACCGATCGACCTAAGGTGACAAAATTAATATTTACATTTTGTTGTCTCCCTGTTAGGAGGTGATCCAGCCGCACCTTCCGGTACGGCTACCTTGTTACGACTTCACCCCAGTCATTAGCCCCACCTTCGGCGTCCTCCTCCACAAGGGTTGGAGTAACGACTTCGGGCATGGCCAACTTCCATGGTGTGACGGGCGGTGTGTACAAGGCCCGGGAACGTATTCACCGCAGTATGCTGACCTGCGATTACTAGCGATTCCTGCTTCACGTAGGCGAGTTGCAGCCTACGATCTGAACTGAGCCACGGTTTGTGGGATTTGCTAGCTCTCGCGAGTTTGCTGCCCTTTGTCCGTAGCATTGTAGTACGTGTGTAGCCCAGGGTGTAAGGGGCATGATGACTTGACGTCATCCACACCTTCCTCCGGTTTATCACCGGCGGTCTTTCTAGAGTGCCCAACTAAATGCTGGCAACTAAAAACGTGGGTTGCGCTCGTTGCGGGACTTAACCCAACATCTCACGACACGAGCTGACGACAGCCATGCACCACCTGTCACTGAATTCCCGAAGGCACCCTCAAATTTCTAAGAGGTTCTCAGGATGTCAAACCCTGGTAAGGTTCTTCGCGTTGCATCGAATTAAACCACATACTCCACCGCTTGTGCGGGCCCCCGTCAATTCCTTTGAGTTTCACACTTGCGTGCGTACTCCCCAGGCGGAACACTTAACGCGTTAGCTACGACACCGAAGGGGTCGATTCCCCCGACACCTAGTGTTCATCGTTTACGGCCAGGACTACAGGGGTATCTAATCCCTTTCGCTCCCCTGGCTTTCGTCCATGAGCGTCAGTAATGGCCCAGCAGAGCGCCTTCGCCACTGGTGTTCTTCCCGATATCTACGCATTTCACCGCTACACCGGGAATTCCCTCTGCCCCTACCATACTCAAGCCAATCAGTTTCCACTGCCATAATGGAGTTAAGCTCCACGCTTTAACAGCAGACTTGAAAGGCCGCCTGCGGACGCTTTACGCCCAATAATTCCGGATAACGCTTGCCACTCCCGTATTACCGCGGCTGCTGGCACGGAATTAGCCGTGGCTTATTCCTCAAGTACCGTCATATCTTCTTCCTTGAGAAAAGAGGTTTACAGCCCAGAGGCCTTCTTCCCTCACGCGGCGTTGCTCCGTCAGGCTTTCGCCCATTGCGGAAAATTCCCCACTGCTGCCTCCCGTAGGAGTCTGGGCCGTGTCTCAGTCCCAGTGTGGCTGATCATCCTCTCAGACCAGCTACTGATCGAAGCCTTGGTAAGCCATTACCTCACCAACAAGCTAATCAGACGCGAGCTCATCCTCAGGCGAAATTCGTTTCACCTATCGGCATATGGGGTATTAGCGGTCGTTTCCAACCGTTATCCCCCTCCTGAGGGCAGATTCTCACGCGTTACTCACCCGTCCGCCACTAACCCGAGGGTTCGTTCGACTTGCATGTGTTAAGCACGCCGCCAGCGTTCATCCTGAGCCAGGATCAAACTCTCCGTTGTGTTCAAATCCTTTTGTAGACAAAATCTACTCAATATGAATTGCATCGCCCAAATAAAAATAAGCTTGACTTAAATTATTTAGGTTCAGCCTCCTTAAATAATTAAGGATTACTTTGAGTGCACATTAAAAATATTTCAAAGTGACTTTCCAAGATCTCAGATCCGTTGGTTTTCAAAAGTTAAAAGTTAGCAATTGAAAACAAT
Source organism: Prochlorococcus sp. AG-442-N17 (assembly GCA_003212375.1). Lineage (GTDB taxonomy): Bacteria > Cyanobacteriota > Cyanobacteriia > PCC-6307 > Cyanobiaceae > Prochlorococcus_A. The sequence continues at coordinate 49,956 of QCPY01000005.1, read as the reverse complement.
TTATATATTCTTGACGGGACCTCACACCTTTATTGCAAATACATCTTTACCTCATCAAACACAAATTTGATAAAGTATTGACGCAATAAAAGCATCAGTTCCTAAGTTTTAAATTTTCTAGGTGCAAAGTTAAACCATAAATGGCTAACTGATTTTGAGGGAAAAAACCCCTCTACTGGTTGAAAAGTGTGATCGAAATCAAATTTTCAAAGAACTCAAGCTTTTACCTAAAAATAAATTTAAAATAATCGTTTAAGTAATGCAAAAAAAATATTTTTGCCCAGAAAGAAATACTAAACCATATGACTATGATTATGCAACCATTAATACATAATTTTTTTATTAATTTTTATTTTCGTTCAAAGTCTATTTAAAGAACTAGTCTTATATCAAAGGGATTTAAATAAAATGGCAGAAAGATTTAGTCAAAAAAATTTAAGAGTTCGTCCAAGTTCAGATGAAGAAAAAATTGTAACAAATGCAAAAGAACACTTTGAAAAGACCTTGGTTGAAATTTCAGGAGAGCTAGTTGGAAGCGTTGCTGCTTTAGAGCACCCGTCAAAAAACCTAAAATTAAATTATGGAGAAATATTTTTAAGAGATAATGTTCCAGTAATGATTTATCTCATTACACAAAAAAGGTACGATATTGTCAAAAAATTTCTAAGTGTATGTCTTGAACTACAAAGTACTAATTATCAAACTCGCGGAGTATTCCCTACAAGTTTTGTCGAAGAAAAAGGAAAATTAATTGGTGACTATGGTCAGAGATCAATAGGAAGAATTACTTCCGCAGATGCCAGTTTATGGTGGCCTATACTATGTTGGTATTACGTCAATAAAAGTGGTGATTATTCATTTGGGAAAAACCAAAGTGTGCAGAGGGGAATTCAACTTTTACTAGATTTAGTGTTACATCCAACATTTGAGGGAACGCCTGTTCTTTTTGTACCCGACTGTGCTTTTATGATTGATAGACCTATGGATGTATGGGGAGCGCCTCTGGAAGTAGAGGTTTTACTTCATGGATGTTTGAAATGCTGTATTAAACTAATGGAATTAAGTCGTGAGGATCACGTCAGTAGGTTATTAGATCAAAGACTAATTCTTACTAATCAATGGGTAAAAGATTTAAGAAGTTTTCTTTTAAAACATTACTGGGTTACAAGCCAAACAATGCAAGTTTTAAGAAGAAGACCAACCGAACAATATGGAGAAGACCAACACTTTAATGAATTTAATGTTCAACCTCAAGTAGTACCCTCATGGCTTCAAGAATGGTTGGAAAATAGAGGTGGATATTTAATAGGAAATATTAGGACCGGAAGACCTGACTTTAGATTCTATAGCCTAGGGAACTCTCTAGCTTGCATGTTCGGAGTACTGCCTTCTTCAGAACAGAGAGCACTATTTAGGCTTATTCTCCATAATAGACAACATCTTATAGGACAAATGCCTATGAGGATTTGTCACCCTCATATGGATGTAGAAGAATGGCAGAATAAAACTGGCTCAGATCCTAAAAATTGGCCTTGGAGTTACCATAATGGAGGACATTGGCCAAGTTTACTTTGGTTTTTTGGGGTCTCAGTTCTTTTACATCACAAAAGATATCCTACAGAAGATGTGATCTTAATGGAGGAAATGAGATCGTTAATCGAAGAATCTTATTGGTGTCAACTGAATCAACTACCCAAACAAGAGTGGGCAGAATATTTTGATGGGCCTACCGGCACATGGGTTGGTCAACAATCAAGAACTTATCAAACATGGACAATAGTTGGTTTTTTATTGATGCATCACTTCCTCAGAGAAGAAAGTGATGACTTGGATATGTTCAATCTTTAAGTGATATTAAAATAATCCTAGAGTTAGAGATTTGTCTATTGGTAAGCATGCACCAATACCTAAATAAATAGTTAAAAAAGTTCCAAAAAGAAAAACTGACATTGCAATTGGTCTTCTGAAAGGATTAGAGAATTTATTTACATTTTCAATGAAGGGAAGAATCATTAAACCAAGAGGAATTAGTGTTTGAAGAGCAATTCCAAGTAACTTATTTGGGACAACCCTGAGTATTTGAAATACAGGATAAAGATACCATTCAGGAAGGATTTCAAGAGGAGTAGCGAATGGATTGGCCTTATCTCCCAACATAGCAGGGTCTAAAACTGCTAATCCAACAACACAGGCTATGGTTCCAAGTATTACCACAGGGAATATATACAAAAGATCATTTGGCCAAGCAGGCTCTCCATAATAATTGTGACCCATGCCCTTAGCTAATTTAGCTCTTAATTTTGGATCGGATAAATCAGGTTTTTTTAAAGTAGACATATTAAACAAAGCAAAGTTTTAAAGTTATTAAAATTATAGAGGTTTATAACGGCCCTGAAATGCCTTGTTTACGAATCATAAGAAAATGCATAAGCATAAAGACAGCTAGAGACCAAGGAAGTACAAAAGTATGGAGGCTATAAAATCTTGTTAAAGTTGATTGCCCAACACTTTCTCCACCACGAAGAAGTTCAACCATGAAATCACCTATAACTGGTATTGCAGCTGGTACCCCAGAGACTATTTTAACGGCCCAATATCCAACTTGATCCCATGGAAGTGAATAACCTGTTACGCCAAAAGCAACTGTTATAACTGCCATCACAACTCCGGTTACCCAGGTTAATTCTCTTGGTCTTTTAAAACCCCCAGTAAGGTAAACCCTAAAAACATGAAGGATCAACATCAAAACCATCATAGAGGCACTCCATCTATGAACAGATCTGATTAGCCAACCGAAACTTACGTCGGTCATTAAGTAACTTACAGAATTATAAGCTTGGGTAACAGTCGGCTTATAATAAAAAGTCATTGCAAAACCTGTTGCAAATTGAATTAAGAAGCATACTAAAGTTATGCCTCCCAAACAGTAAAAAATATTTACATGAGGGGGTACGTACTTGGAAGTTACGTCGTCAGTTATGTCTTGAATTTCAAGTCTCTCTTGAAACCAGTCGTAAACAGATGAGGAGTTTGACATCCAAAAAAAAAGCTTTGATACAAAGAGCTTACTTAAAATTTACTTACTTGGTGTTAACACTTAACCCAATGAATTCATCTTTTAACAAATTTTTAATATTCAAAAAATGGATCATTATCATCATGGTCTGTATTTTTTCTACCAATTTTGTACATATCCAAAGCGTTAATGCGCTCAGTGATAGCAAGGAATTTGTACTTGAAGCGTGGACATTAGTAAATGAGGGATATTATGATCCGGAAATACTCGACGACATCCAATGGAAGAGAATTAGACAAAAAACATTACAGAAACAAATTGAAACAAGTGAAGAGGCATATTCTGCAATTGAAGACATGTTAAAACCACTTGAGGATCCTTTTACAAGAATATTGAGACCAAAAGATTATGAACTACTTAAAACTAGTAATTTTGGGAGCGAAATTAATGGAGTAGGTCTTCAATTAGGAGAAGATGAAAAAACAAAAAAAATTAAAGTTATTTCTACGTTGGCTGGTTCCCCTGCCGAAGAAGCAGGAATAATTAGTGGTGATTTAATAGATAAGGTGGATGGAATATTATCATCTGAGTTAGGCCTTGCAAATACTGCTTCAAAGCTTAGAGGAGAATCTGGAACAAAAGTCCTTATTCAAATAACATCATTATCTAATGAAATTAAAGAGATTGATTTAGAAAGAAGATCTGTTGACCTTAGACCAGTAAGAACAAAAAGATTAAGAGATGACTCTCATACTATTGGATACCTCAGAATCACTCAATTTAGTGAGAGTGTTCCAAAAAAAATCGAAGAAGCGTTAAAGGAACTGAAAGATAAAGAGGTTGAGGGGATAATTCTTGATTTAAGAAATAACTCTGGTGGATTAGTCAGTTCTGGAATTGCAGTAGCAGACTCATTTTTAAGCGAAAAACCAATTGTAGAAACAAAAGATAGGAATGGGATTAAAGATGCAATAATCTCCCAAGAAAAGACTTATTTTGATGGCCCAATGGTAACTTTAGTAAATAAAGGAACCGCAAGCGCTAGTGAAATTCTTGCAGGATCCCTTCAAGATAATGAAAGATCAACCTTAATTGGTGAGCAAACTTACGGTAAAGGACTTATCCAGTCTCTTAAAAGTTTAGGAGAAGATAGTGGTATAGCTATTACAGTTGCTAGTTATTTAACGCCTAAAGGGAACAATATACAGGGTAAAGGAATAACTCCAGATAAAATCTTAGACTTCCCAGAAGCTAGGGAATACGGCAGTTCTGAAGATAAATGGGTAAAAAATGCAGAGATATACTTAAACTCTTTGTTTGATAAAAAGGATGTCGAAGAATCTACTAATCAAATTGATAAGAAAGATATTGATAATTAAAAAAATATTTTTTTTGTATTGAACATTTTTTAGTTATGAACAAAAAAAGAATTTTTCATGATCCAATACATAAAGAGATAATTATTGATTCAAATAAACCTGAAGAATTAATGATAATGCAGCTAATTGATACTTTGTCATTTCAAAGATTAAGAAGGATTAAACAACTAGGTGCTGCTTCTCTTCTTTTCCATGGAGCAGAATCTAGTAGATTTACTCACTCAATTGGGGTATTTTGCGTTGCTAGAAAGATATATAAAAGATTAGTTGAGGCAAAACCTGAATTTAGTCAAAATAAATTTATACTTTTCGGAGCAGCTCTTCTTCATGATTTAGGCCATGGTCCATTGAGTCACACAAGCGAAGTTATATTTTCTCACAATCATGAGAATTGGTCTAAAAATTTAGTTGAAAATTATTTACCAATCACTTCTATTCTGAGTAATTATGGAAGCGACTTACCTAATCAAATTGCGGAATTATTTACAAATCAAAATCTATTTTCAAATCCTTTAAAAACACTAATTAGTAGCGAAATTGATTGTGATCGGCTTGATTATTTATTACGTGATAGTTACAACACTGGAACAAAATATGGATTAGTTGATTTGGAAAGAATTATTTCAGCTCTCACTTTTTCTCCTGACGGAAATATAGCTATCAAGCCAAAAGGGGTAATTGCTATTGAACATTTTTTAGTTTTACGAAACATCATGTATAAAACTATTTATAACCATCGAATCAACGAAATTTCTACTTGGATTTTAGAAAAAATTATTTACACTATCAAAAAAAATTATCCCAAAAAAAATATATGGATAGATGAAAGTATGTACAAATGGATTTTTACTCCAAAGGACCTTGAGATAAGAGACTTCCTAGCAAATGACGATATAGTCTTATATTTCCATTTAATGAAATGGAAAGATGAATCTTTTGAACCTTTAGCAACTCTTTGCAGAATGTTTATTGATAGAAATTTGCTAAAAGCATCAAACATAAGTTTCCTACCCAAATTAAAAAGAATGGAGATTTTAGCTTTTGCTCAAAAGAAATGTAAATTAAATAGTTATGATTCAGATATTTTTTGTGGAATCAAAGAAAGATCATTTAAAGGTTTTAAATCTAATAACTCTTTGCAAATATGGGACGGGAAATATCAAATATCATTGGAAAATCAATCAGAGTTAATAAAAACATTAATGTCGTCAAATAATAGCTCTGTAATTATTTATCCAGGTGAGTTTAGAAGAGATATTGAAGATCAAATTGCAATATTAAGAGATAATCCACAATGAAATTAATTTTAAGAAACTCAGCTAAGAATTTAATAAAAACAATATCTTTCGATAAATTTGAGCTTTTTCAAAATTTTATCTCAGAATTAAGTGCTTTCCAAAACCAAGCTGAAGCAACTTTAATTACTGCAAATGAGCGAATTACTTGTCTCGATTTAGCAAAATTCAAACTCAACCTTAAAAAACTTAATATCAATTTTGCTGATATCTATTCAACGAACAGGGAAACAGTATTAAGTGGAAAGTCTTTAAAAATAAACTCAACATTATCTAACATTCATGACAATAAAAATAAATCGAGCCTGGATTCCTCATCTCAAAAAAAACCTCTTCTTCACAAAGGGACAGTTAGATCAGGGGAAAGAATATCTGCAAATGGTGATCTTTTTATTATGGGAGATGTTAATCCTGGAGCAATAGTTTCCGCTAATAATAACGTTTATGTGTGGGGGAAATTGTTAGGCATAGCATTTGCTGGAGAAAATGGGGATAAAAAAGCTTCAATTGCCTCACTATGGCTAAATCCTATTCAATTAAGAATTTGCGAAATTATAGCTATAGGTCCAAAAGAGAAGCCAAAGTTTCAATATCCAGAGATTGCCATTATAGAAGACCAAAAAATAATTATTAAGCCTTACGATTTAAAACAAAACTAAAAGTAAATAAATAAATATTTTGAAACAAATTAATTAAAAAAAATAAATTTAAGAATTACTTAACTTTTTTACTATTTTACTTTGTAAATCTAGCTTATTATTTGAAAAATTATAAATTCTTGTGCCGGAAGATACTCGCACTATACTAATTTGCTCTGGTAAAGGTGGAGTTGGTAAAACCACCCTGACAGCAAATCTTGGTATTGCTCTCGCAAATAGTGGTGTTACCACAGCTGTTTTAGATGCAGACTTTGGGTTGAGGAATCTAGACCTTCTCTTAGGTTTAGAAAATCGTATTATTTATACCGCACAAGATGTTCTCGACAAAAATTGTCGTCTTGAACAAGCATTGGTTAGGCATAAGAAAGAACCTAACTTAGCTCTTTTACCAGCTGGTGATCCTAGAATGCTTGATTGGATGAAACCTGAAGATATGAAACAAATTAGTAAATTACTGAGCGAGAAGTTTGATTATGTTCTAGTTGATTGTCCTGCTGGTGTTGAGGATGGTTTTAAAAATGCTCTTTCAGCTTGTAAAGAAGCTATAGTTGTGACAAATCCTGAATTATCCGCAGTTCGCGATGCAGATAGAGTCATTGGGATTTTAAATACCTCTGATATAAAACCAATACAATTAGTAATCAATAGAGTTCGTCCAAATATGATGGCTAATCAAGAAATGCTCTCAATAGAAGATGTCCAAAGTATCCTTTCATTGCCTTTGCTAGGTATTGTTTTAGAGGATGAACAAGTAATAATAAGTACAAATAGAGGAGAACCTTTAACACTTTCAAATAGTAAATCGCCAGCTAAAAAATGTTATCTAAATGTATCTGAAAGGCTTACAGGAAAAGATATACCAATTATCGATCCTAAAAATGAAGGGAAAAGTCTTAAAGATAAATTCATGAGATTAATGCAAACAAAGATTTTTTAAAAATTATGACTCTTCGAGACCTTATTAACAAATTGTTAGGCAGAGAAACGTCAAGTGCCAATACAGCGAGGGAAAGATTACAACTAGTTTTAGCTCATGACAGAGTTGACATGAGTTCATTGACAACTGATTTATTAGACAAAATGAGAAAAGAAATACTTGATGTGGTTGCAAAATATGTTGAGATTGATTTTGAGGAAGTAGCTCTCAGTCTAGAAACAGAAGATAGAATGACTGCTTTAGTTGCTAATCTACCTATAAAAAGAACTCTTACTGGAGAAATAGAATTCAAAAAAAACTTTGACACCCCTAAAAAAAAATAAACGTCTCAGAATCTAAATTAATAAATTTTCAAAATACACCTAGCTGTATGTAAAATAAAAATTATGCCGGCTTAGCTCAGCGGTAGAGCAGCGCTTTTGTAAAGCGAAGGTCATCAGTTCAAATCTGTTAGCCGGCATTCATAAAGTGCTAAATTTGCTCACTCTTTTTTGTTGAAAAAAGAAAAATAAAAATTAATAAAAGAATAGTTTTTAAGAACCTCAGCTCAAGTAAATCAGTTAAAAATGCAGTTAAAGGTTCAAATATCCAGTAAGAAAAAAATTGTATTAAAAAAATAAAAAAGGAAAGAATTAGCATAACCCTATTCCGGGGATTAAGATTTCTCCCTCCCTAATTATTTTCCATTTTCCCTGTTTTACCCAAGATATAATTGTACTTGCTTTCCCACTGGATTTTTCCCAAGGTACAGGTCCAAGAATATCCACATTAGGCAGGTCCATTGAAATATCTTCTGCATTAGTAGCTGGAGTTAATCCTGAGATATTTGCACTTGATGTTAACAATGGTCCACTTTCTTTTATGAGAAATTTAGCCATGATTGAATTTGGTATTCTTAAACCTAATGTAGAGTCACTACTAGAAAAAAATGGTTTACTTTTTTCTGAGATGGGAATAACAATTGTTAACGGTCCTGGCCAATATCTAGAAGCCATAATTTTATAATCCTCTAGAGCAGATTTATGAACAAATTCATTAAGTTGAGATTTTTCAGCGCCCATTAAAATCAAAGGCTTCTTTATATCTCTTTTTTTAATCTTATAAATTATTTCAGAGAACATCGGTAAACATCCAATCGCAGGCAAGGTATCAGTCTGAAAAATTATAGGTAAACCAATATTTAGTTTTTTTAAAGCTAATTTATGATCTACGACATTCATTTATTTTCTCCAAATAAATTATTTATATCTTCCAATTGTAAACCTTCCAATTCCAGATAAATCTTTTAATACTTCTACATCAGTAAATCTATTTTTAATAAATAATTCTTTTACTTTAGCACCCTGATCAAAATGATTCTCAATCAATAGCCATCCTTTTTCTTTTAAATATGAAGGGGCATATTGAACTATTTCTTTTATATGATCCAAACCATCTTCTCCTCCCAAAAGTGCATTTTTAGGTTCAAAATTCTTTACCTCAATTGGTAATTCCTTATAAGTATTTTCTGGAATATATGGAGGATTAGCTACAGCTAAATCTATCTTACTCTTGAAATCTTTAAGAGGATCCCACCAATTACCGTGATAAAATTTCAAATTAGATTGATTAGAATTAGCAGTAAAGTTTCTCAAGGCAATCTCTAAAGCATTTTTATCAATATCAGTTGCAATCCCATCCCATTTTGGATTAGCCAATGCTAAAGCGATGCTAATTGCACCCGAACCAGTTCCCAAATCAACAAACGTTATTTTTTCTCGCTTATTTTTAAATTTTGTCGAAATAATTTCAATTATAAGTTCTGTTTCTGGACGTGGGATGAGAACTTTTTTTGATACTTCTAGCTTGAGATCACGCCAATAAGAAATTCCACTTAGATATTGAATAGGAATAGAAGAAATAAGGTGTTTATCCCAAAAAGACTCTAGTAATTCTAAATTAATTTTTAATGGTATCCACTTTTCTGACTTTATTTTGAGCAAACTTAATTCTTTTTTTGATAAGCCTCCTAATGAGTCGATCAAAAGGTTGAGTGATTTATCATCTCCCCCTTTCATTATTTGCTTTTGTTTCCACAAAAAAAATGTTTCTGAGGAAACTATATACATAAGTTTTGAAATTTAACGTTTGAGAAAAAGTTAACGTTTTGGACCAAGTTTACCTTTCCCAGAGTCCGAATAAAAACTAGATTTTTCTCCATCTTGAGTAGAAATAAATAAACCAATAAGAAAAATTGTTGGTACTCCCACAAAAAGAAGACTTGCTACGAAACCAAAATTTGTTGTTTCCATTTAAAAAGACAAATTTAATAATATTTAGACTATAAACATTTAAATGGAAATAAAGTGAAAAAATCAAAAAGTTTAATAACTCATTTACAGTCTTAAACAATTATCTAGGTAATTTTTTGTTTTTGGCAGATTTTTTCAAATCCTCTAAATTTGATGGAGGTGATTGTGGTTTGGTTAGTATTATGGCAGATGACTTAATAAGAGTTTGACATGCAAGTCTCCAATTATCAGGTCTATTTTTAAGTTTTTCTTCCTCTACTACTGTTAAGGGACTAAGAGAATTATTTGTTCCTCCTTCAACTGAAACAAAACAAGTACTGCATTGTCCTACTCCACCGCAATTGCCCAAAATACCCTTAAGTCCATAAAGTTGTAATTGCTCTTTTATTACCAGCTCTCTTAAATTTTCGCCAGGTTTGCATTGGATGTCCAATCCTTCTCTGATAAATCTGATAGTAGTCATTTTTTTTATAATTTTTATCTATTTTGGCGTTTTACTTTGAGAATTGTGACCAAAATATTAACATATTTTAGGTAAAAATTCGCCGAAACACCAGTGATAGAAAGTTATCTATCCAGTTTTACTAAGAAAATTAATTTATTTACAAAACTCTCTCAAAGCTCAAAAAACCCTTACTATCATGATGTTTAGCTGTTTATTCAGCATCGTTACAAGAATTTAACCGATGGGATTGCCTTGGTATAGAGTTCACACAGTAGTTATCAACGACCCCGGTCGTCTACTCGCTGTGCATCTCATGCATACTGCATTATTAGCCGGCTGGGCCGGTTCAATGGCTTTATATGAATTAGCCATTTTTGATCCTTCAGACGCTGTTTTAAATCCAATGTGGAGACAGGGAATGTATGTCATGCCATTCATGGCAAGACTAGGAATCACAAGTAGTTGGAACGGATGGGATATTACAGGCGCTACCGGAGTTGATCCAGGATTCTGGAGCTTTGAAGGTGTTGCTGCAGCTCACATTGTTTTTAGTGGACTTTTAATGCTTGCTTCAATCTGGCATTGGACATATTGGGATTTAGATTTATGGGAAGACGAAAGAACGGGAGAACCTGCTCTTGATCTTCCAAGAATTTTTGGTATTCATCTTTTATTAGCAGGAATTACTTGCTTTGGATTCGGTGCTTTTCATTGCGCTAATGTTGGCATCTGGGTTTCAGACCCTTATGGTTTAACCGGCCATGTTGAGCCCGTCTCTCCTTCTTGGGGAGCAGATGGTTTTAATCCATTTAACCCTGGAGGAATAGTTGCAAATCATATTGCTGCTGGCCTTCTTGGAATTATTGGTGGAATATTTCATATAACAAACAGGCCCGGTGAAAGGCTTTATAGAGCTCTAAAACTTGGAAGTTTGGAGGGAGTATTAGCTAGTGCACTTGCAGCTGTACTATTTGTATCTTTCGTTGTCGCCGGAACAATGTGGTATGGCTCTGCCACAACCCCCGTAGAATTATTCGGTCCTACCAGATATCAATGGGATTCTGGATACTTTAAAACTGAAATAAATAGAAGGGTACAAGCTGCTATTGATAATGGTGCCACTAAAGAAGAAGCATATGCATCAATTCCAGAAAAACTTGCATTTTATGACTATGTGGGCAATAGTCCTGCTAAAGGAGGATTATTTAGGGTTGGAGCACTTGTAAATGGAGATGGTTTACCTACCGGTTGGCAAGGTCATATTTCCTTCCAAGACAAAGAAGGTAATGAATTGGAAGTCAGAAGAATTCCAAACTTCTTTGAGAACTTCCCAGTCATTTTGGAAGATAAAGAAGGAAATGTCAGGGCAGATATCCCATTTAGAAGAGCTGAAGCAAAGTATTCATTTGAGCAAACTGGCATCACAGCTACTATTTATGGTGGAGATCTCAATGGTCAAACATTCACAGATCCAGCTGTAGTTAAAAGATTAGCTAGGAAAGCGCAACTCGGTGAAGCCTTTAAGTTTGATAGAGAAACTTATAAATCCGATGGTGTATTCCGAAGTTCTCCAAGGGCTTGGTTTACTTATGCACATTTATGTTTTGGATTATTATTCCTATTTGGGCATTGGTGGCATGCCTCAAGAACTCTTTACAGAGACTCTTTTGCTGGAATTGATGCCGAGATAGGAGATCAAGTTGAGTTTGGTCTCTTTAAGAAACTTGGTGACGAAACTACTAGAAGAATCCCTGGAAGGGTTTAAATTAAACTTTATTATTATTTCTCATGGAAGCTTTTGCTTACGTCCTTATTTTAACTCTCGCAGTTGTTACTCTATTTTTTGCAGTCGCTTTTAGAGATCCTCCTAAATTCGATAGAAAATAAAGTAAAAAATCCCTTCTAACTATATGGAGGGATTTTTTTTAATACTTTTCATAATCGAGATATTAATCTAAAATTAGGGTAAAGATTCTTTTAAATCACTATATGCAGTGTCCGACCTGTCAAAACACAGATAGCAGAGTTTTAGAATCAAGATCTGCTGATACTGGAAAAAGTGTAAGAAGAAGAAGAGAGTGTTTAAATTGCAGCTTTAGATTTACCACTTATGAAAGGGTTGAGACAATGCCAATTTCTGTCATTAAAAAAGATGGGAGCAGAGAATTATTCAATAAAGATAAATTAGTTACTGGAATTTCTAGAGCATGTGAAAAAACAACATTTTCTAGAGAAGCAATTGTTGATTTTGTTGATGCAATTGAATCGCAAATAATACAAGACTCGAATAGAGATATTAAAACTTCTCAAATAGGAGAATTGATTCTTAAAGGCTTAAGAAAAGAAAATGAAGTTGCTTATATAAGATATGCTTCAGTCTACAGAAAGTTTAATGGGGTAAAAGATTTTGTTTCCACACTCGAATCTCTTAAAGGCACCTCAAAAAATGAATTAGCTTCAATTTTATAAATTCAGCGTATTAAAGTGTAGAATATTAGATACAATTATATTGCTCTTTAGTTTGCAGGCCAAAAGCAATCCTCTCTAAATACCTAAGGTATTCTGCGTTTTAACACATGATCGAAAATTCTTCCCAAACCGTACAAGAAATTTCAGACGAAAAAGAAATTGAAAACTCAACTGTAGAAGAAAATACTTCAGAAACTCTAAAAGAGGAAGATTTATCATTTGACACCAAAGATATTCCCTCTGCAGATTCTTCTTCCAGTAGAAGAAGCGGTGATTTAGATAGTGCCGGATTTACTCAAGAAGATTTTGCATCATTATTAGGAAAATATGATTACAATTTTAAACCTGGCGATCTTGTAAAAGGCACAGTGTTCGCATTAGAACCTAAAGGAGCAATGATAGATATTGGTGCTAAAACTGCCGCTTTTATGCCTATGCAAGAAGTATCAATTAATAGAGTTGAAGGATTAAGCGATGTTTTGCAGCCTTCTGAAAGTAGAGAATTTTTTATAATGAGTGAGGAAAATGAAGATGGACAATTAGCATTATCAATTAGGAGAATAGAATATCAAAGAGCATGGGAAAGGGTAAGACAACTACAAAAGGAGGATGCCACAATATATTCTGAGGTTTTTGCAACAAACAGAGGTGGGGCTCTAGTTAGAGTAGAGGGGTTGAGAGGATTTATCCCTGGGTCTCATATCAGTGCCCGAAAAATAAAAGAAGATTTAGAAGGGGAATATTTACCTTTAAAATTTCTGGAAGTAGATGAAGAAAGAAACAGATTAGTTTTAAGTCATCGAAGGGCTTTAGTTGAGAAAAAAATGAATAGACTTGAAGTTGGTGAAGTTGTTGTAGGTAATGTAAAAGGAATAAAACCTTATGGGGCTTTTATTGATATAGGGGGTGTTAGTGGTTTATTACATATATCTGAAATCAGTCATGAGCATATTGAAACCCCACATAATATTTTGAACGTAAATGATCAAATGAAAGTAATGATAATAGATTTAGATTCAGAGAGAGGTAGAATATCTTTATCCACAAAAGCTCTAGAACCTGAACCGGGTGATATGTTAACAGATCCTCAAAAGGTTTTTGATAAAGCTGAAGAGATGGCTGCAAAATATAAACAAATGTTACTTGAACAAACTGATGAGAATGAAGATAAAGCTACAGAGAATATAGAAAGTGAATAAACTGTTTTAAAGTTCTGCTTGTCAAAAAACATAGTTGCAAATATTTAATCTAATTTCAACTTAATAACTATTGATTTATTTTTACTATTTAATTTAGGATTAAAAGAAATACTTAAGAGTTATAAATGAGTGACTTTATCTTTACTTCTGAATCTGTAACTGAAGGTCATCCTGACAAGATATGTGATCAAATAAGTGATGCGGTTTTGGATGCTTTATTGACCGAAGATCCAGAAAGCAGGGTAGCCTGCGAAACAGTAGTTAACACTGGTCTTTGTTTAGTTACAGGTGAAATAACCTCTAGAGCAAAGCTTGATTATATAAAACTAGTTAGAAATGTAATTAAAGAAATTGGATACGAAGGTTCAAAAGCTGGAGGTTTTGATTCAAATAGCTGTGCTGTTTTAGTAGCTCTTGATGAGCAATCACCTGATATTTCCCAAGGAGTAAATGAAGCAGATGATGTAAACGAGGATTTAGAAAATAATACTGGGGCTGGTGACCAAGGAATTATGTTTGGTTATGCATGCGATGAAACGCCTGAATTAATGCCATTACCAATTAGCTTAGCTCATAGATTAGCAAGGCAGCTTGCCAAAGTGAGACATGAAAAAGTGCTTGAATATCTCCTACCTGATGGCAAGACTCAAGTAAGTATTGATTATAAAAAAGGTGTTCCAGTTTCAATAAACACCATCTTAATTTCAACTCAACACACGGCTGAAATCGATGGTATTACAAATGAGGAAGAAATTCGTCAAAAGATAACAGAAGATTTATGGATCAATGTTGTTTTACCAGTTACAGAAGATCTAGAAATCAAACCAAACAGGCAAAAGACTAGATTCCTTGTAAACCCAACAGGTAAATTTGTAGTAGGAGGACCTCAAGGCGACGCAGGACTTACTGGCAGAAAAATAATTGTTGATACTTATGGTGGATATGCGAGACATGGAGGTGGTGCATTCTCAGGAAAAGATCCTACTAAAGTGGATAGATCAGCTGCTTATGCAGCTCGTTTTGTAGCTAAAAGTATTGTTAAAGCAAAATTAGCAAAAAAGGCAGAAGTGCAATTAAGTTATGCTATTGGCGTTGCCAAACCAATTTCAATTCTTATTGACACTTTTGGCACTGCTGTACTTTCTCAAGATATTTTGCAAGAACTAATTAAAAACAATTTTGATTTAAGGCCTGCCGCAATAATAAAAGAATTTGATTTAAGAAATTTACCAAAAAAAATGGGTGGGGAATTTTTCAGAAAGACAGCTTCCTATGGACATTTTGGAAGAAACGATCTTAACCTTCCTTGGGAAGTTGTAGAAAAAAAAGCAGCCCAATTATTAGAGGAATCAAAAAACTTTTTAAAACATTAATGCCAGATGATTTATTTGGGGGGTTAGATTTTGGAACTAGTGGTGCAAGAATATCCATAATTAATTCAAATAAAGAATTAAAATATTCAAATTTAGTCAACTATAAATACGGCTTTAAAAATCCAAATTCATGGATTAATTCATGTGAACATCTTCTAGATAATTTACCTACTGAAATAAAAAGCAATATTGTGAATTTGGCAATCTCTGGTACCTCTGGAACTTTAACAGCATGTACTTTAAAAGGGACACCTAAAGGAGAAGCAATACCTTATTATCAAGCATGTAATGAAAATAAAATCTTCATTGAATCCATCACTATTGAAGAAGCTCATTTACAAACTCCATACAGCAGCCTTGCGAAAGCATTAAGACTAATAGATAAATATGGTGAAAATATTCTTTTAAGACATCAATCCGATTGGATAACTGGCTGGTTTTTGAAAGATTGGAAATATGGAGAAGAAGGCAATAATATCAAACTTGGTTGGGATCTAATAAAAGAATCTTGGCCAAAAAGTTATCTCAATAATTCATGGCAAAAATGCTTACCTCTTATAATTAAAAGTGGAAAAATAATGGGTAGAATCGATAATGGCGTAGCAGATAGATTCAAATTAAACAAGAAATTACAATTAATCTCAGGTACAACTGATTCAAATGCAGCTTTCTTAGCTGCTGGATTAGATAAAGAAGAAGGCCTAACAGTTTTAGGCACCACAATGGTTGTTAAAAAATTTAATGATTGCCCAATTAGAGAAAAGGGAATTACTACCCATCGAGTAAGTGGAGAATGGATATGCGGAGGAGCATCAAACGCTGGTTGTGGGATTCTATCTCAATTTTTTTCTGATTTAGAAATAAAAGAACTTAGCAGACAAATTAATACATCAAAAAAAACTTCTTTAAATCTTTTACCACTAAATAGTAGGGGTGAAAGATTTCCTATTAATAATCCTTTTTTAGAGCCAATCCTTAACCCAAGACCTGTAAGCGACTCCCTTTATTTACATGCATTATTCGAGGGCTTAGCAAGAATCGAATTACGAGGTTGGGAAAAACTATGTGAACTAACAGGTTCACTTCCGAAACGGATCGTTACAACTGGTGGAGGTTCAAAAAATCCTCAGTGGAGAGCTATAAGAGAAGGGATTATTAATATCCCAATAGTGTCATGTAAAAAAACCACTTCATTTGGGACTGCCTTATTAGCAAAAAATGCAAAAAAATAGATTTACTTCGTTAAATCTTTGATCAAGATATAAAAATTTAATGAAAGGAGTTTCACAAACTACACATCTTAATTTAGAGTATATAAGGGAAAGCCGGGATAGCTCAGTTGGTAGAGCAGGCGACTGAAAATCGCCGTGTCCCCAGTTCAAATCTGGGTCCTGGCACCTTTAAACCCGTTCTATGAACGGTTTTTTATTTTTAAAGAGGTATGGGAGTAATAAATTTAATTAATTCAACTAAGTTAAATAAGATTTCTACTAAACAAGTACCTACCAGCACATCATTCAAATCTGGGGCTTAGAACTTTTAAAAATTTCCTAGAAAGGTGTTTTAATTAATATTCATAAATTAGTTTTCAACTCTGCAAACTTGACCTATTACACCCAAAATTAGTTGGTCTCCATTCGGTTCTTGCCAATCAGCAAGATTATTAAAATGACTATTTTGCTCATCAATGAAAACATCAACATCTCTAAAGGATTTCTCAAAACAATTTATATCCATTGTATAAAGAATATCTTGTGTTATTTCACTTTTAGTTTTTGGAATAAACTTGCTCAATACTCTCACAGAACCATCTTTATTCCTTTTTATGCTTTTTCTATCCCATAATTGTTCGCCATATTCACTAATTGGGCCTCCAACCCACTCATGAGACAAGGCATATGATTGATTTAATGCAATAAAAAAAGAAAAAATTATAAAAATAACCCAAAACGAGATAATTAAATCATGTATTGATGAAAATTTATTCTTGAGTTGAGTAATAATATTTTCTAACATTTGAAATTAAATAATTAAAATTTTAAATTTAATTCATATCTTATTAGTTTCAATTTTGATTCAGAAGTTATAATAATTCTCTCTCAAATTCAAGATTAAGGAGTAAAACCATAAGATTAAAAACTTTGTAAAAAATTTTATTGATTAGTATTTCTATTATAGATAGAATCAATTATTAAATTTGAAAGTTTCTTTTCAAAAAATTTTCAGGCAAATAATGAATAAAATCAAAAAATTCCTTACAATAATTTTTTTTATAACAACATTCATTGTATTGATTTATTTCATACAAAATTATGGCATAGAACCCCTCAGGTATAAGGTAAAGAGCATGGGAATATGGGCACCTTTTGGAATATTTGTTCTAAGAGGAGTAAGCATAATTTTGCCTGCTTTACCAAGTTCAGCGTATTCTCTTCTGGCCGGCTCATTATTAGGATTCCAAAAAGGTTACATAACAATTGTCTTTTCTGATATTGTTTTCTGCCAAGCAGCTTTCTTCATAGCAAGATATTTCGGCCGTGGTCCTGTGCGTAGTTTAGTAGGTTCAAAAGCAATGAAAAGAATTGAGAGTTTTAATCAAAACCAATTAGAGGAAAATTTCTTTCTTATGACAGGTCTTCTTATGACTGGTCTTTTTGATTTTCTTAGCTATGCCATAGGGATTGGCGGTACTCGGTGGAAAATATTCTCTCCAGCATTATTAATTAGCCTTCTAATTAGTGATTCTATTCTTGTCGCTGTTGGAGCAGGAGTCAGTCAGGGAGCAGGTTTATTTCTAGGAATTGCTCTATTGGGTATGTTTGCTTTGGCAACTATTTCAGGTTTAGCAAAAAAAAAATTTCAAAATAAACGAAAGAATAGATAAATCTTAGACTGTCCAGAAAAGATATAACATTTTTGCAAAAAACAACCTTAAAAATGACTATTCATGTAAGAATATAATTCTGTTGATTTTTAAAATTTTTTAGATGACTCCTTTTAGACCAACATCATATAATCGTCCTGGAGAACAAATATCAACTACACCTTCTGGAATAAAAGTGACTTCTGCAAAAAGATTGATGGTAGATTCAATGATAAAGATGATTCAAAAAGCTACCAATCATTCAGTAGAAGATAAACTTGACGAAGAATCTAATAACAATTAATCAATTTATTCAAAAAAGTTTAGGGGAGTGGAAATCTTTAAGAAGCACTCACTCTCTAGCTTTTCAAGAAGTCGAAAATTCAACTAGTAAAATAGTAATAAAAGAGTTAGAAATAAAAAATAAAAATGTAGTGGAACTTTTAGAAAAATATAATTTAAGCTCTCAACCTTCTGTTATTGCAATAACAATAAGTTGGCAGGCTTTGAGCGATTGGGATAAGGATCAAAAAATTGAAGCAGATAAAACTATATTATTATTTTTACAAAAGGATAAAAATAGAGGAATTGTTTTACGTAATAAAGGGTATACTGAATCCCAGATTTCATCATCAGAATATTTTATTGATGATAATGAAAACTTAAATATAAAAACTGTTTACAGTTCAACAATTTCTGAAGAGAGAATATGTTTTTTATCAACTCACATAAGATCTAGATATTCAGTGACTAGAAATCAAGAAAACAATTCTGTCATACAAACATCACACACATCAGAAATAAGAAATATATCTATTGTAAAAGATTGATTATTCTTTCAAATTGAAACTCTGTATTTGAAATTAGATCAGGGAGGAATCCTTTTTCTCCTGACATGACTTTTACAGTGGATTTTAAGTCAGAAATCGTTGCATCTCTCATAAGTTCAATAATTCGAATTGCATTTTTTAGAGGTACACCAAGTGCTAAATAAGTATTTTTAAGGTCCTTTAAACAACTTTTAGATAAAACTGTTTCATCATCGGAAACTAAAAGGTAAGTAACAATCCTTAAAATTATTTCTCCATCTCTAAGACAAACAGACATTTTATTTGTTGTATCTAAAGATATTTCAGAATTCACTGAATCATGATTTTCACAAATCATTGCAGTAACAGCATCAGCAGCTATTGCGTGAGAATTATTAGTTATTGAATTTATTGCATCTAATCTTGAGTTAGCAGTATTTATAAATTGTTGTATAGATTCAAAATCTTTATTTCTTATATTTTTTAATTCTCTATCAGTTGATAACATTTGATTATTTGAGGCTGACATTTTTGAAAACTATAAAAACTTAAAATTTCAATTTATCTATAATAGATCAGAGAAAATTAAAAAATTTAATTTTAAAGTGAAATTTAAAATACTGTAAATAAAAAATTTTTTTCGCTAAGATGAGATTGTAATTCCTTAAATATTTTGGATAAAGAAGAATTAAATTTATCAAAACAACTTGTCTCTTCCTATAAAAAAAGATTAGAAAAAGAAATTCTTAAAAGAAGTATTAAATTAAAAATGCCCCAGAAAAAATTCGAAGAAATAATCAATAATAATAATGAACTTATAAATTTAAAAAAAGCATTAGAAGAATTAGAGACTAAGCCTCATTCTTCATATTAAATAAAGGTCAAAATTTTGATTCTATAAGCTACAAAAAGTGCATCAAACTAACAACTACCTTTTTAAAAACTTAAATAATGAACAACTCAAAGCAGTAAATCATATTAATGGGCCACTGCTAGTTGTAGCAGGTGCAGGTAGTGGGAAAACAAAGGCTCTCACCCATAGAATTGCTAATCTAATTGAAAATAACTCAGTAGATCCCTTCAACATACTTGCAGTAACTTTTACAAATAAAGCTGCCAAAGAAATGAAAGCTCGACTTCAAGTACTTCTTGCACAAGAAATAGCTTTAAATCAATTTGGACAACCTTGGTCAACCTTAAAAGAATTTGATCAGAATCAATTAAGAACAAATATTGATCAAGAAAGACTTAGAGATCTATGGATTGGAACTTTTCATTCATTATTTTCAAGACTTTTAAGATACGATATTGAAAAATATCAAGATCCTGAAGGCCTAACATGGACAAGACAATTTTCTATTTATGACGAAACAGATTCTCAGACTCTTGTAAAAGAAATTGTTAGTCAAGACATGAGTCTTGATCCAAAAAGATTTGATCCTAAAAAAATCAAAAGGGCTATAAGTAACGCAAAAAATCAATGCTATACAGCTAATGACCTTGAGGAGAAAGCTGATAATCATTTTGATAAGATAATCGCGGATGCTTATAGAAGATACAGAATATCTCTCTCAAAAAATAATGCTTTGGATTTTGATGATCTTTTACTACTACCTGTTTATTTATTAAGACAAAATGATTTAGTTAGGGATTACTGGCACAAAAGATTTCGGCATATTCTAGTTGATGAATATCAAGATACAAATAGAACCCAATATGAACTGATCAAATTAATTGCAGCTGGGAATAAGGAACCAAACAAATTTTGTGAATGGAATGATAGATCAATTTTTGTTGTTGGAGATGCTGATCAAAGTATTTATAGTTTTAGGGCAGCTGATTTTAGAATATTAATTGGTTTTCAAGAAGACTTTAAAAATTCATCTAATAGTGATCAAAAAGCATCTTTGGTTAAATTAGAAGATAACTATAGATCCTCATCAAATATTCTTAAAGCAGCAAACTCTTTAATCGAAAATAATACTGAAAGAATTGATAAAGTTCTAAGGCCTACAAAGGATGAGGGAGAACTTTTAAAGTTAATGAGCTGTGATGATGAAATATCTGAAGCTGAGGCAATAACAACAAAATTAAGATCTCTAAACAATTACAGTAACCAACCAATCTGGAAAAATTTTGCAATCCTCTATAGGACTAGGGCTCAATCTAGAGTGCTAGAGGAATCTTTAGTAAGATGGCGAATTCCATATACAATCTTTGGCGGATTACGTTTTTATGACAGACGAGAAGTTAAAGATGCAATTGCATATTTAAAAGTATTAGTAAATTCTTCAGACAATGTAAGCCTTTTAAGGATCATAAATGTACCTAGACGGGGAATAGGAAAAACAACTATTCAAAAGCTTAATGATTTATCAAATAAGTTAAATATTCCTTTATGGGAGGTCATAAATGACAAACAAACCTTAGATGAGACTATAGGTAGATCTTCAAAGGGTATTAATAAATTTACAGAGCTTATGAATGACCTCCTTTGCTATGTAAAAAACTCAGGACCAGCTCAAATTCTTCAATTAATTTTAGAAAAAAGTGGTTACTTAAGAGATTTATTAACAAGTGATTCAGAGGAAGCTGAAGACAGAAGAAATAATCTCCAGGAATTAATAAATGCTGCTACTCAATTTGAAGAAGAGACCGAAAACCCAGATGCAGAGGGATTCTTGTCAACAGCAGCTTTAACAACAGATAATGATACAAAAAAAAATCATCCTAACTCCGTCACTTTAATGACTCTTCATAACAGTAAAGGATTAGAATTTCAAAATGTATTTATAACTGGTCTAGAACAAGGTTTGTTCCCAAGTTATAGGTCAATTGATACTCCTTTTCTTCTAGAAGAAGAAAGGAGATTATGCTACGTAGGCATAACAAGAGCTAAAGGAAGAGTTTTCTTATCGCATGCGAGGGAAAGGAGACTGTGGGGAGGTCTTCGAGAGGCAACAATTCCTTCAGTATTTCTCTCAGAAATCCCAGAGGAATTAATTGATGGCGAATTACCTCAATCTGGTGGTGCGTCTATTAGAAGGGATAATCATCTTAACCGTTTAACAAGAGTAGATCGCAATGATTCAAATGAATTTATAAATAAACCTATTAATGCAGTAAGAAAACTGTATTCAGGACCTAGTAAAGGTAAAAGTTGGTTGATTGGAGATAAAGTAATTCACTCCAAATTTGGAAAGGGGGAAATTATACATATATTTGGCAGTGGCGAAAAAATATCATTAGCAGTAAAGTTTGGTGATAAAGGGAGCAAAATTCTAGACCCAAGATTAGCTCCAATAAGAGCAATAAATTGAAATTTGCATGAATGATATTTCTGCTTATATAAATTCAGAGTTATTAAAAATTCCATTTAATTTATTTAATATAATTTCCGAATTTATTAAATTAAATAGTAACGTTAAAGTTGCAATTGTAGGTGGTTATATCAGAGATTTATTAATTACTAAAATACATAAAAAGACATTTTTCAACCCACTTGATATAGATCTTATTACAGAAGGATCTTCAGTAGATTTAGCAAAGTTTATAAAAAAAAATATCTCAAATGTCCAAATTTGTCTTATAAAAGAATTTGAAATATATGATACTGTAGAACTAAACATTAACAGTTTAAAAATTGATATTGCTTCTGCAAGAAAAGAGAGTTATGAAGCTCCAGGATTAAATCCAATCATAAAGCATGCAAAAATTGAAGAGGATTTAAAAAGAAGAGATTTTAGTATAAATGCAATAGCTTTTGAATTCTCAAAAAAAGAAATTTACGACTTATTTGATGGCATAAAACACATACAAGAAAAAGAATTACATTTACTACATGATAATAGTATTCAAGATGACCCTAGTAGATTAATAAGATGCGCGAGATATGCATCAAGATTAGGTTTCAAGATTTCAAATAAATCACTCCAACAATCTCAAAAAATTGTACAAAAATGGCCATGGTCAATTATGAAAGATGATAAAAAATCAAAATTTCCTCCTGGAATAAGTATAAGAATTAGGATGGAATTATCAGAAATATACAAATATGATAATCTTTCAAAAACAGTTGCCTTATTAAATGATTGGGAAGTTATTTCTATTATAAATAAAAATATAATTGTTAATAATCATTTTTTAAGAGGTTTAAATTGGATTAAAAAATTAAAAGGTAATTATATTCTTTACCTATTAAAAAATTCAGAAAATTTAGAAGTAAATTTTCAAAGATATTTGATTAATAGCAAAGAAAAGAAAATTCTCACAGATTATTTAAACATAACAAATCAATTAGAAAATGAAAAAGAAAAATTTCTAAACTTAACCCCCTCAAATTGGACTGAATTTATTGAAACAAATAATTTAGATAAAGAAACAGTTAAATTATTAATCTGCAATGGGGGTTTATTTTGGAAATCATTTTTTAAATGGCTTTTTATTTATAAATTTATTAAGTCAAAGAAGAGTGGAGAATTTTTAAAAAAAGAAGGATGGCGACCAGGGAAAGAAATGGGAGATGAAATTAAAAGATTGAGATATATAGAGATCGATAAGATCAAAAGGAAATAACTATCAATTTATTACTTCTCCAACCTTATACCATTCATCATTTAAACAACTTTCATACTTTGGATCACAACTTATTAATAGCGGACCACAAGTTTGTGGATCTAATAATAATGAAATTTTTTCTTTAAAGCTTTCACTATTTAAATAATTTTTTTTTGAAAATGAAATAACTCTATCATTTGGTTTTTTTGAAAGAATTTTATCAAATATTTCTTTATTTGATTCGTACAAAGAGCTTTTGATGCCTTTTTGTATTAAATCAAATACTCCTGGATAAGCTTTAAATGCCATTAAATCTAATATGACCCTAATAGGTTCCAGGTTATTTTTTTTCCTTGATAAATTAGACGAATCAATCATCTCTTTAAGGTGTCCTATAAATCCAAACCCCGTTATATCAGTAGCTGCATTTATAAATCTTTCTCCAAACTTATCTTGTAGCAAATAAATTTTTTCAATCAAAGGTTGCTGACTTTTAACTAAATTTTTCATTATCTCATCCGAACTATCTTTCAAGTTTATATTTTGCAATTGAGCTGCAAAAAAAATTCCCACACCTAAAGGTCTTGACATTAGGATAATATCTCCTTTTTGCATACCAGATTTCAACCATGGCTTAGCTCCATTTTTCAAAACTCCCTGAACAGTTAAAGAAATTTCGATTCCTAAGGAATAAGGTTTCTCAACAAAGCTTCTTGACTCAAAAGTATGCCCTCCAATTAATTCACCACCTTGTTCTTCAACTGTTGTTTTTATCCCTTTCAAACAATGCGAAAAGAGGTAGCTTTGAAAATCTTTTCTTACTTTTGGAAGTGATATTAAGGCTTGCACAGATGAAAGTTTTGCGCCGGAAGCCCATAAATCTGAGCAAGCATGCAAAACAGTAATTTTTGCATTTAACCAGGGATCACTTATCAACGCAGGAAATCCATCAACACTTTGAAGAATAATATCTTGATTATTATTATAAATTTCAACAGAATCCTCAGGAGAAGTGACAAAACTTTCTAGTTGAGCACTTTTTAAGGATTTATTTAAAATGCTTTGGGGGATTTTAGCCGCGCATCCTCTACAATCTTCCATCTCTTTTTCTTTGACTTTTTGATTCATATTCAAATCTAAGAGACGAAATTTTTTAATAAAAGCTTGATCAATTTTATTTTTAAGGTACCAAATAAGGAAATAAGGTCCAATTACAATATGGCCATAAAAAGCAAAAGCTTTTGGAATGTTTCTAGGATAAGAATTTACTATTTGTAATCCAAATTTTTGAGGAGACCATCTTTTTAGTGATTCACCTTTTATATCCTTTTGAATATTATTAGCCAATATATTTAAAACTTTTACTGCAAATATTCCAGAAGAAGGTCGTATAGAGTTTTCAATGACTGCACAATCACCAGTTGCAAAAATTCCTAAAAAATTTTTCAACCTTAATTTCTGATTTGTAAAAAATCTTCCTTTTGAATCCAATTCTGCATTATTTTTTTGTACCCATAGTGGTGAGGAATTTCCAGTACATAATAAAATTTTTCCATAATCATAAGGAAGATTTTCAACTACTTCTATATTCGATCTGTAAAAAGTTTTTAAGATTTTATTATCTAACTTTTTTGATTTGCAAAGAATCTTTAAAGATCTTTTTTTCCATCTTTTTCTTAGGGCAAAAGCAACTTCAATTGCGGCAAGTCCACTCCCAGCAATAACAAAAGATAATTCAGTTTCAGAATCATATTTATCTTCTTTTTTAATTGACTCATAAGATTTGAAAAATGGTTTAATTGGAAAAGCAATTTGCTTATTTACTAAATCTTTAAATTCTTCTGGTATTTTAGTTTGACTCCCATAGTTAAGAACTAATTTTGAAAAAAGAATTGATGGTCTATTTCGTAAAAAGATTTTTTTTGAATTAAAGTCAATATTTATTACTTCATCTTTTATAAAGGATACTCTTGCTTTTTTAGCTAAAGATCTTATATCTATTAAGCTTTCATCTAAAGAAATTGATTGAGAAATAACAGAAGGGAACATTGCCGAATAAATTAAATGAGTATCTCTAGATATAATTGTGATAGGAATATCTGGCATTAATTTGGGAGCCATCAACCATTTTCTCATCAAAAGAACGTTTGTATGTCCTCCTCCAATTAGTACTAGATGATTAATAGCCATTTGCATCACAATGAATAAAGCGCATTTATTACCAATTAAAAATTCAAGATTAGGAATAATTGGTGGGAGTGGATTCTATTCCGTAGATAAAATAGAATATTTTGAAGAACTTGAAATCAATACACCCTATGGTAAACCTTCTGATTCAATTAGGCTCTTTAAAATTGGTAATTTGGAGATTGCTTTCTTAGCAAGGCATGGAAGATCTCACAGCTTAAATCCAACAGAAATTCCTTATAAAGCAAACATTTGGGCTCTCCGATCAATTGGGG
The DNA here is from genome assembly GCA_003212375.1 of Prochlorococcus sp. AG-442-N17. Classification (GTDB taxonomy): domain Bacteria; phylum Cyanobacteriota; class Cyanobacteriia; order PCC-6307; family Cyanobiaceae; genus Prochlorococcus_A. The sequence goes on along the minus strand of QCPY01000005.1, from coordinate 24,202 downwards.
TGAGATGGATAGTAGCCCCCTCAGCAGTTGGCTCTCTTCAAGAACAAATAAGGCCCCTTGATATAGTTGTACCTGATCAATTTATTGATAGAACTAATAATAGACCAGCAACATTTTTTAATGAAGGAGCAGTAGCTCACGTAACTATGGGGGATCCTTTCTGCAGGAATTTATCAGGAATTTTAAGCAATATCGGAGAAAAAAATATCCCAAAAGGAAGGCAATTACATAGAGGAGGTATATATCTAGCTATGGAAGGTCCAGCTTTCTCAACAAGAGCCGAATCTAATCTTTATAGGAGTTGGGGATGTTCAATAATAGGAATGACAAATCATACAGAGGCTAGATTAGCTAAAGAGGCTGAAATAGCATACTCTTCATTATCTATGGTTACTGATTATGATTGCTGGCATCAAACTCATCAAGAAGTATCTGTTGACATGGTTCTAAAAAATCTTAGAGCCAATACAGAAGTTGCTAATAAAATCGTTTTTGAATTAGCGAAAACTATAGATTTAGAAAGACCAAAAAGCAAATCACATAATTCTTTAAAAGATGGTTTAATAACTCAAAAAGAAGCTATACCTAGCTTGACAAAAGAAAAGCTATCAATATTTACTGATTCTTATTGGAACTAAATCATATGAAATGATAAAGAAAGGTCGGCTGGTTTAACCTGCACCAACTCCTTGGTACGAGCCATAGAAAAATATCCCCAGTACAAAAATAACTGCAATTCCACCAGCTGTAGCAACTAGCCATAATGGAAGTGTCCCTTCGGTCCATCTTCTTTCCCATGCTACTGCAGGTCTACCATCAGGTAACCTATCGGGAATTCGCCCATCAGGGCCTTTTAATTTACTCATAATTTAATTTAATTGAAAAAGTAGCTGGAAAATAAAATTCCCAAAACAAAAACTGATAATAAGCCTAGATAAAGGCTTGTACGATTGAGTTCAACTGGAACTTTATTTGGATTTTCGTTTACTTGCATGGTTTTAATTTTAACGTCTAATAAATTGCATAGCTGCTATGGCACCTAAGAAAAATACTGAAGGAATTGCAAGAGCATGAACTGCAAGCCAACGTACAGTAAAAATCGGATAAACGCGGACTTCAACAGCCTGCATTGGGGCTTGAGAATTTGACATAGTTATTTTGTTCTTAAATCTAATTGAGATTTAGCATCGTATCTTTGGGTTACAACAGGTGCTTTTGATTCAGACGCTTGGAAATAACTATCCGGACGAGGAGTTCCAAAAGCATCATATGCTAAACCTGTATAAACGAATAAGAAACCCGCTATAAAAATAGCTGGTAATGTTACTGCATGAATAATCCAGTATCTAATACTGGTGATTATTTCAAAGAAAGGGCGTTCACCCGTTGAACCTGCGGCCATAATCACAATTATTTACCCTATGATCTTACAAGGAAAAAACCTAATTTTGTGGAGAAATTTACAGCTTGGTTACAGACAGTTGTTAAATTAAGAGAAAATTAATGATTTTTTTTAAAATCAGCTATTCCACTTCAAGATATATCCTCTTTCTCCTAAGATAAATCCTTTTTTATCTCCTAATTCATCTTTTTCTAAGAATTTGACCTTAATAAAATTAGTAGGTAGGTTTGAAGCTACAGGATCAGAATTCCAAGTTTTACCTTTATCTTTACTTACAATTAAAGTGCCATTTCCTCCTCCTGCCCAAATATTCCCATCAGGATCCCACCCCATATCTAAATAATTGTAGCCATTTAGAATTGGAACTATTGGTTTAGTCCAACTATCAATATCATTATTATCTTCATTAAATCTTATTTCAGCCCCTCTCGATAACATCCATAAATTCCCTTCCGGATCAAAACCTATGCTTTGGACTCTCTTACTACTTGCTCGTTGATGAGCTATCCATGTATCACTTTTACTTTCTAGAGTCGAGAAGAAATTACCTAAGCTACTTACACTAACATAATCCCCTTTAGCTGTTCTTCTTAAATCTCTTATACCTCCCTGTTCAGAAGGATCTGAGACTTTTGCTTCCCATGTTTCACCACCATTTGAGGTGCCGTAAATAGCAGCTGAAGTTGTTGCTAATTCGGCAATTCCCTCATCAATAGTTGAAACTAAATAAGGTTGGCCTGGAAGTTTACCAAGAGATAATCGAGTCCAGTTCTTACCTTCATCAACAGTATGCATAACTAGAGAAGGTTGTCCTATTAACCAACCTTCAGAACCTTTGAAATCTATATCAAGCAAACGAAAATTCTCTTCTGCAGAAATGTCTAACGATCTTTTTTCCCATGATTTCCCTCCATCATTAGACTCCATAATTAATCTATTTGAACCAACTAAAAATCCATGATTATTATTTATAAAATCAATATCTAATGCATTAGCCTGGTCTTCTAGTTGAATTGTTTCCCATGGACTGCTTTCGCTCATTTTTACACTTGTTGAAGAACAGCTAGTTAAAACAAAGCAAAGTACAAGTGAAAAAAGAATGTTTGGAATGATTGTTAAAAAATTTTTCATGAATATATATTAGTGCAAAGAGTACAAAGAGAGGAAACATGCTGCGGCAAATGCCAAACCACCAAAAATTAAAATATTTTTTTGGCCAGGAGGCAAACTATTAAATCCAAATCCATAAGTTAAATTTTCTTCAAACCCACTTGGTTTTTCTCTTGGTCCTATATCTTTGTATAGGTTCTTACCCGCTCTGCAAACTGGACAGGCAAAAGTATTTCCATCAATTTCAGAAAAGGGAGTATTTGGCAATATATTGAGCTTTTTATTTCCTTCTTTTGGATCATAAATGTATCCACAACTTCTACATTCGAATCTATTTTGTTCTAAATTAATAGTAACGTCTTTATTTTTTCTTTCTGGGAGTTCCTCAGAGTTTAAATCCTTTGCTAAATTATCAAATATTTGATTATCCTTAGAAGGTGGTTGAATGTTTTCACTCACGATTTAGTATTTAACTTTAGAGACTCTAAAAGATTTTGCTTAATTAAGCGACTTTTTCTTCAATTTTTTTTTAATGTTTTCCTTACAAGGCTACGAATATTTTTTAGGTTTTTTAATAATTGCTTCTGCAGTTCCTGTTTTAGCCTTAGTGACTAACCTTCTAGTTGCTCCAAAAGGAAGAACGGGAGAACGAAAACTAACGTATGAATCTGGAATGGAGCCTATTGGGGGAGCTTGGATTCAATTCAACATAAGATATTACATGTTTGCACTAGTATTCGTTATATTTGATGTAGAGACAGTATTCCTTTATCCTTGGGCTGTTGCATTCAATAGACTAGGTTTACTAGCATTTATTGAAGCATTAATATTTATTGCAATATTAGTTATTGCTTTAGCTTATGCTTGGAGGAAAGGAGCTTTAGAATGGAGTTAAAAAATTGAACAATTCCCTTTCACCAAAAGCAGTTAGAGAACTTAGATCAGAAACATGTAATCCTCTTGGTGCTCCTCAAGTAACTACTGACTTGAGCGAAAATATTATTATGACTAGCCTAGATGACCTTCACAACTGGGCTAGGTTAAGCAGCTTATGGCCACTCTTGTATGGAACAGCCTGCTGTTTTATCGAATTTGCAGCACTTATAGGTTCAAGATTTGATTTTGATAGATTTGGTCTAGTTCCTAGAAGTTCTCCAAGACAAGCTGATTTACTTATCGTTGCTGGGACTGTAACAATGAAGATGGCACCTGCTTTGGTTAGATTATACGAGCAAATGCCCGAGCCAAAATATGTTATTGCAATGGGGGCTTGCACCATAACAGGGGGAATGTTTAGTGCAGACTCAACTACAGCAGTTAGAGGGGTTGATAAATTGATCCCAGTTGATTTATATCTTCCTGGTTGCCCTCCTAGACCGGAAGCTATTTTTGACGCAGTTATAAAATTAAGAAAAAAAGTTGGGAATGAAAGTATTCTTGAAAGAAGTAAAGCTGAGCAGACTCACAGATACCTAACTGTTGAACATAACATGAATATTGTTTTTTCAGAAAATACCGGCAAATATTTAAATCAAAAATCTGAAAAATCAATTAACCCTTCAAATTTAGATCAAATACAAGAAAATAGTGTAAATAAAATTGAAAAAGAATCAATAGATCAATAATCAAAATTATGGAAGAAAATTTATCTAAAACTTCAGAAGAACTAATAGAACAAAGAGGTGCAGTCAGTAAGCAACTTTATGAAGATGGAATTATAAACGACTCTTTAGGTAATGATCACATTGGAGTTGAACTACTCTCGGTAAAACCAGAAAATTTGTTTGAAGCAATATCTGCTTTAAGAAGATATGGATTTAATTATCTTCAGTGTCAAGGAGGTTACGATGAAGGACCAGGAAAACGTCTTGTAAGTTTTTACCATTTAATCTCTCTTGAAGATATTCAAAAACTCCAAGAGATTAAAGAAATAAGAGTAAAAGTCTTTTTAAATAGAGACTCTGATTTATCCATACCTAGCCTTTATAAAATTTTTAAAGGGAGTGATTGGCAAGAAAGAGAAACTTATGATATGTTCGGTATTAATTTTTCTGATCATCCTAATCCCAAAAGACTTTTAATGCCAGAAGACTGGAGAGGTTGGCCATTAAGAAAAGATTATATTCAACCTGATTTTTATGAATTACAAGATGCATATTAAAGAAATTTATTAATTTAATTTCTTTAATTTCTTATTAATAAACATCACTGCTCTTGCGAGCCTTCGGGGGTCGTGCCTCAATGTTGGGGTGATTTTTCTTGAGTAAAGAGGAGCTTGCAAAACATAGTATCCTTCTGAAATTAATTTTTCTTTATTACAAACAACTGGTATAGCCCCTCTACTTTGGTAATAATCAACAAGCGGTGACTTTTCAAATTTAACTTGAGAAAGTATCGCATTAAATATTCGAGTTTTTACTCCGAAATTTAATAATTGCTTTTCTATTGCTTTAATGTGCTGATATACGTCAAGACCATCTGTTTCTCCAGGTTGAGTCATCAGATTACTTATATAAATCTTAGGAGCATTACTTTTTAGAAGAGCATCAACAATTTCTGGTACAAGTAAATTAGGTAGCAAAGAAGTATAAAGACTCCCGGGGCCAAGTACGATTAAGTCTGCTTCTTTAATAGATTCAAGTGCACTAGGAAGTGCTGAAGGATTTTCGGGCAAATAACCAATCCTGGAAATCAACTTTTTTGATTGGCTTATATTACTTTCACCATATATTTTTTGACCATCTTCTAGTTCTGCCCAAAGCATTACGTCAATATTTGTTGCTGGTAAAACTTGTCCTTGTACTGCTAAAACTTTACTTGAAGCCTGCACTGCCTTCTCTAAACTACCCGTAATTGTTGTTAGTGCTGATAAAAATAGATTACCAAAACTATGTCCTTCTAAGCCACTACCGCCTGAAAATCTGTATTGAAACAATCTTGTTAAAATAGGTTCCTCATTTGATAAAGCTGCCAAGCAATTTCTTATATCTCCAGGTGGTTGAACACCTAATTGTTTTCTTAAGACCCCGCTGCTACCTCCATCATCAGAAACTGTGACTATTGCCGTGATATTGCTACTATAATTTTTTAAACCTTTCAATAATGTTGATAATCCTGTTCCTCCTCCAATAGCAACAATATTTGGACCTCTATTTAATTTACTTTTTACTCTGAGTGCATCTACTAAAAACGTGTCTTTTTCTGGAACAAGTGCTTTTTGTATAGAATTAATACTCCTATTTTGCCCAATACCAATTAATAGAAGACCTAATATAAATATCAATGGTCCTAAAATTGAAATAGGTAAAACACTTGTTAAACGATTCATTATCCAGAAAAAAACATCTATCAACCAATAAAGTGGTCTTAAATTAGTCCAGATTGCTATTCCTAATAATGAAGTCAATAATCCAATAGCAGAAGTTATCATCCATCTTTTGATTACAAGTCCAGGCAAAAGCCAACTCAGAATTCTTATACTCCTATTTATTAAACCTAAATTTGATTTTTTTAAATAAGATAAATTTCTCTGTACTCTTTTTTTTTTCTTATCCATCAAAGCCCTCTTAAATTTTTTCCAAAATTTATATATGTATATAATTTAATTATAAATCAAATACATACATCCTTTTTTTTTATTAAAAAGTAGTCAATATGTATTTAAAGACAACTTGCTATTTATAAATTTTGAAAAATTCAAAGCCTGCTGTAGAAACTACTAATCTCTCAATTAGTTGGGGGAAACAGAATGTACTAAATAAAATTAATCTAAAACTGAATGAAGGAGAAAAATTAGCTATTGTTGGCCCTTCAGGTTCTGGTAAATCAACCATATTAAAAATTTTGGCAGGTTTGATTTTACCCAATAAAGGAGAATTAAAAATATTTGGGGAAAAACAAACTTACTTAAGATTAGATCAAACTCATCCTCCAGATGTAAGATTAGTTTTTCAGAATCCAGCTTTATTGGGCTCTTTAAATATTGAAGAAAATGTAGGATTCATTCTTAAAAGGAATAAAAATTTATCTAAAAAATTCATTCAAGAAATTGTTAAAGAATGTCTAGAAGAAGTAGGTTTATTTAATGTTGAGAAAAAACTTCCAAATGAACTAAGCGGTGGTATGCAAAAAAGAGTAAGTTTTGCAAGAGCATTAATTACAGATCAAGATTTAGATAAAAAAAATAAGCCATTATTACTTTTTGATGAACCTACTGCTGGCCTTGACCCTATTGCTTCATCAAGAATTGAAGACTTAATTAATAAGACAAATAATAAAGCAAATGGATCATCTATTGTTGTTAGCCATGTTCTTAGTACTATAGAAAGGACTTCTGAAAAAGTTATCATGCTCTATGGAGGAAAATTCAGATGGGCGGGTTCAATAAATGAATTTAAAAAAAGTGATGATCCTTATGTTTTTCAATTTAGGAATGGAAACCTTGCTGGCCCAATGCAACCAAAAGAAATTTAAACATTATGCGTAGAAGCTTACGAGATTCGATAGTAGGGTTTTCCTTATTAGGGGGAATATTAATATTTACATTTTTTTCATTCTGGTTAAGAGGTGTAAAACTATCGTCAAAAAATTGGTACCTATTTGCTGAATTTAATAATGCAAGTGGTTTATCAAAAAAATCTCCAGTAACTTATCGAGGAATCCTAGTAGGTTCAATCGAAGATATTCTTTTCACTAATGAATCAATTAAAGCAAAAATTGTTCTTAATAATCCAGATATTATTCTTCCCAAGCCAGCATTTGCAAGAGTTGTAACCAATTCATTCCTAGGGGGAGATGTTCAAGTAGCTTTAGAAACTAGTGAAAAAACAATCCCAAAAAATATTTTTAAATCTACATCAGAAAAATGCAATAGTAAATTAATCGTTTGCCAAGGAGATACTATTACGGGGAAACAGCTTTCAAGCCTTTCAAACATTACTAACCGAATAAATCAATTATTAAAAGAATCAAATCAAGAAAATTTAATTGAAAATGTAGTTAATTCAATAGATCAATTTGATAGAACACAAGAAAATCTTGATGAACTAATTTATTTATCAAAGCAAGAGATTATTAGAGTTAGACCTCTCATAAAAGAAATTACAATTGCAGCAAGTCATTTAAATAACATTTTGTCTGCCATTGATGACGAAGAAACCTTGAAAGATATTAAGTTAACAATCGATGCCGCAGAATCAATATCAGGCAAGATTGATAATATGACTGATGATTTTGAAAAATTAACGAAAGACAAAGAATTAACCAAATCTATAAGAGATTTAACGATTGGACTCTCTAAATTCCTCAACGAGATTTATCCATAAAAATTTAAAATTCGTTTATTGCGTTTAAAGCCATGGCTGCAATTGTCTTGTCTGTAGCTTTTGGCAATTGAACATACTTCCCCTGTGCAGCGTTTGCTAGTTCTTTTCCAAAACCACTAGCTATAAATTTTCTTTCTGTATCAATAATAAGTAACTTTATTCCTAAAATGGGATATTTAGCTGCAATATCTAATACTTCTTGCTTTAAATTAACATTTTCATTTTCGTTATCTTCAACCTCATTTTGTCCTAGAGATAATCCTAAAGGTACATTTCCTCTCCCATCAGTAATGCCCACAACTATGACTTGCCCTATATCTCCTGTTGAAAGAGCATTTTTTGCTACTTTCGCTGATTGTGTCAATCCATGAGCCAAGGGCGATCCGCCACCGCAAGGCATTGTTTCTAGCCTTCTTTTTGCTGCAGTTATAGATCTTGTTGGAGGTAAAAGAACTTCAGCCTGATTGCCTCTAAAAGGTATCAAAGCAACCTCATCTCTATTCTCATATGCCTCTGTTAGAAGTCTTATTACAGCTCCTTTCGCACTTTGCATTCTGTTAAGAGCCATAGATCCACTTGCATCAACCAGAAAAATAACTAAAGCACCAGCCTTTTTCTGAAGAAGCTTTGCCCTAAAATCATTTTCTTCAATAATTATTGATTTATTAGGGTTCCTTAATCTTCTTGATTTTTGGTAAGGAGCAGCAGCTCGAAGAGTTGCGTCTACGGCAATTCTTTTTACTTTACCTCTTGGAATAATAGGTTTTACATATCTTCCTCTACTATCACTTAAAATCACTGATCTACTTCCACTATTGCCAGCCTTTGCTTTGGCTGATGAAAAAAGTAGTAAATCAGGGTCAACCATACATGCCTCTGGATCTAATATAAATTCTTCAGGAATTTCGGGATTAGATTCTTCTTCTCCATTAGAATTATCTTCTTCTTGCTCTTGCTCTTGATTATCATCATTTTCATTAGCCTCCGGTTCAGATTCGTCATTATTTGATTGAGGTGGGGGCGGCGGACTCTGATCCTCTGGAGGCGGTGGCTCAATTTCATCATCTTCAGGTGGCATTTGCATTGCCCGAGGAAGGATAACTAATCTAACTGCGGCTTTTAAGTCCTCAGCATTCACATTCTCATCGCCTCGAAGAGCTGCATTTGCCTTAGCTACTTTTACTGCAAACAATTCTGATCTATGCCCTTCTACTCCACCTCTAAGAGCTTCATTTACCAAATAAGTTATTTGCTCTTTTGTTATCTTCACATCCTTTAACCATTGCCTCGCCAAAATTAATTGTGTGGATAAATTATCAGTTTCTTCAGACCATTTTTCTGAAAATTTAATATTATTTTCAGCGTGTGATAAAACAGATTTTGTAATTTCAACTCTTTGAGCTTTATCAATAGATTGATCTGCAGAAAGTACTATCGCGAAACGATCTAAAATATGATCTCTTAAGGCACCCTCTTCAGGGTTATAAGTCGCTATTAAAAGCGACTTACAAGGATGGGAGAGACTTAAACCATCTCTTTCAATATTGTTTTGCTCTCTGCCAGTAGCTTCAAGAATTAAATTTACAATCCCATCATCCAATAAATTTATATCGTCTACATAAAGAACACCTCTATGAGCCTCTGCCAAAATTCCAGGCTGAAAAACTTGTTCCCCGGTACTTAATGAAGCAGCGACGTCAATTGATCCAACGAGCCTATCTTCAGTTATGCCGATAGGAACTTGAATAAATGGAGCCTCTCTTACTTTTTTCGGAATTTCTTCAATTTGATTCAAATAATCACTTCCAATTACCTCCTCCAACAATTTATTAGTACTAATATCCCATTCCTCTGGTTTATCTGGATCTAGGTTCCTACCAATAGGTCTCAAGGAAGTATTACTATTTCTCTTAGTTAGCTTTTCCAGTGTTGATTCATTATCTAATACCTCTATAGGAGGGAGTAAAGTATGCAAACCCCTAGCTAATACTGACTTACCAGTACCTCTTCCGCCAGCGATAATAACTCCCCCTAAACTGGGATCAACTGCTGCCAAAAGCAAAGATAACTTCAATAAACTATGACCTGTAATTGCCGCCAAAGGGAAAGCTCTAAAAGAATCCCTTGACTTCATTAAATCTTTTATTTCTCCTTTTTCTTGTAACTCTGGGTTCAAAATCACTTTAAAAATGCCTGATATAGAATTTATCCAATAACTTTGTTTTTTGTAGTGGAATTATCAAATCTTAATATCAAAAATGGACTATGTATATCCCTCGGAGCAAATATTGATAGTAAATTCGGAAGCCCTCTTGAGTCACTATTAATTTGCAAACCAAAAATAGAGGAAATAATAAATGAGTGGGGAGATAGTTCTAACAAAAAAAAAGAAGAGAAAAGCAAATTTCATGCAAACTTTTTTTGGTCTTCAATTTATGAGACATTACCTCATGGTGTTGAAAATGAGCAGCCAAATTATTTAAATACTTTATTACTTATAAAAAGTAATTCTTTTCCACAACCATCAAATAAAAAAGCTAGATTACTTCTAAAAGAGCTAAAAAAGTTAGAGATATTTTTTGGACGAGAAAAGACGCCAAAGGGCAAGAAATGGCTATCAAGATGTCTCGATTTAGATATTCTTTGGTGGGAAGATTTTCATACGGACGACGAGGAATTAACATTACCTCACCCCAGATTCATGAATCGGAATTTTGTTATTACGCCACTATCTGAAATCTTAAGTAGAAGCCAAAAAATCACAAAGTTTGATACCCAAAGATGGTCTATATAAATGATTTACAAAACCAAAAAATAACTGTTAGGCTATTTTTATTTTAAAAATATGGGCAATAAAAACCTTATAAGAAGATCAATTTTTAAAGAAAAAATATCTGAGTTAAAGTCCAAAAAATTTAGTTTCGAAATAAATAGAATTGAGCTTCCAAATGGACATGAAGGTGAATATGGATACATTAAGCATCCTGGGGCAGCATTAGCCGTACCTATTACAAAAGACAATAAAGTTATTATTCTTCGGCAATATAGATTTGCTGTTTCAAGATATTTATTAGAATTTCCAGCAGGTACATTAGAAATAGGTGAAACACCTATTAATTCAATTCAAAGAGAAATACAAGAAGAGACAGGATTCAGTGCAAACAAATGGGATGAACTAGGAACTCTTGTCCCTGCTCCTGGTTATGCAGATGAAGAAATTTATTTATTTTTAGCCCGTGATTTAAACAAACTCAATTCCGAGGTTAAAGGAGATTTAGATGAAGATATAGAAGTATTAATTTTAGATCCAGACGAACTAGATAATCTTATTTCTAGTGGGGATGAAATTCTTGACGCAAAAACCGTGACGGCTTGGTTTAGGGCTAAACAATTTTTAGATAAATCATGAATAAACCTAGAATACTTTTTTGGCATAGAAAGGATTTAAGAATATTTGATAATCAGGCTTTAATCAAAGCATTTTCATTATCAAATGCTATTACTTCAACTTATATATTTGATAAAAATTACTCACACGATTTCAATGCAAGTTCAAGAGCTTGGTTTCTAGGAAATTCACTACAAGAATTAGGAAATAATTGGAAAAAAATGGGTAGTAGATTAGTTATGGGAGAAGGAGATCCGGTATTAATAATTCCTCAATTAGCAAAGACAATAGATGCTAAATTTGTTTTTTGGAATAGATCAATCGAACCTTATGAGATTAATCGCGATTTACAAATTAAAAAAAATTTAAAAGAACAAAATATTCAAGTTATTGAAACTTGGGATCACCTATTAGTAGAACCTTTAAAAATATTTTCAGGAAATAATAATCCTTATTCAGTTTATGGCCCTTTTTACAAAAACCTTAAATCAAAAATGAATTTATCAGGTTTATATGAACAAGATAAAGTCGGTTTCCAGTTCAAAGATATAGATAATAAACTCAAAGATAAGATAATAAATTCATCTGATTCGGTTCTAGAAAAATTTATCAAAAATATCAAATTTCCTGGTTCGAATATTTGTCCATGTAGACCTGGAGAGAATGCTGCAGAAACATTATTAGAAAGCTTCATTAACGAAAAAAAAATATATTCTTACAGTTCTGCACGAGATTTTCCTTCCCATAATGGGACATCTTTTCTAAGTGCATCGCTCAGATTCGGCACCATCAGCATTAGAAAAGTTTGGAACGCCACAATAAATTTAAATTCAGACTTGAAAAATCAAGGAAATTATCTATCAATTGAAACTTGGCAAAAAGAACTTGTTTGGCGTGAATTTTATCAACATTGCTTATTCCATTTCCCAGAGCTAGAGAAAGGTCCATATAGAAAAAAATGGGATCACTTTCCATGGCAAAACAATAATGAATGGTTTCAGCATTGGAGCAACGGAGAGACCGGAGTACCTATAGTTGATGCTGCAATGCGTCAACTAAATAGTACTGGCTGGATGCATAACAGATGTAGGATGATAGTCGCTTCATTTCTGGTAAAAGATCTTATATGCAATTGGCAAATGGGCGAGAAAAAATTTATGGAGACTTTGGTTGATGGAGACTTAGCTGCAAATAATGGGGGATGGCAGTGGAGCGCCAGTAGCGGTATGGATCCAAAACCACTTAGAATTTTTAATCCATATACCCAAGCAAAAAAATTTGATCCTATTTGCGAATATATAAAATATTGGATTCCTGAATTATCTAAAGTGTCAAATTCAGAATTATTAAATGGGGAGATATCTAATTTAGAAAAAAATAATTATTCAAGCCCTATTGTCAATCACAACATACAACAAAGATTATTTAAATCACTTTATGCTGAAATTTGAATTTCCTCTATACAATTCTTTAAAACTTTATTTAAATTTTCTGCTACATAAACTTGCTCTTCGTAAGAAATTTCAGGAAACATTGGAAGACTAAGAACTTCTGTACAAATTCTCTCTGTATGAATGAGTTTTGTTCTAGAAAAATTTTGATTTTTGTAAGCTATTTGTGCGTGTATTGGAATTGGATAATAAATAATTGAATTAATACCTTTTTCAAAAAGTTTTTGTTTTACTAAATTCCTCAAGGAATAGTATTTTTTGCAATCAGTATCAAATAAATTTGAAAAATCTTCATTTAAAAAATATTTATCGTTTCTCAATTTGATGACAAATTGATTCCAAGAATGGGAAATTGAATCAGAGCTAATTTTTGGAAAACTAATAAATGGATTTTTTTCTAATAAATCAAGGTAATTATTAGCAATTTTTTGGCGATTATTAATCCACTTAGAAATATATCTAATTTTAATGTTTAATATGGCAGCTTGAATGGTATCAAGTCTGCTGTTATATCCAATTTGGGTATGATGATATCTTATTGGACTGCCATGAACAGCCAATTCTCTAATTTTTTGTGCAATCTTCTGATCTGAAGTTGTTACTGCTCCACCATCTCCAGCAGCTCCTAAATTTTTAGTAGGGAAAAAGCTAAAACAGCCTATATCACCGACGCTACCAACTTTGGAATTTTCCCACATTGTACATGTTGCCTGAGCACAATCTTCGATTACTTTTAAGTCATATTTCTTGGCCAAAGATTTTATTAAGGTCATATTCACTGCATTACCAAATAGATGAACTGGCATAATTGCCTTGGTATTAGAATTTATTTCTTGCTCTATTAGTTCAGTATTAATGAGATAAGTTTCTGGATCTATATCCACCAAAACAGGATTAGCACCAACTGCACTTATAGCCTCTGCAGTTGCAAAAAAGCTAAAAGATGAGGTAATAACTTCATCACCCGCACCAATATCAAATGCGCGCAAAGCTAATACTAAAGCATCAGTTCCACTATTACATCCAATAGTATTTTGAACACCAATCAGATTTGAAAAACTCTCCTCAAATTTGGCAATTTCTTGTCCTCCAATATACTGGCCCCCTTTTAAAACTTTAAAAACCTCACTCTCAATTTCTGAGCCAATTTCGTGGTACTGCCTATTTAAGGTAAATGGAGGTATCTGCATAGTAAATATATTAACCCTAAACCTTATTTCTATGGGTAAAAAAATTTTTAATTCATTTAAACCAACTTGGTTCTTTACCAGGAGTCCATTTTATATTGCAACCTAAAGAAGGAATCTGATTTGAAGGATAAGAATTATCTTGATTCAAATCTTTTACAGCAGAACGCAAATCTTTTCCAGATAGAGGGATATTATTACCTGGTCTACTATCGTCTAATTGACCATGATAATACAATAAAAAATCACCATCTCCTTCATTTGAAAAAAGATAAAAATCTGGGGTGCAAGCCGCTTTTAATTCCTTAGCAAAACTTTGATTTTCATCGTATAGATAAGGAAAACTCCATCCCTGTGTTTGTGCCTGTAGTTTCAAATTTTTAGGAGAATCTGAAGGATGAGTGACAATATCATTACTAGAAATTGCAACTGTTTGAACTGTATTTTCAATTTCTTTACTTAAGGTGAAAATTTGATTCTCAATATATTTAACAAATGGGCAATGGGCACAAATAAACATTAAGAGTAAATGCCGATTATCTAGATTATGAGAATTAAAATATTCATTTTCTGAAGAATTAGCATTTAACATTTCGAAATTCGGTAATTGAAAACCTAATTCCAAAACCATAGAATTTGTTTTTACCATTTTCAAGTTAAAAATTCTTTGATATTTGAAAATTATTGTATATTTTGCAGTAATCCGTAAAGATAGGTACTTTTATATAGGAGAATAATAGAAATAATAAACAAAATGCTTCTAAATCTAACTGGCAAAAAAATTCTTGTTACGGGAATTGCCAACAATCGTTCAATAGCATGGGGTATCGCTCAACAACTTTCAAAAGCTGGCGCAGAACTTGGAATCACATATTTGCCTGATGAAAAGGGAAGATTCGAGTCTAAAGTTAGAGAACTAACTGCACCATTAAACCCATCATTATTTTTGCCTCTTGATGTTCAAAATCCAGCTCAAATTGAAGAAATCTTTAAAAATATAAAAGACAATTGGGGGCAAATTGACGGATTAGTTCACTGCCTAGCATTTGCAGGACGCGATGAATTGATTGGAGATTATAGTGCTACCACTTCAGAGGGTTTTGATAGGGCTCTTAATATAAGTGCGTATTCATTAGCACCTTTGTGTAAAGCAGCAAAACCACTTTTTAGTGATGGTGCTGGAGTTGTCTCATTAACTTATTTAGGTTCAGAAAGGGCGATTCCTAACTATAACGTGATGGGAGTTGCTAAAGCCGCTTTAGAAGCTTCAGTAAGATATCTTTCTGCAGAACTTGGTCCCGAAAAACAAGTCAGAGTAAACGCAATAAGTGCTGGGCCTATAAGAACACTTGCGAGTTCTGCTATAGGTGGCATTTTAGATATGATTCATAATGTTGAAGAAAAGGCTCCTTTACGCAGAACAGTCACTCAAACAGAAGTAGGTAATACAGCTGCTTTTTTATTAAGTGATCTCTCTAGCGGCATTTCAGGCCAAACAATTTATGTTGATGCGGGTTACTGCATTAATGGAATGTAAACTAAGTATTTTGCATAAAAATGTCATCTCTAAGGCAATCTGAAATAAAAAGAAAAACGAATGAAACAGACATTTCTGTATTTATAAACTTAGATGGAAATGGAATTTCTGAGATTGATACCGGGATACCATTCTTAGATCATATGCTTCATCAACTATCCAGTCACGGTTTGTTCGATTTAAAAATAAAAGCAATTGGAGATACCCATATTGATGATCACCATACAAATGAAGATGTAGGAATCGCATTAGGCAAAGCATTTTCAAAAGCCTTGGGAGAAAGAAAAGGAATAAGCAGATTTGGACATTTCTTTGCCCCATTAGATGAAGCATTAGTTCAAGTCACTTTAGACTGCTCCGGCAGACCGCATCTATCTTATGATCTTCAATTAAAAGCCCCTAGAATAGGAAATTATGATACTGAACTTGTAAGAGAATTTTTTATTGCCTTTGTAAATAACAGCGGTATTACTCTGCATATTAATCAAATACGAGGCAGTAATTCACATCACATAGTTGAGGCGTGCTTTAAAGCTTTTTCAAGAGCAATGAGAATGGCTACCGAAATAGATCCAAGAAGATCTGATTCAATTCCAAGCAGTAAAGGCATGTTAGAAAAACAATAAAATAGGAATTTTTTCGAATCAGCCACAATTCAGTTGATTTTTGGCGAAGATAGATAAAGTGATTCTTTTGTTGTGACTAATTTACAAGATAAAAAAATTGATAAATTTAAAGTTTTTAATAAAGAAGATTGGTCAAGTGCGTATAAGAATGTTGAAAAGGAGCTAACTAAAGAGCCTCTAACAATTAGCAAAGGTAATAATATTAAAAATCTAAATGGAACATTATTAAGAAATGGACCAGGAATATTAGAGAGAGGTGGACAATGGGTTCATCATCCATTTGATGGTGATGGAATGATAACATCCATAAAATTCGAAAATGGTCAGCCATTCTTAACAAATAGATTCGTTAAAACTAAAGGCTATTTGGAAGAAGAAAAAATAAATAAATTTATTTATAGAGGTGTTTTTGGAACACAAAAAAATGGAGGAATTTTAAATAATGCATTAGATCTAAAATTCAAGAATATCGCTAATACACATGTCATTAAATTAGGAGATGAAATTCTCGCATTATGGGAAGCAGCAGGTCCACATGCAATGGATCCTGATAGTCTTGACACTATTGGTTTAACAACATTAAAAGGGGTACTTAAGCCTAACGAGGCATTCAGTGCTCATCCCAAAATAGACCTAAACTCAAATTCATCTTCAGAACTTTTAGTCACTTTTGGAGTACAAACAGGGCCAAAAAGTACCATTAGATTGATGGAATTTGATAACGCTGGTACAAATTCTGGTGAGCTCATTTGTGACAGAAAAGATACCTTTAATGGCTTTGCATTCCTTCATGATTTCGCAATCACAACTAATTGGGCAATATTTTTACAGAATGCTATTGATTTCAATCCTCTCCCATTTGTAATGGGTCAAAGAGGAGCAGCACAATGTCTAAAGTCAAACCCAAATAAAAAGGCAAAGTTTTTTATCATCCCCAGAGAAAGTGGATTATTTAGGGGACAGCCTCCTTTAACAATAGATGCTCCAGAAGGATTCGTTTTTCATCATGTAAATGCATTTGAAAAAGATTCCAAAATCGTATTAGATAGTATTTTTTATGATGATTTCCCATCAGTTGGTCCAGATGAGAATTTTAGAGATATTGACTTTGATAAATATCCAGAAGGCAAACTGAAAAGATCAATTATCGATCTAAAGACAAAAACTTGTAAACTTGAAACTTTCAGTGAACAATGTTGTGAATTTGCTGTTGTTAATCCTAAAAACTTAGGATTAACAGCAACTTTTAGTTGGATGGCAAGCACATCTCAAAAGCTGGGCAACGCTCCACTTCAAGCAATAAAAAAAATTAATTTAACTTCTAAGGAAGAGATTTCTTGGTCAGCAGGTCCAAGTGGATTTGTTAGTGAACCAATTATGGTTCCATCAGAAAACTCTTCAAAAGAAGATGAGGGATTTTTATTTATACTTCTATGGAACGGGGAAAGAAGAGGAAGCGATTTAGTAATATTAGACGCAAAAGACTTAAAAGAATTAGCTGTTTATGAATTACCCATTTCAATTCCTCATGGCCTTCATGGATCTTGGGTTAATTGAATTTAAGAAAAAATTTCAATTAAATCTGGAATAATTTTTTTTAATGCTTTACCTCTATGACTACACGAGTCTTTAATATCATTATTCATTTCTGCGAAAGTTAATCTAGTAGAACTTTCCTCAAAAATTGGATCATACCCAAAACCACTTTTTCCTCTGGGGTTTAAAATGATATTGCCATGACATTTGGCCTCAGATTCAATAATCACTTCACCATTTGGGGAACAAACACATATATTAGCAATAAAGAAAGCACTTCTATTTTGAACCTCATAAAGTTCTCTTAAAACTCGTTCAATTCTCTTCTGATCATTTTCTGCATATCTAGATGAGTAAATGCCAGGCTTACCACCTAGTGCTTCAATACAAATTCCTGAATCATCTGCTATAGAAAAATTATTCGTTTTTCTCGAAACTTCACTAGCTTTTTTAATTGCATTATCTCTAAATGTCAGTCCATCCTCTTCAACCTCTAATGATTCTGGCTGGAGTAACAATTTACAATTAACTCCAGCAAGCAATTTCTTATATTCTTCAATTTTACCTTTATTCTTACTCGCTAAATATAAATTTTTCATCCTTATTTTCCTGCCAAATTTATAAATTCTTGACCCCAATCTAATACCTCAATTAGATAAGATTCTTTTGGTGCTTCGCAATATAACCTTAAAAGAGGTTCCGTTCCTGAAAACCTGAAAAGAAGCCAAAAATTTTTATCAATTCTCAACTTAATTCCATCGATTTTTGAGATACTTTTTAACTTGTGGTTATTAATATACTCAGGAATATTATCTATGATAAATTTTCTTACGTTATTTTTTTCTGACTGATTTGGAAATTTAATATCAATTCTTTTATAAAAACTTGGCCCAAAATCTTCTTTAATTTCATCTAAGGTTTCATATAAATATTGAGATTTTTCAGCAATTCCATTCAATAAAACCATCGCTGCATATAAAGCATCTCTTTCAGGCATAAAGTCACCAAAACCAACTCCCCCAGATTCCTCTCCTCCAATAAAAATTTTTTCTTTGATCATTTTTTCAGCAATATATTTAAAGCCAACTGGAAGTTCAAAAACATCTCTATTTTGACTCTCTGATATATTTTTAATAATATCTGAACCACTAACAGTCTTTAAAACTGGATAAGAATTATTTTTAATTTCGCCCAAATAGCTAATAAAGTATGGGAGTAAATCTTGAGTACTAGAGTATCTTCCTTTTTCATCAATTGCCGCAATTCTATCACCATCACCATCAAATATAATTCCTAAAGTTTTAACTTCATTTGTTGAATTTTCCATTAGTATTTGTTTTAGATCATCTGCATAATTCAAAAGAGGTTCAGGAGGTTTACCTCCAAAAAAAGGATCAGCATCTTTCCTGATTTCTGAAATAACTTCTAAATCGTGAGAAGCAAAAATCTCAGCCATGCAGTTAGCAGCTGAACCATGCATTGAATCTACAAAAATTCTCAATTTCATTTTTTTTAATCTCTTGGAAATATAGTCAATATCAAAAAGGGATTTAATTCTATCTAAATGAAATTTCTTAATATCTACCAATTGATTAACACCATCTATTTTTTCAATTGAATTTCCAAGCATTAATCTTTTTTCAACTTCACTTGTAAAAGATTCGTCAACAGAACATCCATTAAAGCTCTTTATTTTAAGACCTAGCCAATTATATGGATTATGACTTGCTGTAATTACTAACGCTCCAAGACAACCGACTTCTTTGGCATAGAAACTACAAGAGGGTGTTGTAACAAAGCTATCAGATAAGATCGGTTCGAAACCACATCCTCTTACAAAAGGCACTATTTGCTTGGCAAATTCACAAGCCATAAATCTGCGATCATATCCAATAATAATTTTCTTTGAATTAACTTCTTTATAGTATTGATAATGCAACTCCTGGCAGGCAGCGACAACAACTCTTGAAAGATTGGACAGGTTAAAGTCAAAACCAATAATTCCTCTCCAACCATCAGTTCCAAATTTTATCTTGTCTAAGATATCAGCTGTCAAATTTAAAATTTCCTTGATTTCTTTTAATTATCTATACTAATTTATATTAGTGAAATTTCAAACAACCAATAAATTAATTTGAATACTCTTTATTTAAAAAGTTTTATAAGATGCAAGAGAAAAGCATGGCTAGATTTCAAGGGTGATAAATCTTATCAAGTTTGGTCTGCGCATAAAGCTATTCATAAAGTTAACCAATATCAAATTTTTTCTAAATTATGTAATGGTGAAATATATACAGGATTAAAAGCCTGCGAAAAGGGTTATCAAGGGGTAATTGGATTAAAAATTAAAGGAAAATTTTTCCAAAATTTTAACGCAGAAATACGTCCACAATTACTTGTGAAGACTAAAGGTATAAGCAAATGGGGACCATATAAATATCTACCCGGTGTTTATAAATTAGGCTACAAGACTACAAAAGAACATTTATTAGACTTAGCTTTTAGTTCTATTCTGTTGGACTCTTTTCAAGAATCTAAAATTGAGAAAGGATTAGTAGTTTCAAGTTTTGATAAAAAAGTCAATGTTGAAGAAATTTATTTAAGTAAAAAATTAAGAAAAAAAGTTTTGAATGTTTTATTAAATTTGAATGAATGCTTGGAGGGATTTATGCCAGAAATAACTCAAGATAGAAAAAAATGTACTATTTGTTCGTGGCAAAAATTTTGTGATAAAGAAGCAAAAGAAAATGGATATCTAACAGATATAGATGGAATAGGATCCAAAACGGCTTCATTACTAAAAACAAATGGAATAACTAATACTCATAAATTAGCTTCCTATTGCGAAAAACAACTTGGAGAGAAATTATCTATATTCAAAGATCAAAAGTATGAAAAAGGCGCCATCTTTGTAAAGCAAGCAAAAGCATATATTTCCGGAGACCCATACCCAATTTCCAATAAAAATGAAACGGAGGATCTATTAAAGAAAATATGTAAAGGATTTTATATATTTGATATTGAGTCAAATCCAGATGATAAGCATGATTTTTTATATGGTTTTTTAAAAATAAATAATTTGTTTATAAAAAAAGAAGATCTTATTTATGAGCCAATCTTAAATCTTAAAAACAATAAAGGAGAATCTTATAGACAAATTATTGAAATACTTTTTTCGCGCAAGGAATGGCCAGTACTCCATTACGGAGAGACTGAAAAAATAGCAATAATCAATATTGCAAAAGAACTAAATTTTAGTTTTGAAGAAATTGATTCACTTACCTCAAGATTTATAGACTTACATACTTTTTTAAGAAAGTCTTGGATATTACCACTAAAAAACTATGGCTTAAAAACAGTTTCTAATTGGCTTGGATTTGAATGGATGCAGAAAAATGTAAGTGGCTCGAAAGCCCTTTATTGGTGGATTCAATATCAAATTACAGAAAACGAAATATTTTTAAAAAAGATTATCCAATATAATAAAGATGATTGTTTAGCTACTCTACAAATTGCAGAATATTTAATCAAAAATCAATTAAAGAAAAATTGATCCTACAGATTTATTTATAATAATTTTTCCAAAAATTTCTGAAAAAAAATAACTTCCTTCTTCTAAATATTTTCTTTTTATCATTGCTAAGCCTTTTATTTGAGAATCTGATTTAAAAATACTTGTGATTTTGCCTACAGAAATATCTTTAGCAGAATTTATATATAAATTTTTATCTTCAACTTCTAAATTCAAATTAGATTCAAATGATTCCCAAATTCTTATTTCCTGTTTTAAAGATGAAACATTTTTTATTTTTGACATTGTTTCTTGTCCTAAATAACAACCTTTATTAAAATCTATAAGATCTTTTAATCCGAGCTCAAGAGGATTATTTTTTCCGTTTATTTCCATTTCTAAAGAGGGTATTGCCTGATTAATCTTCCAAAGTTTCAAATCATTGGCATTAAGTATTTTTAGTTTATTTTTATATATTTTAAATTCTTTATCTTCTGTTTTGAAGAAAATAGGCAGGTAAGTTCTCCATGAACTAGATTCATCAATTTCCTGAATTCTATTTATCGAGAAAGGTTCACTTAAAAGTACATCATCCGCTGGAAAAATAATTTGATTAAAGTTATCAATTATTTCATCAGTGTTACCCGCCAAGATAATGAATTCTAAGTTTTTTTCTAAAACAATAATCTCAACTAATGCCCTTAGAACTCCATTTGGATTTAACCAACAAGTTTTGATAACTTTATTTTCTGAATTTAGAATATTATTCGTTGTTATTCCATTCAAAAATTTCCTGGCATCTTTTCCAGTAATAGAAAAACAATCAAATTTTTCAAGCCAAAACTTTTTTTTAATATCTTGCATTTTGAGATAATTATAAAAAGTCTTTTATTGTAAAAAGACTTTTTAATTTAACATTTTCATTGCTAAGGGCTTCATATCCACCTTCTTGCCTATCAACTATAGACAAAACTTCCTCAACAATATAATTATTTTCTCGTAGCTTATTTATAGCTTTTATTACTGAACCAGCAGTTGTAACCACATCCTCCAAGACAGTTACCAAGGTGCCTTCTTCTAATAAAGGGCCCTCTATTCCAGCTTTGGTACCGTATTTTTTAATTTCTTTACGAATTATTAAACCATTTAGGTCTAAGCCTTGCGAAGCTGCTTTGACAATTAATCCACTTACTATAGGATCTGCGCCTAATGTCAATCCTGCTACGGCTTTTGACTTTGAGTCTTTTAACTCTAAAAATAAATCACTTATTAAGTTTAGGCCTTCGCCATTTAATGATACCGGTTTACAATTTAAGTAATGACTGCTTTTTTTTCCTGAAGATAAAGTGAAGTTTCCTTTCTTGTAAGATTTTTCAATTAACTGTTTTAACAATTTTGCTTTATTTAAGTCATACTTTTCAGAAAAATTACCCATTAGTAAAAGTTAAATTTATATTTAAAGATTAGAAGAAAAAAAGAAATCTCACAAAAACTTTCTAATGAGGTTTTTTTGAAATATTATTTTTATATTGTATATTGAAATTCAATGTAATTAAAATTACAGAAATCCCCTTGGGGGTGTAGCAATCTGGTGAATGCACCAAACTCATAATTTGGCTAAGGCGAGTTCGATCCTCGCCACCCCCATTATTCATTTGTCATTGAATGAAAATAACTCTACTTTTATTTCTTTTATTTTTCCCAGCATTTTTCGCAGCGAGTGAACTTTCTTTTTTATTAATAAGGCCAAGTAAAGTTCTCAGGTTAATAGAAGAAAAAAAGAAAGGAGCATTTTCAATTTTAAAAATTCAAAAACGCTTTAGATCTTCATTAATTGCTTCTCAATTTGGAGTAACAATTTCATTAATTGCAATTGGATGGCTCAGCAATAACCTGGCTAATGATTATTGGAAAAGCGATATTTTGTCAAATAGATTTTATGATCTTCTACTATTTTTATTTGTTGTTTTAGTTGTTACTCTCGTTTCTGGACTAATTCCTAAAGCACTAGTAATTAATAATCCAGAATCTGCTGCATTAAGGCTTACAACAATATTTGATGCCGTCAGAAAGGCTATGAATCCTATAGTGACGACAATTGAATTCTTTGCAAGCGCCTGTTTAGGATTGTTCAATCTAAATAACAAATGGGATTCTTTAAACTCAGGTTTATCCGCAGGAGAATTAGAAACTCTTATAGAAACAGATAATGTAACAGGTTTAAAACCAGATGAGAAAAATATTCTTGAAGGAGTTTTTGCTTTAAAAGATACACAAGTTAAAGAAGTAATGATTCCAAGATCTGAAATGGTAACTCTGCCAAAAAATATAACCTTTTCAGAACTTATGAAACAAGTTGATAAAACTCGCCATGCTCGCTTCTTTGTGATCGGTGAGTCTTTAGATGATGTATTAGGTGTATTAGATTTGCGTTATCTAGCTAAGCCAATTTCAAAAGGTGAAATGGAAGCCAATACATTATTAGAACCGTTCCTTTTACCAGTGACAAAAATTATAGAAACATGCTCATTAGCAGAAATATTTCCAATAGTAAGAGACTACAATCCTTTCTTATTAGTAGTTGATGAACACGGTGGAACAGAGGGTCTCATAACTGCCGCTGATCTAAATGGCGAAATAGTTGGAGAGGAAATGCTCAATAATAAAATTTATTCAGATATGAGAATGTTAGATAATTTATCTAAAAAATGGTCAATAGCTGGAAAATCAGAAATTATTGATATTAATAAGAAGTTAGGGTGTTCCATTCCAGAAGGTGCAGATTATCATACTCTTGCTGGATTTCTGCTAGAAAAATTTCAAATGGTTCCAAAAATTGGGGACGTTTTAGATTTTAATAATATTAAATTTGAAGTTATTTCTATGTCAGGTCCAAAAATTGATCGTGTTAAAATAATTCTGCCCAAAAGCTAAATGTGGCTCCCCATGAAGGATAATAATAAGAAATATATGGATTTAAAATTATGCAACCAACCTCATCACCGGTAAAGGTTGGAGTCATAGGTATAGGGAATATGGGTTGGCATCATGCTCGAGTACTAAGTTTACTCAAAGATGCAAATCTCATTGGAGTAGCAGATCCAAATGAAGAGAGAGGTAAATTAGCTAT
>QCPY01000004.1 GCA_003212375.1 Prochlorococcus sp. AG-442-N17 | reverse complement strand
TGTCAAATTACCTTGAGAAGCTAAAAACAAGACTCAAAATCAAAAAAATAGATCCTGATCAACCAATCAATGCATGGTTATTTGTCTTGATATTAAATGTAGTAGGTTTTGCTGGGTATTTTTATTTAAAGGTTAATAATATTCATTTGGGTGAGTAAATTCTTTATCTAATCTTCTTTTTAATTGATCTACAAAAGTTTTGACATCTTTCAATTTTTGTTAAATCTGGTAGTGTCCAAATTAATTCATTATCAAAACAGGTATCATCCCATTCTTTAAATTCTTCTTTTATTGAATTATAATTTGATTTAGAGACCTTTTTAATTCTCTTGTTTATATGGTTTTTTATTACTTTTAAATTTGTATAGATATATTCCCTCATGACATTTATTTAACTTTATTAAATTTATCATTTAATGTGACCAGAGATATTATCTCTAGACGTTCTGTACTGCTTGAAATAAACCGAATGAATAACCCCCTATTAAAATCCATCCTAGTACACTTGATATTATGGTAGATCTTCTATTATGCCTTCGTAAGGCATTTTCAATCATTTGATTTGCTTCATCTCTACTTATGTAGTTAGTTGTTTTGTTTTTATTCATTAAAAGTTTCTTTTACATTAAACGAAAAGAATTAAAAATGGGTTTTCAATTTTTTTTGATAATAAGTAATTATTTTGTACGGTTTATAATTTTTTAAAAAAAAAATTTATTATTAAACAATGAATAATTATTTTAAAGAATATTTAATAACAAAAAAACAGAAACTATATTTAGCATAAAGAGTATTAATAGAAAAAAAAATTAGTATGAATCTTACTGATCCCAAAGTCCTTGAGATGGTAAATATAATTATCGCTTCAGATAGATTAAATAAGAGTCAGATCCTTCAGATTGTTAACTTAGCAGAAATATCTAGCAATTTAAAAGAATTAAAAGAGAATATGAAATGGGAATACCTTAAATCTAAATATTAAATAATTATAAAAAATAACGGCACTTATAAAGAATACTAATACTATTAAAAAAATAATATTGAAATGATAGATAAATCTTTTCTACATAAAGTAACAAAGAAACAATCTTTAGAAATTTTAGCAAGTTCAGAATATTGCAAGGTAAGTCAGGCAAGTAAAGAAATAATGCTCGATAGATTTTATAATGGAAAAGGGATAGAATTCCCTTTTGCATAAAAAAGTTAAGCTATCATAATGGCAGAAATATAGTTTTGATTCATATTAATTTGAGTTTGTTTATTACTATCTTTGAATTTATTAATAAAAAAAATTGTTGAAATTAAAATTATTGAAATAATTAATAGATCCCCAACGGTTACTCCTCTTTCTTTTAAATTCATAGCATCATTTGTAATATATCAATTATAGCTAAATCATTCAAAAACTATCTTTGAGAATATTTAGAAGTTTTGTCCTTTTAATAAATTTTTCTTCTTCCCATATATTTGTCGCTTCATCATTATTTATTGGCTTGGCCTCATAAGCTAAATACCATAGTAGAAAACCAATAGGAATTATAAAAATATGCATAAATTATTATTGACTTAAATTTAATATAGTGCAACACTAATAATATGCAAGTGTCACAATAAATTCTTCTGATGCCCACTCAAAGAAAAAGAATTGGGTTTTTACCACGCCAAGAAGTTCAAAGTATCATAGACCAAATATGTAAAAATAATAAATTAAGTCAGTCAAAAGTTACAGGGATTTTAGTAGAAGAAGCTCTTAATTCTAGAGGAATGTTAAATAGTCGCCTTGATAATATATCTAATGATGAAGCAATTGATTATAATAAATCATCAATTTTTAATAATGATCATTTCAATAGTAAGGAAGATATGGTGAATGATAATTTTTATTTAGATAAAGATTATATAAATGATGAGGTTCAAATGATCAACCAATTTATTGAATATAGATTTTTTAAGAACATCATGAACAAAAACAAAAAAAATTATAAAACCTAAGTGTCACACTTTATAAATAGTGTCTCGAGCGTGACTTGAACACGCGACCTGCGGGCTATGAATCCGCCGCTCTAACCAGCTGAGCTACCGAGACATGTCTTTTATTTTAATTCATGACTTGTCTTAATTGCCATTTTGAAAATTTATTTGTTTATAAGCCTCATATATTGCGATTCCACATGCTACGGATAAATTAAGACTCCTAACTCCTTTTTTATTTTTACTTATTAATTCGTTATTGGGCATAAAAATTGATATTAATGAATCACTACCCTGAATAACGGTATCAGGTAATCCTGTATCTTCCCTGCCGAATAATAAGATATCATCATTAAGGAATTTAAAGTTTTTCAAGTAGATACCATTTTTTTTGCTGAAAGCGATAATTCTCTTATTTTTTTTTGATTCCTTAAAATTTGTAAAATTGGGATAATTTTTTAATTTTACCAAAGGCCAATAATCTAGGCCGGCTCTTTTCAAATATTTATCTTCCAACTTAAAACCTAATGGCTCTATCAAATTTAATGTGATATCAAAAGCGGCACAGGTTCTGGCTATGCTTCCAGTATTTTGAGGAATGCGAGGTTCAAAGAGGGATATTTCCAATGTCTAGGAGGGTATTTCAAAACTTATATTATCTAATTTTATAGCTCTACCATTTAATGTCAGCCAGTTCTCTCCGGAAATCTTACTAATTTTTTTTTGAAGTTCTCCAATCCTTTCAATATATATATTACCAACTTCATATTCTGAGACTAAACTCCAACCTACTTGCTCCCCTACTATGATGGTTGTCTTTATCCTCTTCTTTAAAAGATCTAAAAGCAAATATATCTTTTCAATCCATTCATCATCAATTTTATTTATACTCTCCATCACAAAACCACCAATCGAATCTATTAAGACTGGACCATTCTCAATTTTTAATGCATTAATTAGATTATTAGTTTCAACTAATTTCCATTCTTTAGGTCTTCTTTTACGATGAAGTAGAATTTTTTTTTGCCAACTAATATCTTCTGTTCTTGGTTCAGAAAGTGCTATGTAAGTTAGATTATTTACTTTTCTTCCAAAGTATTCCGCAAATTCACTTTTTCCGCTCTTTGTACCACCTGTTATGAATATGATTTTTGAACAATTATTGTCATCTAGGTCCATAGAAATATTTTACTTAGAGAAATACCACCATGTTGCCAGAGGAATGATTGTAGCGGCAACTAATAAGCCTATAACAATATATGTAGCTGTTGAACTCTCCGCATCTTGAGCTCTCATAGTATTAAAATTGGGATCTACGACGGGATTATCAATTGAAGATGGTTGACTTTTCTCATAGTTAATAGTCGATTTTTGCTGACTAACTATAAATAATTTATTAATGTTATTTAAAGTATTTGCATATGCTCTTATTGGAAGTCCAATAAAAAAAATACCCATCATCAAGAGTGAAAAAAAGGTTTTATAAAAATACTTTTTCATTTTTTGTTTTTTGGTCGATTATATAATAATAAACTATAACTCTAAGTTTCTTTGATATGACAATCCAATATAATTACTGATAATAATAATTAAGCTAATTTTATTATATATGTATGAATTTCAATGGTAAAACACTAATTATTATTGGTTCTATACTTTTTTTCTTTCAATTAGGAAATTTTTTTTCGATAGATACAATTTCCCCTGCATTTGAAAGAGCACAAATTTTATCTGCAATATCATCAGTAATAATTGTTTTAATAGGTTTTTTATTTAAACAGTTTAATCCAAACATATCAGATCGAGTTGAATTAGAAGGAGAAAACAAATTTCAGTTTGATTCTGATATGCCAACAGAAATTTTAGATGAATTGGCATGGGGATCAGAGGCAATTTTAACTTCAACAGCTGCAGCAACATTATTAATACACAATGATGGTAAAAATATTTTAAGAAGAGGTATTATCTCAAATGATGTTTTCATTCCAGGCGAAACTTGTATAAGATCGGTTAAAAATATGAAATTAATTTCTTTAGCAAACACAAAGTTTTACCCTGGAAGGGATGAATTTTTTAGCTTTTGCCCAAATGTACCCTCTATTATTATTGTCCCAATAAATAAAAAATCATTCATTTTAATAGGAGGCTGGAGTCCTAAATGTTTTACAACTTCAGATGAAAAATGGATAAATAATTGGTGCAAAAAATTGAACAATATATTTTTAAAAAATAGTTTTTAAAAATATATGTTAGAACGAACTTTTTGTTCTTTAGATTTGAAAATTACAGATTTTGTATTGATATTATAATAAGCATTTTCCGACTTAACTTCATACCCACTTTGATTATTTCTGTCGCTTACGATATATTTTACTGGATTAAAGAATTCAATAATATTTTTTGTTTTATTAAAAATTGCTTTATCTGAACTTAAGCTAATTGAGTAATTTTTAAAATTAACATTTCCAAATAAGAAAAACTCAGATTTTTCAATATCCCAAATAAAATTATTTGAATATAATTTATCTTCCTCTTTAATAGATTTGATTAGAACATTACCATTTAATTCTACCAGTTTATTATTATTAGATAGTTTTGATTTGTCTGAAGTGATAATATATTCACTTTTATTATTATTGTACATAGTTATTGTAGTTTCTTTTAGATTAAAAGTATTATTTATATTGTCGTAATTAGAGTATGGGCTTTTTATAGTAAGTACTTTCTTTCCTTCTTTAGAGAATATATTCATATATAAACTATTAATACTTTGACTGATTGTGTTATTGTTTATTTCACTACTTTTACATCCTGTAATGGTTATTGATATTAAAAGTAAAAGTTTATAAATTCTATTCATATTCAAGCTTTTCTATTATTGGACTTGGGGCGGGTAAGATTGATTTATTTTTTAATAATCCCCAATTTAATTGTTTACTCCATGATTTTTCTTTTTCATATGATTTTCCTAATTGAATATCTATTTTTGTTGATAAATCAGGCAACAATGGCAATAATAGTAAACCAATTATTCTAGTACTTTCTAGTACGTTATAAATAATATTTCCGACGGAAGAAATTTTATTTTTATCTTTGATCAATAACCAGGGTTGTTTTTCATTAAGGTATAAATTTGTATTAATTGCAAG
Organism: Prochlorococcus sp. AG-442-N17; assembly: GCA_003212375.1. Taxonomy (GTDB): domain Bacteria; phylum Cyanobacteriota; class Cyanobacteriia; order PCC-6307; family Cyanobiaceae; genus Prochlorococcus_A. The sequence goes on along the minus strand of QCPY01000004.1, from coordinate 83,117 downwards.
ATTAAGAACATCATTAGCTGCTAAATCTAATTCATAGTTATTGAAATGTATTATGTAATTTTCTACTGTTTTTTTCGTACATAACGCTAATTTAGTGTCATTACTTACTCCTTCAATATCGGGAACTTTATTATCAAACCATTTTCTAGACATTGAAGATGTTCTATTTAATAAATTACCTATTGTATTAGCTAAATCATTGTTGATAATGTCTACAAATCTTTTGTTTTGAAAATCTCCATCATTACCCAATGAAATATCTTTTAAAAGATACCATCTAACGGCTTCTTTTCCGTATTTCGATAATAGAAGATTTGGATCTAATACATTGCCTAAGCTTTTCCCCATTTTTTGACCTTCTCTAGTTAGAAAGCCATGACCGAATACTTTTTTAGGTAACTTCATACCAGCAGAAAGAAGCATTGCAGGCCAATAGACAGCATGGAACCTCAATATATCTTTCCCTATTAAATGAATATCAGCAGGCCAACCATTATTTATTGAATCTTCCAATGATGGATTATTCATGTCTTGGCTGATTGCACTAACATAACCAAGAAGGGCATCAAACCAGACATAAAACGTATGATTTTTGATATCAGGTACAGGTATTCCCCACGATACATTTGTTCTAGATATTGAGAAGTCTTTTAAACCTTTAGATACAAAATTGATAATTTCATTTCGTCTTTCCTTTGGTTGAATAAATGTAGGGTCACTAATAAGATTTTCAATTTGAGATTGGTATTTAGACAATCTAAAAAAGAGATTTTCTTCATTTTTCCATTCTAATATTTTCTGATGTATTGGACATTTATGTGTTGGTGAGTTATCTGGATTATCTTTAAATTCTTCACAACCTACGCAATACCAACCTTTTTGGAGTCCCATATAAATATCATCAGAATTCCTTACTCTTTTGTAAAATTCATTAACGATAAATTCATGATTTTTAGAGCTTGTTCTTACAAATTTATTATGTGATATGTCCCAATCTTTCCAATTTTGTATAAAGATATTTGATATTTCATCACAATGAGTTTGAGGATCAACGTTTTTATTACTAGCCGTTCTTTGTATCTTTAAACCATGTTCATCTACTCCAGTTATAAAAATCACTTCTTCTCCAGTAAGCCTTTTATATCTTGCTATTGAATCACAAATGAGCGTAGTATATATGCTTCCCAAATGTGGTTTGTCATTTACATAATATAAAGGTGTAGTAATTACAAAACTCATAATATCTTTTCTTTTATATTAACAAATTAAATATCTACAATAGGCCAATGATTTTTTTTATTTAGTGAATAAATTCCAGGAGATTATTATCATTTAAATTATATTTAACTTTATATATTTTATTAGTATATGTTTCGATCGTTATGTACAATACAATTAAAAGTTCTAATGAATATTCTGGGAAATATACTAAAGCAATATTTTTCTTATTATTAATCCATCTAATAAATATTATTTTATAAAACTCTTTTTTTTCATTATAAAAAAATTTATTTAAATATTTTAATCGGTCATTTTTATAAATATTATTGTTTTCTGATTGTTTAGTTTTTGTTATATCTATTATTTCATTTATTTTATTATGATTTAAAAGAGCAATATTAGTTAAACTGTTAAATACTTGTCTCTGAACAATTAAATCTAAATATCTTCTAAGTGGTGATGTACATTGTGTATACTTTGCAAGTCCTAAAGATTCATGTTTATTAGCCTTCGTAGTAATATAACTTTTACCCATATATTGCTTTAATATTGAATACTTTATAATGCTATCTTTATATTTTTCTAATATCCCTGACGCATCACAATTTATTTTATGTGTTCTGTAAGGAGTTGCTATATTATTTTCAAATAAATATAAACTAGTAACAAAACCCATTAATATCATTGATTCAGAAACAATTGTTTGTGAGATACTTTTATGTATACTTTGAATTTCAACTTTATCATTGTTAATTTTTATTTTATAACTTGGCATATCGAAATTAATTGCCCCTTGAGTTTTACGATAATTAAGACTATTAATCAATAAGTTTTTTATTTCAATAATTTCAAATTCTTCTTTAGGTTCTAAGTCAATAATTTCATCCGCATCATCATATGTTAATTGATATTTAGGTTTTATTATTGCCTCCACTATTTCATATTTATTGATTGAACCATTATCATTAAAAATAATTGACGCGCTAATTGTTTCTGAAAATTTGTTTTGATTTAAATTCGCCTTTTCAATTATTTCATAAGGAAGCATAGGAATGTATTGATCAATTAAATATAAACTGCTACATTTACATCTTGCCTCAATGTCTATTTTAGAATCTGTCGAAAATAATTTACATGGATTACTAATATGTATCCATAATTTTTTTATGTTCCCTTCAATTAATTCCAATGAGAAGGCATCATCTATCTCTTTTGGATCTTCTGAATCGATAATAAAAGTTTTTAAATTAGTTAAATCTCTCAAATATTTAAAATATTATTTAAGTAACTATTATTTATAGAATTATCCTTCTGGATTAACAAAAGGCAATAAAGCCATTATTCTTGCTCTTTTGACAGCTAATGTAAGGTCTCTTTGTTGTTTGGATGTTAATCCAGTCATTCTTCTCGGTAATATTTTACCTCTTTCAGTTATAAATTTTTTAAGGAGTTCTACGTCCTTATAATCTATTGGGTCACCTGGTTTAATTGGTGATAATTGTTTTTTAAAAATTGAATTTGTCATTTTTTTGTTGTTTTTTATTTGATTTCTTTATGAATTGTCATTTTGTTTAGATGAGGATTAAATTTTTTAAGTTCTAATCTCTCTGTAGTATTTCTTTTGTTTTTTTCAGTTGTATATCTTGAGATACCATTAGATCTTCTTGGTTCTGAACTTGTTCTCGCTTCAGTACATTCTATGGTTACTACAACTCTTGTACCTTTTTTCGCCATTTTGCTTAATACGTTAATGTATAATTCTCTATTGTACAACTTCAAGAAACTATTTTGAATATATTTAATTTTCTTTTAGTATCATTAGACAAAAATGTTAAATGAAGGTTTCTCAAAATTGGTTGAAATCCCTTGTTGAAATAAATACTACACCAGATGATTTATCTGAAAAATTATCAATTGGTGGATTCGAGGTAGAGTCTCTTATTGACTGTTCTAAAAATGTTAAGGGCATTGTTCTTGGAAAAGTTTTATCAGTCGTTAAACATGAAAATTCTGATAAATTATCTATATGCAAGGTTGATATAGGAGCTTCGAATACTCTGCAAATAATTTGCGGAGCAAAAAATGTAAAATCAAATATTTATGTTTATGTTGCTACTATTGGTACGCATTTATCCGCTATTAATTTAACTATTAAAAGAAGTGAAATAAGAGGAGTTATAAGCGAAGGAATGATATGCTCATTAGAGGAGTTAGGCATAGAAGATAAAAGTGAGGGTATTGCCACTATTAATGAGGAAATAGCTTCAAAATATAAATTAGGTACATCAGGATCTCTTTTGCTTGATTTAGACGACTATATATTTGATTTAGCTATTACTGCTAATAGACCTGATGGGATGTCTGTAATTGGCATCGCAAGAGAAATTTCAGCTCTTTTGGAGACAAAATTCAATTTTCCTAGATTAAAAAATAAATATCAATTAAATGTTTATAAAAAATTTGATCTCTGTACTGAAGCTATTTCAAAAAACTGTCTATATTCAATTACCCATATCGACTGTGTCAATGGCAAGGAATTATCCCCACAATGGCTTAAAGATCGTCTAGACAAATCAGGTATCAAATCCATTAATCTTTTGGTTGATATTACAAACTATATTCTTTTAGAACAAGGCCAACCATTACATGCATTTGATAAAGAAAAACTATCAAATTTAATTGGCAGAGATGTTTTACCTCAGGATTTCTCCGTAAGAAAGGCAAAAGAGAATGAAAGACTTTTATGTTTGAATGGTGAAGATTATGAATTAAATGAAAATATAACAATAGTAGCTTGTGATGATATTCCAGTTGCTATAGCCGGTGTAATAGGTGGTCTAGAGACCTCTGTTAATGATGAGACATCTTCCATTTTCCTTGAAGGAGCAGTATTTAATCCTGTTGCAATAAGGAAATCATCAAAAGAAATTGGAATTAGAACTGAATCTAGTAGTAGATTTGAAAAAGGGATTTCTTACAAAAATACATTAGATTCAGTTACTAGAGCTATTAATATTTTAGAGGATTATTTTAATATTTCGAATCCAATAATTAATACTTCAATTGAAATAGATAAAGCAAAAATATCAATACCATTAAGAAGAAAAAGGATTCATCAACTTCTTGGTCCATTAATAATTAGAAATGAGGATAATGAGGTAAATCAAGAAATAAAAAAGAGAAATTTATTAGATAGTGAAATAACGGACAAATTAAAACTAATTGGTTGTAAATTAAGCAATAAAGAATATGGATGGGAGGTAGAAGTTATTCCTAATAGGTCCCAAGATTTGTTAAGAGAAATAGACTTGATTGAGGAAATTGCCAGATTAGTTGGTTATGACATGTTTGATTTAAATTTACCTAATCCTATTAAGCCAGGGAAGCTTTCTCCTGTTCAAATAGCTTTAAGGAAGTTAAAAAGCGGATTTATAGATATTGGATTTAATGAAGTATTATCATATTCTCTTGTATCAGAAACTAATAATAATTTAATTAAGATATCAAATCCATTATTACTTGAAACAAGTTGTTTGAGAGATAATATTTGGGAAGAACACATTAAAATATGTAATCAAAATATTAAGTCTGGAAGTGATTATTGTTGGATATTTGAAGTCGGAAATATATTTCATAACAAGCCTAATTTATCTCAAGAGGAATTATTAAATGGATTAATTTTTGGAAATAATAAATTAGAAAAATGGTTAGATACAAGAAAGGAGAATCATTTAAATTATTTCGAAGCAAGAGGAAAGCTAAAGCAGGCTTTAACAAGCTTAAATTTAAAAATTGAAGATAAACCAACTGATTCGATTGAATTTCTACATCCTGGTAGATCCTCAATCTTATTTACTGAAGGTAGAGAAATCGGATATTTTGGGGAAATTCATCCAATGTTAATTACTCAGAAAAAAGCATTAAAAAAAATGTATTTATTCAGTCTAAAAGTTACAAATATAACAGATGCAAGTACAAGAATAAATAAATGGATTCCAGTTTATAAACAATATCCAACAGTACCAAAAATAGAAAGAGATATTAATTTTATATTCAATAAAAAATACTTAGTAAGTGAGATAATTTCATTAATAAAGAAATCTGGGAAAAAATTACTAGAAGATGTAAATTTAATTGATGTTTATGATGGGGATAATTTCGGTCATGAATTTATAAGCTACACATTTAGATTGTCCTATAGAGATCCTAATAAAACATTAGTAGATTCCGATATAACAATTCTCCACGAAAAAACTATAGAATTAATAGAAAAAAGTTTTAGTACAAAATTAAGAGACTAAGAGTATTAAGCATCTAATATAAGACTTATATTTAGTCTAGTTATGAGTCTCGTATAAGAAATATAATATTTAAAAAAATCTAAATGATCATATATAATAATAGTCATGTTACATATATTTTCTATTTTAATATCTTCTCTTCTTTGGGTGCAGGTTCCTCAATGGTCCGACGATTGGTCTAAATGTGCAATTGACGTACCAGATTCATCTTGTCATTGGTATATAACTGCTCCAGACAATACATTTGGAGAAGGCTTTGATTGGGCAAGTGCGCCTTGGTTTGACGCTAATGGTTTGAGTGACGTACCTAGTATTGATAAAGAAACAGCAATAGAAAAATTGCAAACTAGGTAGTACTGTCTTTAAAGCAGTACGGGTAGACATAAAACTTAATTATGGCAACCTTTTTAAGTCGTATTTATATTCTTGGACATTGAAAGGACATAATTTATTTAAATATTGTTCCATTTTTATTTTTTTCATATATTAAGCCGTTTGATTATGATTTACGCAAATCGATAAATTTATCTATCTTATTTATCTATTATAAGACTATTCAATAGACTAATAATAAGTCTTATATGAGACGTATTGTACAAAAGACAATGTATTTTTATGGTAAATGTTATTTTAATTTCCATTTATAGGTAATGGTTACATCCATAAAATTTACAAATAAATGATTTATGAAGATAATAATTTTGTATCTCTCGGCTATCTTATATAAGACTATTAACTAGACTAATATTAAGTCTAATTTAAGAATGAGTATACTAATTTCTATATAGATTTTTTAGCAATTGATACGCTTCATTTAATTTTCTCATTTGATCTGTTGATCCACCAGCATCTGGATGCGTCTCTAGGGCTATTGATTTATAGGCCTCCCTAATTTTACGCAACGTATGAGCTGATCCTGCTGATGTTGATAAATTCAATAATTTTAGTGCTCCATGTACTGTCATTGTTGAGTCCAAAGTTTCAAATGAATTTGATCTGTTATTTCGCTTAAATCTACTTACAAACCTTCTCATAAGTGTTGGTATCCTATTTATTAGATCTGATGTAGCAAAAGGGTCTTCTAAAACACCAATCATTAATAACACAATTTCAAGGGATGGATTTTTCTTTATCCAAAATGGGCATAATTCAGACATTAATTTATTGGCTGCACTCCACGTAAAGGGTAGATTTTCAGTCCCATCAAGATTTGGCCATATATCCCTTCCAAACCAATCCATCGAAGCCTCTACTACATGATCATTAGGAACTGATCCATATAAGGTTTTCCAATGACTAATTAACTCAATTCGACATTTTATTAATTCAGTTTCTTTAATTGTATTTATTTGAATATCATTAATATTCTCCTTTATTTTTTCACTATTAATACTTCTTCTTAAATTCTTTACTTTTTTTTCAACAAAATTGGGTAGGCTTATGTTTGAGTTGGCTTTTTCTTTATATTGCTTGTTATCTGAAACTCTTTTATTCAATGATATCTCATTAACTTCTTTTTTTTCGTCTGATTTAATTAATACTAATGCTGTATCTTCATCAATATTTAATTTTTCGTTATTATTCTTCTCGTTAAAGTCTATTTCTTGCTGTTGGTTCCTAGGTAGCAAATCATCTTCTTGAAGAAGTTCTTTAAGTATCTTTTCTATTACGGGTCCTCTTGCTCTAAATCCCCACTCTTTTCTTAATTGATCAAACCTGGAAATTAATTCCTCTGGTAAATCAATTGAAATTCTTTTTGTATTTGAATTTTCAGGAATATTCAATAATATTTTCTTGAATAGTAAGGAATTTATTTAATTTTATTCAAAATAAATTGAAAGTCCATATAGAATATTGTTTTTAAATTAAAACCAATTTATTTAGATGTCGCAAGTTAATTAAGAATCTTTTTATAATAAAAATAAAAATGTTTAATTGTTATTTCAATTCATCTAAAGAAAAAAAAAGTTTTTATCAACATAAGAAATTAGAAATGCTTAATTATATTAAGGATTCACTTGAACGTAAAATTGCCTCTGTAACAGCATCTATAGAAGTTCTCGAAAACCAAATAAGCAGGGATAAGGAAGTTGAAGTAACTAACTAGTATTTAAACAAAATTTTCTAGAAGTTTTTCAGGGCCAAATTTCTTTAAATAATTAATATTTGATTTCTCAGTTACTAACAGATATCCTGCAAAACCTAAACCGTTAATGCTAAAACCATGAATATGATCATTTTTTCTCCTTATAATTGCGATCCATTTATTAGTAATTAAAATGTTGTAGGGATATTTTGGTTTATTATCACTAATAGGATCCCCAAGTCCTATTTTCTTACATAATTCTAAATAAAATTCAAAGAGAGATGATGAATTTTCTAAAAAATTAAATTTGGATACAATAATACTTTTTTTAAACTTACTATTTAAATCTTGATATGAGTTCATTTCTAAAAACCACTTTTCTCTAGGGCATGATGCCTCACCTCTAGATCTACGGAGAAGTTGAAAATGCCTGTGAGGTTGACTTGCACCCGCAATTGGAGAACTATTGAAAAACCATAATCCGCTAGTATCTCTATTAACTTTTTGGATCGCTTCCCAATCTTTGATATCTAACCATCCATTTTGAGGTTTCCATGTATTCGTAATCAGTAAAATGTGACCTTTTTGAACAGGGTACTTATTTAATATTAGTTGATGATTATCACCAATTTTACCAATTTCTAGTATCTTTTCCCAAGGACAAAATGGATTCTGCTTAGGACCATAAATTTTTTTTTTATTAAATTTTGAAGTATCGAGTTTCCTAATTATGAAGTCGTCGTTTTCATATAAATCTCTTGTAATAATATCAGTCTTGAGAGGATATAATGATTTATCATCAATTGATAATCGAGTCTGCTCTAGTGCTTTTTTCCAATATATTTCTGAACTCATATAAAAAAAATTATCATAATCATTTTAAAAAAAATAATAAATTTTTAATTACTTGTTATTAAATTGATATTCTTTCAATTTTTCCAGAGGTACTGATTCTAATACTACAATATTCGTCGATTCTAATATTACTTTTGGTGCAAGACCGTCTAATAATGCTTGCTTCCACCTATCAAGACAAATACACCAATGATCACCATCCTTTAGTCCAGGGAATGAATAAATAGGCATGGGAGTTATTAAATCATTACCTTGCGATTTACTATATTTCAGGAAATTATCATCCATTACACAACATATGGAATGATTACCACCATCATTTTTATCATAGTTGCAAAATCCATCTCTGAACCACCCTGTCATGGGTGCGCAACTACAAACCTCAATTTTTTTTCCTAGGACATTCAACTGATCTTGATTATTTATGGTCATAGATTTTTTTAATAATAATAAAACACCAACATTTCTTTAAAAAAGGTTGACGAGTATGGGGGGTAAGGAGGTAATAATTCTAATAAGGTTTTTTTCATTATGGATTGGGACTTTACTGAAAACATAGCATTTAAAGCTCTTTATGAAGCTTTTAAAGATAGTGATGAAACTTCTGCATTAGAATTTTTATCTAGTGATGGTGCTTCATATTATCTTGAGTTAACACAGGACGCGGCGGGTGAGGGACTTGATTTGGGTGATAATGAAACGATGGAAGAATTACAAGAAGAAATTATTGAATATTTAGAAAACAACTAAAGATTTAGATTAAGCGCTGAAATATTTAGCTTTTGAGTGTAGTGAAATGATAGCTGTAGTACTTTGTTCTGGATGAAGTTGTTCAGATTCATCCATAGTCAAGTTTATTCTTTTTGTATCCAACAATGATAATTGTATGTTTGAATCAGATACTTTTGGACATGCAGGATAACCAAATGAATATCTAGCTCCTCTATATTTTTGAGCTAGTATTTCTCTATTTTTGTGTGGTTCTTCAGTCCTAAAACCACATTCAATACGAATTAATGCATGGACATACTCAGCTAGAGCTTCTGCTAATTGCACTGTAAGTCCATGGAATAATAAATAATCGCTATATTTATCTTCTTTAAATAATTTTTGAGAATATTCACTAGCAATATCGCCCATCGTTACTGCCTGCATAGGAAATATATCTATCGGTTTATCATTTTTCAAATCACAATAAAAATCAGCTATGCATAAATTATTTCCAGATTTTTGTCTTGGGAAATTAAATTGGGAAATTTTATTTAATGATTTATCATCAAATAATAAAATACTATTATCTTTTCTACCGCATCTGAAATATCCATAAACTGCTTTGGGTGAAATAAGTTTTTTTTCTATAATTGTCTCTAACCATCTATCTAACAATGGTTTAGCATATGAATCCAAATAGTTATTGTATTCATCTACGCTTTGGTTTTTTCCTTTTTTTATTTGCCATTGTCCGCTAAATAAAGCTTTTGTATCTAGATAAAAAATTAACTTTTTTAAATCTATATCAACCTCGTTCAAGACTTTAGTTCCCAAGAAAGGGGCTTGAATAGGTTCCTCTTCATTTATAAATTTAGATCTTAAAAAATTTTCTTTTAAATTTAATTTGGAGGTCTCGGTATGTATGGATATTGATTTTTTAACAGGTTGAGAGTTGGATTTTGATGAGGCTAAATTAATATTTATACCCTCATTGTTAATGAAACCCTCTGTATTTGACCAATTACCCTTTTTTTTATTATCCATATATTCATTCATGAATTTAAGATCAGTGAACGCGTCTTTTCCGTACAATATTTTCCCTTTATATATTTTGCTGCAGTCCTCATTTACAAATTTTGGGGTTAAGGCTGCGCCTCCTAATATTACTGGTACACTAATATTTTCATTGTTAAAAGCCTCTAAATTATCTTTCATAAAAGCAGTAGATTTAACAAGTAATCCGCTCATAGCGATGCAATCTGCATTGTGCTTTTTTTGTGCATCTATAATTGCTGAAACATCTTGCTTTATTCCAAGATTTATTACGTCATAACCATTATTTGTAAGAATTATGTCAACCAAATTTTTTCCAATATCATGAACATCGCCTTTAACAGTAGCAATTAGGAGTTTTCCATTTGATATGTTCTCATCTACAGTTTCCATAAATGGTTCTAAAATTGAAACAGCAAATTTCATTGTTTCAGCGGATTGGAGTACAAATGGCAATTGCATTTGACCTGAGCCAAATAAATCTCCTACAACTTTCATCCCATCTAGTAAAAAGGTATTAATTATTTCAAGAGGTTTATATTTTTTTAACGCTTTATTTAATTGAGCCTCTAAACCTATTTTTTCTCCATCAATAATATGATTTTTTAGACTTTCTTCCAGAGTTAGTTTTTTATTTTCTAATGATGCTTTTTTGAAATCTTGAATAGATAAATCCTGAAAAGCCTTTGTTAATTCTACTAATGGATCATAAATACAAATATCATCTTCAAATATTCTTTTGTCATATATCAAATCTAAGCAAAGCTTTTTGGTTTCTTCAGAAATTTTTGATAATGGCAAAATTTTATTTGGTGCAATGATAGCAGAATCCAAGCCTGCTTTAATGCATTCATCTAAAAATATTGAATTTAGATTAATTCTTGATAATGGTGAGAGACCAAAACTAATGTTTGATATCCCAAGTATGATATGAATATTAGGGAAATTTTCACGAATTTTTGATATAGCAGTAATTGTTTCTTTAGCGTTTAATCTATCTTCTTCTATTCCAGTAGATATTGGCAGAGCTAATGGATCAAAAAATAGCTCATAATCTGATAAGCCACATTCTCTGGTTCTATTAATCGCTCGTTTTACAATGTTATATTTTTTATCTGCATTCCTTGCCATTCCATCTTCATCAATAGTTCCGATAACTAGACCTGAACCATACCCTAAAGCTAAATTTAAAACTTGATCAAACCTTTCATTGCCGTCTTCATAATTGGTTGAATTTATAATACATTTACCACCAGCTGACTTTAATCCACTTTCCATTTTGTCAGCATCTGTAGAGTCAATCATTAATGGCAAATTTATATTGGTAACTAGTCTTGAAGTTATTTCTTTCATATCTTTTACTCCGTCTCTCCCCACATAATCAACATTCACATCAAGAACGTGTGCATTTTCTTTTTGTTGTTGCTTGGCAATTGAAACTAGTCCATCCCAATCGTCGTTATTTAATAACTCCCTTACCTTTTTAGATCCACTTGCATTTAATCTTTCTCCTACGATCAAGATGGAATTATCTTGTTTGTACGGTACAGAATTATATATTGATGATGCAGAAGGAATATAACCACTTAAATTGTTTTTACCATTTTTTTTAGACCTTTCGCTATAAATAATTTCATCGATTATTGAAGAAAGATATTTAATATGCTCAGGTGTTGTCCCACAACATCCACCTATTAATTGAATATTAAAGTCATATATAAAATTCATTAACTGCATCTTTAATTCTATTGGCTTTAATCTGTAGTGAGCTACACCACCAATATTTTCAGGAAGTCCTGCATTGGGAATACAGCTTATAGCGAAGGGAGAATTTTCAGACAAATACTTAATATGTTCTTTCATTTGTTCTGGACCTGTTGCACAATTCAGTCCAAGGATGTCTATATTAAATGGCTCTAATATTGTTAATGCAGAGGCGATGTCAGATCCAACAAGCATAGTACCTGTTGTCTCCATTGTTATCGATACCATTATAGGTATATCTAAATTTTTACTATCAAGTACTTCTTTAGACGCTAATAAGGCAGATTTAATTTGTAATACATCTTGACAAGTTTCAATTAAAAGCAGATCAACTCCTCCATCTGTAAGACCATATATTTGTTCTTTATATGATTGCTTTAATTCATCAAAATCTATATGTCCTAACGTAGGTAATTTAGTAGTTGGCCCAATTGAGCCAGCAACAAACCTTGGCTTATCAACTGATGAATATTTGGCAGCAGCATTTTTAGCTATTAATGCAGCATTTTTATTTATCTCATATGCCTTTTCAGCAATATCATATTCATCAAGAACTATTGATGAGGCTCCAAAAGTATTAGTTTCTATAACATGACAACCTGCGTCTAAGAATGAATTATGAACCTTTTCAACTACCTTTGGTGAGGATAAAACAAGGTTTTCATTACAACCCTCTAATTCTTTGCCTCCAAAGTCGTCTGCTGTAAGATTTAAGTTCTGAAAAGATGTTCCAGTACCTCCGTCAAAAATTATTAATGGCTTTTCGTCTCTATTTAAATAGGTTCTGAAAGATTCCATTTTTAGGTAAAAATTAATTTATTTTAGAGAAATTCTTGTTACCCAATTATCATAGTCTTGAGAACGACCTTCTGTTATTTCTATAAGCTTACTTTTTAATTTATTCATTATTGGTCTTTCACCATTTAATTCACTTGATTCAATTTTTTTAACTGGTGTAATTTTTGCTGCTGTCCCAGTTAGAAAAACTTCATCTGCTATTAATAATTCTGTTTTATCAACAGGCCTTTCAATTACATTTATTCCAAAAGATTTTGCTAATTCAATTACACTAGCTCTTGTAATACCCTCAAGGATGTCTTGATCAACACCAGGAGTGATTAAGTCTCCATTCCTTACAATAAATAAATTCATACCACTAGCTTCGCTTACCTTACCACTTGAATTTAATAGCAAGGCTTCATCAAAACCAGATAAACTAGCTTCTGTTTTAGCTAATGAACTAGTAATATAAGCTCCACTTATTTTTCCTCTCAATGGGAGAGATCTATCTTCTTGTCTAGTCCAACTACTCATTCTACAAGAAACACCATCTGGGGATAGATAATCTCCTAGTTCAATACAATAAACAAAGAAATCTGTTTCAATATTGTGTAATCTTGGAGCTATACCTAAATCGCTTGTATATACGAATGGTCTTATATAGATAGGTTTTTCTGGCTTATTTCTTTTTATAACTTCTTCTAAGGCTTTAAAAATGTATTCTTCAGAAATATCAGTTAAAAGTAATTTTGCACTTTGAGATAATCTTTTTATGTGTTTATCAGTTCTAAATAAAAGGAATTCTTCTTTATTTGTAGGGTTAGGTATCGCTCGCATTCCTCCAAATGCAGCAGTACCATAATGAAGTGCATGAGTAGCTATTGATATTTTTGCTTCTTTAAATGGAATACACTTACCTTCGAACCAGGCGTATTGAAGAAATTCATGCATATTTAATTTATTTAATTAAGGTAAACTTGTTTTATCCTACTTACGTATTCTAAACCCTATTTATATATAAAAATGCACAGGATATTAAATGTAGCAGGAAATGAAAAGAATAAAGATGATTTAATAGAGCAACCAATTGCAGATTTTATTTTTATAACAAGTGTCAAAGCTGATTTAAATCTCTTGTCGAACTTATTGTTAGAAAAAGAATTTGCTTCATTAAAAAATAATATAAGAGCTTTAGAAATTTCCAATTTAAATTCCTCAGCACAAGTAGATAATTATCTATTAAAAACAATTAATTATGCAAAAGTTGTCGTATTACGATTATTCGGAGATAAAGGTACGTGGAACTATGGAATTGAACAACTTTTAAATTGGCAAGCAGTTGATAAAAAAAGGAAGTTAGTAATCCTATCAGGCACCCTTGATCAGGAAGTTTCCTTATGTGAAATAAGTAGTATAGATAAAGATGTAGCATTAAATATTTCTAAATTACTAAGATCTGGGGGACTGGATAATTATAGAAAATTTCTTAATTGTTTAAATTATCTAAAAATAGATGAAACATTAATTCCTGATGAGTTTTTGAAGATTTCTTTTTATGCAGATCCTTATTTGTATGATTGGAAAATTGAAAAAGGAGAAAAGATTGGAATAATATCCTATAAATCACTTTTTTTGGCTAATGAAATAGAAGTAAACGAAAAACTTAACTTGCAGTTAAGAAAATGCGGACTTTCCCCTAAAACATTTTTTATTTCAACCCTAAAAGATCATATTATTCAAAAGAAATTAATAGAAATTTTTAAAAAAGAAGATATTAAAATAATAATTACCACAACTTCATTTTCTTCATCGCAAATCAAAAATAATGATTTAATTGAAAATTCTACAAATATTTTTACTTCTCTTAAAATACCAATTTTACAGCTTCTTTCTTCTAATAAATCAAGAAAAAATTGGTTAAATTCATCAATTGGAATGAATTCATCTGATTTATTAATGCAAATTATTATTCCTGAATTTGATGGAAGAATTACTACCTGTCCTTCTGCATTTAAAGAAATAATATCAAAAAAAAATACACTTTACAGTGAAATTACTAGTTACAAAGCTGATCAAGTAGGGATTGAATGGATTTCAAAATTTGCAAACAATTATGTGAGACTTCAAAAACTTAATAATTTTGATAAAAGAATTTGTTTAGTAATAAGTAATTATCCAGTAAAGAATGGAAGAATCGGTAATGGCGTTGGTCTAAATACACCATCTTCAATAATAAATATTCTTAATTGGTTAAAAGAAGAAGGTTATGACCTTGGATTGTGTAATTTTCCTCAAGATTCTTCGGAATTAATGTCAATGCTTATAAAAACTAGAACTAATGATATTGAATCTCAAAATAATAAACCACTAGATTTCTTACCACTTAATGAATATTTAAAATATTGGAATTATTTAGAACTTGATCCTAAAAATATCATTGTTAATCGTTGGGGTAAACCCTTTGATGCGATCGATCTAGATAATGAAGGCTTCTCAATAAATGGTCTTAGATTTGGAAAAATAACATTATTGATTCAACCTCAACGAGGTTATGACCCTTACACTGATAGAGATATTCATTCTCCTGATCTTCCACCTCCCCATAGATATTTAGCACAATATTTTTGGATAGAAAAAGTTTTTAAAGCGAATGCTATATGCCATATTGGTAAACATGGGACTGTTGAATGGTTACCTGGTAAATCTATAGGTCTTAGTAATAAATGTTTCCCAAATATTATTTGTCCAGCGATACCTAACATATATCCCTTTATCGTAAATGATCCTGGAGAAGGTTCCCAGGCTAAAAGAAGAACTGCTGCCACAATTATTGATCATTTAACCCCTCCTTTGGATAGGTCAGAATTATATGGTAAATATTTAATATTAGAAAATTATTTAGACGAATATTTTGAAGCAAAATTATTAAATTCAAATCGTATTGAAATAATAGAAAAATCGATTTTTGAATTAATTAAAAAAGATTTTAGTGAATTTAATCTAAAGAATAAAAATAATCAAATACAAGAAATTGATTCTTTTCTTTGCAAAATTAAAGAATCTCAAATTAGAACAGGTTTGCATGTATTTGGCAGTAGGCAGAATGATATTAATGAAATAAATTTATTCTTGTGTATTGCAAGAGCACCAAATTCCAACCGAATTGGTGTTGTTCAATATATAGCGAAAAATTTACAACTAGATTTGAATCCTTGGACAAATAAATATGATCAAAATTTAACTGAAAAGGATAAAAAAATATTATTGAGGTTTTCAAACAAAAAAATATTAAATTTTAGAATGGCTATTGAGTTTTTGGAACAACAAGCAAGATATATAATTTATTTGTTATTTTACAAAAAGAAAACTAATATAAAATATTTAGACAAATATAAAAATCAGAAAATAATAGACTATTTCTTTAATGATAAAAAACATAATAATTATTTTTTATTATTAAAAAATGAGATACTTAATCCAATCATTATTTCTTCATATAATGAAAAACAATCATTTATTGATTCATTAAATGGCAAATATGTAAAAAGTGGTCCATCTGGAGCCCCTACCAGAGGTAAAACTGAGGCTTTACCCACTGGTAAAAATTTCTTTTCAGTTGATGCGAGAGGACTGCCAACTGAATCAGCATGGAGTGTTGGTTGTAAATCTGCGTCTCAAATAGTTGATTTATATAAACAAGAAAATGGAGAAGATTTAAAAAATATAGCAATATCTGTATGGGCAACATCCACCATGCGAAATGGTGGAGAAGAAATTTGTCAAATATTATATTTATTGGGCGTACAACCTATTTGGGATGGACCCTCAAGGAGAGTAGTTGACTTAGAAATCATCCCTTTATCTGTTCTCGAAAGACCAAGAGTAGATGTTACATTAAGAATCTCGGGAATGTTTAGAGATGCATTTCCTCAATTAGTTAAATTAACGTCTAAAGCAATAAATCTAATTTCTAATCTTAATGAGAATGATAATTTTAACCCTCTTGCTAAAGCATTAAAAGATGGCAATCCTATTTATCGTATATTTGGGTCAGCGCCAGGTTCATATGGAGCTGGTCTACAAGAACTAATATCAAATTCTAATTGGGAAAATATAGATGATTTTGGAGAATCTTTTCTTAATTGGAGTAAGTGGATTTATAGTGATAATCTTGAACCTATAGAGAATAAAAAATCATTAGAAAATGCTCTTAAAAATGTGCAGTTAGTTGTTCATAACCAAGATAATAAGGAACATGATATTTTAGATTCTGATGACTATTATCAGTTTCAGGGTGGTTTATCTTCAGCAGTAAAAAAATTAAGCGGTAAATTACCTGAAATGTATCATGGTGATTTATCTAAATTTGGATTATCTAAAATTTCAAAATTACAAGATGAAATTAATAAAGTTGTTATATCAAGAATACTTAACCCTAAATGGATAAATGGAATGAAGGATAATGGTTATAAAGGAGCGTTTGAATTTTCAGCGACACTTGATTACTTATATGCTTTTGATGCTTCTACTGAAGTAGTATCAGATTGGTGTTATGAGGAAGTTTATAAATCATGGTTATGTGATCGGGATCTTAGGAATTTCTTTATAGAGAATAATCCATGGGCTTTGAGAGATGTTGCACAAAGATTTCTTGAAATTGCAAATAGAAAAATGTGGAATAATTGTTCTTCTGATGTCATTGAAAATTTAAAGAACATAATTATTAATACTGAATCAATAATTGAAAAAAAAGAATTTTAAATCACCTGCCTAATAATGAAAGCCCATGACTATCTGTTCCGCATGTTTTTAGCATTGAATATTTATCTGCTAATTTATCTATTTCTGAACATACAAATAAACTAGGATTCCATAGTTCATTAAGTTCATAATCGTACCAAACCTCTATTCCATCAATACCTTGAATTTTGGCCTCAGGAATTAATTTATAAAAGGGGATCCTATACCTTGCTGGATGAGCGAGGAATGATAAACCACCAGCTAAGTTTATTGCTTTAGTAACTGATTTAATATTTAAATCATTACCTATTGGAGATTCTCCAAGGATGTAGGGATTTAGGTATCTACTTTTTATATCTATTCCCAATCCAATTACATGTACTAAACATCCTAGAATCAAACAATTAATTTCTATTCCTGAAATTAATGTAAAAGAATCTTTAGGATAATTTTTGAGTATATTATTTTTTTTTATATATTCATGAGCTTTGATTGTATGATGATCGGTTATTGATAAAAATTTCAAGTTATTTTTATAAGCTTGTTCTAAAAGTTCATTAGGTTCTAAACTACCATCACTAAATTTAGTATGACAGTGAAAATTAATATCTTTAGGACAACTATTTTTATTAATATTTGAAGTTAATTCTATTAAGTCTTCCCTATTCATTACTTAATGAATTCTCATTTTTCTTTCTAATCTTTGCATATAATTGTATTGAAGCCAACATGAAAATAACAAGTGCTACTACACTCCATGTGGCAACACTGGTTGGAAAATTATTTTTAAAAATAACTAAAAGTACAATTATAAATAATAATAAAGTAGGCAATTCATTTAATAATCTTAGGTTTTTTGCTGAAATGGTTGATTTACTATTTTGTAATGCATTCATTATTTTGTAACAATAAGAATGATAAATTACTAAACCCAATACAAAAGAAATTTTAATTTGCAACCACTTCTCACTTAACCAACTTGGCTGCATAATAACCATGCATATGGCCATACTTAAAGCTAATATCATCCCAGGAGTTGTGATTATATTCGCCAGCCTTTTCTCCATCAAGGTGTATTGTTTATCAAAGGCAATTTTTAATTCATTATCCATATTTTTAGATTCTTCATGATATATAAAAAGCCTGACTAAATAAAAAAGTCCCGAAAACCATACTATTACACCAATTATGTGAAGTGATTTAAACCAGAGATATGCTTCAGCTGACAAATTACTAGATTTTTTTTAATTGTATATTTTTAATATAATTATATTTATGAATATCAAGAAATCTATTTTTCAAAAATTAATTAATATTTATAACTCGTTAAAATAGTTATATATATCATTTACTGAATTTGTTCCAAGTCCTTTAACTTTTAATAAATCCTCTTTACTAGCAATTCTTATCGCATCTATTGATTTAAAATGCTCGAGTAATTCTCTTATTCTTGATGGACCTAATCCACTGATTTGGGACAATTGTGATCTATTCATCCTTTTAGACCTTTTATCTCTATGAAAAGATAATGCAAATCTGTGTGCTTCATCTCTTATCCTTCTTAATAGGAGAACTCCTTTTTGATTTTCATCAGTATCAAGAGACTTTTTAAAACCTGGAATATATATTTCTTCATTTTTTTTTGCCAATGAGCATATAGTAACTTCTTCCTCTAGATTTAATTCTTTTAATGCTTTAATAGCTGCATTCAATTGCCCTTTACCTCCGTCAATCATTATTAAATCAGGCCAATCTGATAGAAGTTGATTGTCTAATTTGCTATTCGTTTTATCATGCAATATTGATAAATCCCCTCCGGCTTTTTTGTATCTTGACCATTTTCTAAACCTTCTATGTATTACTTCATATATCGAAGCAAAATCATCACTATGGCCTATAAAAACATTTGGATCTTTAATTTTATATTTCCTATAATGTTGTTTAGAAGGAATACCATCAATAAAAACGACTTGCGATGCTACGGGGTCTGTACCTTGAATATGGCTTATATCATAACCTTCAATTCTTTTAGGTTGTTCGCTTAATTCAAGTATTTGGGCAAGATCCTCAATTGAGGATTCATTATCTTGTATACCATTTAATATTCTATCTAATTCTAATTTCGCATTTTTTAAAACCATCTCTACTGTTTCATGTTTTTTATTTCTTTTTGGGATTATTATTTTTACTTTCTTTCTTCTTAGCTCCGTTAACCAATCCTCTATGGTTGATTGTTTTGGCAGTTTATATTGAATAAGAATTTCAGATGGTATTTCTACGCCTTCAACATTCATATAATGCTCTTCTAATACCCTTTGTAGAGTAAGATTTTCATCTTCATTATTTAATTTTTGACTATAGCCAATTCTCCCAATGAGTTTACCAGATCTCATTTGGAAAATTTGTATACTAGCAACATTTTTTTCTGAAACTATTCCAAAGATATCTCTATTAATTGAAGAATCCGGTATTGAAATTTTTTGTGATTCAGTTAATAATTTTAAACCACAAATTTGGTCTCTTATTTTTGCTGCATTCTCATAATCTAAATCATTTGAAAATTGCAGCATTTTATTTTGCAAAAATTTTTCTAAGTCATCATTCCTTCCCTGAAATATCATAGATACTTGTTTCATTATTTTTTTATAATCGTCAGATGATATTACTTCTTGGCAAACACCTGGACATCTTCCTATTGAATAATTTAAACAAGTTCTATCTTTATATACTGGCCTTGGTCTTTGTCTAAGTGGAAATATTTTTTTTATCGTAAATAATGTTCTCCTTAATAATCCGACATCAACATAAGGTCCATAATATCTATCTAAATTATTTCTATTTCTTCTTCTTCTTGTAATAAATATTCGAGGATATTTTTCACTCCATGTTATACAAAGATATGGATATTTCTTATCATCCTTTAAAAGAATATTAAAGTAAGGTTTGTTTGTTTTTATTAAATTTGACTCTAAATTTAGTGCTTCATATTCACTATCTGTGACTATAATTTCTATTTCGGTTATTTGACGAACCATCAAACTTAATCTCGGAGTTAAATCTGAAAAATTAGTGAAATAACTACTTACCCTACTGCGTAGTTTTTTAGATTTACCAATATAAAGTAAATTATTATCTATATCTTTAAAGAGATAGCAACCAGAAGACTTAGGGATTTCGGATAATCTTGATTTTAATAACTCCTTATTATTAATTAATTTATATTCAATCTTAAAATTAATATTGTTTTTTTTTGTTTCGATAAGGGAATTACTCATTTATAAAGGTTAACCTCCATAATTCCAGCCAGTTGAAGATAAATTTAGTGATTCAACGTCATTATTCAAATAAGCAGATTGAACTTCTCCTACAAAAACGGTATGGTCTCCATGAATAACACTACCAACAACATTACATTCAACTCCGCCTACACTATCAACTAAAATAGGCAATCCAAGCTCACCTAAATTAAATTCAACAGATTCAAATCTGCCTCCTAATGCTTTTTGAGGTTTAAAGAAAACAGCGGCTAAATCCTTTTGATCACTTTTGAGCACATTTAATGAAAACTTATTGGTGGACTTTATTATTTCATGACTAGATCCCTCTGCTCTTACAGCCATTACTACTAATGGAGGTGTAAAGGATCCTTGAGTCACCCAACTAGCAGTAAATCCATTTACTTCATTTTTATCCTCATCTCTAACTCCACAAATGAATAATCCGTGAGGTATTTTTCTTAATAAGATTTTTTTTGCTTCAAGATTTAATGTCATAATTGATTTATCTAATAAACTTATTTTAACTAAATTTCTTATTCGATCATAATAAATTCATGAAAATTCTTTATCCAGGTACATTTGATCCTTTAACAAACGGGCATATTGATTTAATAGAAAGGGCTGAAAGAATATTTGGTAATCTAGTAGTTGCTGTTCTAGAAAATACTTCTAAAACTCCAACTTTTAATCTTCAAAGAAGAATATTACAGATAAAAAATTCTCTTACTCATTTACCTAATATTGAAGTTATTTCTTATTCGGGACTCACTGTTGATTGTGCAAATGATCTAAAAGCTAACCTTATTCTTAGAGGCTTAAGAGCAATGAGTGATTTTGAGTATGAACTTCAGATTGCTCATACAAATAAATCTCTTAATAATGATATTGAAACTATATTTTTATCTACAAATACAAATTACAGTTTTCTAAGTAGTTCTTTAGTAAAAGAAGTTGCAAAATTTGGTGGTGAAATTAATCACATGGTACCCCCTTCTGTTGAAAGGGATTTAAAAGAATATTTTAAATAATATTATTATTTACAGGATTTCAAATAATAAATATCACTTAATAATTTAAAAGCTTTCTCTTTATCAATATTATTAGAATTTTGGATAATGCTAATAATTATTGGCTTTTCATTTTTATATAAAAAGCCAGATAATGCAAAGACATTTGAGAGAGTACCAGTTTTTCCAAAAAACTTTCCAGATAATTCACTATTTACAAATTTTTTAGCTAATGTTCCTCTGACGCCCATAATTGAAAGGGTTGATTGATAAGTTTGGAAATTATTAGAATATCTCATTTTATCTAAAAACAATACAACTAACTTTGTTGTAATTTTATTTTTTCTAGATAATCCACTTGCATCGGCAAAGTATGTATTAGTTATTGGTAGCCCTTTATTTTCTAACCATTTTTTCAATTTTATATATTCATTTTCATTCCATGTATTAGATGCATTTTTAAAGAGAGATTCAGCAGTAAAATTATGGCTATCAGAATTTGTTAGAGTTAATAATGAAAGAATTGGAGATGAATATATTGTATTTATCTCTTTTATATCTTTTAAATAAAATGTTTTTTCCGAATCAAACAAATCTATATTTACTTTTGAATTTGGAAATTTATCTTTTAAATAGTTTTTAATAAAAATTTTTAAAGCATAAATATCTTCATATTTATTTTGATTACTTTCTATTGCAAGAGATGTAATTGGAGATCCATATTCGAAAAGTTTATCAGTATTTGTCCAACCATTAGGCCAATTTAAATTTGAATCAATTTCTACAATATTAAAGTTAATAATTTTATTTTCTTTAACGTTTGAAATTAGTTCGATTATATGTTCATAATTAAGATCTGGATCACCTTGACCGAGCAAATAATAATTGTTTTTATTTTTTTTTAATAAGGAAGTTTTTAAATTATTATTTAATTTATATTTACTTAAAACATATGCTGATGAAAATAATTTTTGATTTGATGCTGGCAACCTTAGAACTTCATCATTAAAGGAACTAATTAATGTCCCGCTATTATTGATAATTGATACACTGAAAGAATCATCGAGTGATTGATTCAATAAAGCATCATATGTAGGACATTTTTTATTTTTAGTAATTATTCCAGGGAAATTAAAATAAATACTATTTAAAATGGTTAATTTCTGATTTGTTAGTAAATATCTTATTAATAAAGGAGATGTTACTAATGCAAGAACAATAATGAAGAATGAAAAAATTTTTTTTAACACATTTAATCTATAAATTTACAAAAATAGATTCATTATCTGGTTTAATATCAAATTCCTTTTTAAAATAATATTTTTTATTTTCTTCTTTAAAAAGCAACCAGTTATTTGGATAAATATGCATAAGAGCAGCTTTATTTAAAGGCTGAAGAAAATAAATATTTTTCCAAGTTTTTACAAAATTTTTACGTCTCTCTCTAATAATACTTCCTATACCAATATTGGCATCTTCAAATTTAGGATTTAATGAATAATGCGTTCCTTGATAATTATCTGACATAGGTTCAAATGAATCGAAATCATATGGCTGAGGTAATATCGAGATCATTGCACTATCAATATTATTTATATTATTTGATTCATTAAATGATTTAAAAGTAAAGATTTTATCTTTGATATCTGGATAGTCTCTTTGAGCCAAAGCCACAGCACCTTGATCAGCAAACGTTATGAATACATTATTATTTTTAGATAATATCTTGTAGATAGTTATTCCAATTCTGTTAAACTTCAATCCTTCGAAATTAAATTCTATAGTAAATCTTTTATTTGAATCTAATAAACTTAGAAAAATTGCATCCTCCATATTCTTAAGAGATTCATTTAAATCTTTAGGTAGTCTGTAATTAGTATCCATTAAAATTTGTCAATACATATTTGAATAAGTTCTAAAAATTTATCTATTTCTGACTTATTGTTTATTGAACCTAAACTAACACGAATATTTGAATATAGTTCATCATCTTTTAAACCAATATTTTTAAGTGTTGAGCTAGGTTTCCCAGATGAGCTTGAACAAGCACTTCCACTACTTATAGCTATTCTATTTTCTGACATGAAATTAACAATCTTATAGGCCCTTATAGGCTCAAATAATTTATTTAATAGTAGAAACGAAATATGATTGGGAAGTCTATTGTTGATACTACCCGTAATCTTTATATGGTTATTATCCTTAATTTTTTGAAAAAAATAATTTTTAAGTTTAACAATATTATTAGAAGGAAATTCAGTTATGTAATCATATAATTTTATTTTTCCTTTAATATTTTTTAATGATTCATACATTCCAGCAATTAATGGCAAAGCTTGTGTTCCTTGTCTAATTGAAAATTCCTGCGTAAGTGATATATCTTTATTTTTTAAAATTTGTCTAGACTTTTCATTTGTTAAAAGAATACCGATACCTTTTGGACCTCCAAATTTATGAGCAGATAAACTTAAAAAATCACATTTAAGATCTTTCCAACTGAATATTCCATTACTTAATATTTGAGTTCCATCCAAATGAAACATTATATTTAATTCTTCACATTTGGAACCTATAAATTGAACAGGTTGTACTGTCCCAATTTCACTTTGTCCCCAAATAATTGATAAAAGCCTAGTATCATTGGCTAAAATTATATCGATATTAGAAATATTTAAAATTCCATCATTATTTACCGCCCATTCGTAAATATCCCATTTTTGTTTTCTTAGTTTATTAGCACAAACAGTTGTTGCTTGATGTTCAACATTGGAAATAACAACTTTACCATTTTTAAATTTCTCATAAATATTATTAAATACAATATTTGTTGATTCCGAAGAACCAGAAGTAAAAATTATGTCCTCTGGTTCTGCTTCAAATATATAAGCAATTTTAGATCTAAGATTTTCAAGATATGTAGAGCATTTTATCCCTGGCTCATATGTAGATGAAGGGTTATGCCAATAATTTCTATAAGCTAAATTTATTATATTTAAAACATTCTCAGATAATGGAGTTGTGGATGCATTATCTAAATAGATAAAATTATTTTCCATTAATTTACTAACATAGATCCTGAGAAAACCTTTTTAGCATTTCCGGTCATCATGACTTCACAATCGTCTTTTGACCATTCAATTTTAAGATTACCTCCTGGTAACGTTACTATGGTTTGTGAATTACAAAAGCCTAATTTATAAGCTGCTACATGAATAGCACAGGCACCTGTTCCACAGGCTAAGGTTGGTCCTGCACCTCTTTCCCATACTTTTACTTTGATATTATCTCTATTTATGATTTGACAAAAATGTACATTAGTTTTTTCTGGAAATAATTCATTTTTTTCAAATATAGGCCCAAGTTTTGAAAGAACAATTGACTCTAAGTCTTGTACAAAAAATATTAAATGAGGATTTCCCATCCCTACGGCATAACCTACATTATTAAAATTTTTCTCAATAAATTCATGTGAAGGAATTGAATTGATTTTTTTTTCAATTGTTGTCGGAATATTTTGACTTTCTAAAATTGGAACTCCCATTTTTACTGTTATTTCATCTTTTATATATTTTGCAATTTTTAAACCTGCTTTAGTCTCAATTTTATATTCTACATTTTTATTATTCATTGAATCATTTACATGGAGATACTCAACTAAACACCTAATTCCGTTTCCGCACATTTGTGCTTCAGAACCATCAGAATTAAAGATTATCATTTTTGCATAATTATCTTCATTAGGTTCTTCTATAAAAATCACACCATCTGCTCCAATACCAAATTGCCTATTGCAAATTTTTTTTATATCAAATATTTTATTTGTCTTATAATTTTTAAATAAATCATTTCCTCTAGAATCGATTACTATGAAATCATTTCCGTTACCTTGATATTTTTCAAAATTTATATTTTTCATTTGTATATAATATAATTTAAATTTTAATTATAAATTATTCCTTTTAACAAAGTATTTCTATTTTATACAATGGATATTAAAATAATAATTTAACAAATAAAAATTAAGTGATTTTTCCCGATAAAAAATATGAGGCTGATACCAATTTATATAATCCATCTGAAATAGAAAAAAAATGGCAGTCAATATGGACAGAAAACAATTTATACAAAACAGAAGAATTAACTGAGAACAGCGATAAATTTTATGCCTTATCAATGTTTCCCTACCCTTCAGGTAATCTTCATATGGGACATGTTAGGAATTATGTTATTACAGACTTAATAGCTCGGTTCCAAAGGTTTAAGGGCAAATCTGTTTTACATCCAATGGGTTGGGACGCTTTTGGTTTGCCTGCTGAGAATGCAGCGATTGAAAGAGGAATTAGTCCAAGTGTCTGGACTAAAAAAAATATTTCTCATATGAAATCACAATTAAAGCTTTTGGGACTATCTGTTGATTGGGATAGAGAATTTGCAACTTGTGATGAAAGTTATTATATTTGGACACAATATCTATTTTTAGAGTTATACAAAGCTGGTCTTGTATATCAAAAAGAATCAGAAGTTAATTGGGATCCTATAGATAATACAGTCTTAGCAAATGAACAAGTTGACTCAGAGGGTAAATCTTGGAGATCTGGTGCAGTAGTCGAAAAAAAATTATTAAAGCAATGGTTTTTAAGGATTACAAATTATGCTGATGAGTTATTGAAGGATTTAGAAAAATTAGATAACTGGCCAGAAAGAGTAAAAATAATGCAAGATAATTGGATTGGAAAGTCAATTGGTACAAATATTAATTTCAATATCAATACCAATGCAGAAAAAAAAATAACTGTATTTACAACAAGGCCAGATACTTTATTTGGAGTTACTTATCTAGCAATTTCTGTTAATCATTCATTAATTAAAAATATTTCTGATCAGTCAATTTTAAAAGATATAGAAAATCTTAAAAAATATTTGAAAAATAATAAAAATAATGAACTTGAAAAAATTGGAATAAAAACTAGCTTAATAGCAATAAATCCAGTTAATTCTGATCCTATTCCTATTTGGGTAGCAAGTTATGTCCTCGATGAATACGGTACAGGTGCTGTTATGGGTGTGCCTGCTCATGATCAAAGAGATTTTGAATTTGCTAAGAAACATAATATTAATATTAAACAGGTAATAATAAAGGATAAAAGTGAACAAACTAAAGAGCTTGAAGAAGCCTATGTGGAAAATGGATATCTTATTAATTCACATCAATATAATGGTGTAGAAAATACTATTGCAAAATTAAAAATTTCAGAGGAGGGAGTAAATAATAGATGGGCCGAAAATAAGATTCAATATCGTTTAAGAGATTGGTTAATATCTAGACAAAGATATTGGGGATGTCCGATTCCCATCGTTAATTGCAAAAAATGTGGATCTGTTCCTTTAAACCAATCGGAATTACCTGTTACATTACCAAAAGATATAGATATCTCGTTTAACAAGATTAATGCTTTAGGTGATAATAATAATTGGATAAATACAACATGTCCAAAATGTGGAATAGAGGCAAAAAAAGAAACTGATACTATGGACACTTTTATGTGTTCATCTTGGTATTTTTTAAGATATCCATCTTCAAAATGTTCAAATAAGCCATTTGAAAAGATTGAAATTAATAAATGGTTGCCGGTAGATCAATATGTTGGAGGAGTAGAGCATGCAATATTGCATTTGTTATATGCAAGATTTTTCACTAAAGCTTTGCGTGATAATGAACTATTTGATATTGACGAACCATTTGTAAAACTTTTAACGCAAGGAATGGTTCAGGCCGCAGCCTATAAAAACAATAAAACTGGTAAATATGTTTCTCCTTCCGATATTACTGATCTGTCTAATCCTACAGATCCAATTGACAATTCTAAACTCGAAGTTCTTTTCGAGAAGATGTCTAAATCAAAATATAATGGAATAGACCCTGAATCAGTAATTAAAAAATATGGAGCAGATACAGCAAGAATGTTTATATTATTTAAAGCACCGCCAGAAAAAGATTTAGAATGGGGAGATACAGATGTTGAAGGACAGTTTAGATTTTTAAGCAGAATTTGGAAGCTTTATATAAATTGTGCGAAAGATATAAATAGTAAAAGAAAATCCTATCCAGATAAAGAAAAATTTTTAATAAAATCTATGAATATTGCTATTAAAGAAATTTCAAATGACATAATAAATAACCAATTTAATACAGCGATTTCAGAACTAATGAAGTTTTATAATTCATTATCAAATTCAATTAATGACGTAAACAATAATTTAAAAATAGATGCTTTAAAAACATTTTGTATATTATTGGCTCCATTTGCACCTCATATTGCAGAAGAAATATGGCATCTTATAGGATTTAAAAAATCTGTTCATTTAGAACACTGGCCTTCGTTTAATGCCGAAGCATTAAAGGAAGATTCATACGAACTAGTAATACAAGTGAATGGAAAAGTGAGAGATAAACTAAATATTAATAATGAAATAAATGAAGATCAAATTAAAGAATTGACTCTTAAAAGACCGAATATATTAAAATGGACTCAAGATAATGAAATAAGAAAAATAATTTTTGTTAAAGGAAAAATTATGAATATTGTTGTTTAAGAATTTGTTTTTTTATAACTAATGAAGTTGGATTTGACCAATCGCCCTTAACTAAATAATCATCATTATTGAAACACATTTCACGGAGTATAAAAAATATAGGTTCACTCACCGAATTATCAAATAATGATGCTATGTCATTTATAGAATATTCACCTCCTTCGTCTAATAAATTAGTTACTTTTTGTTGATACTCAATAATATTTGCGGCTGCTTTCTTTCCTGCTTCAACACCTGGTTGATCATATGCATTTATATTTACTAATTCAGCGTAGAAGGATACAGCCCTCTCAAATAAAGCTATTAAGGCACCTAGTGAAAAACAATTTAATTTTTCTAATGTGATAGTTATACTTTGTCTGTTTTCACTTGAGAGTGCTGATCTTGTACCTTGCAAAAAACCAGAAAGATATTCTTTAGGATTCTCTTTTTCATCAAAAATATTAGTAGATGGGGAATCTAATAATTCAATAAATATACAAAAGAAATTATCAATACCATCTCTCAGTTGCTGAACATAAGCATGTTGATCTGTGGATCCTTTATTACCAAAAACGGAAATACCTTGATTAACTACTTCACCATTCCTATTAAATCTCTTACCTAATGATTCCATTACTAATTGCTGAAGATATTTACTAAATACCTGTAACCTATCTCTATAAGGTAATACGACCATATCTCTCTTCCCAACGCCATCGCCAGTTAAGTACCATGCAGATGATAATAATGCTGCTGGATTATTTTTAAAATCACTTGTACGTGTGGCTTCATCCATTAATGATGCACCTCTTATAAATTCAAATATATTTTCATTGATAAGAGCTAATGGGAGTAATCCCACAGAGCTTGTAATACTTGTTCTTCCTCCAACCCAATCTTGTAAATTAAATATTTTTAGCCAATTTTCAGAGGTAGCCTTTTTAAATAACTTACTATTTTTCATTGTTATTGCTATGGCATTAGAATTCCATTCCAGAGAATTGTTTTCGCAATGACTTTTAATAATTTCCATTGCTATTCTAGGTTCGGGCGTGCCACCTGATTTGCTTACTACTACAAATAATGTTGTAGATAAATTTTCTGATAACTCTTCTAACTTTTCGCTAATTAAAAAAGGGTCAACATTATCTATATAAGAAAAATTTAAGCCTTTAGAGCACTTCTGCAGTGACTCAGTAATAAGTAATGGGCCTAAACCACTTCCACCAATACCTATCCATAGAACATCAGTATATTTCTGATTATTCTTATTCTTTATATTTCCATATAAAATTTGTTTACCAAATTCAGAGATTTCATTAATATCTGCGCTAATCTCCTCTCCTATTTTTGAAGATGGAGAAATTGAAGGATTTCTAAGCCAATAATGTCCAACTTGTCTATTTTCATCAATATTTGAAATTGCACCATTTTCTAATTCTTTTATTGATGAAAATACATCTATAAATTTCTCTTCTAAATTTTTTATCTCTTTGCTAGTAAAATTAATTTTACTTATGTCTAACCAAATATTTAATTTTTTATCAAACCAAAGATAATTACAAAATTTATCCCAAGAGTTTAAATCTCCATTCATTTTATATATTTGTTTCTTTTATTTATTGTTTAATTATATCTATACGAATAGTACATAGATTTGAATCATTTAAATTTGTTTAAATTTTTATCTTTAAATAAATATGTTTTTGAATATAAACAATTAAAATTGAGGGTTTTTTTTATTTCATATGAATTTATCATTGGATAAAATTAAAATTTTGGATAAATCATTTAATTACATTATTTCGCCTGAGATATCTGAATTTAGAAGATTTTCTCCAAAATTAAAAATAGGTGTGCTTGCTTCTGGAAAAGGAACAAACTTTCAGGAGTTAATTAATCTCTCAGAAAAAGGTGAATTAGATATAGATATAAAAGTTCTTATTACTAACAAAGATCATGCAGGTTGTATAAAAAGAGCTGAAAGTGTAAAAATACCTCACAAAATAATAAGAGGCCAAGACTTTCTTCAAAAAGAGCTATTCGAATTAGAAATTGTAAATACTTTAAATAATTACGATGTTGAACTTATTGTAATGGCTGGCTGGATGAAAATAGTCACTCCCTTCTTTATTAATAAATTTAAAAATAAAATTATTAATATTCACCCATCATTACTTCCTGCTTATAAGGGTGGTTCTGCCATAAAGGACTCTATATTAAATGGTTCAAAAATAACTGGTTGTTCAGTACATTTTGTTGATGAGGAGGTAGATAGTGGTAAATTGATAATGCAAGCTGCATTGTCAATTAGAGATGATGATGATATTGAATCACTTTCCAAAAGAATACAAATGCTTGAACATAAAATTTTACCTCACTCAATCTCTCATGCTGGCTTTTTGATAAGAAGTAATATTATGGAAAATTATTAGTTAACTCCAGACCCTCATCCATTGAAAATCCACTCATAATATTTAAATTTTGAATTGCTTGTCCTGTCTGTCCTTTTAACAAATTATCAATTACAGATAAAATAATTATCCTTCCATTTCTAATATCAACTTTAACGGAAAGGAATATTTGGTTTGTATTTTTAACCCATTTTGTTGTTGGGTAAGTATCTACAGGTAAGACTTTAATATTTTTGAAATTTCTATAATAATTATCCAAAAGAATTCTGCAATCATTAGAAGTTAATCCTGGATCTCTTAATGTCCCATATATGGTCGAATGCATACCCCTTGAAATCGGAACCAAATGAGGAGTAAAAAGCAGTTCGATTTTATTTCCAGAAATTAAAGATGCTACTTGCTCGATCTCTGAGGTATGTCTATGATTTATCAATCCATATGCTGATAGACCTTCTCCACATTCTGATAAGAGTAGTTTTTGGCTTGGTTCTCGACCACCTCCAGAGGTTCCACTTTTAGAATCAATTACTATACCTTCATATTCAATAATTCCTTGCGAAAGATAAGGAGCTAGTGGAATAAGAGCAGATGTTGGATAACATCCTGGACATGCAATTAATCTTCCTTTTGAAATGGCTTCTTTATTTATTTCAGGAAGACCGTAGACTGCCTCTTTACATAAATCATCATCATTCCTTTTATAGATAACAGCTTCTTGGGTATATACTTTTTTCCATGCCTCCAAGGACTTATATCTGTAATCAGCAGATAAATCAATAACTTTAACTCCTCTATCTAATAATTTCCTTGTCAATGTTGAAGATAGACCATTTGGTAAGCAAAGCAGAGCAACCTCCGCTTTCTTTGAAATATTATCAATTGATATTTCTTCTATATAAGGATCATTATCAAGATAAATAAAAGGGAAATTATCATTCCATTTTGATCCAGATGTTTTATTACCACCTAAAAATGAAATTTTATAGTTTTTGTTTTTCTTTAAAAGATTTACCGCTTGAATACCGCCGTAACCAGTAGCACCTACTATTGCAACATTCATGTCTTTGAATTGGCAGACTTTGAGATAGGATTATAAAGTGTTGAATTTAAGATAACTAAAACACTTTTTTTCTATATTGATAGGAATAATGAAAGAAACAAGTCCCAAATCAAATAATGGAACAATTTTGGATATAAATGAATCTTTTAAAATTGAATTTGATCCTATCAGCGATGCGTTAGCAGCGATAAGGAATGGTGAATGCATAATTGTGGTTGATGATGAAAGGAGAGAAAATGAAGGAGATTTAATTTGTGCCGCTCAGTTTGCTACTCCTCAGCAAATTAATTTTATGGCTACTGAAGGACGTGGTCTTATATGCCTAGCTATGCAAGGTGAAAAACTTGATTCTTTAGATTTACCATTAATGGTTGACAGAAATACAGATGAAAATCAAACAGCTTTTACGATATCGATTGATGCAGGACCTGAAAATAACGTTTCTACTGGAATTTCAGCCGAAGATAGGGCCAAGACTATTCAAGTTGCTATAAACCCAACTACAAAACCTGAAGATTTAAGGAGGCCAGGACATATTTTTCCATTAAGAGCTAAAAAAGGAGGAGTTTTAAAAAGGGCAGGTCATACCGAAGCAGCAGTAGATATTGCTGCAATGTCAGGTCTTTATCCAGCTGGAGTAATTTGTGAAATACAAAATCCTGACGGTTCCATGTCAAGACTTCCACAACTAAAAGAATATGCAAAACAGTGGGGAATGAAACTTATATCCATTGCTGATTTAATAAGTTATCGCTTCCAAACCGAGAGATTTGTATTTAGAAAATCCGATGCAGTTCTTCCAAGCATTTTTGGTAATTTCAAAGCTTATGGATATATTAATGAACTTGATGGTTCAGAGCACGTTGCATTAGTTAAACAAAAATCATCAAAATTAAGCGAACCTGTTTTAGTAAGAATGCATTCAGAATGTTTAACTGGGGATGCTTTTGGATCATTGCGTTGTGATTGTAGACCCCAGTTAGAGGCTGCATTATCAAGGATAGAAAAGGAGGAAGAGGGAGTTGTTGTTTACTTGAGACAAGAAGGCAGAGGTATTGGTCTAATAAATAAATTAAAAGCTTACAGTTTACAGGACGGCGGATTAGACACTGTAGAAGCTAATGAAAAATTAGGATTTCCAGCTGATCTTAGAAATTATGGAGTTGGAGCACAGATATTAACTGATCTGGGAATAAAAAAATTAAAATTACTTACTAATAATCCTAGAAAGATTGCTGGATTAGGTGGTTATGGAATAGAAGTTATTGAGAGAGTTCCATTAGTCATTTGTCCAAATGATAATAATGCAGAATATTTGAGTGTCAAAAAAACAAAGCTGGGCCACATGATTGATGCGGATAATTCTAATTCTATAAATATCGATCCATTTATATCAATTTTTCTCGACGGAAAATATAAATCTATAGATTTAGTTCCAATAAAAAATAAAGTTATTAAATTCTGTAGTGAACAAAAAATCAATATTAAACTTGAAAGTAGTCCAAGATTATTGGCTTTTTGGAATCGACCAAAATTAGTGTGGAGAATTTTACATGATAAGAATAGAACCAACTCAAATATTACAGATGAAGAAATAAAGAATATAGAATTATTTATTCAGTTTTTATCTAAATATGATGATAGTACAAAGATTGGAATTATTGTTTCTAGAAACATTGAACAAGCATTACACCCAAAAAGTAGCATCAAACTAATTAATACTAAATTTACTATTAACAATGAAATCCTATATTCATCTACAAGAAAATTTAATTTAGATAAAGAGACATTTAGTATTGTTTTTGAAGGCTAATTAACTATTCTAAAGTTGCCTTTAGAATTTTTGAACCATTAGTAAGCTTTAGAACTACATCCATATCATTTGTCTTACCAAAAACTGTATGAACTCCATCTAGATGGGGCTGTGGTTCATAAACTATGAAAAACTGGCTTCCACCTGTATCCTTTCCTGCATGGGCCATAGAAAGTGAACCTTTGAGATGCTTATTAGAATTAATTTCACATTTGATGTTATATCCAGGTCCCCCCGTTCCAGGCATTCCTGAAGATCCATCACGAGTATTAGGACATCCACCTTGGGCCATAAATCCTGGAATAACTCTATGAAATGCTAACCCATCATAAAAGCCCTCGCTAATTAATTTTGTGAAATTCTTAACTGTATTAGGTGCATCATTAACAAAAAATTCGATATGTATATTTCCTGCATCAGTTTCAAATAAAGCTTTAGTCATTTTGAATTTTATAGATATTTAAATATTAAACGTTAAAGAAGCTTTTCAAGATTCTCCTTAATGGTATTTAAATCTAAATTTTCTTCTTTGCTTTCGTCAATGTTCCATTTATCAACCTCTAAATTTTTTTGAGGAGGAGAAATTAACAATCTATCTTCAGCTGTCTTTGGAACAAAGTTTTTTTCAACAAGTTTGCATTCATAGTCTAACTTATTACAAAAATCTCTTATTTCGTCTATGTTAATCATCTCCACAGAAGGTAGAGGAAAATCTTGAGCTTCTAAAAGTCCGCAATAACGATCAGCATCATCTTTTTCTTCAAACATTAAAACTATTGTTCTACCTTTAAGTTCTATAGAATGTATACCTTCCTTTTCAGTACCGAAGTTATATAGTAAAACAAAAATATTCATAAAAAACTTTAAATAGACATACTTATTTTATTTAACTATTTATCAGTTAGTGATAATTCTTGAAGCCTAGTATATAATGCTATCTCTTCATCATTAATATCTGCAGGAATAACAACAAGAATTTCTACAAATTGATCTCCAACATTATCTCCAGATGACAATCCTCTACCTTTTAGTCTTAGCAATCTTCCTGTTGAAGATTTTGGAGGTACTTGAAGCGTTACATTTCCGTCAAGAGTAGGAACATCTACGGCACAGCCAAGAAGGGCATCAGGAGGAAATAACTCTAATTTGTAAAGGACACGCAAGCCATCTATACGAAGACCATTGTCAGTTTGTACCCTAAGTTGCAAATAATGATCTTTACCGCCTCTAGCAATATTCTCTAATCTTAATCTCCATCCATCTCCTGCATATGGTGGGGTATCAACTTCAACAACAGTTTGATCTTCTAATTCTATCAAAATCGAAGTGCCACTTAAAGCCTCTTCAGGGCTTAAATCAATAATAGTCTCAATATCTTGATGAAGTTTTACTGGTGGAGGTTCATATGGAGATGTCGCTGGATAATCATAACTTTCAAATTCATGATCATTTATGTTTTCATAATGCTGCTCATCTTCATATTCGTAAGTAGATGTATCGTTATTATTATTTGAATGTAAATTAGAATCGTATTCAAATCCGAATAAAGTTTTTAAATAATCCTGATATTCAGGGAAGCCAGTACTAAAGTTATTAGATTTTTTTTCACTAGGATCATTGATATCATGGGGATTTATTCTCTTACTAGGATCACGTAAATATTCGTATGCTTCATTAATTAGTTTAAATCGTTCTTCCGCGTTAATATCATTTTTATTTAAATCGGGATGCCATTTTCTTGCTTCTCTTCGAAAAGCTTTTTTAAGTTCTAAATCGTCAAATTCTGGGGATAAACCTAAAATTGACAAATAATCCTTTTTAGAGATAGTAGTCATTGTCCCATGGATCGTCTTCTCTAGAATTACCATACCTCGAATTTCTATAATTACTATTCATTTGATTATCCCAAGGATCATCATCCCAATAATCATCAGAAAATAATTCATCTTTTATAGATCCAAATGTATTTTTAATACTTTGTAAAGGATTACTTTCAGTCTTCTTCTCAGCTGAAAATCTTCTGTTTAAGGCAAAAAGAGCTTCTTGCAAAGAGCTTACAGATATTTCCAATTCTTGTGGATCATCATCATCTATAAATTCCTCTACATCTTGTATTGCCATCTCTACAGCCCTCTGTTGTCGTTCAGCTCCATAAGGACCAAACTCTAAAGAAGCATCTCTTAACCTTCGTTCTGCCTGTGCAATAAGTGTTAGAGCGTTATTTTTTCTATCAATAACAGATCTTTTCTTCCTGTCTTCCGTTGCTTTTGATTTGGCCTCAGCGATGATCATATTAATTTCTTCTTCATTTAAATTAGAACCACCAGAAATACTAACTGTCTGTTTTCTTCCCGTAGTTCTATCAGTAGCACTTACTTCCAGTAATCCATTTGCGTCTATATCAAAGGCAACTTGAACTTGAGGGATACCTCTGGGTGCGGGAGGTATTCCTGACAACCTAAATTTTCCTAAAGATTTATTTTCAGACGCTAAAGGTCTCTCACCCTGTCGGACCTGTACAACAACAGACGATTGATTAGATTCAGAAGTACTAAAAACATCTGATTGTCTAACTGGTATTGGAGTATTACGTGGAATAAGGACCTTCATTAGTCCACCAATAGTTTCTAAACCTAAAGATAAAGGAGTTACATCATTTAATAGTAAGTCTCTTAAATCCCCACTAATTATTCCAGATTGAATTGCTGCTCCTATAGCAACAACCTCATCAGGATTTACAGATTGACATGGTTCATTAGGCACAAGAGTCTTTACTAATTGTTGAACCATTGGAATACGTGTACTCCCTCCTACAAGGACTACTTCATCAATATCTTCTACTTCCCATCCAGAATCTTCTAATGCAATTTGAACAGGTTCCATTAATCTGTCAAGAAGATCAACAGATAATGATTCAAATATTTTTCTATCTAGGGTTTCTTCAATATGTAACGGCCCCTCTTTACTAGTTGTGATAAATGGTAAAGATATCTTTGTTTTTTGCAATCCAGACAATTCACATTTAGCTTTTTCAGCAGCCTCAGATAATCTCTGTAATGCTTGTCTGTCCCTTCTTAAATCAATATCATGTTTAGTAAGAAATTTTTCTGCAAGCCAATCAACAATTTTAGAATCAAAATTGTTTCCACCTAACTGTGTATCACCACAAGTAGCTTTAACATCAAATACACCATTTGAAATTTTTAATAATGAAACATCAAATGTTCCTCCTCCTAAATCAAACACCAAAACATTATTAGAAGAACTTTTTTCAAAACCATAAGCTAGAGCAGCAGCAGTAGGTTCATTTAGAATTCTATCTACTTTAATTCCAGCTAATATTGCAGAATCCTTTGTAGCCTGTCTTTGAGATTCATTAAAGTAAGCAGGGACAGTAATAACTGCAGAGTCGACAGTATCTCCAAGATAGGTTTCAGCATCATTAATTAATTTTCTAATTAATGAGCTAACTAATTCTTCAGGTGCATACTCTCTTTCAGAATTTGGACTAAGAATTCTAACGCTTCCAGTAGTATTAGCCTTTACATTATAAGGAACAGAAATACTATTCTCATCTAATTCATCCCAGTCACTACCAATAAATCTTTTTAAGTTATAAAAGGTATTCTTAGGATTTAGAACAAGTTGTCTTCTAGCTTGATCTCCTATCACTATTTCTTTCTCTTTTGTAAATCCAACTATTGAAGGTGTAGTTCTAGAACCTTCTGAATTAGCAATAACAATTGGACGACCAGCTTCTATAACTCCTACAACAGAGTTAGTAGTACCTAAATCAATTCCAACTATTTGCCCCATGATTTTAGATGGCTAAATTAAAGCAAAATTTACTAATGATTTAATTAATTTTTATCTTAGATATCTACATATAATAGTAAAAATCAAAATTTTTCAACTTAATTTAAATAAATAAGATTATTTATAACTTGTCAAAATGATTGTTATTTACTTTAAAACATTCTATCTAAACAATGTTGTTGATGTAGTTAACCAAAATCAACTAATATAATACGGAGAGAGAGGGATTCGAACCCTCGATAAAGTTGCCCCTATACAGCATTTCCAGTGCTGCGCCTTCAACCACTCGGCCACCTCTCCCGAGATAAACATTTTAACTCTTTATAATCCCATTTTTGAGGAAATTTATTTGAAAAAGACTTTCACAGTCACGATTAAAAATAAAAATACCGGAAAGGTCTACCAAGAACAGGTTAACAGTGACGAGTATATACTTAAGGAATTTGAAAAGAAAGGTTTTAAACTTGCATTTTCATGCAGAAATGGTTGCTGTACAAGTTGTGCAGTTAAAATAATATCTGGTACTTTGCAACAACCTGAAGCCATGGGTGTATCTCAAGCCTTAAAAGACAAAGGTTATGCACTTCTTTGTGTCGCTAAAGCAACTTCAAATTTAGAGGTAGAAACTACATATGAAGATGAAGTATACGATTTACAATTTGGACAATATTTTGGGAAGGGAAATACAAGAGTTGCGCCACCATGGGAATTTGAGGAAGATTAATTATCATGTTTGAATTAAGTGAAAAAGAGGAAATTTTAAATCAAATAAACTTATCCAGTTTGTATGAAATAGCAAAAAAATCTGCTCTAATTGGTAATGAGATTTTAAAAATTAATTACAATAAAATTCAAAAAATATCTTCTAAAGGAAGGAAAGGTGACCTTGTAACCAATGTAGATTTGGAAGTTGAAAATAAAATAAAAGAATATTTAATAGAAGAGACACCCAACATATCTATCAATGCTGAGGAATCTGGGAAAGTAAACAAATCCTCAGATTTAACATGGTGTATAGACCCATTAGACGGGACAACTAATTATTCCCATGGATATCCCTTTTTTGGAACTTCAATTGGTCTTGTATATAAAAATAAACCAATCATAGGAGCTATATCAGTACCATATTTAAATGAATTATATTCAGCTTGCATTGGTCATGGCTCATTCTGCAATGATTCAGAACTTAAAGTATCTAGTCCACTAAATCTTTCAGATAGTTTGCTTGTGACTGGTTTTTCTTATGACAGGTTTGAAACAGATGATAATAATTATGCTGAATTTTGTTACCTAACACATAAAACCAGAGGAGTTAGAAGAGGAGGAGCAGCGGCAGTTGATCTAGCATTTGTTGCTTCAGGAAAGGTAGATGGATATTGGGAAAGGGGATTAGAAGTGTGGGACTTAGCTGCCGGTGCTATTATTGTTAAAGAGGCAGGTGGAATTATTTCGGATTATCCATCAGGCAAATTTAATTTAAGTTCTGGAAGAATTCTTGCGTGCTCCCCCACACTTGAGGATGAATTAAAAAAAGAACTAGATAATGTTTCTCCATTTAATAAAAATCTTTATACCTAACTATTAAATATTAAAATGACTGATATAAAGGAATTTAAATTAGTAGATGTAAAAAATAATTCTAATATTATCAATAAATTAAATAATATTTATAAATTATGGGGTTATGAAGAAGTCTCACCTTCATTTATAAATACTTTAGAGACGATAAAAGGTCGCGGTGTGATTGAAGAAAATGAGGTTGTTGGAATAGTTAGTAATAATTCATTGTGTTTAAGACCAGAAATGACTACATCTATTGTTAAATTGTCATCTACAAGATTAATAAATCAGAAAAGACCAATAAGATTATTTACCAATGGAATGGTCTTTGATAAAAAACAAAATAATAAAAATTCATTTAAGTTGCAAGAGAAACTTCAAAGCGGAATTGAACTAATTGGATATGACACAAAATATCCAGAAATTGAAGTTATTAATATGTTGTTTGATGCAATAGATAATATTAATTTGAAGGATGGTTGTAATTTATGTCTACTAGTAAGTACAACAAAAATAATGGACTTAATCTTGAATAAATATAAAAATAATAATTTTGAAGAAATCAAAAAAAGTCTGGTTAACTTTGATCTAGATAAATTATCTAAATTAGGAATTGATGAAGACGATAAATATATTCTTAAAGATTTATTATTCACTAGAGGAGAACCAATCACTATATTAAAAAAATTGAAAAATATATACAGCACTAGTAAAACTTTAGATGACCTAAATTTTTTATTTGAAACGTTATCAAAAATATCAAATAAATATAGCGTTAAATTACAACTTGATCCGACTTTTCAACCTCATTTAAATTTATACGAAGGGATAGTATTTCAACTTATAGGTGATAATGGTAAAAATAAAAATGTCATAGCAAAAGGTGGAAGATATGATGAATTAGTTAGATTCTTTAGCCCCAAAGAGAAAATTTTAAATGGAATTGGTTTTACAATTTCAATCGATAACTTAAGAAATTTAATAAAGGAAGAAAAGATAGATAAGAAAAAGATTTTATTAATGTTTAAAGATACTTATTTGTTAGAAAAAGGTATTAACGAGCAAAAAGAATTACAGAAAAAAGGGAATATCGCTGTCTTACATTTAAATCCTTGTGATGACTTGGCTAAAGCCAATCAAATAATGAAAGAAAATAATTGTTCTGAGATATTTTGGGTTAAATAAATAACTTTCTCATTAATTAATTAATCAATCTAACTTAAATATCTTTAATGTTCGGACAATACTCTTAATTAAACTTGATTAACTAGTTTTTAGGAAATAAAATTTAAAATGTTTGATTTTTTTAAATGGAAAAAGGCGAAATTCGTATAAATACCGAAAATATTTTCCCAATTATCAAGAAGGCAGTATATTCTGACCATGAAATCTTTTTAAGAGAACTTGTTAGTAATGGTGTTGATGCAATAAGTAAACGAAGAATGGCATCTATGGCAGGCGACTGCGAAAATAATGAAGAAGCTCAAGTAAAGATATCTATTGACCGTGAAAATAATACACTAACAATTTCCGATAATGGAATTGGAATGAATGATGAAGAAATTAAGAAGTACATAAACCAAGTCGCATTTTCGAGCGCAGAAGAATTTCTAACTAAATACAAAAAAGATAATGATGAATTTATAGGCCATTTTGGTCTTGGTTTTTATTCAAGCTTCATGGTGGCAGATAGAGTTGATATATTAACTAAATCAGCAATTGGAGAATCAAAAGCTTTCAAGTGGTCTTGTGACGGATCGCCAAATTTCACATTAGAAGAATCAGAAAGAGAGACTATTGGTACAGATGTGATACTTCACCTACTTGAAGAAGAAAAAGAGTTTATCGAGCCTGAAAGGATTAAATCTCTAATAAAAAAATATTGTGACTTTATGCCAATAGATGTGTTACTTGAGGGTGAGACAATTAATAAGAAAAATCCTCCCTGGAGAAAACAACCTAGTGAATTAAAAGACGAAGATTATATTGAGTTATATAAATACCTTTATCCTTTCCAGGGAGATCCACTGTTATGGATTCATTTAAATACAGATTATCCGTATGACATACAAGGGATATTGTATTTTCCAAAGTTGTCAGGTAGAGCTGATTGGGAAAAGGGAGAAATAAAACTATTTTGCAATCAAGTTTTCGTAAGCGATTCAATTAAAGAGATAGTACCAAAATACCTTTTACCTCTAAGAGGAGTTATTGACTCTACAGATATACCTTTGAATGTTAGTAGAAGCGCATTGCAAACAGATAGAAAAGTAAGGTCTATATCATCATTTATCTCAAAAAAAATTGCTAATAAACTGAAGGATTTGATAAAAAATTCACCAGAATTTTATGCAGAAATTTGGGATTCCATCTCTGCTTTTATTAAAATTGGTGCTATCGAGGATGAAAAATTTGCTGATTTAGTCGATAACAGTATAATTTTCGAAACAATAATAAAATCAGATAAAGATCTAACTAAAGACATTGAAAATAAATCCCTTATCAAATCCAATGATAAGTATTTCACAACTCTCGCAAATTACAAAGAACGAAATAAGTTAACTGATTCTAAAAAAATAATTTACT
This sequence comes from Prochlorococcus sp. AG-442-N17, assembly GCA_003212375.1. Lineage (GTDB taxonomy): Bacteria > Cyanobacteriota > Cyanobacteriia > PCC-6307 > Cyanobiaceae > Prochlorococcus_A. Next base: position 41,496 of record QCPY01000004.1, on the reverse strand, counting down.
GTTCAGATTTGATTGCACAGTCAAGTGCATTAAATATCTGTTTATCTGATAATAAGGAAGTTATTAAATCAGATCCTTTAATTGACGCACAATTTCTCCCATGGTTGGAAAGTAAAAATGAAGATTATCAATTCCAAAGAGTAGATTCAGAAATAAATGAACTAGGAGATAAAGAATCTAAAGAAATTGTAGATAAGGATGGCAAATCAAATACGGATAATCTTAAAGATACGATAGTTAAGGCTCTTAACAATGAGAAAGTAACAGTTAAAGTACAGTCACTTTCAAGTAAAGATGCTCCACCAGCTATGATCTTGCTTCCAGAACAAATGAGAAGAATTAATGATATGGGCGCTTACATGGAACAAAAGATGCCTGGCTTACCTGAATATCATGTACTCTTAATTAACAAAGAACATCCACTTATTGTTGGTCTTAATAAAATTACTGGCAACAAAATAATTATTGATAAAAAAGATCCTATTGAAAATCCATTGGCATCTAAAATTGCTAATCATGTTTACGATATGGCTAAGCTTTCCGTTGGTGGATTAGATCAAGAACAGATAATTAATTTACAAAATAATAATGCCGATTTAATTTCTGAATTACTTAATTCAACAAATTGAGTCATGTGTTAGAATTTTTAAAGATATAACTCAAAAAATATGTCAAGAGTTTGTGAACTGACTGGTGCAAAAGCTAATAATGGGATGGCAGTGAGTCACTCACATATTCGTACAAAAAAGTTGCAGCAAGTTAATCTCCAAAAAAGGAGACTATGGTGGGAAGAGGGCAAAAAATGGGTAAATATAAAAATAAGTACCAAAGCACTAAAGTCTATACAAAAAGTAGGTTTAGATAAATTTGCTAAATCAAATGCAGTTGATTTAAAAAAATTCTAAATTTTAATGAGAAATTTAGTTGCGAGTATATTTATAACATCTATTTTCTTATTTAATTGTAATTCAGTCTTCTCTTTCGATTTTGCTCCTGAAGTTGGAGATATGGCTCCAAATTTTCAGTTAGAAGGTTTTAATAAAAACATAAAAACAAAAAAATCTTGGGAATTAAGAGATTTTCAAGGTAAATGGCTTGTTATGTATTTTTACCCTAAAGATTTTACAGCAGGCTGCACTCTTGAAGCTAAAGGTTTTTCCGAATTAAAAAAAGATTTTTCAAAAAATAATGCCGAAATTGTAGGCATTAGTGCTGATAATCAAGATTCTCATGAAAGTTTCTGCAGCGAGAAATCCATAAACTACACTTTATTATCTGATCCTGACGGAATTATTAGTGATAGATATGGTTCCTGGATTCCTCCATTCTCCGATAGAAATACTTTTTTGATTTCTCCTGATGGAAAAATTTCTTATAGATGGATTAGTGTTTTACCTATAAATCATGCTAAAGATGTTCTCAACGTTTTAAAGAAAAAAATATAAAATTTTGCACGAATTATCATTTGGAACTTGGTTAATACATATCTCATCAGTAATAGAATGGATTTTTGCCATATTAGTCATAAACAAAATTTCTAAATATAAAAAATATGATTTCTTTTTTTGGTTAAGCCTCGCTATGGTCCCAAACTTAATAGGTGCTATGTGTGCGATCACTTGGCATATCTATGACAACCAAGAAAATCTTTACGGTCTAGTATCTCTTCAAGGAATATTTACTTTTATAGGAAATTCAACATTAGCCCTTGCTGCAATAATGATTTTTAGAGGAAAAGAGACTTATGAATGATTTATTTTTAAAATTTATAGAAAAATTAGGTTCAATAGATAACACATCATTGTTCGCAGTATCAATAATTCCATATGCAATATTTTTGTTTTACTTATATAAAATCAAATCAGTTAATAATTTTGTAAAAATAGGTTTTTCATTAACAGTATTATTTGTATTCATAACTATTTTGATGTCTATTTTTGCTTTAAATTTCTACGATAAAACCCTTGTTGAGGTTGACTTCCTGCATGGCTCAGCGGAATTTTTCTTAACTTTAAGTGATTTTGTAATATTGTTTGGTTTTATGCAGATGTTAAATAACTTAGAAGTAAACAACTCTTAAGACCTTTTACAATTTTGTGTTTTTTAGGTAAAAGTATTAGAGAATATATGAAAATAACGATTTTTTATGTTTACTACATTATTTGCAGCTGCAGATCCAGCAACTTTTTCTTGGTCTCCAAAGTGTGCCGTCGTAATGATTGCATGTAATGTTTTTGCTTATGCAATTGCTAGAGCAACAATTAGAAAACCTAATGAAGGATTTGAAATACCTAATTCAAAATTTTATGGTGGTTTAAGTCATGCATCAGTAGTGGGAGCTAACTGCCTTGGTCACATATTCGGAATTGGGGCTATCCTAGGATTAGCTTCAAGAGGTGTTTTATAAAAATTTATTTATTAAATTTTTAATTTATTTAACTTAAATTTCTCGATAATTTTATCTGCCATCTGATCAGGCATAAGATCTAGTTTTTCTTTACTCTGATCAGGTGAAGCATGATCAACCAATACATCTGGTATACCTATTCTGTAAACAGGAATATTTAGTTCATTATCGTTGAATAGTTCAACTATTGCGGAACCAAATCCACCTATAAGGGTCCCTTCTTCCATAGTAACTACTTTTTGAATCCTATTTGCTAACGGCATAATAAGATTTTTATCTAGAGGTTTGACAAATCTTGCATTAACAATACATGCATTAACATTCATTTTTTTTAGTATCTTTGCTGTTTCAATAGCAGATGCGACCATTGATCCATAAGCAATAATTAAAATATCTTCTCCTTCTTCAAGTATTTCTGCTTCACCTATATTCAAAGGTTCCCAACCCTCATCCATTACGGCTACCCCTAATCCAGAACCTCTTGGTATTCTTAGAGCAGTAGGGCCCTTATGGTTTATTGAAGTTATTAACATTCTTTGTAATTCAGACTCATCTTTTGGTGCCATTAATACAAAATTAGGTATAGATCTCATATAACTTATATCGTACTGGCCTTGGTGAGTAGGACCGTCAGCTCCAACTATCCCAGCTCTATCAAGTACGAATGATACAGGTAAATTTTGTATCCCTACATCATGTATTAATTGATCGAAAGCACGTTGAAGGAATGTACTATATATAGCCACAACGGGTTTAAGACCATCGCATGACATTCCTGCTGCAAGAGTAACTGCATGTTGTTCTGCTATTCCTACATCGATATATTGATCTGGAATATTTTTTTGCAATATGTCTAAACCAGTACCTGTAGCCATTGCAGCTGTAATACCTACAACTTTGCTATCTTGTTCACATATTTTCAATAAGGTTTGACCAAATATTTTACTATAACTAACAGGCTTAGGTTTTTTTGAAGGGATAGATTTCCCAGTTGTCAGATCAAATGCAGATTGTGCATGATAACCAACCTGATCAGCTTCTGCATAAGGGTAACCCTTCCCTTTAGTTGTGACAACATGAACAAGTACGGGTTTTTTAAGTTTATGAGCAGCGTTAAATGTATTAACTAAATTTCCAATATCATGTCCATCAATTGGACCCATATATGTAAATCCAAGTTCTTCAAAAACAGCACCAACCTTGGGCACAGCTAAACGTCTAACGCTTCCTTTAATATTTTTTAGTTCTTCCGGAATATCTTTACCGATTAATGGGATATTTTTTACACTTTCTTGAACACTATCAGACAAAAATTTAAGTGATGGACTAACTCTTACCTTATTTAAGTAAGATGATAAGGCTCCAACTGGAGGTGAAATAGACATATCATTATCGTTTAAAACTACAACAAAAGGAGTACTTGGTAAGTGACCTGCATGGTTTATAGCTTCTAATGCCATTCCTCCAGTTAATGCTCCATCTCCAATAACAGCGACACATTTATAATTTTCACCTTTCCTATCTCTCGCTATTGCCATTCCCAATGCTGCAGAAATAGATGTGCTTGCATGACCCGCACCAAAATGATCAAATTTACTTTCGCTTCTTTTTAGATATCCAGCAACTCCATTTTGTTGTCTAAGGGAATCAAATTGACCGAAACGGCCTGTTATTAATTTATGGGGATAAGCTTGATGTCCTACATCCCAAACAACTTTGTCGAAATCTAGATCAAGAGTTTGATATAAAGCCAATGTTAGCTCAACCACACCTAATCCAGGACCGAGATGACCACCACTAGTAGATACTACTTGAAGATGCCTTTCTCTAATTTGACAAGCAATTTCCTCTAATTGTGAAACTGTTAAGCCATGAAGTTGATTTGGATGACTTAACTCACTTAAAAGCATTTAATAAAGATTGGTATCTATATAATCTAAAACGCCGAGGTGCAAAATGAGTATTTTTTTTGAAATAGATCATGTAATGTTTTATTAGATTAATAATTAATGCTAAAAATATATATATGAATGATTATTTTGAAAAAATACTTCAAGCTGAAGTCTATGAAGTAGCAAAAAAAACGCCACTAGAGAAAGCTAAAAATTTAAGTAATACACTTAATAATGAAGTTTTTCTAAAAAGAGAAGATCTTCAAGATGTATTTTCATTCAAAATAAGAGGGGCATATAACAAGATGAGTAAGCTCAGTAAATCGCAGCTTACTCAGGGAGTAATCACTTCAAGTGCTGGTAATCATGCTCAAGGAGTTGCACTTAGTGCTCTGAAATTAAATTGCCAAGCAACCATATTAATGCCCATTACAACGCCTCTGGTAAAAATTAATGCAGTAAAGAACTTAAGAGCAAAAGTTATATTATTTGGTGATAATTATGATGAAACTTACAAAGAGGCTTTAAGGATTAGCCAAGAAAGAAATTTATGTTTTATTCATCCATTTGATGATCCAGATGTAATAGCTGGACAAGGAACTATTGCTATTGAACTTGAACAGCAACTAAAGGAAAAACCTTATGCAATTTATATTGCTGTTGGTGGAGGAGGATTAATATCAGGAATATCTTTATACATAAAAAAAATATGGCCTGAAGTAAAGATAATTGGCGTAGAGCCTGAAGACGCAGACGCTATGACAAAATCTTTGGAAGAATCAAAAATTGTTGAATTATCATCTGTCGGTCAATTTGCAGATGGAGTAGCGGTAAAAAAAATTGGTAAAAATACTTTTGATATTGGAAGGAAATATATAGATAAGATGATTAGGGTTAATACCGATGAAATATGTGCTGCTATAAAAGATGTTTTCGAAGATACAAGATCAATTTTAGAACCTGCAGGAGCCTTATCAATAGCAGGAATGAAAAAAGATATTTTGAATTCGAATCATTCAAATAAAAAAATGGTAGCAATTGCTTGTGGGGCAAATATGAATTTTGAAAGACTTAGATTTGTAGCAGAAAGAGCAGAACTTGGAGAGTGTAAAGAAGTAATGATGGCTGTTGAAATACCAGAAAAAGCAGGGAGTTTAATTGATTTTTGTAGTTTGTTAAATAATAGAAATTTAACTGAATTCAGTTATAGGATGTCTAATTCTATTAATGCTCAAATCTTCGTAGGAATAGAAGTTAATGGTTTAATTGATAAGGAAAATCTTATAAATATATTTAAAAAATCGAATTATCCTTTTATAGATATAAGTAATGATGAATTATCTAAAAATCATCTGAGGCACATGGTAGGTGGTCGATTACCTCAAAAAATAACTGAACCAGCTAAATCAAATCATGTCGAATTACTATACAGATTTGAGTTTCCGGAAAGACCAGGGGCATTAATAAACTTTCTTAAAAAAATGAAATCCAATTGGTCAATAAGTATCTTCCACTATAGAAATCATGGAGCTGATGTGGGGAAAATTGTAATTGGAGTATTAATAGATAAGAATGAAATAAATGACTGGGGAAAATTTGTTGAACTCTTAGGATATAAATATTGGGAGGAAACTAATAATCAAACATATAAATTATTCCTTGGTGCATCAGATTAAATATAAGGTAACTTAGGAAAAGAATTAGGTAATAAAAATTAATCAATCTAATCTTATTTCTAAAAAATTACCAGATATAGAGATAGTTACTAAAGTTGAAGCTATTTTATATCTTAAGGGTAGACCTATAACAAAAAAGAATCTTTCAGAAATAATAGATACTGATATTAACTCTATTATCAGTGCACTAAATAAATTAAAGGAAAAATACTCAAATGCAGAATCAGCAATAGAATTAAATGTAATAAATAATTCTTATTGCCTAGAGTTAAAATCTACACTTAATGAATTTGTAGAAGATCTATTACCGTCTGAATTAAAAACATCAGAATTAAGGACACTTGCAACAATTGCAATCAAGAAAAAAATTTTGCAATCAGATCTAATTCTTTTAAGAGGATCAGGTGCATATGATCATATTAAAGAATTAATAAATAAAAAATTTATAATTAAACGTAAACAAAAAGATGGAAGATCTTATTGGCTATCATTATCAGAAAAGTTCTTTCAAACTTTTGCTGTAAGCAATGAATACTTATCACAAATAGGCGGCAGTAAAAAGTAAATGATAGAATATCACAATATACTGGAAAATAATGTTATCTGAAATTTTTGCTGTCTTGGGTCAAACTTTATCAATTTATTCATTTCTTTTAATAATTAGGATATTGTTAACATGGTTTCCAGGAATCGACTGGAGCAATGGAATATTATCAGCATTAACGTCAATAACAGACCCATATTTGAATATTTTTAGAGGTATCATCCCTCCCATTGGTGGCTTTGACATTTCCTCTCTATTAGCATTTCTAATTCTTAATGTAATTCAAAACTTAATTACAAATCTCCAATATGCAAGTTTAGGCTACAGTTAAATTTTAACGATCATCTCCAGATCCAGATATTTTCCCTTTTGATGCTCTTATCTTTAATTTTTCTAAATTTTGTATGGCAACTTCATCAAAGCTGAAATTAAACTCGTCACAAAGATTAGACAAATACCATAAAACATCACCTAATTCCTTTTTTATCCCTATTTTGGATTCTTCATCGAATATACCGTTTTTATCTCTTATTACCTTTTTAACTTTTTCTGCAACTTCACCAGCTTCGCCAACTAACCCAAGAGTTGGATATATATTGTTTGATCCCAAATTTGGATATTGAGCTGTTAAGCGAGCTTTTTTCTGATAGGTTTTAAAATCCATTAATTAAATAACTAACTTTATGTATGTTAAATTTACTTATATCTAGCAACATAATTTATATATGTCGAATATAGATTTAAAAAGGAGAACAAAAATAGTTGCAACAATAGGACCAGCAACTCAATCTGAAGAAGTTATCGAAGATCTCATAAAAGCTGGAGTATCAACATTCCGTTTAAATTTTTCCCATGGCGATCATAAGGATCATGCAGAGAGGATTAAAACTATAAGAAAAGTTTCTAAAAAGCTTGATTTAGACGTGGGCATTCTTCAGGATCTTCAAGGTCCCAAAATAAGATTAGGGAGATTTAAAGATGGTCCAGTAAAAGTAAAAGAAGGCGATAATTTCATATTGACTTCTAATAAAGTTGAATGTACAAAAAGTATTGCAAACGTTACCTATAAAAAACTCGCGCAGGAGGTTACTGCTGGTAAAAGAATTTTATTAGATGATGGGAAAATAGAAATGATAGTTCAAAAGGTTGATATTAATAATAATTTATTAGATTGCAAAGTCACTGTCGGTGGAGTTTTATCTAATAACAAAGGAGTAAATTTTCCAGATGTGAAATTATCTGTAAAAGCATTAACTGACAAGGATAAAGAAGATCTAGAATTTGGATTAACTGCAGGAGTTGATTGGGTAGCTCTGAGTTTCGTAAGAAATCCCTCAGATATTAACGAAATAAAAAATTTAATAAATAAAAATGGACATTCGATACCTGTAGTTGCAAAAATAGAAAAATTTGAAGCAATAGATCAAATAGATTCAATACTGCCATTATGTGACGGAGTTATGGTTGCACGTGGAGATTTAGGAGTAGAGATGCCAGCTGAAGAGGTACCACTTTTACAAAAAGATTTAATTAGGAAAGCAAATACATTAGGTATACCCATAATTACAGCAACACAAATGCTTGACTCTATGGCTTCCAATCCTAGACCAACTCGAGCAGAAGTAAGTGATGTAGCTAACGCAATTCTTGATGGAACTGATGCAGTCATGCTTTCTAATGAAACAGCTGTAGGTGATTATCCTGTAGAAGCTGTGGAAACAATGGCGACAATAGCTAGGAGAATTGAACGAGACTATCCACTAAAATCAATTGAAAGTCATCTTCCTAGTACTATCCCTAATGCCATAAGTGCTGCAGTAAGCAATATTGCTAGGCAACTAGATGCAGGAGCGATCATCCCATTAACTAAATCTGGATCTACCGCTCGTAATGTAAGTAAATTCAGACCTCCTACTCCTATTCTTGCCACTACAACTGAGGAGAGTGTGGCTAGAAGATTACAACTTGTCTGGGGAGTTACTCCACTATTAGTAAAAAATGACGATAGAACTGCTAAGACATTCAGTATTGCAATGCAAATAGCACAAGAGATGGGAATACTTAAGCAGGGTGATTTAGTAGTTCAAACTGCTGGAACATTAACAGGAATAAGTGGTTCAACTGATCTTATAAAAGTTGGCTTAGTAAGAAAAGTAGTAACCCGAGGAATTTCGATAGGGGAGACAGGTGTTACTGGTAAAGCAAGGATTATAAAAACTAATATAGATTTATCATTAATATCACCAGGTGAAATTTTATTTATATCAAAAAACCTTTTATCGGAATTACCTTTTTCCAAAACTATTACTGGAATTGTTACAGACGAAACTGTTGATGAATGCTACAAGTTATTTAAAAGAAATAATTGCAAAATTTCTACAATTTGTAATTTAAGTACCATTTACGATCATGTAATAAATGGTGATTTAATATCACTACAACTAAATGAGGGTGTTATTTATAAAGGACAAATAGAAGACGATGAAAACTCGGTTGATAAATATAAATATGTCTAGAAATATATCCCTTAAAGAAGCTTTTAAAATGGCTGCTAAAACATTAGTTTCAAACAAATTAAGAAGTTCTCTTACAATGCTTGGTATAATAATAGGAAATGCTTCAGTAATAACGCTTGTTGGTCTAGGGAGAGGAGCTCAAACACTTGCTAAAAATCAATTAAGTAATTTAGGAGCTAATGTATTATTTATAGTCCCTGGAAATAACGATACTAGAAGAAGAGGTATATCGTTTCCAAAAAATCTTGTCTTAGAGGATTCAATTGCAATAAGTAATCAAGTTCCTAGTGTTAAAAAAGTTGCCCCACAAATCTCCGCGAATGAGATTGTTCAATCAAATTCAAAAAGTTTAAATATTTCAATCGCTGGAGTTACACCAGAATTTCTGAAAGTAAGAAGTTTCGAGATAGATCAAGGTAGATTCATTTCTGAAAGTGACGTAAATTCAGCAAGAACTTTTGTTGTGATTGGACCTGATCTAAAAGAAGAATTTTTTAAAAACAAAGAAGTAATTGGTGAAAAGATCAGAATCAAAGATCATACCTATGAAATAATTGGAATGCTAAAACCTAAGGGAGCTGTTTTTGGTAGTAATCAAGATAAAAATGCTTATATACCTCTTACTACAATGGTTAACAGAATAACTGGCAAAGATCCTACATATGGAGTTAGTTTAAGTTTTATTAGTGTAGAAGCTATTAACAAAAACAAAACTAGTGCGGCAAAGTTTCAAATCACAAATTTATTACGCCAAAGACACAATATTATAAGAGACGATGACTTTGCAGTTAGATCTCAAGAAGATGCTCTAAACATAGTGACGAATATCACTAGTGGACTTACTTTTCTATTAGCAGGTATAGGTGCTGTTTCTCTTGTTGTTGGTGGTATAGGAATAATGAATATAATGCTTGTTTCAGTTAGTGAAAGGACAGAGGAAATTGGTCTAAGGAAAGCTATTGGAGCAAAACAGTCAGATATTCTTATTCAGTTTTTATTCGAGGCATTAATTTTATCTACAATTGGAGGTTTAGTTGGAACAACAACTGGTCTGTCAGGTGTATTTCTTCTAGGTGTAATAACCCCGTTACCAGCATCTGTTGGTTTAACAACTACTTTATCAACAATGATTATTTCAGGTTCAATAGGGCTAATCTTTGGAGTATTACCAGCGAAAAGAGCTTCAAAATTAGATCCAATTGTCGCTCTAAGAAGTTTGTAAGTTTCAAAAAGTTTATGCTCAATATTAATAAAATTATTGAGATATTAATTAGTCTACAAATTATTATTATTGCTAAATTTTTTCCTGTAATTATATCTATTCCAGTTCCAAGACAACTTATTCAGACATTAGAGATTCCAATGTCATGGCAAATTCCATCTATTATTTTATTAACATTAATTTTCAGGGGCCAGGTGGTAACAATAGCATTTAGTATCTATCTATTAATAGGTTTATTCTTTTTACCAGTATTTCAAAACGGAGGTTCAATAGGATATTTATTAACACCAAATTTTGGTTACCTATTAGGAACATACTCTTTAATAAATATAATAGACAAGTTAAATAAATTAAATCATAGAATTTATTATTATGACCTATTAAAATATGGAGTATTAGCAATAACAAGTATGCATATTATTGGCATAAGTTATAGTATTTTTCAAATATTATTTATTAAGCAACCAGAAATAATACTATATAATATATCAAAGTATTCATTAGGAAAATATTTTTACCATTTATTAATGCTTATACCGACAATATTATTTTTTAAAATTACAAATATCAAATATAGATTAAAAAAATAATGGCTAAAATTATATATAGTAGATTTTATTTTATTTTTTTATCTTTAATAATTGTCTTTTGCGATCAACTGGCAAAACATTTTATAAATGAATATAATAAAATTCTAATTAATAAGGATTTTATTTTTTTTAGTTTAGACTACGTTAAAAATTTTGGTGCCGCTTTTAACTTTTTTAGTGGAAATAGAATCTTCTTATCTTTAGTAAGCATAATAATAACTATTTTGCTAATATACTTTATTTTGAACAGAGAAATTATAAATAATATAGATTTATTAAGCTTAACTTTTATATTAGGTGGAACTATAGGAAATGGAATTGATAGGATAACAAAAGGATATGTTATAGACTTTATTAATTTAAATTTTATCAATTTTCCTGTATTTAACATTGCAGATATTTCTATAAATATAGGACTGTTATTAATTATATATGGATCTATCAAATATAAAAGATTTTAATGTTTAAATTTCTCTTTAATTACAATAAATATATATTTTTTATAATTTCGCTTTATTTGATAGTTATTTTATTAAGAAATCTATTTAATTTATATTCTTTTACTTTTATTATTATTCTTTTAATATTTTTTTATTATAAAAATAAAAAATTATTTAAGAAGATTGTTTTTAAAATTTTTTTTAAAAATAAAAAAAGTTTTTCTTTCAAAAATAGTTATTTAGCAGCAATCAATAGTCTTGATAGTATAGAAAAAATTAATAAAGAAATTATTAACAAAGTAGATTCAGAATTACTAAGATATGAAAAAAATAAATTATCAGATCAATTAAAAAATGGTGACTACAACGTTACTTTATTTGGTGCTGGTTCATCAGGGAAAACATCTATAGCTAGAGCACTATTAAAAAACTTAATAGGTAGGATTTCTCCAACAATTGGTACTACTAAAATTATAGAAAGTTATAAAATTAGAATTCCAATTCTAAAAAGGAACATAAACATAATTGACACTCCAGGTTTATTTGAGGCATCTAAAGAAGGAATGCAAAGAGAAAAATCCACAATAATTCAAGCTGCAAAATCAGATCTTATACTTTTTGTAATAGATCAAGACATAAATAAGTATGAGCTTTTTTTATTAAAACAATTATCAGAATTAAGAAAGAAAATAATTATTGTATTAAATAAATGTGACTTAAGATCGGAAAATGAAAATGACCTTATTAAAGAAAATATTATCTCAATTACATCTTCAAAACGAATTAAAAGCACAGTAGTAAAAACAATTGCTTCGCCAAAGTCATTGCCAAATAATTTATTAGAATCATTTAAAATAATTCCAGATGTTAATAATTTATTTAGTGAAATAATAGAAACACTTCATGATAATGGAGAGGAATTATTGGCTGATAATATTCTTTTTAGATGTAATAAATTAGGACAAATTAGTAAAGAAGTTATATCTCAACAGAGAGAGTCTTGCGCTATTAAAGTAATAAATAAATATACATGGATAACTGGGGGAGTAATACTTATAAACCCTTTGCCAGTAGTTGATTTTATAGCAACAACTTCTGTAAATGTTCAAATGATCCTAGAAATTTCAAAAATTTACAATGTAACTTTAACTAAAAATGAAGCAGTTCATCTATCAAAATCATTAATTACTACAATTGCAAAACTAGGTATATTAAAAGGAGGTCTTGCTGTAATTACTAATTCACTATCATCGAATTTTACTACTATGTATATTTCAAAATCAATACAATCGATAACATCATGTTGGCTTATGAGAATTGTAGGTTTATCAATTATAGAATATTTTAATAATGGACAAAATTGGGGGGATGGCGGAATACAAGAAGTGATAAATAATATTTATAACTTAAATAAACGGGAAAAATTTTTAAATAAGTTTATTAAGGAGGCAATTAATAAAATCAGGTTTGCTGATACTATTGATTCTCAACGTAAACTTCCACCTTATTCTCAGAAAAACTAGTTAATTGATCATTTAAGATTGACCTAAAATCAAAAACTGTAATTAATAATAAATAAAGAATACATATTGATATTGAAATAACACCTGTAACAATAGCAACTAATTTAGATTTGCTAATTTTCATCGGAATTAATTAAGTAATTTTATAAGTTCATTAATTTGCTTTTCACCCGTATTGTAATTTCCAAGAACAGCTCTTAATAAATATCTATTCTTGAATATGGGTCTAGAAAGCATAAAATTATTATTCATAAGAGTAGCTCTTTTCTTTAAAGTCCATGCATCTGATTCATTTTTATTCATACCTCTAGGTATGAATGAAATTATGTGTAAAGGACCAGAAAATAGTAGATATTTTTTTGTATTTATATTATTTTCAAAAAATTTTCTTTTTTCAATTGATGAACTTAAAACATTCTGTATACCTTGCATACCAAGAAATCTCAAACCTAACCAAAGTTTTATAATTTCAGCAGGTCTAGATCCTTGTATACCCAATTCACCTCTATTTAAAATATTTATTTCTGTAGAAATATAGGGTAATCCTGTAGAAAATGTTTTTTGAAGAACTTCAATATCTGAGACTAATAAAATAGATGAGGTTTTTGTAATTCCAAGTATTTTCTGGGGATTAATAGTTATTGAATTAGCAAATTTAACATTCCTAATTCCATTAATTGGGATTTTAGTAATTGCAAAAATGCCTCCAATAGAACCATCAATATGAAGCCATATCTTTCTATCTTTACAAATTTTGCTTATCTCCTCAATCGGATCTATTGCTCCTCGAATCGTCGTCCCAAGAGTAGCGACAATAGAAAAAATTTTTTTTCCTTTCTCATAACATTTATCAATAGTCTTTTTAAGATCATCGATATCCATGCAACCATTATCATCCGTTTTTACTTTGATTAAATTATTTTTGCTTAGTCCCATAATCAAACAACATTTTACAAATGAAGAATGAGCATCTTCACTAATTAAAAAAACTGCGTTTTTATCTTCTTCAAATCCTGAATGATTTCTAGCAGCCACCAGTGCATTTAAATTACTTAATGTACCGCCACTTGCTGCAATTCCACCTGCTGCTTCAGTAAAACCAAGTTTATTTGAAAACCACTTACAAATCGAATCCTCAAGAAGAGAAATGCTTGGAGATAATTCATGTGCAAGAAGATTATTATTTAACCCAGCGGCAATTAAATCTCCCAAAATAGAAATGGTTAAAGGGGGAGGATCAAGATGAGCAATCGATCCAGGATGTACTGGATTAAAAGAACTATAAATTAGACTTTCAATCTCAGAGAATAAAACGTCTGTTGAATGTCCAAGTTCTTCTGGAACAGAACATTTGAAGTTATGGTCATTTGATAAAGGGCCTATCTTTTCAGCATCCGAAAACCATTTACATAAAATTTGAGAAGTTTTATTTATAAGAGCAAGCAGATCTTCGTTATTCCCTTTATGTGTTGGGAATAGTTTTTCTTTTTTAGTAATAGGATCTAAAGTCATTTTCTAAAAAAAGAATTAATAATTAGGTGGTTTATGATATTTATAAACAAGAATTACAATTAATAATAATGAATCATCATAAAGAAATTCAATATAAAGAAATTACTTACTTAAAATATGTTAAATGGATGAAATCAATTTTACGAAGATCAGATGAAGTAGGGAGGGTTGAATTGCCAATAACGGCCTTAATAATTGATAAAGAAGGAAGATGTATTGGTAGAGGTAGCAATAAAAGGGAAACTAATAATGACCCACTAGGCCATGCAGAATTAATAGCACTTAGGCAAGCTGCTTTAATTAAAAATGATTGGCGATTTAATGATTGCAGTATCATTGTAAATTTAGAACCCTGTACAATGTGCGCTGCAGCATTAATTCAAGCAAGAATGGGAAAAGTAATTTTCGGCGCAGAGGATGAAAAAAGAGGAGGATTAGGGGGATCTATAGATTTATCTAAACATGCTAGTGCTCATCATAAAATGAAAGTAATTGGAGGTATATTAGAGAAAGATTGTAAAAATAGAATAAAAATATGGTTTAAAAATTTGAGGAATCAAAAATAGAGAATTTCTTTAATTCACTATCAAATAAATTTAATAAAAGGTCTACATTTTCTTCAGTGGAATTATATCCCATTAATCCAATCCGCCATACTTTTGTAGATAATGCTCCTAATCCGTTTCCTATCTCGATTCCAAAATTTTTTAACAAATGATTTTTAAATGCTTCTCCATTAACACCATGAGGTATCTTTATAGTTGTTAGAGTAGGTAATCTAAATTCATTAGAAACATGAAGCTCGATTCCTAAACTTTCTAGGCCTTTCCATAGTTTTATTGCATTTAAGTTATGCCTTTTCCAAATATTTTCTAAACCTTGATTGGCAATTAAACGCAGACCCTCTCTTATTGCATAATTCATGTTGACTGGAGCAGTATGGTGGTAAACACGATCTGATCCCCAATATCTATTCAATAAAGATAAATCTAAGTACCAATTAGGGACTTTAGAGTTTCTTGAACCAAGTTTGTCTTCAGCTCTATAATTCATAGTAAAAGGACTTAGTCCTGGTGGGCAGCTTAGACCTTTTTGACTGCAACTATAGGCAATATCAATTTTCCAATCATCGACAAAAAGATCTAAGGCACCTAATGATGTAACAGCATCAACTAAAAATAAACAATTATTGTCTCTGCATACATCACCAATGCCTTCTAGAGGTTGTAGAACGCCAGTAGATGTTTCAGCGTGAACAATTGCAAATATTGATGGTTTATTTTTTTCAATTGCATATTTTATTTCTTCGAAAGTAAAAGCATCTCCCCAATCTTTTTCTATTACGATGACATCTGCTTTATATCTAGATGCCATATCTACCAGACGATCGCCAAAATAACCCTTTTTTGCTATTAATATTTTTTCTCCCGGCTCTACAAAATTTGCAATAGAGGCCTCCATCGCTGCGCTACCTGTTCCACTCATAGGTAAAGTTATTTTGTTATTACACTGCCATGTATACCGTAGTAATTTTTGTACATCAGCCATTAATTCAATATACGCTTCATCTAGATGTCCTATAGGGTTAAGAGATAAAGCCTTTAGAACTTCAGGATGCGCGTTTGAAGGGCCAGGTCCTAATAAAAGTCTTGAGGGAACATAAGTTTTAGCGAGATGAGGTAAATTCTCTTCATTTAAAGTGGAAATGAGTTTAGTTTCTGTCAAAACTTTATGATTTATTACTTTTAAACTAAACTAATATATCTACGAAAGCGAAGAATATTTAAAGAAATTAATTCAATTTAAATATTTTAGTTAACAATTAGTAAACATATAACTTGAAATACTCAAAGAACTAACTAAGTGTTAAAAAAGTAACCATAGATACATAATTAGACTCATCAACTTATTAATTTTATTGAAGGTATTTATAAAGCAATGTCTAAGTCTCCCCAAGATGTTTTAAGTCAGATTAAAGATGAAGGAATTGAACTCATCGATCTAAAATTCACAGACATTCATGGTAAATGGCAACATCTTACTTTGACATCAGACATGATTGAGGAGGAATCATTTTCTGAGGGTCTAGCATTTGATGGATCCTCTATAAGAGGATGGAAAGCTATTAATGCATCAGACATGTCAATGGTTCCTGACTCAACCACTGCATGGATTGATCCATTTTATAAACATAAAACTTTAAGCATGATTTGCTCCATACAAGAACCTAGAAGTGGAGAACCTTATGATAGATGTCCAAGGTCATTAGCTCAAAAGGCATTAAAATATCTAGATTCAACTGGAATTGCAGACACTGCATTTTTTGGGCCTGAACCAGAATTCTTTTTATTCGATGATGTTAGATATGACTCAAAAGAAGGTGGTTGTTTTTATAGTGTAGATACTATTGAAGCACCATGGAACACTGGAAGAATAGAAGAAGGAGGCAATTTAGGATATAAAATTCAATATAAAGAAGGATATTTCCCTGTAGCCCCAAATGACACGGCTCAAGATATTAGATCTGAAATGCTGTTACTTATGGGAGAACTAGGTATTCCAACCGAGAAACATCATCATGAAGTAGCCGGCGCTGGACAGCATGAACTAGGAATGAAATTTGATTCATTAATAAATGCTGCTGATAATGTAATGACATATAAATATGTCGTAAGAAACGTTGCCAAGAAATATGGTAAAACAGCTACATTCATGCCAAAACCAGTTTTTAATGATAATGGGACAGGAATGCATGTCCACCAAAGCTTGTGGAAAAGTGGTCAACCATTATTTTTTGGTGAAGGTTCATACGCCAACCTTTCCCAAACGGCGAGATGGTACATAGGAGGGATACTGAAACACGCTCCATCATTCCTTGCATTTACTAATCCAACTACTAATAGCTACAAAAGACTTGTTCCTGGTTTTGAAGCCCCAGTAAATTTGGTTTATTCAGAAGGTAATAGGTCAGCAGCTGTTCGAATTCCTTTAACAGGCCCTAGTCCAAAAGCTAAGAGATTAGAATTTAGATCCGGTGACGCACTTGCTAATCCTTATCTAGCTTTTTCTGTGATGATGTTAGCTGGTATTGACGGAATCAAGAATCAAATTGATCCTGGAGATGGTGTAGATGTTGACTTATTTGAATTACCAGCGGAAGAACTTTCTAAAATAGACACAGTACCTTCTTCCTTAAATGATTCGCTAAATGCTCTTAAATCTGACAAAGATTATTTGTTAGCTGGTGGTGTCTTTACCGAAGATTTCATAGATAATTTTATAGATATTAAATATGAAGAGGTTCAGCAATTAAGACAGAGACCACATCCTCATGAATTCTTCATGTACTATGACGCTTAAATTTAAATAAAAAGAAAAACTTTTTTAAAATCTTTTTGAGAATCATCACAAAAAATTCTCAAAATGATTTTTTTTTTGTTGGAATATATATAAGTAATATTAAATATGGCAAGAGAACAAATTTCTAAAATCGCATACAAAACCCTTCAACAAGGAAAAAGTATTGCGGGATTAGCTCATAAGGAACTTAGTACAAGATTAATGAATTTAATACTTCCAGATAATAATTTTGGTAATTTTAATATTGATAAAAATCTCTTGATAAATATTCAAAATTCAATGGATTCATTAAGGGAAGAAGATTGGAATGATGCCGAAAAAAATATTTATCCTAAAAAATTATTATTTGATGAACCCTGGTTGAGATACTTAACGCAATATCCAAAGATTTGGCTAGATATGCCAAACACATGGGATAGGAGAAGAAAGCAAAATTATAAGGATCTTCCTAAAAATATTGATAGTGAAAACTATCCAAAATACTATCTGAGAAATTTTCATCATCAAACAGATGGTTATCTTTCTGACTTTTCTGCAAGTATTTATGATTTACAGGTGGAAATTCTTTTTAACGGGAGTGCAGATTCCATGAGAAGAAGAATAATAAAACCTCTCAAGGAAGGTTTGAATAATTTTAAGAACATGCCAAAAAGTTCTCTAAAAATACTTGACGTTGCTACGGGATCAGGAAGAACCCTTAAACAATTAAGGGGGGCATTCGCCAAGGAGAAAATTATAGGACTTGATTTGTCAGGATCGTATTTAAAAGAGGCAAGTAGATACATTTCAAATTTAGAGGGTGATTTAATTGAACTAATCAAAGGTAATGCTGAAGAGTTACCTTTTGAAGATAATAGTCTTCAAGGTATTTCTTGCGTATATTTATTTCATGAATTACCAAGAACAGTAAGAGAAAAAGTATTAAAGGAATTTTTTAGAGTCCTAGAGCCTGGAGGAATATTAGTTCTTGCCGATTCAATACAAGTTAATGATTCGCCTGATTTTATTGAGATAATGGAAAATTTTCATAAATCATTTCATGAACCATTTTATTCTGATTACATCAAGGATGACATAAACGCTAAAATAGAGGAGACAGGTTTTAATAATATAAAATCAAAATCTTTTTTCATGACTAAAGTATGGTCTGCTATAAAATAAAGGAACCTTAATTAACGTTATGAAGAATTGTGATGAGGATATTATTCTACTTGCACAAAAACTCAATGATAAATTAAAAATAAATCACGTTCAATGGCATAAACTAAAAGGGAAGAAAATAAATAGATCTGCCGAGCTTATTTCAGCAGCTTTATGTCAGTTACTTATTTCACAGAACGAAAAAGATGCAATAAATTATTTAGAAGAGAGTATTAAATGGTTGAAAGGAATTAACGTTGATAAACCATGTCCAAGTAAACATTCATCTCTTTAGAGCTACTTGTAGTCGATTGCCTTTATTACTCCATCTAATATCGTCGAAACATTCGTTAATTATATAAAGACCACGACCATTAAATGAGCTAATGTCTTTAGGTAATTTATATACTCTTTTATTAATTTCTAAACCATTACCTCGATCTTGAATCTGCCAAACACACCAATTTGGAGTTATTATTCTTCGAACTCTTATAGATTTATGGGGATCTAATTTATTCCCATGAGTCACAGCATTTATAAGAGCTTCATGTAAACCAAGTTTGGTACGATAAGTATAGTTAGAAGACTTTATAGGTTCTAATAATAAATCTACAAAATCACTTATTTGTAATGATGAACGTATTTCATAATTAGACCAATAAATTGATGGTCTATTGAGTAATTTTATAATAAGATTTAAGAGAATTTTGCCCTGAAAAAAGGACATAACTATATGTCAATAGTAATAGTATTTTAACTTATTAAAGAGACTTATATCAAAGAATGTTTTTGTGCCTAATTGAAATTGCTGGATGTCTGAGTATAGAATCCATAAGTCTAACTCCTCTTAGTTGATTGATTAAAGGCATATGCCCTTCAGGAGCATCCAAAGACCAATTAAATGCATTTGGATATCTTGTCCAATACCCTTCATTTTTCCATCCTATTTTTGGCCATAACAGTTCGTATTTGAGTCCAACTGACTTTAAAATCTTAGCTTGAACTGAAAAACCAAATTTACCATTTGAATAAACATTCCATAATCTATCAATCGTTTGAAGATCAGTGCCTGACATATTATTAACTTCACTATAAAAAACATATCCACGGTTTTCAGCAAGCTTACCAGCAAGCTTTCTTAACAATGAGCTGGTTATTCTATCGGCATCTTCAAATTTTTGTTCTAATAGCTTTAACTGTAATTCTTCATAATTAATATTTTCATCTGAATAAGTAATAAACCAATTATTGTATTTTTTGTCATTAAAAAAAAGTGGTTTATGTTTTTTTAAAATCTGTAATAACCAACCAGCTGCCCAATCATCACCATCCCTTTCAAAATCATCAAATAGTTTTTTGCCAATAAAAAACAAGTTGTCAACTTCGGATTCAATATCTGATAACAAATTGATCCTTTTTCGTTGATTTGATTCAACAAACTTTTTAATTAAATTTAATGTACTCTTATAATGATCCTCTTGGTCTTTTTTTGTCATTTCTGATAAACCTTCTAATTTTTAAAACTATCAATGAACTGCAAAAGGAAAGAACTAGAGAAATTCAGGAAGTTTAAAGGACCTCTTATTGATGTTAGAAGTCCAGGTGAATATTATAAAGGAAATTTACCAAATTCAATAAATATTCCATTATTTGATAATGAAGAGAGATCAATAATTGGTACATTGTATAAAAATAATGGAAGAGATAAAGCAGTAATTAAAGGTTTGGAATTTTTAGCGAATAAAATTGACAAAATAGTTAACAATTTAATTGAAGCTTTAAATTTATATAAATCAAACAATAATTCAAAATTAGTTGAACCTACTATAAAAATCTACTGTGCAAGAGGTGGGATGAGATCTTTGAGTATTTCTTGGCTATTAGAAAAATATAATCTGAAGAATATCACTTTAAAGGGTGGCTATAAAACCTATAGAAAATGGACTTTAGATAGTTTTAATAAAGATTGGGAACTTATGGTTATAGGAGGTAAAACAGGAACGGGTAAAACAAAATTATTAAAACTACTTGATGAAAACAATTATCAGGTAATTGATTTAGAGGGATTAGCATGTCATCGGGGAAGTACATTTGGTGGGATTGGAATGAATGAGCAACCTTCAAATGAACAATTTGAAAATTTAATAGCTGAGAAATTAAAAAATTTTAGGAAAAACTACAAAATATTTGTTGAAGCTGAAAGTGCAAATATTGGAAAATGTAAAATTCCTCATGAATTTTTCAGACAAATGAAAAAAGCTGAAAGAATTGAGATTATAAAAAGCGAATCAAATCGTTTAGAGGAATTAATTAAAACATACAGTATTTTAGAGGAAAAAGACCTAATTGATGCTGTCATAAGAATAAAGAAAAGACTTGGTCCAGAAAGAACAAGAATTGCTATAGAATCAATAAGGAACAAAGATTGGGTAAAGGTTTGTAAGTCAGTTTTAGAATATTATGATAAATGTTATGAACATGAAAAAATAGGGAAAAATAATCTAAAAAAGATAAACATGACAGATATATTTGATAATCAATTGGCTTTGAAATTATTTAAAGATTCTATGAAATTTTAATTTTAACGAAATTCGCTTTTTTAATATAAGATAGTAGATTGTATTGCAGATTATTATGGCAGCAGATAAACAAGCTAAAATTCAGTTCTATGATGGTGTAGATGAGCCTGTAGTTCCAGAGATTAGATTAACAAGAGGTAATGACGGTAACACTGGACAGGCAATTTTTATTTTTGAGAAACCTCAAGCATTATCTTCAATTGCAGATGGTGAGATTACAGGTATGAGAATGATAGATTCTGAAGGAGAAATTTTAACTAGAGAAGTTAAAGTTAAATTTGTTGATGGCGATCCAATATTTCTAGAGGGTATATATATATGGAAAACTAAAGCTGATTTTGATAGATTCATGAGATTTGCTAATAGTTATGCCAAATCAAATGGATTAGGATATTCTGAAAAGAAGTAAGCAGTTTTTTAATTGAATCGTTCCCTCTATTTTAAATTTGCTGTATTAACAATTAGCGCATTAATAATATGGACATTAAGGGACTTTATTCTTCTGATAATTTGTTCGTTAGTAATATCAAATGTTGTTTGTAACTTATGTAATCAAATTCAAAGCAGTTTAAAACTTCCAAGATCAATTTCTTTATTAATAGTGCTAGTCGTTATAACATTCATCATATTTGCAATAGCTACTCTAGTATTGCCTCCATTCGTAAGAGAGTTTAATGAGATATTAATTGATATTCCAAATGGATTATCAAGAGTTAATATCTTGATAAACTCTAATTTAAACAAATTTAATGACTTGCTTTACGGTAAAGAATCTGAAAACGTTATAGATTTATTCAAAGTAGTTAATGATGTAGTGCCTCTCCCAGATGGGGCGACCATTGCTAAAGCAATTCAAGAAAGCTTTATAAATATAATTAATTTAGCAGGAAACCTAGGGTCTGGATTGATAAGAATATTATTTGTATTAGTAGTTAGTCTTATGATTTCTATTGAACCTAAAGCTTATAAAGAAGGCATATTACTGGTTATTCCCAAAGTTTATAGAAATAAATTTAGAATTATATTAAATAAATGTAATGTTGCATTAGCCAATTGGACTTTTTCAATGGTTATAAGTTCTTTATCTGTTGGTTTACTATCTTTAATAGCTCTAACAATTTTAGATGTTAAGTATGTGGTTTCAAATGCAATTATTGCAATGATCTTAAACATAATTCCTAACATCGGACCGGTAATAAGTGGAATATTTCCAATATCAATAGCACTATTAGATAACTTCTGGAAACCATTAGCTGTTTTAGGTTCTTATATAATTATCCAAAATATAGAGAGTTATTTAATAATGCCTTCTATTTTGAAGAAGAAAACTAATTTACTTCCTGGATTGACATTAATATCTCAATTTGGATTTACTTATGTTTTTGGACCTTTAGGATTAATATTATCTTTGCCAATTGCAGTTGTAATTCAGGTTTTAATAAAAGAGATAATTAATGATAAAAAACAAATATTAACTAGTTAATTTCCTATATAGATAGGGATAAGAAAAAAGAATAAAGAAAGACAGGGGATGCTTTGAAAATGCAAAATATAAAGAATTAAATGTAAAATGATCAATTAAAATTCGCAATTCTGTAGATAAATCAATCAGAACCAAAGAAAATAATAAAATTAAATAGTAATTTATTTTCATACAGATTAATTAAAAAATTCAATCTTTAAGTAGAAAGGAAGGTGCCAATAAAATACTTGAGTAACTGCCAATTACAATTCCTAATGACAAAGAAACTGAAAACCAAAAGAGTGAATATGAGCCAAAAATTATAAGAGTTAGTAAGGGAATTAAGGTAGTAAAACTAGTAAATAATGTTCTTCTAAAAGATTCATTTACAGAGTTTTGAATTGTTCTATTGTAATTATCTTCATTTCGACTCAAGTTTTCTCTAATTCTATCAAAAATTACAACTGTATCATTAACTGAATAGCCTGCAATTGTTAATAACGAAACTGCAAATAAACTATTTACTTCTATTGAAAATAGGAAACCTAACCAAGAGAAAATCCCAAAAACTATAAACAAATCATGGAATAATGCTAATAAAGCAAAAAATGCATATTTCTTATCAAATCGAATAGATATATACAAAGAAATTGCTAATAAAGCAACTAATAAAGATGTCGCACAATTTGTGAGCAGTTTTTTCCCAAGTTTTGGGCCTATAATTCTCGATTCTTTGCTCTCATAGTTTAATGGTCCTAAAATCTTATCAACATCGCTAATTAGTTCATCTGATTCATCAATTTTTAAATAAGGTGTTCTTATTGAAATTAAATTATTATTATTTTGAATCTGCAACTTTATATTATTTAAAAGATTTTTATTATTAGAAATTTTTTTTAGTTTTTCAATAACTAAGTCAGGTGGAATATTATCGCATGAATTTTTACAAATTCTTTCAACTCTTATTTCATTTCCTCCAATAAAATCCATTCCAAGATTGATAGGTTTTTTAAAAGGAGTATTAAAAGTTGAATATAAAATTCCTATCAGACTAAATACTATAAGAATAAAAGAAAATGCAAATATTTTATTTTTATTTTTTATTAAATTAAAACTAAAAGTTGTCATGAATAAGAAAATAAATAATTTTTTTTAAAATGAATTAGGCCTATTTAAATAAAGAGATTTTTGTCTAAAAGATTGATAAGTAGTTAAAAATCTTAAAATAGTTTTAGAGCAATTTAATGAGGTGAATAAACTTATCACAACACCGATACCAAGTGTTGCTGCAAAGCCCTTGACAAAATTAGTACCTAATATAAATAACACCAAACAACTTACAAAGGTTGTAATATGGCCATCGATAATTGATGAATTAGCTCTTTGAAACCCACTATCAATTGATCGAATAAGACTATTGCCATTTATTAATTCTTCTCTAATTCTCTCAAATATTAAAACGTTTGCATCTACTGCCATACCAATACTTAAGATTAAACCGGCAATTCCAGGTAAAGTCAATGTAACTGGTATCAAAGAATAAAGGGCCAAGTTAAAAAAACCATAAAAAATTAATGAAATCACAGAAACAAATCCTAAAATTTTATAATTAAATATCATAAAAAGACCGACAAATATTAATCCACAAATAGCAGCATAAAGACTTTTAACAATATTATCTGAACCAAGTAAAGGACCAATAGTATTAGTTTCTACAATTTCAATAGGTAAAGGCAAAGAACCACCTTTTAATTGAACTTCTAATTCTTTAGCACCCTCAGCTGAAAAATTTCCACTTATTGTTGCTAAACCACCTGTTATTCCATTATTTATAAATTGGCTCCCAACACTAGCTTCACTTATTGATTCTCCATCTAGAACAATTGATAAAAGCTGGTTAGTTCCTGCTATAGACTTAGTAATATCAGCAAATTTTTCACCTCCTTCATTACTGAAGGATAATAACACCTCCCAATTGTTATTGGTTTGTTCTTGTCTTCTACCCGCGTTTATCAAATCTTTGCCAGATAAGTCGGTTTTATTAAACAAATTTGCAATTTCGTTATTAATATATTTTCTTGTATCGATTAATTTATTAAATAAATTAAGGTTAGTAGATGAATAATTTAATTCATTTTCAATATTAGTAAGGTTATCTTTAATTATCGATGAGTTAACGTCAGATTGATTATCCGAAATATTGAACTGTTCAATTAAATCATTTATTTTAAATCTTAGTGATTGAAGATTTCTCAATTCTAAACTTGTATTAACTTTTTGAGTTCTAAATTCAAGTAAAGCAGTTTTACCTAATATTCTCGATGCAGATAAGGGATTTTGTTCCCCGGGTAATTCCAAAATCAATTGATTACGTCCTAATGTTTGTAAGTTAGACTCTGCAACTCCCAAATTATTAACCCGCTTATCTAAAACCGCATTTACAGCCTCTAGTTCTTCTTTTGTAACATTCCCATTCTCTTTAACTAATTGAAGAGTTAATTGGGAACCACCTTTTAAATCTAAACCTAACTGAAGTGGAAAATTTATTAATAAATAGATTGAAAATGTCAGGAGGAAAATTATAAAAAAAAGCCAGCCTTGCTTTCTTTTCATTTCTTAAATACTCCCATTTATTACTTCTTCAACTTTTTCAACTATTTGATGAGGTTGTATTATTGTTAAATTCTCTAAATTTCCATTATACGGAGTAGGAATATCCTGACTTGATAATCTAATAGGTCTAGTATCAAGATCATCGAAACACTCTTCAGTAATCAAAGCTATCAGTTCTGCTCCAATGCCTCCAGTCTTCATACACTCCTCAACAATTATTACGTTATTAGTTTTTTTTATTGATTTTGAAATTGTTTTCATATCAAAAGGTTTTAAGCTTATAAGATCAATTAATTCAACATCAATATTTTTCTTATCTAAATCTTCAATAGCCTTTAAACAATGATGTCTCATTCTTGAATAAGTTAATATAGTGATATCTTTACCTTCTTTAACTAAGTCAGCTTGATCTAAAGAACAGATATAATCTCCATCAGGTAATTCCTCAGACAAATTATATAGAAGTACATGTTCAAAAAATAGAACTGGATTATTATCCCTTATTGCTGCTTTCATTAGACCTTTTGCATTAGTAGGGGTACTACAAGCAACAATCTTAATCCCTGGAACTGCATGAAAGTAAGCTTCTAATCTTTGACTGTGTTCAGCACCAAGTTGTCTTCCAACACCTCCAGGTCCACGAACAACTGCAGGTATTTTGTAATTTCCTCCACTTGTATATCTAAGCATACCCATGTTGTTAGATATTTGGTTAAAGGCTAATAGTAAAAAACCCATATTCATACCTTCAACTATGGGTCTTAATCCTGTCATAGCTGCACCAACTGCCATCCCAGTAAAACTATTTTCCGCAATTGGAGTATCTAAAACTCGTAATTCTCCATATTTTTCATATAAATCCTTAGTGACCTTATAAGAACCACCATATTGACCGACATCCTCTCCCATAACGCAAACAGTTACATCATTTGCCATCTCTTCATCAATTGCTTCTTTCAAAGCGTTAAATAATAAGGTACCAGCCACGAATAATTTCCAAATTAATCATATATATAAATTTATACCATCAAGGTTAATTTAGCCTCCTTCCGCAAAAGTTATAAGTATTAATATTGACAAAATCATTCCTGGAGAAAGTAAAAGTATTAACAGGCCTAAGTCGTTTAGAGACATTTAAAAAAATTATATTTATTAATAATATTAGAATTTTAAATTTTTTTTACAAAAAAACTTCGAATAAATACAAGAAAAAGACCTAAACCAATAAATGCAAAGGAAAAAGTTAATAAGAAAGATAAACCAATAATTAAAGAATTAATACTTGAAGATATACTTTGAACGATTTCAGAAGAGTTAGAAGGTTTATGTTCTGCAAAATATATTGCAATCTTATTACTTACAAAGTAGAAAAATATAAAAAGCAAAAAACTTGTTATTGAGCCAATTATGAAACTTAAGGGTCCTTTTTCAGGTGGGTTTTTAATTTCAATATTTTCTCTATCATCGGTTGCTTTTTTATAATTCATTTTCAATAAGAGCTAAATAAGATTTTACAAAAAGGTAATACCACTATTAATAAATTTACAAACCCACGCTTCAAATCCATGCTTATTAAACATTTTTTGATTTTCTTCGAAAACTTGATTAGCTTTATTTAAATCTTTGAAAAGAGCAAAACATGTAGGACCAGAACCACTCATTGAAAATGAAAAGCAATTTTTCAAATTTGAAAGTAAATTTAATGCTAGCTTTACAGATTCATTTTCTTTCTCAACTATTAACTGTAAATCATTTTTTATTTTTATAGTTTGACTTGGAAAATTAAACTCGTGGAATCCTTTTATTCTTAAATCATTTCTGATTAAATTTATTTTTTTATTTTCAGCGTAACTTTTCGAACAAAATTCTCTGCTATATTTTTTATAAGTATCTGCAGTTGAGATTGATATTTTAGGATTTTTTAATAGTATTACACCATATTCAAATTTAGAATCGTATTTTTCAAGAATTTCTCCTCTACCAAAACAGAATTGGCATCCTCCATTTAAAAAAAAAGGTACATCTGAACCTAATCTTGCTGAAAGCGAAAGAATAGTTTTATAGTCAAGCTTCAAATCCCATAATTTATTAAGTCCAAGTAATGTAGCAGCTGCATTACTTGAACCACCAGCTAATCCAGCACCGATTGGAATATTTTTTCTTAAAAATATATTAGTTCCTAGTTTCCCATTATTTGATATCTCTTTTAAATAATTCGCTGCTTTTATAATTAAATTATCATCATTAAGACTTAGGTTTTTGCAATCAGAATCTAATTTAATTTGTCCTTCGAGATTATCCTCAAACTCTATATAGTCAGACAGGTCAATATTCTGCATTATCATTGCTAATTCATGATATCCATCCTCTCTTTTACCAATAATCTCAAGGTGAAGGTTTATCTTGGCTGGTGATTTAACACAAATTTTATTTGTAGATAATCTTGACATTTAACTAGTTCTTATTTGTTATTTTAACGCAAGCTTCTGCAAGCTTAATCCATTTATTAATTGAAATATCCTGAGGTCTTAAATTAAAGCAAATATCGGATGATTCAGACAATTTCTGTATCTCATCATTAGAAAATATTGAATTAAGAGTATTTCTTATCATTTTCCTTCTTGAGTTAAATGAAATTCGAAGGAGTTTATCAATATATTTCTCTAATTTAATATCAAGCCGGAACTCTGGTCTAAATGGCTCAAAAACTACCAAAGAAGAAAAGACTTTTGGAGGCGGGTTAAAAGAAGAGGGCGGGACATCGCATATTCTTCTTATTTTAGACATCAGTTGCATCCGCACACTAAGAGCTCCCGCATTCGCATCGCCTTCCTTAGATAAGATCCTATCTACCACATCCTTCTGCATTAAAAAAATTATTTTCTTATAATTATTTTTACTAATCATGCCTAATCTTCCTATGAAGATATCCAATATTGGGCCTGTAATATTATAAGGAATATTAGCAATCACTTTTGTAATTTTTTTATTTATAGAATCTATATTTATTGAAAGAATATCTCCTTGTTGAAGTGAAAATTTTTTATTATTTTTAAATTTATTATTTAAATGATTGATTAAATCCTTATCCAATTCAACAGCGTACAATCTACTAATTTTAGAGTCAAGCAATTTCGAAGTTAACGCTCCTGTTCCAGGACCAATTTCTAGAACAAAATCTTTTTCATCAAGTTCAGCAACTTCTTTTATTTTCTCCAATATCATTTTATTTACTAACCAATGTTGACCAAATCTTTTTTTTTGATGATAGTTATTTGAATTCATCCAAAAGAGAAATAATGTGTTTAAATTAAATATATATTTATATCTATATTAAATTGTATGAGCCTATCAAGAAAAAATTTAGGTAAACTCAAAAATTTTATTAAAGAAAACAACTTAGTCAATAATAATTCAAGTAAAAATCCTCAAGAATCTCATCATTCACTCAATATTGATGACCCATCCAAAATCTTTTATTCTATAATCGACAACTCAGATAATATTAATGAGACATCCAAAGAAAATCAATTATTAAAAAAGATTGAGGATAGTTTTCATAATATAAATTCTAGAAATACTAATTGCTCAAAAAATTTATCAACCGAAGATGAGCTATATGACGAATTTAATTATCTCCTTGATGAATAAAAAATTCCTTTTCTATGCTTCAGACAAATAGATTATCAATAAATGCTATTGGTAAAATAAAAAAAAATTGGATAAGAGAAGGAATTAATCAGTACAAAAAAAGGATGCCCGATCTTACTATTAATGAATCCAAGAGTTTTAATATAGATAATATTCGAGTTAATAATATTATTATTTGCCTCACTGAAGAAGGTAAATCTTTTAGTTCAATTGAATTAACTTCTTTGCTTTTAAATTTTAAAAATAAAAAAATTAATTTTCTAATAGGAGACGCTGATGGAATCCCTACAAATATTAAAGAAAAATCTCATCTTTTGTTAAGCCTCTCTTCACTCACTTTTCCTCATGAACTTGCAAGATTAATTCTACTTGAACAAATTTATAGAGCTATTTCTATTTCAAATAACTCTCCTTATCATCGAGCCTAAAAACGCAGATTAAAGATTCATATATAAAACTTTAAAAACAAACACAATTTAAAAGCTTCGTTTATAGTATATATGTACTATAAATAAAGATTTATACTCTTCTGTCCCGACTTTTAAAAAGATGAAGATTCCATTATTAAGTGACTCAATATCAGCAGGTTTTCCCTCTCCTGCAGATGACTATACTGAAGAAAATATTGATTTAAATGAATATTTAATATCTAATCCTTTTAGTACTTTTTTCCTTAGAGTTAAAGGTGATTCAATGATAAACTCAGGAATAAAAGATAAAGATTTAATAATAGTAGATAAGAGTTTAACGCCTAAGCCAGGTAATATTATCATTGCAATGATAGACGGAGAATTTACGATAAAAAGATTATGTATAAAAAATAATGAATTATATTTAAAAGCAGAAAATCATAATTACCCAGACTTCAGCTTTAGAAATCATATTGATATACAAATTTGGGGGGTTGTAATCTATTCCATACATAGTTACTTATGATAAGCAAAAGCTCTAGTACTGAAGCAATAGCTCTTATAGATGCCAATAATTTTTATGCGTCATGCGAACAAAGTATCAACCCGCATTTAAGGAATAAGCCAGTAGTAATTTTATCTAATAACGACGGATGTGTTATCGCAAGAAGTCCTGAAGCTCGTGCTTTAAAAATTAAAATGGGAATCCCTTATTTTAAAGCCAAAGAAAGATTGAATAGGTTAGGGGTCTCAGTTTTAAGTTCAAATTACTCGCTCTATGGTGACATGAGTAAGAGATTAATGAATTTATTAAAGAATTATTCTGAAGAGATAGAGATTTATTCTATTGATGAAGCCTTTGTCTCAATTCTGAGACCTAAAGATAAAAGTTTACATCCTTGGGCAAGAAAAGTAAGATGCTTAATATATCAAAATCTAGGAATAACTTTAACAATTGGAATAGGAGAAAATAAAGTAAGAGCAAAAATTGCTAATAAGCTAGCTAAAAATATTAATTCTTCAGCAGGAATATTTGATTTAAATAGAATCGAAAATGAGAACGATTACTTAAGAAAAATTAGTGTCGAAAATATATGGGGAATTGGTAAACAAACATCTAATTGGTTGCAAAGCAAAGGTATTAAGAATGCAAAAGAATTAAGAGATATGGATCAAAATGAAATCATTAAGAAATTAGGGGTCGTCGGAAAAAGATTACAATTGGAATTAAAAGGTAATAAATGTCTTCCGATAGAAATAATTAAAAAGCCAAAGAAAGAGATTCAAGTAAGTAGAAGTTTTGGGAAACCAATCACAAAATTAGAGGATTTGACTCAAGCATTAGCAATTTATGCAATAAAAGCCTCGGAAAAAATGAGAAGTCAAAACTTAAAATCATCTACTATTACTGTATTTACAAGAACTAGTCATTATTCAAATCATGCTTATCAAAAAAGCGCTCATAAAAAACTTATAAATGCGACAGATAACACAAGTACTATTTTAAAAATAGTAGTCGCATTATCTAAAGAGATATATACTCCGGAATATAAACTATCAAAAGCTGGGGTTTTAATGCAAGATTTAACTAATTGCAAATATTTACAGCAATCAATTATCAATTACGAGTCTCAGGAAGATTTAAAAAAATCAATAAGTCTTATGAAAACAATTGACTCCTTGAATAGAAAATTTAATAATAAAGCAATTACATGGGCAATTGCAAAAAACCCTCAAGAATGGAAAATGAATAGAAATTCATTAAGTCCCAGATCTACAACGAATATCAAAAAAATTCCAAACATAATGATATAGAGAATAGAGATGGAATTTTTATTATTTTTAAGCAAAGTAGATAAAGAAATAATCGAGTTAATAAATAAAACAAATCATTCAATAGAGGAAAATACAGCTCTTTGTTTAATAGATAAAAAGTTTGTAGGTTTTTATAAAAGAAAAGAAAAAGCGATCGTTATTTGCACTGAAAATGCTAAAAAACTAGGAGGTTATAGAAAAGGCAAAAATTACGAAAATCATAAAACAAATATTTATATAAGAAGAGCTTTAAGGCATGAAGCGACTCATCTCGTACAATCATGCAATAAAGGTAAAATTACTGGAGTAATTAAAAATATAGAGGGTAAAATAAATGCTAGAAAATTAAAAGCTTTAAATTCTTCAGTAAAAATATCTGGAAATTATGAAAAAGAATTAGAAGCTTATGTTATGGAGGATAAGCCAAGAAAAGTAAAAGAAATACTGAAAACTTATTGTTTATAAATTCTTAAAAAATTATTGATCAGAAGAAAAAATACCGCAACGTTGATTATCTAGAAGATTAATATGCTGTCTTTCCAGATAATATAATTCTTGAAATTTTAAAGCATCAGAGTTTAAATCTTTGAAGACATCATCAATCTCTTTATTTGAGTCTGAAGGATCTAAGGAAGAATTATCAATTAAAATAGAAATACAGTTTTCTAAAGTTTTAAGTCTTTGAGAACCCCATGATTCTATAAGATGTCTACATCTTTTTAATGATTTATATTTTTCAAGAAGAGATAAAATACCAAGAATATTATGTTTTGTATTATTTAAAGTGGTTAAAAATAATTCATCTGGATTAATAAAAGTATTGATTTTATTTAAGGCTTTTACATTATTAAGAGCCAAATGATCTGGCAATAGAGAAATCAAATTAATTGAAATAAAATCATCATTTAATTTTGTATTATTGGCTTTATTTAAATCATCTAAATAATTTGAACCTAAATTATTAACTTCTATCGTTGAAATAGTTTCCCAAATTAGACGTATATACTCAGTATGAAATTTTTCAATTTCTCTTTTACGTAATTCATCTCGAATAAATAACCTATGTTCAGGACAATGCAAATAATAATATATAATCTCTGATTCATTTTTTTCACGTTTATTAATTTCACTTGGCTGTTCAAATTTTTTTGATCTTCCATGCCAACGAAACCCTTTAACTTGTTTTCTTAAATCTTCTTCAAATTTTATAGCTAATCTAGCTTGTCCCATACTTAATCTTTCAGAAACATTCTGCAAATAGTGTGTTCTGGTAGCAGATTGAGGCAATTTGCTTAAAAACTTTACTAATGAAGATATAACGTTTTGAAAATTGTCAGATTTAGATAGGTCTTTATTATCAAAAATCTGATCAATCTCCCAATCAATCCAGAAAGAAGCTTTATCAATTAAATTAAAATAATCTTCTGGAGTATTTCTTTTAAGATACTCGTCAGGATCTTTAAATGATTTAAGTTGCAATATTTTGAGGTTTATTTGATCATGAAGGGATAAACTTTCAACTTCGTTTATGACTCTTTTTGTAGCTAATTTACCTGCATTATCTGAATCAAAATTAATTATTATATTTTTACTATCAGTACATCTACAAAGTTGAGATATTTGATATTTGTTTAATGCTGTACCAAGAGAAGCAACGGAATTATTTATACCTTTGGAATGAAGTGAAATAACATCAAAATAACCTTCAACGACCAAAGCCTTATCGCTCTTCCTAATATTGCTAGATGCCTTATCAAATGCAAAAAGCATTTTACCCTTTTCAAAAACCTCTGATTCTGGAGAATTTAAATATTTAGGTTCTTGACCATCAAGAGATCTACCTCCAAAAGCTACTACACGGCCTTGCATATCAAAGATTGGAACAATCAACCTATTTCTAAAGCGATCATAGACTTTATTAGAATTTTCTTTTGAAACAGCAAGGCCTGCTCTTAAAATTAAGCTTAATGGAAATTTCTCTACATTTGAAAGATAATTAAACAAATCATTCCATGAATTAGGAGCATAACCTAATTCAAATTCATTAATAGTTTTAAAATTTAAATTTCTTTTAGATGTTAAATAATAAAGAGCTTCCTTACCAATAGAATTATTTAATTGAGATTTAAACCAATCCTTTGAAATGCGAAGAATCTTATATAGTTCCTCTCTTCTAGATAATTGCTTTTTATATATTTCTTGTTGAGGGCCGTCAATATTAATTACATTAATATCATTCTTTTTTGCAAGAGAAAGAACAACATCTGTAAAATTATTGCGTGTAAACTCCATCAAAAATTTAATTGAATTACCTCCAGCTCCGCAGGAGAAACAATAATAAAATTGTTTTGAAGGAGACACTGTCATAGATGGCTTACTATCATCATGAAAAGGGCATATGCCAACAAATTCTTTACCCTTTTTCTTTAATACAATGTGTTCTGAAATAACATCGACAATATCGGCTTTATCTTTGACCTCCTGAATAGTTCTTGGATGTATCGAAGGTACCATTTATTTACAATTCTAATAAAGTCATAATTGTGACTTTGTTATAGATCAAAATTTTAAAAGAATCTACTAAATTTCACAAAATAATCATTTTTAGTAATGCATATTGAAATTTTTAATCAAAAGAACAAGTCATTTAAGAAAGTAAATTTAATATTTGCATCATTTTTCTTCAGTCTTATGACTGTTTGCGTAAAGAAAATTGACAATACAATACCAATATATGAATTGGTATTTTTTAGATCAATCTTAAGCTTGTTAATAACATCTTGGATTATAAAAAAAAGGAATTTAAATCCTTGGGGAGAAAATAAACCATTACTAGTTTTAAGAGGTTTTTTAGGAACGTTAGCATTAGTTTGTATATTTTATGCTATTAGAAATATGCCTTTAAATATCTCTACTGTTATTCAATATACATACCCTATTTTTATATCTATTTTTGCAACTATTTTTATTAATGAAAAAATTACTAAAAATATAATTATTGCTTCAATTACAGGATGGTTAGGAATATTAATAATCTTAAATCCATCTCAATTATCAAGCTTAAAAATTGATCTTAATACTTTTACTGTAGTAATAGCTTTCCTTGGGGCCATATCAACTGCGCTAGCTTATATAACTGTAAAGAAATTATCCTTAGAAGAAGATATTTTCATAATAATAAAATACTTTCCTTTAGTATCAATAATTTTATTAACACCCATTGTATTTTTAAACTGGGTAACGCCGAGTATAAATGATTTAATTTGGATAATTGGCATTGGGGTCTTTACACAAACGGGGCAAACGTTTCTGACAATTGGGATAAAGAATTTACAAACCTCAGAAGCAGCAACAATAAATTATTTACAAGTATTTTTTGGCTCTTTATGGGGAATTATGTTCTTTAAAGAAATAATAAATATCAATTTTATAATTGGATCATTTCTTGTTTTGTTAGGAACTATTATGACTACTAGCAAAATAGTGAAAAAGATTTAAAATAAAAATAGTAAGTATGTTTGTAATGAAATTTTTATTATTGATTATTTTAAGTTTTTACCCATTTCTGCAAGTCAAATCCTCAACCCCTAAATCTGTAACATGCACTAGGACTGAATATAGGGAAGAATACATCCCTGGGACAAAATCAAGTCCAGGTTACGTTAGAAATTATGAGGTAGATGTAGAGATACCTTGCGGAGGAGCCAATTCAGCAAAAATTAAAGATGATGATTGCACTGATGGGAAGATAGCAGGTGCATTACTTGGCGGTGGGATAGGTGGTGCAGTTTCACGAAAAGAAGGTCGTTGGTGGGCTGTTCCATTAGGCGCTGTAACTGGAGCAGCAATTGGATGCCAAGTGGATGGTGGTTAATTGATTACTTGGATAAAGGGTGAATTAGTAAGTTCATGGCAATCTAATAATAAATTTTTTATTTTAATAAACTGTCGTGGTTTGGGTTATGAAATTCAGACCTTAGAATCTGTCATTGTTGATATTGATACTAAAAAAATTTTTGAAAAAGAAATTATACTTTGGTTAAAACATATAAAAAAAGAAGATTCTGATAACCTTTTTGGTTTTATCAATAAGGATCAAAGAGATTTCTTTATTAGAATTCTTAATATTAAGGGTATTGGTTCTCAAATCGGCATGTCATTATTAAATAAATTTACTTTGAATGAAATAAATAATGCCATAACTAATAATGACAAAAAATTAATTAGTTCTGTTCAAGGCATTGGACAAAAAATGACGGAACGATTAATACTCGAATTAAAAAGTAAAGTAAGAAATAATAAAATCGAAGAAGAAATTTCTGAAAAAAATAATTTACTATCAGAGAATAGAGAATTTAATTCGATTTTTGAAGATATTAATTTAACACTCGAATCTTTGAATTATTCTAAGAAAGAAATTAAAAACATCTATCCAAAACTTACCAATCATATAAAAGAAAATAAAAATTTGATATTAGAAAAAGATAATATTTCTTTTGAAGCTTTATTAAAAGTAGCAATGAACTATTTAGATAATAGAAAGTAGTAATTTAGTCCAATAACGTAGTAAAATATTAAAAATCATAAAAATTAATGACACTCGATACCGCTGAGAAACAAAAACTAATTGAATCACATCAAGTACACCCTACAGATACAGGATCTGTAGAGGTTCAAGTTGCAATGCTCTCTGAAAGAATTTCAAAATTAAGTAATCATCTTCAAAGTAATATTCATGATTTTGCATCAAGGCAAGGGTTATTAAAAATGATTGGTAAAAGAAAAAGATTACTAACATATATAAAAATTAAAAATCCCCAAAACTATAAAGATCTAATTACAAAGATTGGAATCAGAGGATGAATTCCGTTAATGAAAAAAAAACAGGGCAAAAAGAAAAATCTTACAAAAAAGAAACAAACATCAGAAAGTAATGCCTTTAGAAATATAGAAAGAAAAGTTCCTTCGGTCCCACTAAAGTCTAAACAATCTACTGGTATCCCAAAATATGTAGCTGACAGAATGGCTAAAAGAATATTTATTGCAGCAGGAATACCAACAATCATGGGTATGTCTGTATTCGTTGTAAGTTATATAATTGTCACAAGAAATATTGCCGAAATTCCTCCATCTTCAACAATTGCAATTTCAGCACTATTCTTCTTACTAGGTCTAGGAGGTTTAAGCTTTGGAATATTGTCCGCAAGTTGGGATAAAGAACCAGGTAGTTTTTTTGGGATAGAAAACATCCCCTTGAATATAGAAAGAGCAAAAGCTGCTTTTAGACCAGCATCTCAAAACTTTGATGAGAAAAAGTAAATCATTTTACTAAGGGTTTCAAATTAACCTGAAAAGATTTTTCTGTAAGTAATTCAGAAACTCCAAGAATATCTCCAACACAAAATTGATCACCAAATTTAACGTATGTTACAGAATCATTATTCCTAACAGCTGCTAATACTGGAGTCTTATTTCCACATTTTTGTTTATCTGGTTTAAATTTAACTAAACAATCCCTTATGGTATTTTGAATTTTTATATCAGATGCTTGAGAACTATCTAAGTAGATAACAAGTAATTTTAAGTTATCAATTTCTCTACAATCATCAATAATTAATTGTACCTTATCGCTTTTTTTATCAATAGTTCCCCATATCAATAGCCTAGTATCAGTGAGAAGAAATTCGGACAGTCTAACGTATGTCTTTGGAAAAACTATTGCTTCGCAGTTTCCAGAAAGATCTTCAAGATGGACTTTAGCCATTCTGTCCCCTTTTCTTGTTGTAATCTGCTTTAATTCAGGAATCATTCCTACTAAAGAAACCTTAGCTCTGTCATGATAATCTTCTAATTGAGAGATACACACAGGAGATACAAGTTTAGCTTGCTTAGCAAGATGTTTTAAAGGGTGATCTGATAAATAAAAACCTAAAAGTTGCTTTTCTAATTTTAGCTTTTCAATTAATGAATAATCATCGACTTTAGATTGTTGAGATAAAGAGAAATCTTTATTTTGATTATTACTCATTGATTCGAATAAATTACCTTGACCAGATAAGCGATCACGATTACGAGAGGAAGCCCACTCCATTACATTATCTAGATCATAGAATAATTGAGCTCTATTATTATCCTTAGAAAATTCATCAAGAGCTCCACAATGAATTAAGGATTCTAGATTCCTTTTATTTAAAATATTAGATGGTAAACGATCACATAAATCTGAAAATGATTTAAAGATTCCATGTTTATTCCGATTATCTATAATATTTGTTATTGCTGAATCTCCTAAATTTTTAATTGCAGATAATCCAAATAAAATTTGATCTTTCTTAACTGTAAAGTCTATTCCAGATGAATTAATACTTGGAGGAATTACCTCAATTCCCATCGAATAGCAATTAGAAATGTATCTTTGCATTTTATCGCTAGAACCTGAATTAACACTCAGGAGTGAAGCCATATAAGCAACTGGAAAATGTGCTTTTAAAAAGGCAGTTTGGTATGTAACGGCTCCATATGCTGTCGAATGACTTTTATTAAAACAATATTCAGCAAATAAAACCATTTGATCAAAAAGATCATTAGCAATTTTTGTATCTACACCTTTTTTACTGGAACCCTCAATGAAAAGATTACGATGTTTAACCATCTCAGATACCTTTTTTTTACCCATTGCTCTGCGTAGTAAATCAGCTTCTCCAAGAGAATATCCAGCTAAATCTTGAGCAATTTTCATGATTTGCTCTTGATATACCATTATTCCATGAGTTTCAGTAAGAATAGATTCAATATTTGGATGCGGAAAGTCTATTTTTTCACTACCATTTTTTCTATTAATAAACTTTGGTATAAGACCTGCATCGAGAGGGCCAGGTCTATAAAGAGCTAATATTGAAGAAAGGTCTTCAAGAGAATTTGGTTTAAAATCTTTAACAACTTGTTTCATACCAGAGGATTCAAGTTGAAAGATTCCTTCCAAATCTCCTCTACCGATAAGATCAAAAGTTTTATTATCGTTTGGAGGTAAATCATCAATATTGATTTTTTGACCAGTAGAAGATTCTATTAAAGAAATTGTTTTATCAATCATCGTGAGATTTTTGAGACCTAGGAAGTCCATTTTTAATAAACCTAATGATTCAATATCATCCATTGAATATTGAGTAATTATTTGTCCTTCATTATTTCTTTGGAGAGGTACAAGCATATCTAAAGGCTCTGATGAAATTACTACACCTGCTGCATGAACTCCATAAGTTTTATTTGTTCCCTCTATTCTTAGTGCTAAGTCAACCCACCTTTTTACCTGAGAATCCTTTAAATATTTATCCCTAAATTCCGTACTAGGAGAATTTTTACCAATCATTTCATCAAGCTTATATGGTTTTCCTCTTACAACTGGTATTAATTTTGCCATTTTATCCGATTCTCCATAAGGAATATCTAGGACTCTTGCAACATCTTTAAGAACAGCTTTTGAAGTCATTTTATTGAAGGTAATTATTTGCGCAACTTTATCTTCACCATATCTATTAGTTACATAATCAATAACTTCATTTCTCCTGTCAATACAAAAATCTGTATCAATATCAGGCATAGACTTTCTTGCTGGGTTTAAGAATCTCTCAAATAACAATCCATGTTTAACAGGATCAATATTTGTAATTTGAAGAGCAAATGCCACAAGTGAGCCTGCCGCGGAACCTCTTCCAGGACCAACAGGTATTGAGTTATCTCTAGCAAATTTTATATAATCCCATACGACTAAAAAATAATCTGGGAATCCCATATCATTTATTATTTTTAACTCTGAAGATAACCTTTTTATGTAAATCTCTTCAATTTCATGATCATGAGATTTGTTTAGTCTTTTTAAAAGACCCTCCTTTGATATTTGCGTCAAAAAGGCTAAAGAATCATTCCCCTTTTTTTAATGGAAATTTAGGCATTCTGTAGGTTCCAAACAAATCGAATTGTTCAATCTTATTTGAGACTTCAACAGTATTATTAATGGCTTCTTTAATAGATTCGTGATCAATATGGTCATTAAAAAGTCTAAGCATTTCGTTCTCACTTTTTATATATTCTGTTCCTGTATACCTCAATCTCTTTTCATCACTTATTAGCTTACCTGTTAGGACACAAAGTAATGCATCATGCGCTTCAACATCCATGTTTGAGATGTAATGAGCATCATTAGTAGCAACAACTTTAATTTGGTATTTTTTACCAATTCTAATTAATTCAACATTTACAATCCTATCCTCAAGAGACCCATGATCTTGTATTTCAAGATAAAAATCATCTCCAAATAATTTTTTATAAAAAACAGCAATATTTTCAGCGATATCAATCCTTCCTTTTAAGATAGCCTGAGGGATTTCTCCTCCTAAACAGGCTGTTGAAATAATAAGACCATCTTTATATTTTTCTAAAAGTAATTTATCAATACATGGTCTGGAAAAGATTCCTCGACCCCTCATCCCTTTAAGATGACTAATTGTCGTTAATTTAACAAGATTTTTATAACCTGTATAATTTTTGGCTAAAACTACTAAATGGTATCTTTTTTCCTTCTTTGGTTGAGGATCATCAATAGAACCATTAATTACATACATTTCATTACCAATAATTGGTTTTATACCTTTATCTCTGCATTTTTTTACTAAATCAAGAACTCCATACATTACTCCATGATCGGTTAAGGCAATTGAATCCATTCCAAGTTCATGAGCCCTATCGACTATTTTAGATACTTGACTTGCTCCATCTAGAAGACTGTAATCACTATGATTATGAAGTGGAACAAATCCCATATTTAAAAAATTTATATCTTTAAGATAGAGAAATATTTTAAAAATTCTATATTTTAATCATACAAATTAATTATTAATTCAAATTTGAATATTAGGTTTGTTTTTCATGACTTCAGCATCCTTTTCAAATATATTTGCAACGTTTAGTATTCGTTGCTCCTCCAGAACATTTCCAATTAATTGAAGACCAATAGGTAGGCCCTTTTTATCAAATCCACAAGGAATACTAATAGCTGGGAGTCCAGCCAGATTAACTGGAACAGTTAAAAGATCTGACAAATACATAGACAAAGGGTCATTAACAAAATCACCTTTTAGGAATGCAGTCGTAGGGCAAGTTGGTGTAAGTAAAACATCAACTTTTTCAAAAGCTCTATCAAAGTCCTTTCTGATTAGAGTTCTTACTCTTTGAGCTTTCTTATAATAAGCATCACTATATCCCGAAGATAAAGCATATGTACCAATCAAAATTCTTCTTTGAACTTCATCTCCAAAACCTTCGGCTCTACTCTTTGATGTCATTTCTGATAAATTAGAATCTCCAGAAGATCTATATCCATATTTAACGCCGTCATATCTTGCTAAATTAGCTGAGGCCTCGCAAGGAGCTATTACATAATAAGTTGCAATACCATCATTAAATCTCGGACATTTTATTTCAAGGATTTCAGCACCCAAAGATCTGAATCTCTCTACAGCAGAATGAACAGATGATTTAACTTCAGGATCAAGGCCAGGATGATTAAAGCACTCTTCTATAATTCCTATTTTTATACCCTTAATAGATTTATTTATATCTAATAAATAATTTGGAACTGGATTATCAAGACAAGTCGAATCATGGGGGTCCTTGCCGGAGATAGAATAAAGAATTTCAGCAGCATCAGAAACCGTATTTGTAATTGGCCCTATTTGATCCAATGAACTTGCAAAAGCAATTAGTCCCCATCTACTAACTCTTCCGTAAGTAGGTTTTAGACCAACTACTCCACAAAAAGATGCAGGCTGTCTTATCGAACCCCCTGTGTCAGAGCCAATAGCAGCTAAGCATAAACCAGCAGCTACCGAAGCAGCACTACCTCCAGAACTTCCTCCAGGAACTCTATTAATGTCCCAAGGATTTGAGGTTGTACCATATATTGAAGTCTCAGTAGAGCTTCCCATTGCAAATTCATCTAAATTAGTTTTTCCTAAGCAAATTCCCCCTGATGACCATAACTTACCTGATACATACGATTCGTATGGAGCGATAAAGTCTTGAAGCATTTTACTTGAACAAGAAGTCACAACTCCTTTGGTACAAATATTATCTTTTATAGCAATGG
>QCPY01000003.1 GCA_003212375.1 Prochlorococcus sp. AG-442-N17 | reverse complement strand
GGATTAAAAAATATAGCTGCTGGCGCTAATCCCATTGAGTTAAAAAAAGGTATGGAAAAGGGATTAGCTTTTGTTTTAGAGCAATTAAAATCAAAAAGTATCAAAATCAATGGATCAGATATTCAAAAAGTTGCCACAGTAAGTGCTGGAGGAGATGAAGAGATAGGTTCAATAATTTCAAAGGCAATGGATATTGTAACTTCAGATGGGGTGATCACTGTAGAAGAATCGCAATCACTTGAAACAGATTTAGAAATCACAGAGGGGATGTCTTTTGATAGGGGATATAGCTCACCTTATTTTGTAACTGATCAAGAAAGACAAATTTGCGAACTTGAAAATCCTAAGATTTTGATTACTGATCAAAAGATTTCCACATTAACGAACCTAGTACCTATTCTAGAAGAAATTCAGAAATCTGCTTCTCCATTTTTAGTCCTTGCTGAAGATATTGAGGGCGAAGCTTTAACAACACTAGTATTAAATAAAAACAGTGGCATATTAAATGTTTCAGCTGTTCGAGCTCCATCATTTGGGGAAAGAAGAAAGGCAGCGTTAGAGGATATTGCGATTCTTACCGGAGCTAAATTAATTAGCGAAGACAAATCTATGAAATTAGAAGAAGTAACTATCAATGATCTTGGTAAAGCAAAAAAAATAACAATCTCAAAGGATAAAACAACAATCGTGGCTTTCGATGATACAAAAGACTTAGTCCAAGCAAGAGTTAAGAAATTAAAAAGGGAAGTAGAAATAACTGAATCAGAATACGATAAGGATAAAATTAATGAGAGAATAGCAAAACTAGCTGGAGGTGTAGCTCTAATTAAAGTTGGAGCTGCTACAGAAACAGAGATGAAGTATAAAAAATTAAGAATAGAAGATTCACTCAACGCAACAAAAGCAGCTATTGAAGAAGGAGTTGTTCCAGGGGGTGGACAAACATTAATTGAGATTTCAGAAGAACTTTCTAATTTAGGTAAAGAGACATCAGATGATTTAACTACAGGTATAGAGATCATTAAAAATTCACTTTTAGAACCTACTAAGCAAATTGCAAAAAATGCTGGTTTTAATGGAGATGTGGTTGTTGCTGATATAAAAAGACTTAATAAGGGATTTAATGCAAATACTGGAGAATATGAGAATTTAAATAAATCAGGGATATTAGATCCTACTAAAGTAATTCGATTAGCTCTTCAAGATTCAGTATCAATAGCAGCAATGCTTCTTACTACAGAAGTCGCAGTTGCTGACATTCCAGAGCCTGAGACAGCCGCACCTGGAGGACCAGGAGCAGATCCGATGGGTGGTATGGGTGGCATGGGCATGCCAGGAATGGGTGGTATGGGTGGCATGGGTATGCCAGGAATGGGTGGCATGGGTATGCCAGGAATGGGTGGCATGGGCATGCCAGGAATGATGTAAGAACCTAACTAGCTTTTTTCTCGTTTTTAATCCATTTTCTTAAATTATTTATATTAGGTAATGGCAACTTTTCCTTATCTACATATTCACTTTTATTTTTATTTAACTCATAAATATCTTTGCTAGTAATACCATTATTATTAAATATTTTTGTTTCTTTAGATTTAAAATCTATCTCTACTTGGGATTGAACATTTTCTAATAATTCCAAATTAACTTGATTTTGATTTTCCCTTTCCTGATATTCTTCTTTTAAATTAATTTGATCTTGATTTTCCTCTTCCTGATATTCTTCCTTTAAATTAATTTGATCTTGATTTTCCCTTTCCTGATATTCTTCTTTTAAATTAATTTGATCTTGATTTTGCTCTATTAACTCATTCAAAGATGCAATTCCAAACCTATGTACCCATTTATTAACCGTATTTTCTAAGATTATATGATTTTTATCAAAAGATGCTTTTTGGTAAGTATCTTTTAGATGATCTTTTAAAAACATAAATTTATTAATTTAATTTTCTGTTTAACAGTGGTCTGATAATAATCAAGGAAAAAACTGTTAAGGAAAATAAAATTGAGATACAACTCTTACAAGTTAAGTCACCATATGGTGCATGTAAAGCCACGATATCCAAATTCATAGTTTGAGTATATGCAACCCTGATAGGCTCGATAGCAAAAGTTAATGGATTTAAAGAGGCAAGCCACCCTAACCAACTTGGCATGAAAGAAATAGGAGCTAATGCAGTACTAGCAAAAAGAAGAGGTAAATTTATTACAAATATAAGCGCAATTAATTCAATATGGCCAGGCAAAACGAAAGCTAAACATAGGCTTACAGATGTCACAAAAAGTACTAATAGTATTAATGTTGCGAATACAATACCTAATCCATAAAATTCAGGCCATCCATAACCTAGAACAAATGAGACAATCATTATCACTATACTTTGAACAAAACTCAGAATAGTAATATAAAAGAAAGAAGATAAAACAATAGACAACCTACTTGCTAAAGGGGCAACGAGTAACCTATTTAAAAATCCGAACTCTCTATCAAACATTAAAGGCAAGCCAGAATTCAATGCTCCACTAAAAGCAGTAAAAACAATTAATCCTGCTCCTAAAAAATTCCCATAAGAATTTACCCCTGGTAAAAAACCTTCAGGAGCTTTTGAGAAAAGAGCTCCAAATAAAAAGAGCCAAATTATAGGTTGCAATATGCCCGCTAAAAGAGTAGAAGGTCTTCTTTTTAATTGAATAAATAATCTTTTGGTTAAAGCAACAGTTTCTTGATATAAAAAAAATAAATTATATTGTTTTAATTCCATTATTTAAAAACTTTATATTAATTATTATAATTAGTAATCAAAAAATTTATTATTTTTATCTCATTGATTGCTTAGATTCTTTTTTTAGATCTCTTTTACCAGTCATAGAAATTTCAGCGTCTAATAATGTTTTGCCAGTCGCCTGTAGATATACATCATCCAAGCTAGGTTGACTTTGAGCAAGAGAAAAAATTTCAAACTTTGAAAAAGCTAATTCTACTTTTAGTTTTGTGAGCAAATCCTTTTCCTTATCTACTACAAAATTAATTGAATAACCTTGCGACTTATTTATGAT
Organism: Prochlorococcus sp. AG-442-N17; assembly: GCA_003212375.1. Classification (GTDB taxonomy): domain Bacteria; phylum Cyanobacteriota; class Cyanobacteriia; order PCC-6307; family Cyanobiaceae; genus Prochlorococcus_A. The sequence goes on along the minus strand of QCPY01000003.1, from coordinate 88,562 downwards.
AATCTGACTAATTCCATTGATTGAGGATAAAATTTCACTTATTTTTTTAGCCTCTTCATGAGTACTAAATTCTCTTACTTTTAAAGTTATCCTATCTCCTCCTAATTTATTTTTAAGTTGAGCAGGTGTTCCTTGAGCTATAACTTTCCCATCATCAATTATTACTAAACTATCAGCTAATTTATCTATTTCATCAAGATAATGACTACTCAAAATAATAGTCATGCCATCATTCTTCAAATCTTTCAATAGTTCCCAAATTATATTTCTACTTTCAATATCCAAACCTACCGTTGGTTCATCTAATATTAAAACTTTGGGCAAATGTAAAAGGCCTGAAGCCAAATCTATTCTTCTTTTCATTCCTCCAGAATATGTTCCGCATTTTCTATCGATCCAATCATTCATCTCTAATTGATTTATTAATAATTTTATTCTTTCGTATTTTTCCTTTTTGTTCATATGATATAAATCCGACTGAAAATCTAATAACTCTCGCCCTGTAAGGATTTTATCGAGAGCAATATCTTGAGCCACATAACCAATTAATTCTCTAATTTTTCTTGGATTTTTAATTAAATTGATATTATTTACAAAAACCTCACCACCATCTGGTTCTACTAAAGTAGCAAGTATTTTTATGAGAGTAGACTTACCTGCACCATTTGGACCTAAGATTCCAAATAATGTACCAGCATTAATTTCAATTGATAAATCTTTTAATGCCTGAATATCAGAATATGATTTTGAAAGATCCTTAATTTGTATATAATTCATCAAACTAGAATTTGTCCTCTAATATTTTACATCAATCTAATAATTAAAGTTTGCTATTAACGAAAAGAACATTTCGATAGACTGCTGTTCAAATTTCACCGAAAGTTGAGTTCTTGAAATCAAAAGTAAAAGACAGATACCAAACATATAAAGAATTGACCATCTGAATAATCCTTTAGCTTTTACTAAATCATCTGGAGAACTTTTTAATCTATTTATTAATTGTAAAAGTCTGCCATTAAAAGGTGTAAGCATTATTAAATAAAGAAATCCCCCCTCAGGTAAAGCCAAAACCCCAAGAATACTCATCAAAACAGTTGCCCATCCATAACGTGAAATGGCTTTTACTGTAAAAGCAGAACCTTTAACAGAGGGAAGCATTGGTATACCCACAGATGCATAATCATCTTTTAACAAAATTGCAAGCGCCCAAAAATGAGCTGGGGTCCAAAGCATTACCAAACCAAATAACCACCAACCACTAAGTCCTACATGTCCGGTAGCTGCAGATGCACCTACCAATGGAGGTATAGCACCTGCGACTCCCCCGAAAACAATATTTTGAGTTGTACGTGGTTTAAGAATTATCGTATATAAAATCACGTAGCTACATAAACCCAACAATGTTAATCCAGCGGCCAAATAATTCACTCCGCTTATCAGAAGCATTGCGGCTGCGAAAGTACAAGATATAGCGCCTAAAAAAACAGTCTTTGTTGATAATTTACCTGAAGGTAAAGCTCTTTTACTTGTTCTTATCATCCTTTTGTCTAAGTCCATTTCCCATAAGCAATTAAGTGCCCCAGCTGCTGCTGCTGCTAAGGCTCCTCCTCCTAAGGTGCATGCGAGTTTTGGAGAAGATAAAGGCCATTCTTCCGTTAATGCCATACCTCCTAAAGTTGTAGCCAGTAATAATGGAATCAACCTAGGTTTAGCAACTTCAAGCCACGCAGGTAGTTTTACTTTTTTTCTTGAAGGTACAACCTGTTCACGAATTGAAGTCTGAAAATTTAAGTTTTCTAAATTACTTTTCATGAGTTTAAACCTACTATCACTGAATTAAATGGTTGATTGATTTTTTTATCTAGGTAAGGATTTCTAAAAATCAATGTTGTTAGTGTCGCAATTAATAAAGAAGCATTTAGTTGATGACCAATAACAAAAAGAGGTTCACTTAAATTAGTTCTAAGGCTTAATACGCCTAGAACAACCTGGGAAATCAAAAGCAAAAAAAGTGAGCAAAGGTATTTCCAATTATTCTGGAACAAATCTTTTTTATATATTGAGATAGTCAAAATAAATAAAATAGAAATAGAAATTGGTATAGCAAATAATTTATGAGTATCTAAAATTAAGCATTGTTTATTAAAAGATAAGCAGAGATGTGCAGACCAAGTTGATGAAAGCTTTACCCCAATAAATGATTGAACTAAAGTGAGTAATAGGGGGAAAAATAATAATATCTTCCACCAAGTTAATAATTTATTAACCCCATTATTTTCTAGATTCTGATTGATAGTTACTGTTGTTATTAAGAGTAAAAAAGCTGTCAAAAGATGAGCAGTAACTGAGTAGGAATTAAGTAAATTAATTACTGTTAATGCCCCAATAGAGCCTTGAACAATTACTAAGAAGACTAATAATGAATAAGTTTTTGGTAACCAATTTGGAATGTCTTTTCTCCAAATTATTGAAAGTATAAATTTAGAGAAAATTAACACTCCTACTAGGAAAGCATCCAAACGATGGAACCACTCTAGAAAAACTCTTAAATTCATATGATTAAGAGGTAGAAAAGTCCCATAACACAAAGGCCAATCAGGGCAAGCAAGTCCAGCCTCCATAACTCTAGTAGCACCTCCAATAACTATTAATGCTATTAAAGCCAAAACGCAATGGGTTCCCAATTTCAGAAAAACTGACCTGTATTTTGACTGATATATTTCGTTTTGGATCAAATTATTCAAAGCTCTTCTTTTTGCATATTATTTGCATATTAATTTAGATTTAAATATCAAACATTAATTAAAAGTAAATGTTTTATTTTAAAAATTTATTTGCATTTTTAATCTTTTTTCCCTGACATAAATCTATAAAAAGTTATTGATAATACTTCTTTTATTTTTAAAATCTTAAGAAGTTATGAATTTCAATAATTTTCCATTAACAAACGATGCAAAATTAAAAAAAGTGAATATGTTGAAAGTATAGTTAACAACTTTTTGCCTAAATTGTTAAATAAAAACTATTATTTAATACTTATAATTTCTGCTGTATTTGGTATATCTTTTTGGATTGGATTTAATGTTAACTTACTTCCCCCTGAAGCTAGTATCAATGCTCCAATTTATGATGAGCTTTTTAAAATTCTTTTTATTATTGGACTAATAATTTTTATAGGAATGACGATAGCTGTTATTTACAGTTTATTTAAATTTAGGAAAAGAAAAGATCAATTCGGAGATGGAATAGCTTTAGAAGGTAATCTAAGCCTTGAGATTGTATGGACAATTATTCCATCAATTATTGTTTTAATAATTGGTTTATATAGCTACAACATTTACGATCGAATGGGAGGGATGAAAGAATTAAATCATAGCCATGAAATGATTGACTCAAGTACAGAAAAGATATGGGCTGGAATAAGCCAGGCATCAAATAATGAGGTTGCAAGCAATAATTTATCTGTTGAAGTATCAGCTATGCAATTTGCATTTTTATTTAATTATCCTAAAGGGGAATTTATTTCAGGGGAGCTTCATGTTCCAGTTGATCATAAAGTTTCTATGAAGATGGAATCAAAAGATGTTATTCATGCTTTTTGGGTACCAGAATTCAGAATAAAACAAGATATTATTCCAGGCCAACCTACGATATTAAATTTCACTCCCACTAAAGTTGGGAAATATCCAATAATATGTGCGGAATTATGTGGTCCTTATCACGGAGGGATGAGAGCCTCAATAATAGTTGAAGAAGAATCTGACTACAAAGATTGGTTTAACAAAAACACAAAGACTGAGGTTAGCTTATGACGATATCAATTGATTCACAGGATTCCAATACCAAGAGTCTTCAGCCTAAAGGATGGCTTAGATATTTAAGTTTTAGTCTCGATCATAAAGTTATAGGTATTCAATATCTTGTATGTGGGTTTCTTTTTTATTTAATTGGAGGAACTTTAGCGAGCGCAATAAGAATTGAATTAGCGAGCCCAATGTCGGACTTTATGCCTAGAGATGTATATAACCAAGTTTTAACATTGCATGGAACAATAATGATTTTCTTGTGGATTGTACCTGTAGTAAACGGTGCCTTTGGTAATTATTTAATTCCTTTTTATGTTGGAGCTAGAGATATGGCATTCCCAAGATTGAACGCTGTAGCTTTTTGGCTCATACCTCCTTCCGGTTTAATGTTAGTAGCAAGTTATTTTATTGAAGGGGCAGCACAGGCAGGATGGACGGCTTATCCACCTTTGAGTATTACAACCCCTCAATCAGGACAAATAATTTGGATAATGAGTGTTTTGTTGCTTGGGGGTAGCTCTATCTTTGGAGGCATAAATTTCATTGCAACAATTATCAAATTAAGGCGTCCAGGATTAAAGCTGATGCAATTACCTATGTATTGTTGGGCAATGCTAGGTACAAGTTTATTAGTGGTTTTATCAACTCCAGTTTTAGCTGGAACTTTAATATTACTTAGCTTTGATATAGTCGCTCATACAGGTTTCTTTAATCCTGTTTTAGGTGGAAATGTAGTTGTTTACCAACATTTATTTTGGTTTTATTCTCATCCAGCTGTTTACATAATGGTGCTTCCTGCCTTCGGCTTGGTTAGTGAAATTCTTCCAGTGCATTCAAGAAAGCCTCTTTTTGGTTACACCACAATGGTTTTTTCAATAATGGGTATAGTTGTGCTTGGGTTAGTTGTTTGGGCTCATCATATGTTTACAAGTGGGACCCCACCTTGGATGAGATTATTCTTTACCATCGCTACAGCATTTATAGCAGTTCCAACTGGAATAAAATTTTTTAATTGGGTTGCAACTCTGTGGGGTGGGAAAATATCTATAAATAGTGCAATGCTATTTTCATGCGGTTTTATAATAAATTTTGTTTTTGGAGGGATTACAGGAGTCGCTCTTGCTCAAGTCCCTTTTGATATCCATGTACATGATACTTACTTCGTTGTTGCTCACTTTCATTACATAGTTTATGGAGGGACAGTTTTTATTATTTTCTCATCTATTTATCACTGGTTCCCAAAGGTAACAGGTAAGTTAATGAGTGAAAAACTAGGGATAATACATTTTGCTATAACTTTTATTGGCTTTAACTTATGTTTTGCTCCTCAACATTGGCTTGGTCTTAATGGAATGCCTAGGAGAGTGGCCGAATACGACCCACAATTTCAATTTGTTAATCAAATTAGTAGCATTGGAGCTCTCTTGATGGCTATTAGTACTATCCCATTTCTAATTAATATATTTTTAAGTATTAAAGATGGGAAGAATTCAGGAGATAATCCATGGAATGCTTTAACTCCAGAATGGTTAACATCATCGCCTCCACCTGTAGAGAATTGGAAAGGTGAAGCGCCTTTAGTTGAAGAACCATATGGTTATGGAAAACCAATATCAAAAGAAAATTAATTAATTAAAAAATGACAACTTTAGATAGTTCAAAAGAAATTAAAAAAGATAATAATGATGTCAGCGAACATCATGAAGACTTCAGGATTTTTGGATTAATAACCTTTTTAGTGGCAGATGGAATGACTTTTGCTGGTTTCTTTGCAGCCTACCTTACATATAAAGCAGTTAATCCTTTGCCCGATGGAGCCATATATGAATTAGAACTACCAATACCTACATTAAATACAATTTTATTACTTATAAGTAGTGCGACTTTTCATAAAGCAGGAAAATCTCTTCAAAAAAATAAAAATTCTGATTCCCAGAAATGGTTAATAGTCACTGCTACACTTGGAATTGCCTTTTTAATATGTCAAATATTTGAATATTTTAATTTACCTTTTGGACTAACAGATAATTTATTTGCAAGCACCTTTTATGCTTTAACGGGCTTTCATGGTCTTCATGTAACATTGGGGACATTAATGATATTAATTATTTCTTGGCAAACAAGATCAAAGGGAGGAAGAATTACAAATCAAAATATGTTTCCATTAGAAGCTGTTGAATTATATTGGCATTTTGTAGATGGGATTTGGGTCATATTATTTATAATTTTGTATCTTTTATAAAAAAAAAGAATTTGTTCTTTAAAAATCTATTTTTTATTAATTTGTATTGCCACAATTCTCATTCTTAGTAAGAATATATAATAAGAAATAGCTGATATAATGTTAGTCGGAAAAGAACTTCTTGAAAAATCTAGATCACTCAGTAAGAAATCTGAGGATGAGATAGCAAGAGGGTGCGGCTATGTAGGTCCAAGTGGGAGAGTCTTAAGAAAAAGTTTTTATAGAGCACTTATTGAAGCCAAAGGTTTTAAAATAGGTAATAGTGGTTCTGGCAGGCAAGGTAACAGATCTTCTAGAGGTAGACAAGCAGAATACAAAACAAAAGTTCATGGTAATGGTAACTTATTAATAGGTCATGCTTATACAAAAAAATTAGGAATAGAGCCTGGTCAAGAATATAAAATTGATCTCAAAAAAGATTCTAAAACCATTTCCCTAACGCCATTAAATTAAAAAACTATTTAATCCATCCGTTCTCTTTAAGCCATTTGGAGGATATTTCTTCTGAAGATTGTGCTGAATCTTTATCCTTCTCATATATGAGTAGCTTTTCTACGTATTTAATTAAAGCATCTCCTTCAAGATTCACACTATCTCCCACTGATAAATATTTAAGATTCGTATTATCCCAGGTGTGTGGAATGATTGCTATCGTAAAAATTTCTCCTTGATTTAGAGATTTTGCAATCGTAAGACTAATTCCGTTCACGCATATACTCCCCTTATTTACAATGTATTTGGAAAAACTTTTATCTTGACATTTAATTGATAATAACCAGGATTTTTCAAGTTTTTCTAAATTTTCAACTTTCCCTAAACCATCAATATGTCCAGTAACGATATGGCCACCTAGACGATCTGAAATACGGAGAGCAGGTTCTAAATTAACAATATCATTGATACTTGATTTATCTCCTAAAGTAGTTTTTTTTAAAGTTTCTTCACTTACATCTACTTTAAATTGGTTATTTGAAATTTCTTTTACTGTTAAACAAATTCCATCCACGGCGATGCTATCACCTATTTTTACATCAAAAGACTGATCAAGAATTTCAATATTTAAAAATTTTTTCTCTTTTTTAAGTTTTCCTATTGACTGAATTATTCCTGTAAACATAACTTTAATAAAGAATTTTTGAAAAATTAATATTGAATTTTGTTTACTTTAAAACATTTTCTACTATAAATAAATTAAAGACTTATTAGGAAGACATTAATAATATCAAAATGATTGTTAATTCTCAGAAAAGATCATTTGGCAAAGGTTGCGATGTAAGTTTGTTTACTTTAGGCACAATGAGAGCGACTGATAATTTTGAAAAAATGTACGCTCTAATAAAAAGCGCTTACGATACTGGAATTAATCATTTAGAAACAGCTGCGTCTTACGGTAAAGCTGAAAAACTTATCGGTAAGGCACTACAGAAGTTAGAGACTTCAGAAAATATTTTTAGAAAAGAATGGATAATTACTAATAAAGTATTACCAAAAGGAGATTTTAATTATCTAAAAAATAATTTTGAGAAATCTCTTAAAAATTTGAGGCTCCAAAAGATACATAATCTTGCTATCCATGGCATCAACTTAGATGAGCATCTGGATTGGGTTTTGAATGGAGAGGGGACGGATTTTTTAAAATGGGTAATTAAAAAGGGCTTTGTTGATCAAATTGGTTTCAGTTCGCATGGTAATTATAAACTTATCGAAAATGCAATTAAAAGTGAAGTATTTAGTTTTTGTAACCTGCATTTACATCTTTTAGATCAATCAAAAATAAAACTTGCACAGCTCGCTTTAAAAAAGAACATGGGTGTTTTAGCTATATCGCCTGCTGATAAAGGTGGAAGATTATATTCTCCTAGTGATATTTTATTAAAGGCATCTGAACCATATCATCCTTTGGAGCTGGCTTATAGATTTTTACTCTCTAAAGGAATTACAACTCTATCTTTAGGAGCTACAAAGTCAGAAGATTTTACTATTGCAAAAAAACTTATAAACTCAAGTCAAAAACTAACATCTTCTGAGATAAGTGCATTAGAAAATATCGAAAAATTAGCAATTAAGGAATTAAAATCTTCAAAATGTGAGCAATGTAGATCTTGCCTTCCATGCCCAAGTGAAATTCCTATTCCACAAATACTTCTTTTGAGAAATATATCTATAGGATATGGACAATTAGAATTTGCAAAAGAAAGGTATAATTTAATAGGTAGAGCGGGCCATTGGTGGGAAGAAAAAAATGCTTCTTTTTGTTTAGGATGTAACGAATGCATTCCCAAATGTCCAAGTAATTTAAATATTCCAGATTTATTAAAGCAAACACACAACTTATTAGTTGATAAGCCTAAAAAGAGATTATGGGGTTAAGATTGATTCCACAAGTTTTCTAAAGTTAATTGATCTTTATAATTAAGAGGAGGGAAAGACCAACTGTTTTCCCAACAGATTTTAGATGGACCAAAAGAATTATTTTTAGTATCGATATTATACTTATTTTGGGAATATGAATTATTAAAAGGTAAATACCAACCTTGATTAGCTAATTCATCTATAGTAGCTCTCTTATCGAAAGATTTAATCCAATCAATTAATTTTTGATTATTAATTTTTGATTTATTTAAAAGGAAATACCATATTAAAGGAACACCTTCGTTAGGGAATACAGCATAAAGTCTTGGATCAATGTTCAGATATCTTTTGACTAGAAAATAAGGGACAATAGCGACAGTCCTATTGGAATTAATTAACCAATTCATTGCATTTTGATCATCAAATAACATTGCTTGAGCTTTCAGTTTATTTAGGGAATTTTTTGCCTTAATTTTTTTTGAAATAGACATTATTATTCTTGGACTTTGTGGCAATATGATTTTCCCTTCCAATTTTTTATCAAGAAGAAAATCCCACGAATTATTCGCATCATCAATTAAATCATTATTATTTTTTATAATTACTGCATATGGGACTACACCTATTGGAAGTAATTTACTACTTTGATATTCTTTAAAACTATTTAAAAAATCTTTAGATCTTTTATTTAATTTATCATTTTTGAATAGATTATTTATATTTTGAAAACTTTCAAAATTTATACTATTCATCCATCCATCGTTAATTAAAACAAAGTCGGAATTAGATAACTTTCTTTTATTTTTTTCGAACTGAAGCTTTCTAAAATTAATATTTTCTTGTTTCCAACTATCAGGCAAAGTATCTTTTAAGGATTCAGGATAAAAAGAGCTTTGAAAAGAAATACTTATTTTTTTAGGGGAAATAGCACACGAGTTCAATAGGAAAAGTAGCGGTAATTTGCTGTAGTTAAGGAACTGCCTTCTTGTTGAATATTTTTTAAACATTTAATGATCCTCATACAAAGAAATTTGTCCAAATTTCTTCATTTTTTCTAGATTATTTTGACACATAGATAATATTTCTTCATTACTGAAACCCTTCAGAAAAGCAAAAATTGACATCCCACCAGCGCCTACACCTTCTTTAACATATCCTATTTCATAATCACTTAATTCTTTATGTTTAGATGATTTGAAATTCAAAGGACTAGCAATTCCTAATAAATTTACTTTGTGTTTTTCAGCGATTAAATCTAATAAATCACTTAATGAATTATCTTTAACCAACCAGCCAGTTGTTGCAATAAAAACGAAATCGGCAAATTCTTGTTTATCTTTAGCATTAATAAATTCCAACGCAAGTAAAATTAAAGCTAACATTTGACTACCTCCAGATAATACGACAGATTGCTTAGCTAATCTTGCTCCTATCAATAGGCCCATAGAAAATGCTTGAAATGGATCTCCAACTGAAGAGATAACATCAATTGAGTCAAAATTATTAGTTAGATTTGCATTTAAAAGGCCTGTTTTAATTACATTTTTTTTTAAGCTCCTTGGGGGATTAAGCAAACTACTTCCTATTAAGTTAGTTACATCCAAATCAAAAGCTTCCATTACTGCCTGCGCAGTTGTAGTTCCTCCTGGAACACATTCTGAAATGAAAATAGGTCTATTTGTAGATTTTCCAATTTCTAAACCTTTTTTATAAAGACTCAAAACTCTCCTTTTATTCATTGAATTTCCTGTGGTTAGGCATTTAGATGGACCCTCTAAATAATTCTCTACAAACATATGTTTAAAGTAAGGTTTTTCATTTATTCCTAAAGGTACAACTATTGGACTTGCATATATAAGTTTCGAGCAAACATAACTTATTAATGCAGGAGTGACCCCAGCATTCAAAAAGGGTAATTTATATTTATGATCTATGGACGCACCAAAAAGAAGAAACTCGGCATCCGCTAGAGCAGTTTTCTTTCTAGCTTTAGAATTTATTCCTGCTGCAGATATACCTTTAATTTGAGATGTTTCTGTTCCGGCAATCACAAGATAGTAAATAAAATTATCAATTTCTTTTTTAAGAATATCTACCTTTTCATAAAATATTTTTTGACTAATTTTACTACCAATTAAATTTATTCCAAAATACGATTTCTGCATTATTTAATCCTATATCAAAGACCTAAATCAACAAATCCATTAATTATTTTTGGAGGATCTGGAATATTTGAATTTAATCTAGGGAAAAGAGAATAAGAGATTATATGTATAGTTAAGACATAAACCATTTCTTGAAAAATAATTAATAATATTGCGACTAATTGGATAAATCTTATAGAAGGGGATAAGGGTAAGTTAAATAATTCAATAAACTTATCTATGAGACCGTAACTTGCTCTTGTAATTATTACCCATAAATTATCGCCAACTAACGTTGATAATGCAACTACTCTTATAAAAAAACCTAGTGTCCCAAGAATGAAACCTACACTCCAACTTAGCCACCAGTTTTTTTGCATATACCAAGACCATCCTAGCCAAAAAGCTAATATTCCATATGGGAATAAAAATAAACTTCCTCTTATTGGACCCATAAGTACAAGTAACAAAAGAAATTGAATTATTAGGCCTTCAAATGCTGTATTTGTTCCCCTTCTTAAATGCAACAATATTATGGGTAGAGGTAATATTAATCTCAACAACGCTCCGCCAATAGGCAAATAATATAAGGCGACCCAAAGTAGCGAAGAAAGAGAGGCTAAATAAGAAGGTTCAATGATATTAAGTGCCTCATTTTTTTTTGAAAATTTCATATAACTTTTGCTTAATAAATATTTAATTCTTTTTTATAATTTTTTTTTTGAATCAAAAAAACGTTCAATCTTTTCTATTTCAAAATTTACATCAGAATTTCTTAAAATGGTACTTAAATTTTCAATAGGGTCTTTTGGATCTACATCTTTTAAAATAAAAATAATTTTGTATGATTGAGGCTGGTATTTTCTCTTAAAACGCGAAATATTTTGCTTATTAACTTTATTTTTTTTTGGTTCTTCCTCGGGCATAATAACTGTAATTTTATTTAAATTATTTTTAGCATCTTCTTTTATTTTTTGTTCTTTTGAATTTTTGTTTATTTTAATATTTCTATCTGCATTTTTAACTATCTTATTTTCAGCGTCTTCTTTTATTTTTGGTTCTTTAATATTTTTATTTATTTCAATATTTCTATCTACATTTTTAACTATTTTATTTTCAGCATCTTCTTTTATTTTTGGTTCTTTAATATTTTTAAAACTAGACTCAAGAAAATTCCCAATTCTACCTCCAGAACACGATTGCAATAAAATTAAGATGATCAATAAAAAAACGTTTTTTATTTTAAAACCCATTTTTATTTTTTGCTTTTTTTATTCTTTGAAGTCTTTTTCTTGTTTACTATATTTTTTTTGAAAGCAGGAACCTTTTTATCTTTCATTTTCTCATCTAATAAAATCAAGGCATCATCAATGGTAAATTTTTCTAAATCAGTATCTTTTGGCAGAGAAACATTTATCTTCCCACACTTTACATATAATCCATACCTTCCATTTAGAATCTGAATTTTATCATCTAATTCTTTAGTTTTCCCAAAATCTTTTATTATTTCTTGCCCACCTCTACCTAATTTTGGCATCGCGAGGATCTCTAATGCGCGGTTAAGATCAATTTTAAATACATCATCTTCTTTTTTTAAAGATCTATTTTCAGAATCATTCTCATTTTTGATCCACTTTATATAAGGTCCAAATGGTCCTCGATCAGCTTCTATAACACCACCATCGGGATGAACTCCTAGCAGTTTTGGTAGACTTAATAATTTCAGGGCTTGCTCTAAAGTCAAGTCATCAGTCTTTAATTCTTTGGGTAATGAAGCTGTTCTGGGTTTTCCTTTATTTTCTTCATTATTACCTAACTGAACATATGGGCCCCATGGACCAAATCTTAAAAAAACTTTTTCACCAGTTTTTGGATCTAAGCCTAGATCTGAAGGACCGCTTAAAATTTGATCAACTTTCTTTTTATCTAAATCTCCAGGAATAATATCCATTGGGAGATTACCTTTTGCCTGTATTTCTTTACCTGATTCATCTATTTTTACACCTTCGAGCCATGGGCCGTTAGATCCAATTTTGACAACACAAGGTAAATCTTCAAAATCTACTTGTCTATATGCTTTCCCATCAATATCATCTTCTCTTTTTTCTACTTTTGATTTAAGTCCATTTTTACCTTTATAAAAAGTTTCTAGATAGGGAAGCCACTCAAGATTTCCAGAAGAAATCTCATCTAATGATGATTCCATTTTTGCAGTAAAAGTCGTATCTACTAACTCAGGAAAATGTTCTTCCAATAAAGCTGTAACAGCAAAAGCTGTAAATGTTGGAGCTAAGGTATTTGAAGAAAGTTGAGCATAACCTCTGTCGACAATAGTACCGATAATACTCGAGTAAGTTGATGGCCTTCCAATTCCTTCTTTTTCAAGAACTTTTACCAATGCAGCTTCTGAATATCTTGCTGGGGGTTTAGTTTCATGAGGAATAGCTTCTTTACTAATTACCTCTAAGTTAGATCCCTTAATTAAATTTGGAAGAATAACCTCCTGTTGTTCAAGCGCTAAACTTGGATCATCAGATCCCTCAACATAAGCTCGAAAAAATCCAGGAAAATCTATTATCTTTCCACTTGATTTAAAAATTGCATTACCCACAGATATTTCTACATTTATCATTGTCAATTTTGCCTCAGCCATCTGACTTGCTACTGTTCTTTTCCAGATCAACTCATATAGAGATAAATCTCTACCATTCAATTCTGTTTCTGAAGGTATCTTAAACTCCTCTCCAGCTGGTCTTATTGCTTCATGAGCTTCTTGAGCGTTTCTGGATTTTGAATTAAATTGCCTAGGTTCAAAAGAAAGATATTCTTTACCATATTTTTTTTTAACACATTCCCGGGAAGCTCTAATGGCTTGTTCGGACAAATGAACTGAGTCGGTTCTCATATAAGTTATAAATCCTCTTTCATATAAACCTTGAGCACATCTCATTGTTTCTCTAGTAGATAAACGTAGTTTTCTATTCGCTTCTTGTTGGAGGGTACTTGTCGTAAATGGAGCCACTGGTTTTCTGATAGAAGGTTTTTTCTCAATATTTGCAACTCTCCAATTTTCCTTTAAAAAAGAATCCAACAAAGTCTTTGCTGAATTTTCATTCAAAATAAGAGATTTATTACCCTTTTTTAGATTTCCTGTTTTTTCGTCAAAATCTGAGCCACTAGCAATTTTTTGATTATCAAAACTAAATAATTTAGTTTCAAAACTTATATTATCTTGCGATAAAATTGCTTTAAGGTCCCAATATGAAGATTTCTTAAATGATCTACGTTCCTTTTCCTTATTAACTAATAATCTTACAGAAACTGACTGAACCCTTCCCGCAGAAAGAATTTTTGCTCCTTTAAACCTAGCTACTTTCTTCCAAAGCAAAGGGGATAGCTCATAGCCAACTAATCTATCTAATATTCTTCTTGTTTCCTGAGCTTGTACAAGTTCCATATCTATTTCTCTTGTTTGGTCAAGTGCTTTCTTTATGGCAGTTTTAGTAATTTCATGGAAAACCATTCTTTTTGTGGGAATTTTAGGTTTGAGAATATTCATTAAATGCCAGCTGATACTTTCTCCTTCTCTGTCTTCATCAGTAGCTAAAAGTAGTTCAGTAGCGCCTTTAAGAGCATCTTTTATCTCTTTAACTATTTTTTTCTTATCTTTAGGAATAACATAAATTGGTTCAAAGTTTTCTTGGGTGTTGACTCCCAATTTTGACCATTTTTCTTTTTTAAGCGATGCAGGGATTTCAGCAGCTCCTTTTGGAAGGTCTCTTACATGTCCCATAGAAGCTAAAACTTGATAATTTGGAGGCAAAAACCTTCTTATAGTTTTTGCCTTCGTAGGACTTTCAACAATAACAAGTGTGTGATCCAAGGTCTATTTCAATAAAATGGTGTTTTTTAATCAATTAAGGCATATTATGATTAATTGAAACTTCTTCAAGCAATATTGTTCGAGAATTTCAAAAATCATACCCACAAATTATAATCAAGTTAAGATTAACTATTACATCCTTACAATCAATCATCCAATTTAATTAAGTGCCCAACGAAATCTTTACAATTAATTTAAATGCACAAGCAATTATTCCAGAAGCTTTCATTTTGGTTGGTATTGTTGGCACTCTTCTTGTTGATCTAGCTGGCGAAAAAACTGCCTCAAAGTTGGCACCTTTAATTTGTTATATTTCATTAGGGAGTTCTCTTGTAAGTCTCGCTTTACAGTGGAGTAACCCAGTTAATAATGCATTCCTTGGCTCTTTTAATTCAGATAATCTAGCTATTGCATTTAGATCAATAATTGCATTATCTACTCTGATATCACTACTAATTAGTTGGCGTTATACAGAACAGAGTGGTAGTCCAATAGGTGAGTTCGCTGCAATAGTTTTATCGGCAACTTTAGGCGCCATGCTTTTGTGTGGATCTACTGACCTTGTTAGTGTATTTATATCCTTAGAGACTTTATCAGTTGCAAGCTATCTACTTTCTGGTTACCTCAAAAGAGACCCAAGGAGTTCAGAGGCTGCATTAAAATATCTTCTTGTTGGTTCAGCTGCTGCTGCAATTTATTTATATGGTTCCTCATTTCTTTATGGTTTAAGTGGTTCCACAAACTTATCAACTATAGGAACAGAGATAATAAATAAGCCATCTTTTATTACATCCTTATCACTAGTTTTCGTATTATCAACAGTTGCATTTAAGATTGCAGCAGTTCCATTTCATCAGTGGACTCCAGATGTTTATGAAGGATCACCAACGCCAGTAGTTGCTTTTTTATCAGTTGGTTCTAAGACTGCTGGATTTGCTTTCGCAATACGAATTTTGAGTACTACTTTTTCTTCTTTTGATGAACAATGGAAATTATTATTTACGATTTTAGCCATCTTAAGTATGGTATTAGGCAACATTGTTGCATTGGCCCAAACCTCAATGAAAAGAATGTTAGCTTACAGTTCGATTGGCCAAGCTGGTTTTGTAATGATTGGCATAGTATCTGGGACTCAAGATGGTCTATCAGCAGCTGTCTTATATTTAGCTGCATACTTGTTCATGAATTTGGGAGCTTTTTCATGTGTAATACTTTTTTCTCTAAGAACTGGTTCAGATAGAATTACAGATTATTCAGGCCTTTATCAAAAAGATCCTTTAATCACATTGGGTTTAAGCCTATGTCTTCTTTCTCTTGGTGGGCTGCCGCCTATGTTAGGTTTCTTTGGGAAAATATATTTGTTCTTTGCAGGCTGGGCTAATCATCAATATCTTTTAGTAATCGTAGGATTAGTGACTTCAGTAATTTCAATTTATTACTACATCTCAGTTATAAAAATGATGGTAGTTAAAGAACCCCAAGAAGCTTCCGAAATAGTTAAATCTTATCCTGAAATAAACTGGAATATTATCGGATTACCTCCTCTAAGAATTGCATTATATACTTGTACAGCTGTAACAGCATTAGGCGGAATACTTTCTAACCCTCTTTTTAAATTAGCTAATTCAGCAGTATCTGAAACCCCTTTTTTAAAGGCTATATTAGCTGTGACGAATAATTCGCTCTAAAAAATATTCAGAAATGACTAAAAAAGTTGCAGCCTTAGAAAAAGTATCAAAAACATATGGCAAAGATGACCTTATTGTAAAAGCCTTAGATAATGTAAGTTTAGAAATTTACAAAGGAGACTATTTGGCTGTTATGGGTGCAAGTGGTTCAGGTAAAAGTACTGCGATGAATATTATTGGCTGCCTAGATAGGCCATCTCAAGGAGTATATAAATTAAATAATACTCCAGTTAAAAATTTATCTGATGATGAATTAGCTGAGTTAAGAAACCAAAAATTAGGTTTTGTTTTCCAACAATTCCACCTTCTTTCAGATGCTACTGCGCTAGAAAATGTTCTTTTACCTATGATTTATGCAGGAGTAAATCCTGTAGAAAGAGAAAAAAGAGCGAAAAATGCTTTATGTAAAGTAGGTCTTTCTGAAAGAGTCAATAATCGTCCTAATCAGTTATCAGGAGGGCAACAACAACGTGTAGCGATTGCTAGAGCAATTATCAATAATCCAGCACTTTTATTAGCTGACGAGCCTACTGGGGCATTAGATTCAAGGACTACAGAAGATGTATTAGATCTTTTTGATAAATTACATGAATCAGGTATAACTATCGTTTTAGTAACCCATGAAGATGAAGTTGCAAGTCGTGCAAAAAAAATAGCAAGGTTTAAAGATGGAAAAATAACTGAATTAAAAATAAAATAAACTTAAAACCTATCTAGTATTTTTTCTTGGTTTTGATTATAAATTCTCAAATTTCCATTATTATCTACATCCTTTATTAACCAATGGTTCGAATTATAACCTTTTGGTAAATATTTCTTTGTCAGATATTTATTTGCGGTATCAATAATATATTCTTTTCTATTATTACATTCGACGCTATCGTGAATAGTCTTAAGGATTTTTGCAGTCCAATAATATTCGCATATATTTCTATTATTAAGTATTTCAGACAAAGAAATGCCCTCTAATGGTGTTTTATTTAAAAAATTCATACCAAAACCTATCCTTACATAAATTATTTCTTTCCCTCTTGTTACCACTCTGGGTAGAAATCCAATTAATTTTTTGGAACCAAAAAAAATATCATTTGGCCATTTCAAATCGACTTTTATAGATTCTATTTTCAACATTTCACATAACTTAATTGCAAATGAAAGACTAAATATCTTACTTGAGAATTGTGCGGAGAATATTGGATAAGCAGCACTCAACCAAATTCCTCCTCTAGGGGAAAACCATGGTCTTGAATGCTGCCCTATTCCTAAAAATTGTTCTTTGGCTACTATTGCTATAGGTTTATATCTTTTGATTGGATGTTCTTGGAGCCAATTTGTTAGCTCATTTTCAGTACTTTTACATTTTAACTTATATTGAAGTTTCCAATGAGGACTGCATCCTTGAATATTTTTATAGTAATATGCAGTCTGAGCTATGGATCCTAAAACTTTCACAAATCCTTAATATAAAAAACAGTCAATCTCTTGTAGATTGAATTATCTTAATCTTATTACTTTAGTAGCGCAAATTGAATAGAAAATATTTACCAATAATGAATAAAAGATATCCATCCTCAATGCAAATTTGTCTTGATGATTTCAAAAAATCATGGGGAGACTTAGATAAACTATCCAAACTAAATGAGAGCTGGGAAAAATTAGTTGGATTGGAATTATCTAGAGAATGTAAACCATTGAAAATTGAGAAAAAAACTCTTGTTATTGCTGTTAATCATCCACAATGGCGGCAGGCATTAATTTATAACAAACACAGATTAAAGGATAGTATTTGCAGATTTGGAATAAAACTAAATGAAATAAAGATAACTCAAAATTACGAAGTCAAAAATCTAGATAAAAAAAAGTTCAATGCAAAAACAGAATGGGAGAATCATCCAACCAGAATAAGAAACAACAATAATATGGTTATTTGCAAAATATGTAATAGTCCTGCACCAAAAGGAGAAATATCAAGATGGGGGAAATGTACATTTTGTTGGAGAAAAAAAAGATAAGAAAAACCTTATTTTTGTAATATTAATATTCCCATTTGGTTAAAAAAAATAGTCCTATATTCTACCTTTTTAAACCCTACTCCCCTTGCTATAAGCATAAGTTTATTACCATCTGGAAAATTTTTTATACTTTTTTCAATATAAGAATATTCTTTACTCAAATTAAAAATTTTTGATACTGGGACTACAACAAATCTTAAATATATTTTTTGAAATATATCAGCTAAAGAATTGCATTTAGAATGATTAAAGTCTAGAAACCCAGCTCTCCCTCTATCACTTAAAAGATTGAAGACTTTTTTTAGTCCTTCTTCTACGTTAAATAAATTTCTTAAACCATATGACATACAAATTCCGTCATAAATTTTCAAATTTTCATCTATTTCAAAGATATCTTGCATCTCCCAACAAATGAATTTATTCCCAAACAATTTCGACCTTTCTTTCGCAATATTTAAAATTTCTTTTGCACTATCAATTCCAGTAACACTCCCATTGGGCCATACTTTTTTAAAAATCAAAAATGATAAATCCCCAGTACCGCAACATAAATCAGCCCAATTTTCCCCATTAATTGGATTTAATAAATTAACTAATTGATTTTTCCAATATTTATGTAATCCCAAACTTAGTAAACTATTTAAAAAGTCATAACTACAAGAAATTCTATTAAAAATAGTTTTAACTTCATTAATTTTCTTATGTTTCATATTTAAATTTTTTTAATATTTTTCAATAATAACTAGGTTAGTATTTTTTCTCATTAGGTCTTATTGGTAGTTTTTTTTCAATAAGAAAAGATTTTATTTCCTCAATAGAAAGTTTTTTATCATGAAGTAAGGATGCTAAAAGTGCTGCTGATGCTTTACCTTCCGTAAAAACATTATAAATATCCTCTAAAGAGCCTGCACCTCCAGATGCGATCACAGGGATTTTGACTTCGTTTGCAACTTTTTGCGTCAATGATAAGTCATATCCATTTTGTGTCCCATCACCATCCATTGAAGTTAATAAAATTTCTCCAGCTCCTAATTTCTCGACTTTTTTTGCCCAGCTTATTACATCTAAACCAGTATTTTGACGCCCCCCCTTAATATACACTTCCCACTCATTGGATTTATCAATTTTTTTTCTCGCGTCAATTGCAATAACAATACATTGTGTCCCAAAATTTTCAGAGCTTTGGGAAATTATGTCAGGATTCTTAACTGCATAAGAATTCAAACTTACTTTATCTGCTCCTGCTCTTAAAAGATCATTAATTGCGATGATAGAATTTATCCCCCCGCCAACGGTAAAGGGGATTTTTACTGATTTCGCAGTTCGTGATACAAGATCCACTAATGTTTTTCTATTTTCTACACTAGCTCTGATATCTAAAAATACTAATTCATCAGCACCTGCTTCTGAGTATCTACAAGCTAATTCAACAGGATCACCAGAGTCTCTAAGGTTAACAAAATTAACACCTTTAACTACCCTACCGTTAGCTACATCTAAACAAGGAATTAAACGAAGAGCTACCATTTTAAAAAAAATTGTCCTAATGCTGTTAATCTTGGATAATAGTTCCCATTTTACCTCTTATGGCCGAAACAAAATTATTGCCCAAAATTGGTAGTAAAGTTAAAATTAACATCAAAAAGGTTAAAGATCGATTACCTGCAAAACTAATTGATCAAATATCATCAAATCCAAGAGTTTTAACAACTGGATATAAAATGACTGATGGTAGAGGTATAGGTATTACTGTCAAATTGCAAAATGGAGAAGAAAATTGGTTTTTTCCTGAAGAAATTGAAAAAGGTTAAATAATTAAAGTGAATGATCCAAAACAATTATTAGGCATTAAAGGAGCTTCAGAAACATCAAGTATTTGGAAGCTGCGTTTACAGTTAATGAAGCCAATTACATGGATACCTTTGATTTGGGGAGTTATCTGTGGAGCAGCTGCAAGTGGAAACTTTCAATGGACAATTAGTAATGTTTTAGCTTCACTAGCTTGCATGCTAATGAGTGGACCTCTTCTGGCAGGATATACACAAACTATTAATGATTTTTTTGATAGAGAAATTGATGCTATTAATGAACCTAATAGGCCGATTCCCTCTGGGAAAATTTCGATTCGTGAAGTGAAAACTCAAATTTGGCTGTTACTCATTTCGGGGTTAATCGTATCTTTTCTATTAGATTTGTATGCTAAACATAGTTTTCCATCTGTCTTCCTTCTAGCTTTAGGCGGCTCTTTCGTAAGTTATATCTATTCTGCTCCTCCTTTAAAATTGAAGCAAAATGGCTGGCTAGGAAATTATGCTCTAGGAGCATCATATATAGCTCTACCATGGTGGGCAGGACAAGCCTTATTTGGGAAATTAACAATTGTTACTGCCTTACTAACTCTTGCTTATAGTCTTTCCGGTCTTGGAATTGCAGTTATAAATGATTTCAAAAGCGTTGAAGGGGATTCAAAACTAGGATTGAATTCCTTACCTGTGATATTTGGAATTAAAAATGCTAGTAGGATAAGTGCTGGTCTTATTGATATTTTTCAATTAGCAATGGTTGTAGTATTAATTCTTATCGGCCAAAATTTAGCATCAGTAATTCTAGTTTTACTTGTAATCCCTCAAATTACATTTCAAGATATGTGGTTACTAAGGGATCCATTAAAATTTGATGTCAAATACCAAGCTAGTGCACAGCCATTTCTAATAACTGGAATGTTAGTAACAGCTCTAGCAATAGGACATAGTTTTTTAGTAGCTTAAAGTGAATGGGAAAAAATATAAATATTTAATTTTTACACCCTCAATATTTATTTTCTTTAGTATATTTTTTCCAATACTTAATTTAATAAAAATTACTTTAAATTTTGACCCCCAAAAGGTCAATAATTCAAAATCTAGGAACTATTCATATGAAATATTATCTTCTGATAATAAAATATTAAAAAAATTAAGTAGAAAATTTGACGTCTTAGATAATACTAACTCTATACCTTTTTACCTAAAGTATTCTTTTATCTCTGGAGAGGACAAAAGATTTTATAATCATAAAGGAATTGATTTTATAGGGTTATCAAGAGCATTTATAAATAACCTCAGAAGTGGATACATTAAAGAGGGTGGAAGCACTATTACACAGCAACTAGCACGATTAATTTTTCTAAATAATGATTTAAGTTTTCAAAGAAAAATTAAAGAAATTATAATATCCTTATTACTAGATTTAAGATATAGTAAAAATCAAATTTTAAAATTATATTTAAATAATATTTACTTAGGTTCCGGTGCTTACGGAGTTAATGAAGCTTCACAAGTTTATTTTGGAAAACTTATCGAAGAATTGACCTTATCAGAGATTGCATTAATTGCGGGATTGGCTCCAGCTCCATCAATTTATTCACCCTATCAAAATATAGAACTAGCTATTAAAAATAGAAATAAAGTTCTTGAATCAATGTATCTTGATGGGTATATTTCTTTATCTAATAAGAATAAGGCTATTGAAGAGAGAATAAACTTAAATTATCAAAAAGCTGGTAATTTTTTAGATGATAAATTACTAATAAACTTTATTCTTGAGGAAACAGATAAAAGAATTGAAAAGAAAAATGATAATAAGTTTTTAAGAATTAAATCTTCTATCAACAAAGACTGGCAAGAAAAAGCTCAAAATATATCAAGATATGCTGGACCTGAAGAAATTGAGTTTGCTCTGTTATCAATCGAATCAAACACAGGACTAATAAGGACAATGATAACTAGCAAAAATCCATCAATTAATGAATTTAATAGAGTAACTTCATCTATAAGACCTTTAGGTTCCACTTTTAAAATAATTCCTTATGCTGCTGCATTAATAGAGGGGATAAAATTAAGCGATAAATTTGAAGACTTACCAAGATGCTGGGAAAGTTATTGCCCAAAAAATTTTTCAGAAAACTATAGAGGTTCTATATCTTTGATTGAATCATTTAAAAGTTCATCTAACATAGTTCCAATATCAATAACAAAAAAAATAGGCTTAAATAATATTATTAATCTAGCGAATTTATTCGGTCTAGGTTATGAGCAGGAGTTTAAGGAATTTCCATCATTAGCTATTGGTTCCTATGGAGATAATCTTTTAAACATTACAAATGCATATTCTGCAATAAATAATGATGGGAAGATTCAAAGTCCTAGCATCTTAGAAAAAATAGAATCATTTAATAATCAATCTATTTGGGAAAACAAATCTACTTCCAAGAAAATATTAGATTTAAAAATAAACAAAAAAATAAATAAACTTCTTGAAAAATCTGTAAAAGAAGGCACTTCGAAAGCAGCGTCTATTAAAGGGAAGAAAATTTATGGGAAAACAGGAACATCTGATGGAAATAAAGATCTTTGGTTTATTGGTTCACTTGATAACCTTACAACAGGTATATGGATAGGTTACGACGATAACAAAGAATCTGAATTATCTAGTGGAAATGCAGCTTATTTATGGAAGAAATTTATAGCTGAAATTTATAAAATCACCATTTAAAAAATAAATTATATTTTTAGAATTTATAAGAAATTATTGCAGAATAGAATCCATCACCACTATAGTCTAAGCTTGGTAAAATTTGCTTTTGGCTAACCAATTTTAAATCCTTCTTTTTTTCAATAAATCGTTCAATTAATAGATTATTTTCATCAGGACAGATAGTACAAGTTGAATAAACTAAAGTTCCATTTTTTTTCAAAAGCGGAAACATACTCTCTAATAGTTTTTCCTGCAATAAAGTTAAGGATTTTATTTTTTCTTTACTTAAAGACCATCTAGAATCTGGATTCCTAGAAAGAGTGCCGATACCAGAACATGGAGCATCTAGTAAAATCTTATCAAAATAAGATACAAATTTAGGATTCAATTCAATCAAACGCGTTGCATCAGCCTCGAGTGTATTTACAGACTTTAGATTTAACCTGTCTAAATTTGATTGAAGTATTTTCAATCTTTTTGCTGATCTATCTACAGCCAGGATTTCAGCACTATCATTTGTTAATTCTGCCAGGTGGGTAGATTTACTTCCTGGCGCTGCACAAGCATCTAAAATCTTTTCACCTTCTTTTGGATTTAAAAGAGGTGCTACCCACTGAGAAGATCTATCTTGAATTGTCCAAAGTCCATCACTATATCCTGGTAAGTTTTTTATAGATCTTGGATTAGATTTTAAAGTAATACCAGTATTTAAATCTCTAATAATTTCAGCATCAATTTTATTATCATGAAGTACTTTCAAAAATTTATCTAAATTAGTTTTTAATTGGTTAATTCTTAAATCAATTGATGGTTTTTTATTTAATGCCTTAATGATATTTTCACCCTCGCTATTACCAAACCATTTATAAAGATCCTTCACAAGCCATAATGGAAATGATTCAAGATACGAAATTCTTTCTTTTCTATCAGAAGATAATTCTGGAAAAATTTTTTGTTCTAATTTTCTTGATGCATTTCTCAATATCGCATTTACAGTTCCGGCTAAACCATTTAAATCTGTTTTTTTAGCTACTTCTACAGTCGTAGAAATAGCAGCAGGAAATGGAATTTTATCCATTTTCAATAGTTGATATAAACCTATATGTAGAAGCCATCTTAACTTTGGAGGCTGCTTTTTATGAGTAATTTTTGATGTATGATCCGTCCAAAGATCAAGAAATTTCCTATACCTTATGCATCCAAAAGATAATTCCGTAATAAAAGCTATATCAAGAGGATTAAATTGATAATTTTTTAAAACCTTTTCAAGAGCATGATCAGAAAAATCACCAGAACTAACTTTTAATAAAATTTCCCAAGCTGCCTTTCTTTGTAAATATCCTATGCTCAAAATATAATTTATTTTTAAAGATAACTTTAATATACAAAAAATTCAAAAATTTAAACTACTTTTTCAATTGCATTATTAAACCAAATAAAACCTAAGATAGAAATAAGTGACAGATTAAATCCTAAAAAAAGAAAGATATTAAAAGAATGGATTCTTTCCCGAAAAAATATTTTTTTTTCTTCTTGATACTTCATTATTAAAACAAAAACTTAATCAGAATTTCAAACGGCAACCAATATTGACAGATCCTGCATCAAGCATTCTGCCTAATTTAATTGCTATGGATTCCTCCAACCTTGTGAAGTTAGATTGATGGGTAGTTATCCAATCTAATTCAGAAAAAGTGATAGTACCTGTCGAATTACTTTTAAAAAAAAGTGTACCAATTTCCATTAGATAAATCTAATATTTTATAAACTAACATCGATACTTAATATTTCGTCATAAAATAATATTCTTTTAATTTTTCAAAAACAACTGTTGATTATTACTCTTAGTTTATTGAATATCTCTTAAAAATTTATCGGCCGTTTTTAAGTGATTATTTAATTTTTCCTCTGACATTTTATCGAGATTTCTCGTTAACATTGCCAGACGATATTGCTTTCTAAAAAAGTTTTCATTATCTTTAATAAATTTCCAAAATAAGCCATCCCATATTTCACACCATGGGCCACTTTTAAAATTAGACATTTTTTTTACATAATTAGAGCTTGATATATATGGCTTTGTTGAAAAGATACCTCCATCACTAAACTGACTCATTCCGTAAACATTTGGGACCATGACCCAATCATAGGAATCAATAAACATTTCCATAAACCATTTATAAACTTGGTTGGGGTGAATTCTACAAAGAAGCATAAAATTGCCAACAATCATTAGCCGCTCAATATGATGACAATAACCAAATTTAATAATATTTTTTATGACAACGTCTACTGGTTCAATTCCTGTATTTCCTTTATAAAAAGATTTTGGAATTGGCTTATCTTCAAAATTCCAAAAATTACTATTTCGCATTTTTGTTCCATATTTTTTATAGACAAGGCAAATAAATTCTCTCCATCCAATAATTTGACGAATAAAACCCTCTAAAGAATTAATTGGAACATTATTATTTTTGGCATAAAGTAATGCTTTATTTACTACTTCATTTGGCGTTAGTAAGCCACTATTTAAAAGAGGAGAAAGTAAACTATGCCATAAAAAAGAATTTTCTTGAGAAATAGCATCTTCATAATCTCCAAATAAGAAAAATCTATGTTTAAAAAAATCATTTAACCATTCATCTGCTTCATCAAAATTAGTTGGATATAAAAAGTTATTACTTTCTCCAATACAATCAATATCTAAATTGGCCAATGCCTTTTCGGCATGAATTACAAATTTATTTTTTGGTAATTTGGGTGTATCAGGTATGCTTATTTTTTTGGGTAATTTTTTTCTATTCATCTCATCGAAACTCCACTTACCGCCTTCAGGTGTGTTATCCGAATTAACTAATATCTTTTGGCTCTTTCTTTGATTTTCATAAAATCTCCCCATAAGAGGTTTTTTTGTATTTGATTCAAATAACTCTTTTAACTCTTCACTGCTCATAAACATCGGAGAAGGCAAAATATTTAAAGCTAAATTACTACTTTCAACAAAATTATTAATCCTCTTCATTATTAAAAAATCATGAGGGTCGATGAGATTTATTTTCTGATATTTATCTTTGATAAATTCCGATAAGTAGTCAACTGTAGAAATATTATTCTTGTTATCGATATATAAAACTTTAAAGCCAGATTTTTCTAAATAATTTTTATAAGAGAGCATAGATGCTTTATGAAAAACTAACTTGTTTTTGTGGTTAATTAATTTATGAAATTTATCATTTCCAAAAAATAATGAGTCTTCCAAAATCAAAATTTCACAATTTATTTTTAAGATTGGGCTTTCTCTAAAAAGTTGATTCGGGAAAATAATTGATACTTGTTTCATCTTTTCGACTTTCTGTTACTGCATCTTTTTGAACAGTAGATAACATCATCCCAACAGTTTTTCCATTTTTTACGCCACTCGAACGGCCTATTGCAAACAGGGCAGGTTTTAGTAGAAAGATTTTTCAAAATTTATAATTTTCTTTTATGGGTAGATTTAAATCTAGTTGAATCTTTAAGCGCCATATGTTTTGTGTTTCTTCCCGAAACTCTCTTCCTCCAGACTTTGAAGGATTTGGGTTTAAGATTTTGACGCATAATTTTTATCGCATCTTCCTCTTTTAAACCAAATTGATACTCAATAGCTTCAAAGGGTGTTCTATCTTCCCAACACATTTCTATTATTCTATCTATATCAATACTTTCCATATTTATTGTTCACATTGTGAGGTACATATTTTTTTCATATCGTATCTACCTGTAATTTGAAGTCTATATTTTGCCCAATATCTGTAAACCAGTCTCAATAATGGAGATAAGAGTTTAATCTTCAAGGGATAATAAACCCAACCTAAACCAACTAATTCATAAGAGTATGCAAGTACATCTAGTCCCCTAATAATTTCACCATTTTCCATAATCCCATGCAGGTTTGACATAGCTTCTGAATATGAGATGTCATTAAAGAGACTTTGATCATAATCTTTACTATTAATATCTACAAATGAAATTTGATTTAAGGAATCTTTTCTTTTTAGAAAATTTGTTTCTCTTAAGCAGAGTGGACAACCACCATCAAATAAAAAAGTCAGTTTATTTTTCATATTTTTAATATAAATATAGAATTTAAATGACTTTTTTGTGGAAGATAAAAAATAAAATTTTTAGTCCTAAGAAATTTTTATGGCACAATCTTTATAAACCTTATTATTATCGGTTTTAATTTAGTGTAATTACATCATCGAATTAATTAATAAAGTCTCGACTAAAGAATAAATCAATGGTTTCAAACTATTTATAATTATTCATCCAAAAGATGAACACCTTCTCCAACATCAGGGGTAATCTTACAATATTTTTCAAAAACAAGTCCAACTCCTCTCATTTTTTCACCTAATTCATCGTTAAATTTATTCCATTCTTCAGATTCTCTCTCGGGTAAATCCCAACCTTGTTTTTCTACCATGCTTGTTATTACTGTATAGTCCCATTCTATGTATGCCATTAAGTTAATTTAAAACTACTTAAATATTATAAACCAAGAGATTTAATAGATAATCATTTTTTTTAATATTTTTTTGAAAATATATTTATTAATTAACTTTATTTTTTTGAATATAATTAGAAAAAAAGTGAACAAATTATAAATGTCAATTTTGCCAAGAAGATTTGAGCGAATCAAAAGTGTTTTAAATTGTCGAATGAAAAACTTGACTGTTTTGGTTGAGGATGTCAATAAACCGCATAATCTATCTGCGATTTTAAGGACTTGCGATGCAGCAGGGGTTTTCGAAGCAAATTTTATTAGCCAAACGAATGCCGTTAAAACTTTTAATAGTACTGCCCAAGGTAGTCAAAAATGGGTCAAACTAAATAATCATGAAAATATTATTAAGGCGATATCTGATTTAAAGAATAAGGGTTTTAAGCTATATGGAACGAGTCTTAATAGTGAATCATTAGATTATAGAAATTTTGATTATTCTCAAAATACATGTTTTGTTTTGGGAGCAGAAAAATGGGGATTAAGTAATGAACTCATATCAATGGTTGATCAATCAATTTTCATACCCATGACAGGGATGGTTCAATCCTTGAACGTTTCAGTTGCGGCCTCCATATTATTATTTGAAGCTATTCGCCAGAGAAATGATAAAGGTATATTGCCAACTTATGGGGAAGGTTTAAATATAGATGAATATCAAAAGACTTTGTTCGAGTGGTGTTATCCAGAATTAGCTGCGATCTACAAAAAATCAGCTAAAGAATATCCAAAGTTGAATGATAGAGGTGAATTTGATCCTATTACAGAAAACTAAATTTATTTAGAATTTTGACTATCAAAAATTTCTTCAAGATCCTCTCCCATAAAAGAAAGCCCTAAAACTAAAAAAAACATTGCCAAACCTGGGAATAAAGCAGTCCACCATATACCTGTAGGTAAAGCAGCAAGAGCAAGATTTAAATCACTACCCCATTCTGGGACATCTGCAGGAACACCAAGTCCTAAAAATCCTAAACTTCCCAATACCAAGACAGCATCAGCAGCATTTAAGGTAAGTAGAATTGGTAAAGGAGTTATTACATTTGGGAGAATATATTTAAAAATAATTTTTTTAACATCAGCTCCTGAAACTTGAGCTGCCTCAACATAAGTTTCGGATTTAACCAATATTGTCTGATTTCTAATTAATCTAAAATATTGAGGAGAATAAACAATACACAGTGCAAAAGCTGCGTTAAGAATACCCTTACCCAATACAAAGGCAACAACAACCGAAAGCAAAATTACAGGTATTGAAAAAATAGTATCCATTATTAGTGATAAACATTTATCAAAAAAACCACCAAAATATCCACTTAATAATCCCAATGGCAAACCCAAACTTAATGAAAAAAGAATAGCTAATAATACAACTTCTATAGCTAAGGATGATCCTTGCAAAGTTCTTAAGCAAACATCTCTTCCTAATCTATCTGTGCCACAGAAATGATTAAGCGAAGGAGGGGCAAAGATATCATTGCTTACCATTGAAAATGAATAACCAAAAAAATTATTGACCTCTAAAAATTTGATAATTAAAACGATAAGAAGATAAAAAAGTACAATTAGAAATCCAGCTTTTCTGATATTTACGCCGACACGATTATATGAGTTAATATCCAAAATTTTTTTACAGATATGACTGAAATATACCCAATTCTTAAAGAAAAAAAAATAGCTATTATTTTAAATTTAAAAAATTATTGGTTTAATTTCAGGACTGCCATAAAAGCTTCTTGGGGGACTTCAACTTTACCCATTGCCTTCATCCTTTTTTTACCTTTAGCTTGTTTTTTTAAAAGTTTCTTTTTCCTAGAAATATCTCCTCCATAACATTTAGATAAAACATCTTTTCGCAAAGCACTTATACTTTCGCTCGCAATAATCCTGCTACCTATTGATGCTTGAATAGGTATTTTAAATTGTTGTTTTGGTATAAGTTCTTTTAATTTCTCAACTAAACTTCTGCCTATTCCATAAGCCTTATCTTTATGCACAATTGAGGTTAAAGGATCTGCTCTTTCTGAATTTATTAGAACATCTAATCTAACAAGGTCGTTCTTTCTATAGCCAATTAAATGATATTCCATTGATGCATAACCTTGAGTCCTACTTTTCATTTGATCAAAGAAATCAGTAACTACCTCTGCTAGTGGGATTTCATAAATCAAGGTTACTCTTTCTGTTGTTATATATTTCATATCTATGAATACTCCCCTTCTTTCCTGACATAAACCCATTAATGTTCCATTAAATTCATTGGGAGCAAAAATTTCCATTTTCACATAAGGCTCCTCTATTGATTCTCTAAGTTGTGGATCAGGAATTGTAGAAGGATTATCAATAAAGATATGTTCCTGCTGATTTAAATTAACCTTATAGATAACTGATGGTGCCGTTACTATTAGATCCAAGTCATATTCTCTTTCTAATCTTTCTTGAACAATCTCCATATGAAGAAGTCCTAGGAATCCGCACCTAAATCCAAAACCCATTGCGCTACTGGTTTCGGGCTCATATTTTAAAGCTGCATCAGATAATTGTAATTTTTCTAGTGATACTCTTAAATCTGGGAATTGATCAGCATCAGTTGGGAATAAGCCACAAAAAACCATAGGATTTGCTGTCTTATAACCAGGCAAAGGATCATTGGCAGGTGAGTTTAAAAGAGTAATCGTATCTCCCACTCTCGCATCAGCAACTGATTTTATAGAAGCTGCTAAATAACCAACTTCTCCTGCATGTAATTCATCAACTTGCTGCTGATCAGGTGCCATTATTCCTATCTCATCTAGTTCATAATTTTTTTTACTCGCCATTAATAATATCTTTTCTCTCTTATTGAGAGAACCAGATATCACCCTGAAATAAACAATAACTCCTCTGTACGGATCATAATAAGAATCAAAAATCAGTGCCTTTGTAGGTAGATTAATTTCATCTTGAGGAGGAGGGACTCTTTTTACAATCGCTTCCAAAATATCTTTAATACCAACTCCAGTTTTTGCTGAACAATTTATTGCATTAGATGTATCGAGTCCAATAATTTCCTCTATTTCTTGTTTTATTTTTTCAGCATCAGCACCTGGTAAATCAACTTTATTTAAAACAGGAATTATTTCAAGATTATTTTCTAAGGCAAGATAAACATTAGCTAAGGTTTGAGCTTCTACTCCTTGACTCGCATCAACAACGAGTAAAGCGCCTTCACAAGCTTGAAGAGATCTACTAACCTCATAAGAGAAATCAACATGCCCTGGAGTATCTATTAAGTTCAAAACATATTCTTGAGAATCGTCAGCTTTATATTTCATCCTAGCGGCCTGTAACTTGATAGTAATTCCTCTCTCTCTTTCAAGATCCATACTGTCCAAAAATTGTTCTTGCATATCCCTTTGCTGCACAGTACCAGTATCTTGAAGCAACCTATCTGCAAGAGTAGATTTACCATGGTCAATATGAGCGATTATGCAGAAATTCCTAATTTTTGAAACCGATATATCAGTCATATAGAAAGAAAAATTCTCCTCTTATTACATCTTGATTAATATTAGCTAATTAGAATTATGGATGGAAACCAAAAATGGAATTATTTCTTTTTTTAATATCTTTTATGAAGGTACTGTAATTTTCAGAGACTGATAGTTCTGGATAAATTAAGTCATTTATTTTTTTCTGAAGATTATGCTTATCTTTTAAAAATAAAACAGATTTTTCTAGAACCTCAATCATTATTGAAACCGCAGTACTTGCTCCCGGAGAAGCTCCTAGCAAAGCAGATAATGAACCATCAGATGAATTTACAATCTCCGTTCCAAATTTCAAAGAACCACCACCTTCAGTTTTTTTTATTATTTGGACTCTTTGACCAGCATTCTTTAAATACCAATCGGAAGGATTAGCTGATGGCATCATATTCCTTAAATTCTCAACTCTTGAGTTATGGTTCTTTAATGATTGTGATATTAGGTAATTAATTAAATCGTTGTTCTTGAAACCAACGTCTAACATAGAAAAAATATTATTCTTTTTAATTGAACTAAATAAGTCAAAGTATGAACTTTGCTTTAGAAATTTCGTTGTAAATCCAGCAAAAGGTCCATATAGAAGAAGTTTTTTATTATCAATCCATCTGGTATCTAAATGAGGCACAGACATAGGTGGCGATCCAATATCAGCTTTTCCATAAACTTTTGAGTTATGATTCTCTGCTAGATCTCTTTTCTCGCAAATAAGCCATTTCCCACTAACAGGAAATCCACCATAACTCTTTGCTTCTGGAATTTTCGATTTTTGCAAATAATTAATTGTTTTTCCTCCAGCTCCAAGAAAAACATAGCCAGTTCTAATTGAAGTTTTTCTACCCTCTGAACTAATTTCTAGTTCCCATTTTGTTTTATCAATTTTCTTTAAATCTACTAATTCTGTTTTGTATCTAATTTCAACATTTTTATTTAAAGAAACTAATGACAAATACTCTTTTGTGAGAGCTTCAAAATTAATATCTGTTCCTCTACTTATTTTTGTAGCAGCAATTTTAGTAAATGGATTCCTATCTTTTGTTATTAGAGGAGCCCATGATGAAATTTCATCAAAAGATGTAGAAAATTCCATATCAATAAATTCAGGATTTTCGGTCATTTTCTGAAATCTTTTTTTTAAAAAAGAAATATTATCCTTACCAGACACAAAGCTAATATGAGGGATAAATTTTAGAAACTTCTTAATATCAATTTTCCCTGCTTCATACAATGAGGCCCATAAAGACATGGATGTTTCAAAAGAACGATTTATTGAGAGCGCTTTATCTATTTTTAGATTTCCTTTTTCATCTAAAGGGGTATAGTTTAATTCACAATTAGCCGCATGTCCTGTACCTGCATTATTAAATGCGCCAGTACTTTCACTTCCTGGAGCATTTAATTTTTCTATAATAAGAAATTTTATATCTGGCAAAACTTCTGAAATTAGGAGGGCTAAAGTACTACTCATTATCCCTGCTCCTACTAAGACTGCATCAAAGTAGCTATTGTCATTAGTGGGATTTTTAGGTGAAGTCACAACAGAAAATTATCTTTTTTGCAATTAATCAGATTTCTTTCTAGGCTTATTATAAAGTTAATCCAAAATTATGAGTACTGAAACACTCTCGCTGACAAACGAAAATGTAGAAAAAGTCCTTGACGAGCTAAGACCTTTTTTAATTTCTGATGGAGGTAATGTAGAGATTGCAGAAATAGATGGTCCAATTGTCAAAGTCAGACTTCAAGGAGCATGTGGAAGTTGCCCTAGCAGTACTATGACGTTGAAAATGGGTATCGAAAGAAAGTTAAAAGAAATGATTCCTGAAATTAGCGAAGTTGTACAAGTCTTATAAGCTTAATATTACAAATTTTACGATTCTTTTCCTAATTCTTTAATTAAAGAAGATTTAAAATCTAAGCAATTTACAGGAAGCCCTTGCCCAATAGATATTAAAAGAGGAGCTAAAATACCAAGAGTAAAAACTAGATTTGATTGATTAACTTCATTTTTACTTAATGTAAAAGTTATCAAATAAATAATAGTAAAGTATGCATGTAAAGAAAAAAATTCTTTTGGTTTTAATGCGGGCCATCTCAAAGTATTACCCAAAAAATATAAAAACCCTGTCATAAATAAAATCTTAAAAATAAGAAATCAAATATAAACCTAATCCTTTTTAGATAAAATAGATAGCAAAATTTACTTTAGATAATAATTAAAAAAAAATTAAAAATTTATTTCTAACTGTAAAACATAGACAGCAATATAAAAATACATATATAATAAATTTGTAGCAACAGCTACATTTTCGTTCACCCTTATTTTAGGGCGCAGTTCGAGTCATACCATGGAACGGGGGATGGCCGTTTTGTCAAATCGAAACATGACTACTTTAACTTACAGAGGTAAAAACTACGTTCAAAACAAAGAAGTTGCCAAAAAGCAACAAGTTGAACTTACCTACAGAAGAAACGTATACACCAATAGAATGGATGACGCTTCTTCAAGTAATGAAAAAGCAGAATTAAATTACAGAGGTGCTAACTACACTAAATAATTTAATTCCAAAAATAAAACCCCTTATAGGGGTTTTTTTTTTGGCTATAGTTATAGAAATTTCTTTAAAGATATGTCTGAAAGTTGCTGTAATACAAACACATCTAATAAAGCATCTAATCAATTCGATCATAAAGATGCTATTCAAGAACGATATGGTTCAGCCGCACTAGAAAAAGAAAGTTGTCTTTGTACACCAGTTGGGTTTAATCCCGTTTTACTTGAAGCAATTCCTCAAGAGGTTATAGAAAGAGACTATGGATGTGGTGATCCAACAAAATATGTTCAAAAAAACGATATAGTCTTAGATCTTGGAAGTGGTAGCGGCAAAAATGCTTTTATTTGTGCCCAAATTGTTGGGAAAGAAGGTAAAGTTATTGGAGTTGATCAGAATCCTGATATGCTTTCTTTATCTAGATCAGCCTCCAAAGAAGTTACAAAAAATATAGGTTTCAACAATACAATATTTCTTGAAGGTTCAATTGAAAAACTTGATGAATTAGATAAAGATTTAAATCCATTAATCGCCGACAAATCAGTTGATATTATTTTAAGTAATTGCGTTTTAAACTTGGTAAGTCCAGAATCTAGAAATAACCTTCTAAGAAATATAAAAAGAGTTTTAAACGATAATGGGAGAATTGCAATTAGCGATATTGTTTCTAACAAAAAAGTTCCTTTAAGATTGCAAAATGATCATGATCTATGGACAGGATGTATAAGTGGAGCATGGTATGAACCAGACTTTATAAGTGACTTTAAAGAACTAGGATTTAAAAATTTAGAATTTGCAGAAAGGAGTGCTGAACCTTGGAAAGTAATTGAGGATATAGAATTTAGAACAGTAACTTTAGTAGGCAATATTTAAAAAATTCAAGAGTTTAAAAATATAAATTAAATTTCCATGAGAAATAATCTAAGAGATCAAATACCAGCATTAAAAAATAAGTATTATTTCAACTATGGAGGTCAAGGACCATTACCAAAATCTTCTTTAGAAGCCATAGTTAAAACGTGGGAAATTATCCAAGATTTAGGACCATTTACTAACAATATGTGGCCTTTTATTTACAAAGAAATATTGACCACAAAAAGGCTCATTGCACAAAAATTAGGTGTAAATTCAAAGAATGTAGCTTTAACCGAGAATATCTCTTCCGGTATGATTTTACCCTTTTGGGGAATAAAAGTAGAAGAGGGAGAAGAGCTGTTAATAAGTGACTGTGAACATCCTGGAGTAGTGGCTGCAAGTCGAGAATTTTGCAGAAGAAATAAATTAATATTCAAAATTTTGCCGATCCAAAAATTCAAAAATCTAAACGACGAAAATATAATTTTAGAGATTTTGAAAAATCTAAATAGTAAGACTAAGATACTAATTATTTCTCATATCTTATGGAACTTTGGATATAAAATTCCTTTAAAACAAATTTCCATCGAATTAAAAAACAATCGAGAAAACTCTTATCTACTTGTTGATGGTGCTCAAACCTTTGGGCACATAAATATTGAAAAAGAAGTTTTTTATTCTGATTTATATTCAATAACTTCTCATAAATGGGCATGTGGACCAGAAGGACTTGGAGCCATTTATGTCTCAGATAGATTTATTCATGAAACAGATCCAACAATAATTGGTTGGAAATCATTAAAAAAAGAACAAGGCATTTATGAGCCTTCAGATAATCTTTTTCATGATGATGCAAGGAAGTTTGAAGTAGCTACATCTTGCATTCCTTTACTTGCAGGGCTTCGTAATTCTATAGATCTTTTGGATAAAGACTGCAATGAAAAAGAAAAAAGAAAATATATAAAAAGATTAAGTGAGAAACTTTGGGATGAATTAAATCAATTAAAGGGTGTTGAATTAGTTTTAGAAAAAAAGTACTTAAATGGGATAGTTAGTTTTAATATCGAAAATATTAAAGATAAGGATAAATTTGTAAATAAACTTGGAGAAAAGAAAATTTGGATTAGAGTTTTAGAAGATCCAAAATGGTTTAGAGCATGCGTACATCAAATGACTACAGAAGCTGAGATTAATTTACTTTCTGAAGAAATTAAAAAATTACCAGGGTATTTCTGAGCTATCCCAAGCAATAAATTTTCCAGTACATTCCGGGGATTGATTTTTAATAATATTGATCAAAAATTGGGAGGATTTTTCTTTACTAAATAATTTATGTTCTGGCACAAATTTATGAAAAGGTCTAGATAAATCAGTATCTACTGTTCCTGGATGAAGCAATGTGATAGTAGCCTTTGGGAAACGTCTAGCCCATTCAATACTTAAAGATTTAAAAAACTGATTTTGCGCAGATTTTGCAGCTCTATATGAATACCAACCTCCAGTTTGATTATCTCCAATGCTACCAACTCTTGCACTTATACTTGCAAAATTAAAATCCAAATCTTTTGGTATAAATTCTTCAATCGCTTTAGCTAATAAAATAGGAGAAAAGGCGTTTATTGAAAAACTTTCCATCATATTTTTTTTATCAAGATGTTGTAATCTTTTTTCTGGTTGAAGAGAATCACTATGAAGTCTACCTGTAGCATTAACAACTAGCCTTAATTTTGAAGGCTGATTTGATATTTTATTTTTCAACTGCAAAAGGGATTGAGAATCCTCTATATCTAATTCCCAAAAAGAATTAAATTCACTTTTTCTTCCGCACAAAACAACTTCTAAATCTTTTTCACTTTCACTCAGATCTTTAGCTATTTGGGTTCCAATTCCACCTGCGCCTACAACTAAGGCTAAGCCCTTCATTTTATTAAAAATAACTTAATCAATCTTAAGAAACTTTTCCTGTGATTTGCGTAAAAATCTTTCTTATTTGATTAGGAAATTTTATTGAGATTTTCTTTTTTCTTTTAATAATTTATAAGCTATTTTTCTATCATCAAAATTAATAACTTTATCATTGAGAATTTGGTAGTCTTCATGTCCTTTTCCTGCAATTAAAACAATATCTTCTTTATTGGCAAATTTAATAGATTCATTTATTGCTTTAAATCTATCAATCTCAATTGTTATTTTTTCTCTTTTTTTTATACCCATCAAAATATCATTTACTATCTTTTGGGGTTCTTCTGATCTTGGATTATCTGAAGTTATAAAAAGTTGATCAGAAAACTCTTCAGCTATTGATCCCATTAAAGGCCTTTTACCAAGATCTCGATCTCCTCCACAGCCAAAAACAGTAATGAGTTTTCCCTTACAAAGTTTTTTAATTGATTGCAAAACTTTTTTTAATCCATCAGGAGTGTGGGCATAATCAACAATTACTGTTGGAAGTGATCTTGAAACGTCATCATTATCAATTTCTATTTTCTCCATTCGCCCAGGAGCGCCAGGGAAAGATCGTATTAACTTTGATAGATCTTTTAAAGAAAAATTAAGTTTATACAAAATTGTTATTGCTTGAATCGCATTCATTAAATTAAATTCTCCAACGAGTGGAACAAAAAGTTGAATTTTTTCCTTAGGTGTATGAAAAATGCAGGTTGAGCCATTTTCAGTAAATTTTTTATCTGTTACGAAAAAAAAATCATGATTTTTAAATTCACTTTCAGTAATCTTTGTAGACACTAATGAAGATCTTTTTTCAAGATCAGATGATAATTTAGATATCCAAGGGTCATCGTGATTTAATACAGAAATTCCATCCTTTTCTATTAAATAAGGTGGTAAAAACAATTTTCTTTTTGTTTGAAAATAAGATTCCATATCTGAGTGATAATCAAGATGATCTTGAGTTAAATTAGTAAAAATAGCCGCCTCAAATTCGCATCCTGATATCCTCTTTTGAGCAATAGAATGAGAACTTACTTCTAATATCGCGAATTCAGATTCTGCCTCAACAGCAGCATTTAATTTCTTTTGAAGTTTATCGGCGAAATCAGTTGTATGAGAAGCAACTTCTGAAAAGCCAGGCCATCTATTAAACAAGGTCCCAAATAATGCAGTCTTTTTCCCTAATTTTTTTAAAAGGTATTCCAATAAGAAAGTAATTGTCGTTTTTCCATTTGTACCAGTAACACCAATAAGTTTAAGTTTTCTTGAAGGCCTATTCCAAAACTCAGCGACTATTTGACCAAAAATATAATCTAAATTATCCTCTATAACCAAAATCCTTTTTCGATCAATAAATCCGATTTTCTGTTTTGCAGCAGGGCCAATAATGGCAGCCTCTGCGCCATTTTCAATTGCCTCAATACAAAATTTTCCTCCATCAACATTTAAACCAGGCATTCCTAAAAATAAAGTTCCTTTTTGTACTTCTTTAGAGTTAAAAGAAATATTATTGATATCTTGATCGATAAGATTTGATGAAGGAATAATTCCTACCAAATCTAAAAGTTTATGTAATTTTATAGATCTCATATAAAAAAATTATTTCTCCAGAATGGTACTAATATTTTTTTGAAACCAATTCTTTAATTGATCATCTTTTAATCTTGGAGAAATACGAGGCAATTCTATGATCTCCTCGGACCTAATTCTTTCAACAGCAATAACAGGTACTTCGTAATCATATTTTTTATATTTATCTTTATATAAATCGAACCTATCAATATCAATTTCTTTAAGCTCCTCTAGATTAGGGAATAACTCATTAAGTTTTATTTTTGCCAGTTTGTTTTTTAATGAATCACAAAGGCAACATCCCTGCCTAACAAAAATAAATATTTTCATTCATTTAGTCAGGCACAGGGTCACATCCACAGGGAGTTAAAGGATGACATCTGCTTAATCTTTTTAAAGTTAACCACCCTCCCTTCCAAGGACCATGTCTAGTAATTGCCTCATATCCATAAGAGCTGCAACTTGGAATAAATCTGCATCTTGGTCCAAAAAAAGGAGAAAACCACTTTTGATAAAACGAAATCATAAAAAGAAGTATAGAAGTAATTGATTTATTAATAGTTTTGAACACTTTAATGATGTAAAATAATATTTCCAGTAGTAATTAGTTTAATTGAATTTAATCAATTATCCAATTTATTGCAATTTTCTATTTAATTTAAAATTATGTCAAGATACCGCGGCCCCAGATTAAGGGTTACGCGTCGCTTGGGAGAACTACCAGGTCTCACCAGGAAAGCTTCAAAGAAGTCTAATCCTCCAGGTCAGCACGGCCAAGCCCGTCGCAAGCGATCAGAATATGCGATCCGTCTAGAAGAAAAACAGAAACTAAGGTTTAATTATGGAGTTTCTGAAAGGCAACTTGTACGTTATGTAAAAAAAGCAAGAGCTCAAGAAGGATCAACAGGGACAAACCTACTAAGACTTTTAGAAAATAGATTAGATAATGTTTGTTTTAGATTAGGTTTTGGTGGCACTATTCCTGGCTCAAGACAATTAGTAAATCATGGCCATGTAACTGTTAATGGCAAGGTTCTTGATATTGCAGGTTATCAATGCAAAGCAGGTGATATCATTGGAATTAAAGAAAACAAAGCAAGCAAAAAGCTTGTTGAAGGAAATATAGAATTCCCTGGTTTAGCAAATGTCCCGCCTCATATAGAGTTAGATAAACCTAAATTAACAGGGAAAATAAATGGAAAATGCGATAGAGAATGGGTAGCTCTTGAAATAAACGAACTACTAGTTGTTGAATATTATTCAAGAAAAGTTTAATAAAACTTTTCTTTGGATTATTAAATCTCTCATATTTAAATGAGAGATTTTAACTTAATTCTTATTTTTAAAACAATGGGAAATAAGAAAAATAATATTAAAAAGCCTGGTTTTAAAACCTTATCCATTCACCATGGAGAAACTTTTGCACGAGATACTGGATGCGTTATGCCTCCTATTTTTTCGACATCTACTTTCAAACATGGAAATAAAGATAATTTCGACTACACAAGATCAGGCAATCCTAACTTTAGAATTCTAGAAAACATACTTAAATCAATAGAAGATTCTAAATACTGTACAGTTTTTGGATCTGGAATTAGCGCGGTAACTGCAATTACATCAACACTTAAATCAGGCGACAAGATACTCTGCGAGTCAAATCTCTATGGTTGTACAGTAAGGATGTTCGAAGAAATTTTCAAGAAATTTGGACTAGAAGTTTTATATACAGATTTTACAAACAAAAATAATATCAAAAAGATATCAAACTTCGAGCCAACATTGATATGGCTAGAAAGTCCAACTAATCCACTTTTGAAAGTACTTGATATTAAGGCGATTTGTGATGAGGCGAATAAACTCCAAATACCAGTGGTTGTAGACAACACCTTTTCTACCGCACTCATCCAAAAACCATTGGACCTTGGGGCAACACTATCGCTTGTAAGCACAACAAAATTCATTAATGGACATAGTGATGCACTTGGAGGAGCAGTAC
This sequence comes from Prochlorococcus sp. AG-442-N17, assembly GCA_003212375.1. Taxonomy (GTDB): domain Bacteria; phylum Cyanobacteriota; class Cyanobacteriia; order PCC-6307; family Cyanobiaceae; genus Prochlorococcus_A. The sequence continues at coordinate 48,928 of QCPY01000003.1, read as the reverse complement.
TGACAAATAATGAGGTATGGAATAGTAAGATGCTTTTCTCTCAAAAAGCTTTAGGGCTTCAACCATCTCCTTTTGATAGTTGGCTCATTACTAGAGGGGTAAAAACTCTTCCTTTAAGAATTGAACAACAAACGCAAAGTGCAGAATTAATTTCTGAAGAATTAGAGAATCATAAAATAATTAGCAAATTAATTTATCCTTTTAATCAAAAACATCCGCAATTTAATTTGGCAAAATCTCAAATGAGATCTGGAGGTTCGATGATCACGCTAAAACTAAATTTAAGTAAAGAGGATACCTTTAAATTTTGCAAATCTCTCAAATATTTCTCGCTAGCAGAAAGCCTTGGAGGAGTTGAAAGTTTAATTTGTCACCCTGCAACAATGACTCATGCATCTGTTGATGATGAAACAAAAAATCTTCTAGGTATAGATGATGCTCTTGTAAGATTATCAATTGGATGTGAAGATACAAACGATTTAATCTCGGACATTTTATTTGCTTTAAATAAATTCTGAAAATTGAGAGATTTACTTAAAAACCCTATATGGAAAAATTTAGAGTTGGGATATGCAATTCCTGATAGTATTCATGCCGTTTCTGTAGCATTACCAACTTGGAATGATGTAATAAATTACGAGGAGAAAAATGAAGAATGCATGAAATTATTGAAGTCCATTTACCCACGGTTCGGGTTAAACCCCATGGTGAAAAGATTATGCGAAAAAGTAAAAAAGGAAAATTACTTCAACAATAAAAGTATCTGGCCATATCCGAATGAAAGCATAGCTTTTAAAGCTAAAAAATACATTGATAGAAATACTTCTGAACAATTCTCATATATAGAAAAAAGAGATAATTTAGCTTTCTTAATAACTGAAAAAGAAGGAAGTATTTATGCAAAATATTTTTGGCAACATGCTGGTCTTGGTATATCTTCAAGAGCTGCTGCTATAGAACTGGGTCTTGAAGATTGCCCTCCAAAATCTTACGTAAATGAATGTTCTCAACTAATAAAAAATAGAATTTCTAAATCTACAAAAATTAACTCTAACGACATTCACTTAACTTCATCTGGGATGTCTTCATTGCATACATCATTAGAAATCATATATAAATTATTTCCAGCTAAACCAACACTCCAAATTGGTTTTCCATATGTAGATGTACTTAAATTACCAATGAATATCTTTCACGGAGCTAAGTTAATTACAGAAGAAAATTGCGCTGATATTGAATTAGAAATCAAAAGAATAAATCCATCAGCATTAATTATTGAACTCCCAAGTAATCCAATGCTCAAATGTGTAAATATTAAAAAAATTTCAAAAATAGCAAAAAAGTTAAATATTCCCTTAATTGTTGACGATACAATTGGTTCTAATTTAAATATAAATTCCATAGAACATGCAGATATAGTTTTTACTTCACTTACAAAAATTTTTTCAGGTAGTGGTGATATCCTTGCCGGATCATTAATACTAAATCCAAAAAGCAAATGGATTGATCAGTTTAGAAATGCATTAAACGAGATTAATATTCCAATACTTTCCGATGGAGATATTGTTTATCTAGAGAAAGTTAGTAGAGATGTAAATCAAAGAGTTTTTGAACAAAATAAAGCATGTTTAGAATTAAAAAAAAGATTAGAGACCCATAGCGAGATTAAAAATATTTTCCATCCTGAAAATTGTCCAAATTTTAATTCTTTACTTACTTCTGATGGAGGGTACGGCTGCTTATTATCGTTTGAGTTAAATGGAGGATTGAACAAAGCTAAAATTTTTTATGATTCTCTAAAAGTATCTAAAGGACCTAGTTTAGGTACCAAATTTACTCTAGTTTGTCCTTATGTTTTACTTGCTCATTATGAAGAGTTGGAGTGGGCTGAAAGTTTTGGTATACCTTCGCACCTTATTAGAGTATCAGTTGGATTAGAAGACCAAGATCAACTATGGGAAACCTTTTCTGAGGCGCTAAATAATTTCTAAATTCCTAGTATTTACCGTATAGAAACTTATATACTCTTTTTCTGAATAATAGTTAGTATTAAAATATATTTTCTTAATACATAAATGGCAAAAATTTATGAGGACAACAGTTTTGCTATCGGAAACACTCCATTAGTAAAATTAAAATCAGTTACTAAAAACGCGAAAGCTACAGTACTTGCAAAAATTGAAGGTAGAAACCCTGCTTATAGTGTCAAATGCAGGATTGGCGCCAACATGATCTGGGATGCAGAGAAAAGTGGGAAGCTTACAAAAGACAAAACTATTGTTGAGCCAACTTCTGGAAATACAGGAATTGCTCTAGCTTTTACTGCTTCAGCAAGAGGTTATAAACTGATCCTTACAATGCCAGAATCCATGTCAATTGAAAGAAGAAGGGTTATGGCAGTGTTGGGTGCTGAAATTGTTTTAACAGAGGCATCTAAAGGTATGCCTGGAGCAATAGCTAAGGCTAAAGAAATTGCAGAAAGTAATCCTTCTCAATATTTCATGCCAGGTCAATTTGATAACCCAGCGAACCCTGAAATTCATTTCAAAACTACTGGACCAGAAATCTGGGATGATTGTGATGGAGAAATTGATGTCCTAGTTGCAGGGGTTGGAACTGGCGGCACAATTACAGGAGTTTCAAGATACATTAAGCAAGAGAAGGGCAAGAATATCACTTCTGTAGCTGTTGAACCATCACATAGTCCTGTTATTACACAGACAATGAATGGAGAAGAGGTTAAATCCGGACCACATAAAATACAAGGAATTGGAGCAGGATTTATTCCTAAGAACCTTGACTTATCAATTGTTGACAAGGTTGAACAAGTAACAAATGACGAATCAATAGAGATGGCTCTTAGATTAGCCAAAGAGGAAGGTCTATTAGTAGGAATATCTTGTGGAGCCGCTGCTGCAGCTGCTGTCAGATTAGCTGAACAAGATGAATATGCTGGAAAGACAATTGTAGTTGTTCTACCTGATTTGGCAGAGAGGTATTTATCATCAATTATGTTTACTGAAGTTCCAAGCGGAATCATTCAAGAACCAGTCAAAGCCTAAATCAATTTTTTCTCCAGTAGTGAATCTGGTGAAATATACATCGCATCGCCATAAGAGAAGAATCTAAATTTTTCTTTTATGGCTTTTTTATATAGATCTAATAATCTTTCTCTCCCAATCATTGCACTTACTAAAAGTAATAATGAACTTTTAGGGAGATGAAAATTAGTTAATAATCCATCAACTACCTTAAATTTATAACCTGGCTTAATTACTAAATCTACGTATTTAGCTATGGGAATAAAGTCATTAATTTCGTGAGAATAACAACTTTCAAGAGCTCTTACGCTTGTTGTACCAATAGCAATTATTTTTCTATCTGTTTTCTTTATTCTTTTTATTTCCTCCACTACTTCCTTATTAACACTTACCCATTCTTTGTGAAGTTTTAAGTTACTTAAATCTTCTTGATCAATTGGTTTGAATGTTCCATAACCCACGTGCAAAGTTATCGGTAAGATTATTACGCCTTTTTTTTTTAGATTGGAAATAAGACTTTTGCTTAAGTGTAAACCAGCTGTTGGTGCAGCAACTGCCCCCGGATTTGTTGCATATTCAGTTTGATAACTTTTCTCATGAAAAGATTCTTCTTCGGAATTTTTTATATAAGGAGGAAGAGGGATTTCCCCGTATTTATCAAGAAGTTCATTCATTGAATTGAGACAAGTTATATTATCCGGAAATTTAATAAATCTCCCTCCAGTTTCTTCATCAACTCCATCAACAATCAAATTAATATCTTGTGCTAATGGAGATTTTAATTTTAATTTTCTATTTATTTTTAACTTTTTTGCTGGCTTTGCCAAACATAACCAAACACATTCATGGGATCTTTCTAAAACTAATAATTCTACTAATGTCTTATTTTCTAATTCAACCTTTAACCTAGCTTTCATAACTTTAGTATTATTTACAATTACAAGATCCCCTTCTCTAAATTCATCTAAAAGATTCTTGGTAAATTTATTAGTTAAACAGTCTTCTTCTAAAAAACTATTTCTAACTATCATCAATCTTGATTCATGCCTAATTGCAGAAGGTTTACTAGCAATTAATGAAGGATCAAGTAAATAATCATAAGCTTCAAGCTTATAATCTCTTTCTTCTTTATTAATTTCAGAAATCAATTAAATTTAGGAGACAAGAGTCTCTGGCTCATCTTCAATTAGGGAAGCCAAGTCTTTTAAGAATGAAGCTCCATCAGCTCCATAGATCACTCTATGATCAGCTGTTAGATTTACTTGCATTATTTTTTTAACAGATATTGAACCATCACTATTAGCAACAACGGTTGGTTTCGATGATGCTATGGCTAAAATAGCACCGGTACCTGGAGGAAGAATTGCGTCAAATCTATCAACTCCAAACATCCCAAGGTTAGATAAAGTGAAGGTTCCTGTTGAGTATTCATCAGGTTCTAATTGTTTTGATCTTGATCTTTTTACGAGATCTTTCCATTCCCTAGACAATTCAAATAAATCAGTATTGCATGGTTCTTTTAAAACTGGAGTTATTAGTCCACCATCTTCCATCGCAACAGCAACAGCAATATTTATATTTTCTGGATAAGAAATTCCATTTTCTGAAAAACTTGAGTTAACTTGAGGATGTTTCTTTAGTGTCTTTGCAACTGCCTTTACTAGTAAAGCAGTCATAGTAACTCCGTTCTGTTTTACTTTTTTGTAGAAATTATCTAATTTATCTGTGTTAATGGAATAACCCACCCTAAAACATGGCACATCTAAACTAGATTCCATATTTTTATTTACCGCTTTTTGAAGAGTATTAAATTGAACTGTTTCTCCGGGATTACCAAAACTATTTCCTGAAGTTTCTGGTTTACTTTCAACTCCCAAATTTGCACCAGGTACACTTGCAGGAGAACCACCTTCACCTATCCATGGTATAGAGACTGGTTGGCCATTAGCTTTTAAAATATCATCGGCTTGAATCCTTCCATGAGGTCCGGATCCATGAACCTTTGCTAAATCAACACCCATTTGAGAGGCAAGTTTTTTAGCTCTTGGAGATGCAATCACCCTCGAAGAAACATTACTCGTAGCAGCATTTATTTGATCGCTACTGAAAGATGGTGCTGCCTTTTCACTCATTAATACAACTTCTTTTTCTTGTTTTTCAACAATTTCACTTTGAACTTCAGGTTTTTCTTCAGTTTTATTACTTACCAATTCAAGTTGATCCGAACTAGAAACTTCGGGCTGATTTCCTTTGTTTTGTTCTTGAACAGAAGCTATCTCATCCTCATTTTCTACAATAAGGCCAATAGTTTCTCCAACAGGAGCAGTGCTGCCGGCAGGCATTAAAACTGCCGCAAGATATCCATCTTGAAAAGATTCAACATCCATATCTGCTTTATCAGATTCAACAACCAAAACAGATTCGCCTCTTTCAACCTTATCTCCCGGATTTTTCAACCATTCCACAATCTTGCCCTCTGTCATAGTAGAACTCAAGGCAGGCATGAATATTTCGTGAGACATAAGAAAATTGTTATTGCATAAGTTTCAAGGGATTTTTACCAAACTTTAAAAGTTTTTATGATTAAAACCCCTTTTAACTCTTGATCTAATTATACGAAATCATGTTCACAGTGGGAACTCTTAAAACTTAAGAAAGTAATAATTTAGATCGATTAGAATTTAAATTTCTCTAATTGAAATTTATTTTAAAAAAGAGTTAATTCTTACTTTAATTATTATTTATGGATTGAATAACTCCATCTTTAACTGTAATCGAGACTTGCATTTTTTCAATAAGATTGTCGCCCACAGTGACATCACAAAAACTATCAACTTGACCTTGATCAACAATTTCGTCCATTTTTAATTCGCGAACTTGACTCTGTTGTTGAAGAAGATTTCTTTTTTGTTCTTCAATTTCATTTCGTTTTGCTGCGACTTGTTGTTGCACCTGACTAACCTGTTCTTGAACTCTTGGATCTAGAGGGTTAACCGATTGGGATCTAATATTATTTACTATTTGCTGCCCCTCCTGCTCAAGTTGGGATAATTGCTGGTCAATGTTTGAAATTGCTTTACTTAGCTCTTTTTCAGCATCTTCCTTCCAAGTTGGAGTAACAACAGCTTTAATGGCTATTGAGCGCTTTATAGATATTGAATTTTTTGTTTCCATAAAAAATTAAATTACCTTTTTAATATAGAAAGAACAAATCAATTTTTCTTACTAAATTTCTGTTCATACATATTTTCTATTTGTAATGAATACTTTTTTTCTATTTCTTTTCTTTTTTGTTTAAGAGTTTGTGTTAACAAACCATTTTCTAAAGTAAAGGCATCAACAAAATAACAATCTAATATTTGTTCTTCTGATCTTGCTCCTAATCGACTTTTAAGCAAAGTATTAATTTGTGATTTAAAAAATGCACCAATATTATTATTCAGATTTAATTTTGAAAGGTCTTCTTCCAAAAACTTGTTTTTAACCAATTCGACATTAGGCACTACAAGAGCTGTTAAACATTTCTTATCTTGTCCTACTAGTTGAATTTGATTTATAAATTCAGAACTAAGGATTTCGGTCTCCAGCGGATTTGGTTCTATATTTTCACCACTTGATAGCACTATTGTATCCTTAGCTCTTCCTGTTATAAATAGGGAACCATTTGGTATTAGAAAACCTAAATCACCAGTATCAAACCAACCATCCTTGGATAAAACATCTTTTGTAGCTAATTCATTATTTAGATAACCTTTCATTACTTGTGGTCCCTTAACAAGAATTTTTCCGACTTCTCTGAACTTCATAATCTTTTTTTTATCATCATTCACTATTTTGATTTCAGTAAATGCTAGAGGCTGACCGGATGAGCCTCTAACATTTAATTCTCTTCTCCTACAAGTTAATACTGGACTTGTTTCTGTGAGTCCATATCCTACTAAAACATCTACACCCAAAGATTCAAAAAAAAGATCCACATGTTCTGGCAATGCACCTCCGCCGTTAATAGGAAATTTCAGTTTTTCTCCGCATAGTTGTCTAAGAATATTCGGCCATAAAAAAATAGTAGACAATTTATGTAAAGGATATCGGCCAATAACAGAACCCACTAAGGGAATTTTTGATTTAAAGGTTACTTGATTGATATCTAAATTTCTTATCTTTCTAAGACTTCTTTTGAAAACTGAACTATTACTTATAAAAAACTTAATAAGTTTTTGTTTTTTAGAAGGCATTTTTTTCAACGCCTGAAAAAAACCATCATGTATTGCCTCCCATAGTCTTGGCACAGTAGCCATGACAACAGGTTTTATTTGCGTAATATCATCTTTCAGGAATTTAGGAATTGTATAGTATTGAGAACAACCACATGAAAAAAAGAAGTATTCAGCACTCCTCTCATAAGAATGCCAGATAGGCAATACGCTTAATACAGAGGTCCCAGGTTCTGGATCAGCGATATAGGCTAAATTGATTATTTGATGTAAAAAATTTGCATGAGTCAGAGGGACACCTTTAGGTTTTCCTGTTGTCCCAGAAGTGTAAAGGATAGTTGCGACATCATCAATTCTTGGATTAAATTTTTCAAGATTATTTTGTGAGTTTTCTTTTTCTGCTGCACTTTTAAACTGATTCCAACTTATTAAACTTTCAAATTGTTCATCTTCTAAATTGATTATAAATTTAAGTCTTTTTTTTAATTCTTCTTTGTTGTTTAACTTTAGCCAAATCTCCTTAGATTGAACTATTAGACCAACTGAATTAGAGTGCTTAATAATATACTCCAATTCTACAGGAGGAGAATTAATACCTCTCACTGCATTTATAGCACCTAAACGCATTAAGCCTTGATCTACAACTAGCCATCTTGGAGAATTTTCAGATATTACAGTAACTACATCACCCTTTACTAATCCATAATTTTTAAAAGAAAAGGAGATTTTTGTTATTAAATCAGCCAGCTCAGCATAAGAAAATTTTTCTTTGTATTTTCCTCTTAAATCGCAAACAGCTAAAGTATCACCACATTTAAATTTTAAATTTTCCCAAATTTGATCTATATGATTAATATCCTTAATAAAATCTCTATTTTTAGCAAATTTATTTTTTTTAGAAAGAGGTTTGACTGAAGGCCAATACGCTAAATTATTCATATTAAATTGATTTTAAAATTTTAATTTCTATTTTGATACAAAATCAAAATTAAATTCTTCCTGAATGATTTTTTTAACAATTCTCTTGACTGTTCTTTTAGTTAAATTTTTATTGTAATCTGTCATATTTGCCATAAGACAATTCTCAATTCCACAAGGGATAATTTTATTAAAATTTTCTAATTCACAATCAAAATTTATTGAAAATCCATTTAATGTAATCCATCTTTTACAACCTATTCCAATTGAAGCAATTTTCTTATCTCCTATCCAAACACCAGTATAACCGGGTTTAAGGTGACAATCTATATTGAAACTGCCAAGAATTTTTATAATAATTTTTTCAATTTTTCTTAAATACCAATTTAAATCTTTATTAAAATTTTTTAAATCTAAGACCAAATAAGTTACTAATTGTCCAGGCATATGACAAGTAACTTCACCGCCTCGATCAATTTTAAATACTTCATATTTATTATCATTCAAAGGAAACAATATATTTTCATAACTAGATCCTCTGCCTAAGGTATAGCAGAGTTGGTGCTCCCCTATCCAAATTAAATCAGGTTTAGAGTTATCTAAAATTAATGCCTCTTGATGTTCTTTTTGTAATTCATAAACATCATTGAAAAAAGAAATCTTATCAGGTTGTTTAATTATTGCTGTTCTATTAACCATATTTAAGTAGATTTATAAAGTAAGTAAATATTTTTAGATTAGTTATGAAAATTTTAATCCATGGAAAGAATCTCGAACTCACTGGCGCATTAAAAGAATATACTGAGGCGAAGATAGAAAAAGCAACACATCACTATAAGGATATCGTCAAAGAAGCAGATATACATCTTTCAGTCGAAAAGAATCCAAGAGTTTCATTCCAAACAGCTGAAGTTACAATTTTTGCTAATGGTACTATTATCAGAGCAGAAGAAAAAACAGAGAATCTTTATTCCAGTATTGATTTGGTTTCAAATAAACTTTGTAGAAAACTACGTAAATACAAAGAAAGGCATAATAAAACCTTACATAATAATCTTGTAAAAAATAAACATTCTTTCTCAAATGCAAATGAAGATTTAGATTCTATGGGTAAAGATATATTTAATGAAGAAAGAAAGGCTCAGTTACCAGAACCATCTATTAAGAATAAATATTTTGAAATGGCTCCTATTTCCTTAGAAGATGCTAGAAAACAACTAGATTTAATTGATCATGATTTTTATGTTTTTAGACATAAAAAAAATAATGAACTTCAAGTTATTTATAAAAGAAACCATGGTGGATATGGGTTAATCCAATCTAAATAATAAATATGTTTAATATTGATTATGAATTAAATGAAAAAATACATCCGATTATAATTAACCCATATTTATCATGGGATAACCTAATTGCAAATTGCGATTTAATTAAAAAATACGATATCAGAAATGTTTCTACATCTCTTAACTTTTTAAGTCATATTAAAGAGACATTAATTAATCATAAAGTAAATATAAATACTCTCATTTCTTATCCATTAGCTGATTTACCATTTGATTTTATTCATGAATTAGTCTGCTACGCAAAAGATGCTGGTGCGAGTGGAATAGAATATTCACCTAATTTTCTTCATCTTTTTAAAAATAATTTAAATACTTTCGCAACTGAAATTGAAAGTATTAATTTATCAGAATTACCAGTGACTATAATTATAAGTAAAACAAAATTAGATAAAGTACTTTTTGAAAAAGCCATTAAAATTTGCCTTGAGGTAGGAATAACTAATTTTCAATTTGGAGATGGATTTGGAGCACCTATTTCTATTTCTGAGATAGTCGAAATATTAAAATTTCTTGGTAATAAAAATTCTATAAAAATTGTTGGAGGCATTAAAAAACTATCTCAAGTAATTGATTTATTTGATTTAGGGATAGATTTTATTGGCACTTCAAATTTCAATGAGATATTTGAGGAAATCAGACTTATTTAGATGTCAGGTGAAACTAGAATTGAAGGTCTCTGTATTAAAGCTAGTCCCCTAGGAGAAACTGGAAGATTAATAACTGTTTTAACAGATAACCAAGGTATTATTAGACTCGCAGCTCCAGGAGCTAGGCGTCCTAAAAGTAGTCTTGCGGCAGCAACTCCATTAACATATTTAAGTTTTCAAATCTTTGGGAAAAGTAGTCTTAAATCTGTTCGCCAGATTAAAATACTTAAAAGCTTTAATGGATTGGGTAAGAATATTGAGAGTCTTGCCGCAGCACAAGCAATAACAGAATTGACGTTTTTATTGGTAGGAAACAACGATAAGCAAGAAAGTTATTTATCTAGTGTACTTATTCACTTAGATAGAATTAACGAATATAACAATGTGAATAAAGAAGACTTCAAAATGCTTTCCATCAGTATTCAATCTTTAATTCACTTATTAGCGATTGGAGGGATAAATATGCCTGTAAATTTTTGCTGCAAAACAGGACAACCTATCATCCCACCATTAGGTAAATGGGATTGGCAATGTCACTATTTACCAAATGAAGGATTTTCTACAATAGAAGATTCAGCAAGTATATTGAAAGTTAATGCATCTGAAATAGCTCTTCTACAAAGGCTTCTTTTCCCAGAATTACCAATCAAATCAAATGGAGAATTATTAGGGCCTAAAAAAGTTTGGCTTAAAATTTTATCAATTATTGAAAGTTGGATCTATGCCCAATTAGAAAAAGAATTATCATCACTAAAAATATTAAGAGACTTTTACCGGTAATTAAAGCTAAAACTGTTACTAAATTAAAAGATATAGTTGTTTCTAACTTTGACTGGTAACTTTATAAATAGTAAAGAAATTTCATGTGGTTCATGTTGCTTGGTTAGGTAAAAAATCTCCCTTTTGTGGAAATGTAAGTTATGGAAATTTAACTACCGAACAATTAAAAGATAAAGGCCATAAAGTAAGTTTTATACATTTTGATAATCCTTCTAATTCAAATAACTCTAAACCCTTATTTTTAGCCAATGATCCTGAGGTGAGTCTTCCATACTTAATTAAATCCCAAGTTTACACAATCCCTTCTCCAAGAGCAGAAAAAGAATTAAGAGTTTCATTGGATAGATTAAAGCCTGATATAGTTCATGCAAGTTTGACTTTATCTCCTTTAGACTTTAGGTTACCTGAACTTTGTAAAGAAATTAACCTTCCACTGATAGGCACATTTCATCCCGCATTCGATAAAAACAATAGAAACTTAACTGCGAGTACTCAACAATTAACTTATCAGCTCTATGCTCCCTCTCTTGCAAAATTTGACAAAATTATCGTTTTTTCTGAAACTCAAAGAGAACTTCTCGAAAAACTAGGTGTTAATAAAAAAAAACAAATAATTATTCCTAATGGAGTTGATGAAAATATTTGGCAACCAATGACAGTAAAAAGTAAAAAATATAATTTAGTTAAAAGTAAGCTAGGGGAAGGAAGAATTTTTGTATATATGGGTAGAATTGCCAATGAAAAAAATATTGAAGCACTTTTAAAATCTTGGCGTCAAACAAAAACCAATAACTGCAAACTTGTAATTATTGGAGACGGACCAATGAAGCCGACTTTGGAGAACAGTTTTTCTAACCTAGGGAAAGATAAATTAGTTTGGTGGGGAGCAGAAATGGATTTAGAAACCAGAGTAGCAATCATGCAAATAGCAGAAGTATTTATTTTACCAAGTTTAGTGGAGGGACTATCCTTATCACTTTTAGAGGCGATGTCTACTAGCACAGCATGTGTTGCCACAGATGCTGGAGCTGATGGTGAAGTTTTAGACAATGGAGCAGGCATTGTGATCTCAACTGAAAATGTTGTAACTCAATTAAAAACTATAATTCCAATTTTAGTAGATCATCCCTCATTCACAAAAGTTCTAGGGGAAAAAGGAAGGGCAAGAGTAATTGAAAGATATACAATTAAAAAAAATATCGAAGCTCTTGAAAAATTATATTTAGATTCTATAAAGGATATTAAATAATTAACTAAATTCCTTACTTCGATTACTTGCAGCAACTACTGCCTCGATTAAAGCAGATCTTAAACTCTTATTTTCCAAAACCCTTAATGCTGATATTGTAGTACCTCCAGGAGAGGTTACCATATTCTTAAGTTCGGCAGTTGTTAAATTAGTATCTTTTATTAAACTAACAGTTCCTAAAATCATCTCCATTACAAGTTCTTCAGAAAGTTGTTTTTGCAATCCACCACTTAAACCTCCGTCACTTAAAGCTTCAATGATCAAGGCAATTATTGCAGGTCCCGAAGATGTTAATGCTAAAAAAATATCAAGTAAATATTCAGGAAATTCATAAATTTTACTGGAGTTTTCAAATAATCTTTTTATAAAATTCTTCTGATCTTCGGTAATTCCTTCTCCCCATGAAATTCCAGTTAAACCCTTACCAATTGTTATTGGAATATTAGTAACGACCCTAACACATTTATGATTTGGAAATTTTTTTACAAGATTTTCTAAAGAAACGCCAGCTAATATTGAGACCAATAAATTTCTTTTATTTTTATTTACTTCAATAATATTTTTAAGTTGCTGAGGCTTAACAGAGAGAAGTTTGAATTGGCAATCCCAGATTATCTCTGAATCTTTAGTATTTGCCTGAAAAATATTAATGTCATAATTATAGTTTTTTTTAATTTTTTCTAAACTTTTTTTTGAATTTACTAAACAGTAAACATCCTCTGGATTTAGCAACTTGTTTTCAAATAGAGGAGTGATTATAGCTTTCGCAATATTTCCAAAACCAATTACCGCGATTTTACTAGACACAAATTAATTAAGAAAATGCAGATAATTTTGATTCTCCCCAAGCTGGTTTTGGAGTTAGATTAGTTTCTAGAGTATGAGAAGATAACTTTTCACTTGAAACATTGGAAGGAGAAGCTTCTTCCTGGAAAGAACTAGTTACGTTTACACAGCTAGGGGCGAAAAGAAAAATGCTTTCCCCAACTCTTTCTTGGTGACCATCCATTGCATATGTACCTCCTGCCACAAAATCAACAGCTCTTTGTGCTTGATCAGGATCCATCATTGTCAAATTTAGAATTACCGTCTTTCTCTCTCTTAGTGCCTGAATAGCTTGAGGCATTTCATCAAAACTTCTTGGTTCCATTAAGCTAACCTCAGAAGATGAATTAGATATACCAGGCATTCCGACTACATTTGATGATCTATTATTCATAAATTCAAATGGATTTGAATTAGAAAGGGCATGTCTATTTTTTTGATTTTGTTTGAAATCGCTTACACCATTCAATTCATTTTCTGATGCATAATCCAACTCATCGAAGTCATCATCCAAATAATCATCACCTGCAACAACTGCCTTTAATCGAGAAATAAGTGACACCTTTTAAGTCCTCTTGAAATTGATAACTAAGGCCAAAAAACCTTAAGTAATACATCCATTTTTTATTAATGAATAAACTACCTATACTTAAATAACGTTAGTTATAGTTAACCGCAAGTTAAAAAACAAGATTTTTATAAAATATAATTAATTACTAACTAATATGATCTATTCCCAAAGATTATAGATCCTAATCTTAACCACGTTGAACCCGCCTCAACCGCTTCCTCCCAGTCTCCGGACATTCCCATTGAACAATCGTGAAGTTTAAGAGAATCTGCAAGTTTACGGCATTCTTTAAAAAGTTTAATATTTTCTTTTGAACTCAAACCTTTTGGATTAATAGTCATAAGTCCTTTAATCTTAATGCTTTTAAATTGTTGAATCTGATCCCATTTTTCTATTAATACTTTTGGATTAAACCCACCTTTACTTGGATCATCACATAATTTGACTTGCAACATTATTAATGGATTTTTATTTTCTTCAATTGAAACCTGTGAAATCTTTAATAACTTTTCAAATGAATCTACAGAATGAATATATTCAAAATTTTGCACTATTTTTCGGATTTTGTTACTCTGCACTCTTCCAATAAAGTGCCATTTTATATTTTTAAAATCTTTTAATAAAAGTTGCTTCTGATTAGCTTCTTGAAATCTACTTTCACCAAAATCTTTTTGACCTTCATTATTAATAATTCTGATTTCTTGACTACTAAAACCCTTACTCACAGCGAGTAAATTTACATCAAGTGGTAATTTATTTTTTATTTGTATGTAATTTGAAATTTCCAAATTTTACAAAAACGTTTGTTTAAATAAATTATCCCATTTTAGAAAATCTTCTGATCCTTCTCTTTTTGCTCTTTGCAAGTTTAATTCAGACTGATTTCGAGCATCTAAATAAGGTATAACTTCAAAAGAAACTTCTCTTTGCTTAATTTCGACTAAAAAAAACATTTTTTGTGCGTATAAAGTCGCATAAATATCTTTTCCCTCATTACCAGGAGAAACTTGATACAACATTCCGAATGTTGGATGATTTAAATAACGCTCTGAACTCAAACTAAAATATTATGTTATTTATAATGCACCATACTGTTTTCTAAGAAAAATTGCTATGCAAATAAAACATATCGATAATGAATTAAAAATAAAAGTTGGATAATTTTTCTTTTCACAAGTTTTAAATCTATCAGTTTTTATAAGGATATTTTTTTTAGAGAGTAATGAATCAGCACCTTGATCAATTCTTAAGAATATATTTTTAAACAATCTTTCAAATACTGTTAATAAAACATTAAAAGATTTCTTAAATCCTAAACTTCTAAGATTTATTGATCTAACGGATACTGATTTGAGTATATTTTGCAATTCCTCCTGGACAAGAGGGATAAAGCGCAAAGCTAAAAGTAATTGAAAAAGCCATTTATCAACAGGTAATCCAATTTTTCTCAAAGGATTCATAAACCAACTTAATGCCCAGACTATATCCTCTTGTAATGTTGTCAGAAGCATCAAATTCACACTATGAATAACAGTGAAAATTAAAGTTGATGTTTTTATTCCTAATTCAAAAGCTTTTCTTGATAAATAATAAGGACCAAGAACTATAAATCCTATTTTCTTAGATGGAATTTCTAAAATATTCCATTTTACCTGACTTTCTAAAGCCAAATTCAATTCATTAGGATCTCTTAAAGGGATATCAAGAGTTTGAACATCAGATGTAGCTATTAATGATAGAAATCCAACTAACAATGATAGTCCCACAAGAAAAACTAGTGATCGCCACCAAACTCTAGAGGGTAATAAACTTACAAAAGTAAGAATTATTAAACAAACAACTAAACTTAATCTCCACAATGTGCCTGCCCAGATTGGAGTAATTAAAAAAATCAATACTGATATTATCTTTAATCTACTATCGACAACTCTTAACCAACTTCTATTGCCATCAACATACTGTCCAATAGAAAATTTAGTAAGAATATTCATCAATCTTTTTGAATAAGATCAATATTCTTTTTGGATGTCTCCTTTTCTAGATCTCTTTGCTGCTTCCCTCTCCAAAGTAATATTATAGGGGAGCCTTCAAACCCTAGATTTAACCTAATTTGTTTTTCTATATACCTTCTATATGTTTTTCCAAACAATTTGGGGTCATTTACAAAAAGAGTAAAAGTTGGAGGCTGGTTTGTCACTTGAGTGCCATAGTAAAGTCTTCCTTGTTTCCCGCTTCTCTTTGTTGGTGGACTTTTCCATCCTAAAGCTTCCTTTAGAACTTCATTAACAACTGATGTCGTGACTCTCATTTTATGTTGGGTTACAGCGCTTAGAGCATGCTCAAAAATATTTTCAACTCTTTGACCAGTCAAAGCGGATATAAAAATCATTTTTGACCAATGCAAAAAATATAATTTTGATCTAATATCTTTCTCTACTTGATAGATTGTAGAATTATTCTTCTCCACAAGATCCCACTTATTTATTACGATTACACATGCTCTACCTTGCTCTTCTATTCTCCCCGCCAATTTCTGATCTTGATCAGTTACTCCATCTATAGCATCTATAACTAAGACGCAAACATCGCTTCTATCAATAGATTTAAAAGCTCTATTAATTCCAAAAAATTCAGTACCATATTTTACATTTTTTTTCCTTCTTATTCCCGCAGTATCAACTATTCTCCAGAGATGGGAATCTTTCTTGATAAGAGTATCTATTGAATCAGTTGTTGTCCCACTTATGTCACTAACTATTGCTCTTTTTTCTCCGCATATAGCATTTAGCAAACTAGATTTACCAACATTTGGTCTTCCAATAATAGACAACATTATTTTATCTTCTTTATCCTCAAGATTAAAATCTTCAGGAAGTCCATCAATAACAAGATCTAAAAGATCTCCGGTTCCCGAGCCATGAATCGCAGATATAGGATAAGGTTCACCTAATCCCAATTTCCAGAATTCAGAAGCCAAAGAAACCCCTAAAGATATAGATTCACATTTATTAACTGCAACAATTGTTTTACAAGCTGAATTCCTTAGCCATTTTGCTATTGACATATCTCCATCAGTAACTCCTTGATTCCCATCAACTACAAATAAAGCAAGAGAAGCCTCTTCTAATGCTAAAAAAACTTGTGTACGAATCTCAGGAAGAAATTCACTATCATCTTCAAAGACTAGTCCTCCTGTATCAACAACTTGGAATTCCTTCCCTCCCCAAAAAGCTTTGTGATAAGTTCTATCTCTAGTAACTCCAGGTTTATCAAATACAATGGCATCATTACTTTGGCATATCCTATTAACCAAAGTAGACTTGCCAACATTAGGTCTTCCGATTATTGCTATTGATGGAAGAGTCAATTATGCCCCTAAGAAATTTTGATTTAATACAACTATAACCTTAATACAATAATTTTCTCTAAAAAGAGAAGATTTATTTGATTTCTGGATCACCAAAATGTCCTTTTGCTGGATTAACAGGCGGTGAACTCGGACTTGGGATTAAATCATTATCATTCGAGAAACAATTATTTTTAATAGCCCAATAAATCAACCAATTTACTCCGGTGGCTCTTCTAGTTCTTCTTGGATAAAGTTCGTTAATTTTATAACCTTCAAAATTAAGAAAATTTTTCAATCCCTGTTTGTGCTCTTTCGGAATTGATCGGGTCAAATGTACAGATGCTATTCGCTCTGAAATGATTTGAGGAGCTTTTACGAACTTTTCTGACCAATAAGCAGGAGTTAATTCACTAGAAATCCAATTATGCGTATTTTTTTCTCTAATATAAAAAAGTCTTTCCCAGACCAATTCACAAACAAATACATCACTAACTTTATCTTCGAGTACTAGAAACAATAGTTTCCTAGATATTGGCCATGTAAGTTGTTTCCCGTCGAAATTTTCCTTTTTACTCATTAATCAAACCTTATCAAAATCAAAGAGAAATAAGGCATGAAGTCCTTTTTATATTGAGAAGCATATTGAATAATTTGATTAGGCATACCAACACTTAAAGCTATAAGTGATTTACTGATAATGTCCTCTTTTTTTAAGATTTCTCTTACTAAATTCCATCTTTTCCCAACTTTCATAATTGCTAAAACAGTTTTATTTCCTTTAATTTCCCTTATAAGGGATGTTAATTCTGAATTGGAAGAGGGGCATTCTTTGATTATCAACGTCTCTCCTTTTTTAACTAAATCAAAATCATTCAAGGCTGCTGCTGCTGAAAGAGAAGAAATACCGGGTATAGTTTTGGTGATAATTTCGGGATAAGTATTTTTTATTATCCTCAAAATATTCGAAGAACTTGCAAACAGCGAAGTATCGCCAAGACAAAGTAAAACAACTGATTTACCATTTTTTATAAATTTCACAATTTTTTTAACAGCATTTGACCATATTTCATCAGGATCAAAACCCTCCCTTGCCATTGGAAAGATGATAGGTACATTTTTTTTAAATTTGGTATGTTTCTTGACTATTTCTGCAGCAAAACTCTTTTTATTATCATCTGATATTGGAAAGACTATAACTTTAGCTTTTTTTATTGCATTTAAAGCAGCAATTGTTAAAAGTGATGGATCTCCAGGCCCAACCCCAACTACAGTCAATGATGCTGAATCACTTTTATAACCTGTAAATACTTTTAAAAATTGTTTTATTAACATTCTTAATTTAATTATTTCTAGCTATGGACCCTTGGCATCATATAAGTCTCAGCAAGGATTTCTGATTCAATTTTAGACAATTCCTCTAACCTTTTGAAAGTTTGATTTTTAGAGAATTTATTTTGCGCAAGTTTCCAATAAATCCCAAAGTGTCTTGCTTCACTCTCAAGCAAAGACTCATAAAGGACTTTAAAAGATTCTTTTTCAGAATTCAGCGTTAGCAAGGCTAATCTTTCATGACTTCTTGCTTCAATCAGTCCTGCGATTAAAAAACTATCGAGCATTCTATTAGGTTCATCCTTTCTTATATTCTTAGCCAATTCAGCACCATATGGAGGTGGTTTTAAAGCCTTGAGAGAATGGCCAAGTTCCTTCAGAAAATAAAGTATTTTTTCAAAATGCTCTAATTCTTCCCTTGCAATTGGACTCAATACTTCAGATAAATTTGGTTCAGAAGGATATCTAAACATTAATTGAACAGCTACACCTGCAGCTTTTCGCTCGCAGTGTGCATGGTCAATAAGAATCTCTATTGGATTAGATAATGCGAGTTTGATCCACTCATCAGAAGTTAATGATGATAAATATTTAATATGAGAAGAAGGCCTTTTAAAATCAACTAGCATTTAATCTTTACTTCTTAAATATTCAATTATTCCATCAAGAGCCAAAGAATAACTAGATATCCCGAATCCACTTATTATTCCTATCGCTTTATCTGTAAGAAAAGATTCTTTACGAAAATCTTCTCTACTAAAAATATTTGAAATATGTAACTCTACAAATGGAATTTTTGATCCAATTAACGCATCTCTAATGGAAATAGAGGTATGAGTAAAAGCGCCAGCATTAATAAGAATGCCTTGAATTTTATTAACAGAATCATGAATTTTGTCAACTATTTCACCTTCATGATTACTTTGAAAACATTCTAGAAAAGCACCTTTACTTTCTGCAGCTATATTTAAGTCTTGCTCAATATCACTCAGTGTTTTATTCCCATATATTTCAGGTTCTCTAGTCCCCAAAAGGTTTAGATTTGGTCCATTTATCAATAAGATATTCATCATCTAAAAAAGTCTTTCATTTACAAATGTTATCTAGAAAGAAACAAAAAAACCAAAACATTTTCACACAAAGTGACCATTAACTGATAAGTTCAAATAGTGGGGGTCGGTGCCCGAGTGGTTAAAGGGGGCGGACTGTAAATCCGCTGGCTCTGCCTACGTTGGTTCAAATCCAACCCGGCCCACTTTAAAATTGCCCTTGTAGCTCAGCGGTAGAGCACTCCCTTGGTAAGGGAGAGGTCTCGGGTTCAAGTCCCGACGAGGGCACTCGCGGGATAGCTTGGTATCAGTGAGATTACCACTATCGCAGAAAGAAATTATTCAGAAGTGGACGTCCGTTTTCGGGTCCACTTTTCTGTTTTAAAGGTAGATATCTGGAGGTGCATCACACAAACGATGACACCAAAATGGCAACAATCAGAAGAAGCGGCAGCCGCTGGCAGGTCCTTATCAGAAGGAAGAATTATGTAGGCCCTAGGTCAAGAACTTTTCTTTCCAGAGATCTGGCCCAATCATGGGCAGATGCAGTCGAAGAAAGAACAAAAAAGGTTTCAAATGATATCCCTATCACCCTGGGAGAGGCAATCAATGACTATATAAATGGTCCTCTTCTGCTGCACCGCAGTGCGGAGAATGAAAAATATCCTCTCAGGGTGACAGCAGAAAGCTGGCTTGGAGATATTCCTCTGAAAGACTTGCAGATAATGCATTTTGCAGTCTGGAGAGATGAAAGATTACTTAAAGTGAAACCAAATACAGTTATGCGGGAACTGAGGATATTGAGAGTATTGATTGACTGGGCAAGAGATGAAAGAGGAGCTGAAATAAAAGATAACCCCGCAAGGCATCTGAGAGTGAGAGGGACTGGAGATGCTAGAGCTCCTTTTTTCACTGATCAAGACGAGAAAAAACTTCTATATGAACTGTCTGAGATGTCCAACCCAAATCATCTGAGACTCACAAAGCTTGCACTGGTCACTGGCTTTCGCCGCTCAGAACTTTTAAGCCTGAACTGGAGAGATATCGATTTAAAGAACAACAGACTTCATGTCCAAAGAAAGGAATGTGCGGCAAGAGGAAGTTCCAGTTCCATGAGAATGATTCCTTTACCCCATAAAGCAAAAGAACTTCTCAAAAGCTTTAAAAGCAAAGAGGGAATTGTAATAAACCTGACAAAGGGATCTGCAAGAAATGGATTTGACAGAGTAAGGAAGAAAGCAGGTTTAGAAAATCTAAGATTTCATGATCTAAGACATATAGCTATAAGCAGAATGTGGGGTTCAGGAATGAATGCTCTGGAGATAAGTGCATGCAGTGGACACAGAGATATAAAAATGTTGATGAGATACAGTCACTATCAATTAAGTTTTTAAATTAATAACTCCCCCCTTGGGGGGGTATTTAAAGGGATTGGACGTATAAAACGATCACAAATTTTTCTTCATAAATACATTAACTTCAGCAAAAAATTACTAATACTGAACTTTGAAAGTCAGAGTATTTTCTTTCCTGTTATAAATCCACTTACCATTTGTTCCAGTTGAATTATCTGAATCTTTTTCTCTATATTTGGCTATGAACTTTTTAAGATTTTTTCTCCTCTCCTCATACCCGGGGTGACTGCTATCCTTCTCAGTTGCGTAGCCATACCCATTAAGCCTTGCAAAAAAATCATGAGCCTCCACTGGAGTTTCTTTTAAATAGCCTGCATTTATTAGCATCTCTGCGGATTTAATATCTGCTTTACTTTCAGCTTCTCGGGAAATGCCATAGCCAATGAGTGTCTTTTTTTTTGGTTTTAAACCTAATCCCTCTTTACTGGTACGAAGGGAATTCTGAAAACTGTCATTATTTAATATATGACTAATTTCATGGCCAATTACAAAAGCAAGATAAGATTCCCTGTCAGAAGCACTTCTGAAAGATGAACGACTAATTGCCACTGTCCCATTAGGCCAGGCGTAGGCTTCTATTCCATTTACAATGTATGTCTGACGAATAGCTTCATTCAATTCCTCAGCCGACTTTCCTTTATACGGAATAAATGGATTTATATTCCTCATAAAGTAACAAAAATCCTCAGAACATACACCTAGAGATTTTGCTATCCAGTAGACCCTGCTGCCAGAAATAATTGTAAAAGTAATTGGATGGTTTCCAAGATTATTGCTATCTGCAAATTTGCTTACGATACGCTTAATAGTTTTATATTCATCAGGCATGAATAACTGAGACCTATTTCTTATGTAAAATCCAAGCAAAATTATTGAAATTATTAAAGAAATAATTGAAAAATAAACTGAAGAGTTTCTCAGAAAATCCTGAAATGTCATTTAAATAAAATTATTTGTAGATATCTTTAGTTCTGAATAGGTATTGATGATTCTTTATTATGAATTTCACAAAAGAGGAAGACAGAGCGGCCAAAAAATATATGGATGCAATGACTAATTATTCCTTTAAATTATTTATTGGGAACTTACTTTCAACAGTAACCACTGCTGCTGCAATAATAGTTCCTGTAATACTAGCCTTTAGATTCAAGGAATTTATTTACTTGATTTATTTATTCAATTATCCAATATGCGTATTCTGTATGTCTTGGCTTAGACATTCAACCTTGATGAATATCAACTTTATGAAAAATTTTTCTTTTTTAGGAATTGTTTTTGCAGTTGGAATCATTCTGTTATTTCTCAACCTGACTTCCGCACCTGGAGTTATAAGTACTATATCGATAGGACTGATAGCCTCTTATCATATTCTTTTCAATGAGTTGCCTGTCGCCCAACATAAAATAGATATTGCACAAAACAATCCTGCCTTTAAAAGTTTTAGAGAGAAATCTTCTTCTGAGATTTCAAAATAAATCTTTAATTTAAATAGATAAATTCAAATCATCAAGATATTTTTTAGGGAAATGTATAAATAAAATTGCTTTAAAATCTTTTGGAAAATCGGATAAAAAGTTTTTATTCTCCTTTAGGCAATTACCGTTAATATTTGATGCTGCTATCAAGTCATTTAATGCTCCATCATAATTATCATTTTTGGCTAATGCCATAGCTCTGCACAAAAACTTAATCTCATCTTCGGAATCTTTCAATGATTCTGAAAAATCACTAATTGCTTTACCAAAAAATCCGCATTTTAAAAATGCAAAACCTCTCTCTTCAAAAACTGAAGAAGAGTCCATCAATAAAGTTGACATACTCATCTCAATTACTTTTGTAAAATCATTAATGGCATTTTCATATTTTTCTGCTTTTAGATATGCCCTTCCCCTAGCATTATATTTTGCGAAATCATTTGGATCTAATTCAATTGCCTTAGTAAAGTCGCTAATAGCTTGATCATGATATCCATCCATTTGGGAGTATAAATCTCCTCTTATAAAGTATGTAGTTTCACATTCATCGTTTACTTCTAGAGCTTTAGATATCTCCATAATTGCATATTTATAATTTATTTCATCATCACAATTCTTTGCTCTTGTTGCTATCTTTTCAGCTTTGATAGAGGGTGATAATTTATAAAATTTCTTTTTAATCATTTTTTAGCCTTATTTCAAAATAAACCTGTAGCAAATTACAAATTTCTCGTTCAACAAAATTCAAAAAAAAATCTTTATAAAATTCAATTGCAAGTTGATTACATTCCAAAGCATTTTTAAAATCGTCAAAAGCAGCTTCGATATTATTAATCTTTATCAGAGAAAATCCTCTTGCCATGAAGTAATGATATTTATCTATTTGTTTAGCTTTCTTTATAGCTATCGAAAAATCATTTATTGCATATGCATAATTACTTTCATGGTAGTTTAACCAGCCTCTTTTAGAATGCAGTCTCGCATTAGCAATTGGATCACTAATATATGATCCAATCGCTTTTGAATATTCAAAAATTGCATGATCATATTTACCTGACTCTTTTAAAAAGTCGCCCTTTTTCTCATATAAAAAATAAATCTCAATTGGCCATATTTTTGCTTTTGATGAATTCCTCAGATTTATAGCTTTTTCTAAATTAATAAAGGAATCTTTACTATTTTCAAGGTTTTTATTTATCGAATAAGCTAAGAAGTAAGCTCTAAATAAATAATTTTCTGGACAATTTTTTTTTAATTTAAAAGCTTCTCTTAAATCATCATTTGCATTTTTATAATCTTTAATCTTGTATCTTATCTCTGCTCTCCTGATAAAGGGAATTGGATATTTATTATTTAAATTTATAGCTTTAGTAACAGCTTCAATAGCCCCAAAATAGTCCTGATGAACCATCTTAACTGAAGACTCATTAAGAAAAGATCCAAATAAATCTTGATTTTCACTATATGCATATTTTAATTTTGTTTGTACCAAGATAGTTGAATAATTAACTAATCCTATTTAGTTCTGAAAATATCTTTTGATTCCAATTTTATTTAAGTCATCTACTTGAAAATGGAAATTAATTGTATACTTAGTCAGAATTTAAATTTCTTGTCAATATTGAACACACCTTACGAAACCTTAATTTATTTAAATTCTTTCGGAAAAGATATAAAAGAAAAGAACTTTAATGTCTGCAGTGAATATCTTGATAAAAACAATATAGTTTCTGAAATCAAATCTAAAGCATCGGATAATATGTTATTAGAACTAAGTAAAAAGTTTTCAGAAAGCATTGATCCAATCTTATGTATAAGATGCAGGTTAAGTGATCCTATAAAGAAAAATATAGATTATCTCTATAAAAAGCATACGGAATTACATGAAATAGATTATCTAACAATGCTTTCATATGTATTGAATGATAGAGGAGAAAAATTTATAAAAACTTCATCAGTAAACGACAAAAAATTTAAAAAACCTTTTAATTGGCAAAGTTTATCGATCATAACCTCTAATAATTTATATCCATTCTCTGCAAAAATAATAAAAACCTTCAATAAAAAATTATCTAGCCTAGACACCTGGACTACACATCAAATCAAATCAGAGCCTAGCCTAAAAAAATATCTGGTTAAATGTAATTTAAGATTACAAAGTGACTGGTCTTTAATTGCTGATACGAGTACAAAAAGAATTTTAGAAGCCTGCAAGGAATTTAATACCTTAAAAATAAATAATGATGAGATTATTAGTCTTCACAGAAGTTATCTTATCAATTATAAGAAGGCCAAAGCAGCATACAAAA
The DNA here is from genome assembly GCA_003212375.1 of Prochlorococcus sp. AG-442-N17. Taxonomy (GTDB): domain Bacteria; phylum Cyanobacteriota; class Cyanobacteriia; order PCC-6307; family Cyanobiaceae; genus Prochlorococcus_A. The sequence continues at coordinate 24,411 of QCPY01000003.1, read as the reverse complement.
AAAAGTATGGAAGGATTAGTGGTTGGGTACCTAATCAGGCATTTATTAATACCCTAAATCCCAAACAAAGTACATTAGATAATTTGGAATGTATTGCTGCAGCAATCAGAAAATATGAGAAAGGATTAAAGTCTCCTGAATCTATGCCATCAATTAAACAATTTCTTTTAGAAAAAAAATACGAGGCATCTAGCAATGAGGATCAAATTAAAGAAGAAAGACAAATATATCTAATTAAGAAATTATCAAAAGAATTAGCCAAAGATACCTTAGAAATTATTTTTAAAAAAGAAAAAATAATATGGCTTAGAGATAAAGATAGAAAATTGGCATGGGAACTATATTCAAAAGGATATAGCCAAAGAGACATAGCAAAGAGATGCAACCATAAGCAAGGGTGGGTTAGTAAATTATTAAAAGAAAAAACCTTAGCAGAAAAAATCTCACTTAAAACAGCATTAAAACTAAAGGATCTTAAGGAATTTAAAGGGATGAAAACAAGTCCTTTAGAAATAGATAAAGTTATAAATAGTTTGATTGAATATATTACTAAAAGACAATCAAATAAAAATACATCTATTTTGCAGGATACCGTCAATTATTTGATTAAAAAATGAAGGGAAAATTGACTAATTCTGATGATAATTTCTTTGAGGCAAAGCCTATCTCTGATAGTGCAGTGTCTATAGATATAGAAAAAGTAAAAAGTCTTGATCAAGCTTCTATAGTTGCTTTGAAAAAAGTTATTTCTGATGAAAACTTAAATCTTGAAGTCAAATTAATTTCAAGTATTAAAGATTTAGATTGTTTAGTTGAGATAAACAAGTTTTATATTCAAATAGTAATTACAGGAATAAGTTCTGATGAAGCAATTATTCCTTTGAAAAGATGGTACAAAAAGAACTCAGCCCCTCAATTAATTCTTGCGATGAGCATAGATGAAGAAAATGGTTTAATCGAATTCCCTGGATTAATTACTGAAAAAGAATTTAAGAACCTAATTAAAGAACCTAATCCAAAAAATAAATATGTAAATATTCCAATTAACTCTTTTAAAGGTGGCATAAACAGACTTCTATCAATGATTCAAATTCTAGATTTAGAAGCTCTATCCAGAGAAGGATTAAGAGAAAGTAAAATAAGAATAAATTTATTAGAAAATTTAATTTTTCATAGAAAAAAATTAAGTTTAGGTCTATTAATTCTAGCTGGTATATTTGCCACACCATCCCTTTTCAAACCAAGATTAGTTTATAATCTTGCCTCTATTTCAGCAAATAAATTAGAGCCTATATATACAAGAAGTAGTTCTGAGGAAAATAATATAAAAATTTGTTTATTAAGTCCCAATTCATCATTTGATGGTACAAAAAATATTGTTAATTTATCTTTTGATAAACCCTTAATTTTTCCAAAAACTAAAGTTGAAAAAATTATAATTTCAAAGAATGGGAAAATTATCTGGTCAAGAGAAATTAACTCCAATAAAAAATCATATAAACCTATTCAATGGCCAATTAAACCTGTAGAGCCAAATGAAGAATATCTTATTAGCTTCGCGCAGAATAGTATATCTTCCGAAGAATATTTAGATATAACCTTAAAAGCTAGTCCACAAAAATCATTTAAAAAGCTTTCTAATGAAATCAAAAAGATTGGGAGTAGTAAATCTGCTTGGATAAAAAATATAAATAATAAACTTAAAAAAGAGCAAGATATGGCTTTGGCACTTCTTTTTTCAGAAAAAGCACCTGATTCAAAAGTTATTGAGAAAGCGAAATCTACAGTAATAAATAATAATAAATGCTTATAATTCTATCGACTTCCAATCCCCACTTAATTGAAAAGGCGCCCAATAAAATGGCTTACTCCAATCATATAATTCAGGATTACTACTTTTGATTTTACCCTCTCTAAAATCTCTTTGAGTGTTATATAGTGCCTCAGATTTTGTTTCCCCTTTCTTAAGTCTTTTATAAAAAGAAGTCATAAATATCGCCGTTGAATCATCTCTTATATTCCATAAAGAAAGCAAACTTGATTGAGCCCCTGCTACTGCAATAGATCTTTTTAAACCATAAATACCTTCTCCAATTCTTAAGTCTCCCATTGCAGATTCACAACCTGATACAACAAATAATTCAGTCCCTCTAAGATCAAGTCTTGAAATTTCTAACGCAGTTAAAAATCCATCATCATTATCATTTTCAAAATTTAAATTTGCTCCTGCAAATACTATTCCACTTCGATTAAGCGGATTTTTATTATAGTCTTCAATTGCTGAATCATAATAAGCATCATGATAAAAAGAATGACTTGCTATATGAATAATTTTTGGAGAAATATTATTTTCAAATATCAATGAAGCTTTTGCTTCTTCATTCATAAAAAGTTGTGCATTAATTATTTCTTTAATATCTTGTCCCTCTAGTTTGGAGAAAGGAAGAAGTTTCCATGATTGTGATGAGGTACCTTTTAGGTCTAATTTATACTCTAATATTTCGGTTTCAGTTCTTTTATAAAAATCACTTTTTATATTTTTAAATCTCCTGATATTTGACTTTGGTTTTCCAAAATCAGGATTTGCAATAACAATGGGCATAGTACTTTTATGAGAATTTGCTTGATTAATATCCAATAAATCTCTACCTGCGGTAATTAAATTTACTTGAAAATCATCATTTAATAAGTTCTCGCTTAAAGGCGATCCCAATGCAGAATATGCAACTTTATTTAGGGCAGAATCAGGCGAAATGATTAATCTATCTTTTTGATTAATTTCTTCAGTAAGAGGTTTTATAATAAGATCACTAACTTCTCTCCATTTTTGCAAAGCATTATTTGTTTTTAATTTAGTAGCTTTAGTTGCAGCATCTATCGTTGATTCAATAACTTCCGCAGAACCTAAATCAAAAGATGAAATATTTCCATCAGGAGAAAGAATCAAAGCTAAATATTTTTCCTTGGGTTTTAAATTCTTAAAAGGTTCTTTTTTTGCACTATCATACTTTTGATATTCAATTAATAAAGAATCTTTTGGTATTACACTTGCTATATCGTCGGCGTCATAAATTATTGGATTTAATTTAGGTAATAATACATTTAAAGATTTTTCAAGTTCGATTTTCCTTGAGAATAGTTCTCTTCTAAATTTTTCAGAGTTTAAGGTTTTATTTGAAGATAATTTACTTTCTATAAGTTTTAGATTATTTCTTAACTGCTTAATTTCAGGATCAAGAATTTTTAATCTATTTTGTCTATTTTCTATATCCTGTAATAAACCCTGATAATTTATTCTTGAAAATAATGCCAAGTTTTTATAAGAGCTATCTTGTTCAATCAAAGCAAAAGGGAATAAATGAACATCAAGATATGATTCAGAAAGATATTTCTGTCTTTCAATAATGTTTAAGTCTTGTACTTTTTCTTGAATAGTTTCAAAAAATTTTGTTAAAGCCCTATAGCCGTAATCTTTAGATGTATTATATTCATTTCTTATGGCATAAAACAAAGCCAAATTTGATAATGTTTTTATATTTTTCTCATGATCTTTATTAAATCTAATTTTATTTGCTTCTAATGCTGCTTTAAAGAAAATTTCCGCTGGTTCATAAATGCCCAAACTCATAAAGTTAAATCCTGCATTATTTAAAATAGATATTTTAAAATCATTATCCAAAAATGAAATGTCATAATCAGGATTAACTAAACGCATATGATAAGGATTTGACTTATAAAAAAGTCCTTGAAAATCATATATAAAAGCAATATTTGCTAAGAGATATGGATGATAATGATTAATTTTATTTTTATAGTTTTTTTCATTTTCACTTAGTAATGAAATTGCCATATTTTCTGCATCATCAAATCTTTTTTGTTCTAATAAAACTTTTGTTAATAAACCAAATATAGATGGATTTTTATAGTATTTTTTTTTGATTAACTGGCTAAGTAGTTTTTCAGACTCTATATACTTTTTTTGTCTTATATATAAATCTGCCAATTCAAGTTGATACTTACTTTTCATTTCATGATTTATATTCAATTCCTCTAAACCTTTTATCGCGGCTTCAATAAAAACTTCGGCGCTTAGAAATTCACCTTTATCTAAATATAATTCTCCAATTTCCCCAGCAATAATATAACTTTCAGGTATTTTTTTTCCAATTTGTTCCTCTATTAAATTATTTGCGATCAGCAAAGTTGCTATACCTCTATCGTAATACTCTATTTCGGAATAGAGATTAGATAAATATAAATAGTTTTCTAAAACATATTGAGAATTTTCTTTAAAAGGAATATCTAAATAAACTTTTGCAGCTTTAAGATAATAATCCTCAGCCTCTTTAAAATATCCAATAACTTGATAATTTTGAGCTATAGCATTAAGGTTTTTACCTCTATAGATATTTTTTTGGAGTTCTGAATCATCAAGAATATTAATTTTTTGGTTTATTTGTTTAAGTATATTAATAACCTTTAAATTATCGCCTTGATCAGAAGCTAATTTTGCTTTATCTAGTAATGGTTTAAGCTTTTCATAAATAGTCCTTATTTCAATATTGGTTCTTTCAGTATTTATAAAATTATTTTTAGAGTTTAAAAAAAATCTTCCAGTTAAAACAGTAATTGAAATTAAAACGAAAATAAAGCCTATATTTTTTGCACTTTTAATCATCTGATATAGACCATTAAATTTCTTACTATAAGTATTTAAAAATAATAACACTAATTATATTTGAGGAAATTATTTGGAATCACATTTGAAAGAAAAGAACTATTAATAGATAAATTTATTTTTTTATTAATGACTCCATCCCAATTAACTGCGTTTCTAGAAAGATTAATTTCTGAAGAACTAACTATAAGTGCAATGATATGGGGTCCTCCTGGAATAGGAAAATCAAGTATTGTAAGCCAGGCCGCAAAAAATAAAGGATATGATTTTATTGATTTAAGACTCAGTCAATTAGCTCCTACTGATCTTAGAGGACTACCTGTAGCAATTCATCCTAAAAGCAAAACAGAAATAGGTATTTCTAAATGGTATCCTCCAGAATTTCTTCCAAAAGCAGGAAAAGGTATATTATTTCTTGATGAAATAAATATGGCACCTCCTGCAATGCAGGGAGTAGCACAACAACTGATACTTGATAGGAAAGTTGGCAATTATAGGGTTCCTAAAGATTGGCTTATTTGGGCTGCTGGTAATAGGAAGGAAGATCGTGCATCAGTCTTTGAAATGCCTACACCTCTAAATAATCGCTTTCTTCATTTAGATGTAGAAGTAAATTTTTCTTGTTTTAAATCTCACGCTCTTAAAAAAGATTTACCAGAAGAAATAATAAGTTTTCTTGGATTCAGACCTGCCTTACTGCATAAAGTAAATTTTGAGGAAAAGGCATGGCCATCTCCAAGATCCTGGGAAATGGCAAGCAACTTATTTAAACTTAATCTTCCAATTAATACTGCAATTGGAGATGGTGCAGCTGAAGAATTTAATTCATTTTTAAATGTATATAAAAACCTTCCTAATCTTGCTCAAATAATCAAAGGTAATGGAGAAAAAATAAATTTCCCCAAACAGGTATCAACACAATGGGCAACCATAACAGGCCTAACTAAAAGAACTGATAAAGCGGAAGAGGTGAAAGAAGTTTTTCAGTGGCTTTTCAAAAATACAACTCCTGAATGGATACAGGTATTTGCGTCTGATATAGTTGCCAATTTTAAAGAAAAAAAACAACTCACCTCTCTAGCAAAAGTTGTAATGGGCGATCCTCAAATGCAGAAATATTTAAAAAATTATCAGGAGTTGATTATTAAATGAAAAATAAAAAAGAAAAAGATACTTCAGAATTATTTAATTACATAAGTGCTACACGTTTAAGACTAAGGCAATCTTCTCCATTTTTCGCCTCACTTTCAATGTATGCAGAAATTGAATTTACTAAAGAATTTCCTATAGCTGCGACTGATGGGCAAAAGATATTTTTTCATCCTCAAAATTATATTAATTTCAAACCTAAAGAAAGGGATGCAATTTTTCTGCATGAGCTTTTACATATGGCTCTATTACATTGCTCGAGAAAGGGCGAGAGAGATAATTATATTTTCAATATTGCGGCGGATATAGTGGTCAATGGAATGATTGCATCAGAGCCTTCAGTAAAATTACCTGCTAATGCTATAAGAGATGAAGATTTAGAAAGTCTAAAAGTAGAAGAGATTTATGAAATATTACTCAAAAAGAAAGAGAAAATAAATCTACCTATTGATGATTTAGTACATAAAAATAACAATGTTAATTCGAATAAAGCTAATAAAGAATTAGATGAATTAAACGAGTTAAATAAACAAAATGCTAAAAAGCAATTTTGGAAAAAAGCAATAACTGATTCTCTTTTAGTAGCAAAGCAATCTGATCAGACAAATATTCCTGAATCCTTCAAAAGGCATTGTGATGAAATAACTAAGCCAGAAATAAACTGGAAAGCTCATTTATGGAGATTTCTAGTTAGAACTCCAAATGATTTTGAAGGATTTGACAGAAGATTTATTCATAATGAAATTTATTTTGAGGAATTAAAAGGTGAGACAGTATTTATTTTTTGCTGTATAGATACAAGTGGCTCTGTATCAACAGAAGAATTAGAAAAGTTCTTAAGTGAACTTAGTGGAATTGTTAATTCTTACCCAAATTTAGTATGCAAACTTTGGTATGCAGATACTGAATTATATGGTCCTTTTGATATTGATAAAGAAAAAGATATTCCTGATCCAGAAGGTGGAGGTTTTACCAGTTTTGATCCTTTCTTTGAAGAAGTAGAAAAAATTAATACTTTTCAAAAAGATGCAGTATGTATATATTTAACCGATGGCTACGCTTATTTACCAATTAAGACCCCTGAATTACCTGTTCTATGGGTGATTACTCCTGGAGGCCAAGAAAGTGAATATTTTACTTTTGGAGAAGTTATAAGACTAAATGAAAGTAAATTATAATTAATAAAAATAGTGGAAAACATATATAATTTTAAATCTGTTAACTTTAATAATTATTATCAAAGTGATCTTTTTTTAGATGAAAAAAATGCAATATATGTTTATGAAGTTGAGAAAATTATACGAAAAGATAAAACTTATTCATTAGTAAGAGAATTAAGATATTTTGAAGAAAATTTTTATTCTCTTTCTCCAAAAGAAACAGAATTTTATGACGAAAATATTTATATTTATGATGATTTTTTAAATTATATTATGCAAATATTAGATATAACACTTGAAAATCAAATTGCCAAAGATTATTTTTTAGAGAATAATAAACCTATAAATATAAAAGATCTTGCTCAAATATCTAAATGGGAGAAATCTAGCAAAATAGACTTAAAAAAAGGCAGCGTATTCATAGAAGAAGAAGAAATAAAAGAATTTGAAACTAAATATAAAAAAGCAATAAAAACCAAACACAATTTTTTTGATGCACACTGTTATTTATATCTTGATTCTGCAATAGAAACTTTATGGAAATGGCGATTGCATAAATATCCAGTAGATATAATTGAACTTTCAACAATTGGAGAAAATAGTTTATATTTTTCTATAAGTAATTTTTTTAAAAAGCTAAAAAAAATAGAGGATAAATGTGTTAATGAAAATGATATAGTTAAATATTCTAATTATGTAGTAGAAAATAACGAATGTTTATTTGATGAGTGCGAATATGCTGATGATTTAATAGATGAGTATTACAAATTTATTGAAACAAGTAAAAAAAATATTAAAAAAAATATTATTCAATATTTAATAAACCAATCAAGTTTTTCAGATAAAAATGGACTTTTTTTATAAATAACTTTTTTATGTTTTTTATAAGGAATCAAAATTAGAAGCAGGAACTACATATATATAAATTTTTACTAAAACAAAATGTCTAATATATATAGATATGAATTATTGATAAGTGAAGGTCTTGAGGAAGAATTTAATGAAAATTATACTGAAGCCATCAAAAAATATTCAGAGGCAATAATCTCTATACCCTACAGAACTTGTGGATATTATTTTCGGGCTTTATGTTACAAAAATCAACTAAATGATAGAAGTGCAATAGATGATTTAAATATTGCCATTTTATTAAATCCAAAAAGTTATTTTTTTATTATCGAGAGAGGGTCATCTATGCTTGCTTTGAAAGAATATAAATCTGCATTATCAGATTTCAATGAAGTAATTAAATTAAATCCAAACAATAAAGATGCTTACGAATTAAGAGCCATAACCAAGGAGAATTTACTGGACTTTGAAGGTGCAATAGATGATTACGGTATAGCAATTTTATTAAATCCAGATGATCATTATCTATTTGAAAAACGTGCTTTAGTTAAAAAGATGTCAGGAGAATTTCGTGGAGCTGAGAAAGATCTTTCTTTAGCAATTAAGCTTTATCCATTTAAAGCAGATCTATACTTCAAAAGATCAGATATTAGAGGCTTAAAATTAGAAGACTACACTGGTGCAATTAATGATTTGAATAGAGGTTTAGAATTAGAACCCACTATAAATCCAATATGTGAAGATTTATATTTTAAGGAAGCCTTTAGAAAAATAAAAATCGATAATTAGAAAATATTCGAATAAAAAATTAAACTTTAAATTAATTTTTATTTCTCTTAAATATGATTTTCAAAAGACTATCAGCTTCAGCAGCAAGGTTCAATCTGAGACAATCTATGCAAAAACTCAGAGAAATAACCAATAATGATGAGATCCTAATTAATGATACATATCTAAATTCTGATAAGGAAAAATTTATGAGACAAATAATTATTGATTTCAGATCACTTATGGATAACTGGGAAATTGATGAGAATAATTATCCTTCAAAAAAAATTATTAGAGATTTCAATGAATACCTTTTATCAGGAAATTATGGTTCTAATTTTTCATATTTTATTGCCTACATAGTTTCAAAACTTCCAGATAAAGATTTGATTAATTTTAATATGCTTTTAAACTTCTATAGTTCTAATTTAAAATTTAATGATTATGCAAAAGAATGGACTACTTTAAGTAATTTTGTTAAAGATATTATCCACAATATTAAAAAAGTAAAAGAAGACGAATTCATTTCAAAAAAATATAGAAATACATTCATAAATATAAATTCTGATACCTGGCTTAAAGAAAAGTCTAGAAATGATAAATCACCAAAAGAAGAAAATTCTTATGCATCTACTGAAATTTTTGAACTTACTCCTGAATTAAACACAAAGATTGAGAATATATGGGATAAAGTAAGAGATATACCCATTGATTACCTTGAAAATCAAAATATGGAAGGGTTAATGGGATTTTATAATTGGTATTTGATGGATTTTTTAACTTATCATTATCCGAGCAAAGAATTACAACTTATCTTAGTAAAAAGTTTGCAACTATATAAAATTGAACCTTCTCAATACTTTAAATATAATAATACAGAAAAAATATTTAAACTAATAAAAGAACACTCTGAAGAGAACGAAAAAAAACTAATTTCATTTGAAATATTTAATAAAGTTTGTGATATTTTAATTAGTCTTAGTAATATGTACTTTAAATTAAGCGAGAATAAAAAAGATGATTGGATGTTATATAAAGATGCCGAGATAAATTATAAAAAGCTAAAAGAATTAAATAAAATGCGTCAAGAACAATTAATGAATGATAGATAAATAAATAAATAATTAATAAGTAATTGTTTATCTATTTCTATATTTTTTCTTTAAAGCCTCTGGACTATATTCTGATTTAATCCATTCTTCGTACATTTCAAGATCATCGAATAAAGCTAATTTATCAATAGTTGATAATTTCTTTAATTCTTCATGGGTTCTTAGATCTGAAATTCTTTCTCTTGATAATTGATATGAAGCTTCAGCATAAATTTCATGATCTCTAGAATTTTTTTGATTTTTCATTCTTAGAAATTCACCAAATTCATTTGACTGTTCATATATATCTTCATCTTCCAATGTCAGCTGATTTCTTAATTTTATTAGTTCAACAACATAAGCCCAATCGAGAATTGCTTCAAATCTATTATTCAAATTTCTATTTGCATTTGCTCTTTCAAAATAAGCTTTGAGATAAATCACATCAGTTTCCTTAAGCTTAGTATCAGTATCAATAAATGAGGTATAACCTTTAATTGCTCCTTCAAAATCATTTTGTTTAAACTTTAATTTAGCCAAGTTATAATAATAGATTGATGAATTATCCTCATCAACTTCTATAGCCTTTTCGAATCTTGAAATTGCATCATCATAAAGTCCAAGTTTTGTCAGACTTAAACCCATTAAATAATGGGTCTTTCCATTATTTGGATTAATTTCAATTGATCTCAAATAATCTTCGCAGGCATTTTTATATTCACCCTTTTGATGTCTTGAATAACCCAGATTTTGAAAGGTTAAAGCAAGTTCATTTGATGCATTTTCCATAAAAAATAAATTATTAAATCTAGTTATTAAATAGTTCTGAAATCAAAAATTGATTCCTGGAACTTTCCACTCCTTATGAGAAAGGAATCATTTTACAAAAGATAGAACTATATGAATTTGATCCTTTTAAATTCAGAAAATGGCAAAATGGCACAAAGGCGGCATAAGAGAAAAAAAAATTGATATAAAATTGAGGCTAAGACAAATGTCAGAAGATATAGATGAGATAATAGAATATATAAATAAAGAGGAAAATAATGTTGAGAATGTTGGTCCTTCTGAAATAAAAATCCTTATAGAGGGCGTAAGGGCTGTAATGGATTTAGTAATTGCAATAAAAAACAAATAAATTGATTAAAAATAATTTCCAATATTAAGCCTTATAAGACTTATCATTTCCTTAGGAATATCATTCAAAATATCTTTATTTTGAGCAAGATTATCTTTAAATAATTGAATTCTTCTCATTTTGTTTTTACCAATAAATGATTTGAAATCATCTAAAGCGTCCTCATAATTATTGTTTCTTGCGCGTGCAACAGCTCTAAAAAAAAGACACTGCCATGAAAAACCGGAACGACAATTAATTGCATTCGAAAAGTCAAATATTGCCTTATTAAAATCTCTTTTCCTATATTTAGCTAATCCTCTAATAAAGAAACCCTTATCATATCTATCAAGATAGATAGCTTCAGTTGCGTCTTTTATAGCATCATCAAAATTATTAAGAAATAGATTTGCCATACCTCTATTAATAAATGCATCTTTATCCGAATAGTCAATTTCTAAAGCCTTTGTTGAATCAATCAGAACATCTTCAAAATTTTCAAAATTCAAATTAACATAAGCTCTATTTATATAACCATATTTGTTTCTAGGGTTTATCTCAATTGCTTCAGTAAAATCATCGATTGCACCGTCAAATTCACGAAGATCACATTTGACATGACCTCTAGAAATAAATGCATCTTCATTAGATGGACATTCTATAATCGCCAAAGAATAAAGTTCCAAAGCCTTAGTAAAGTCGCCATTTCGTTCTGCTTCTTCACCTTCATATTTCCAATAACCCCATCCTTTTTTTACGGTCATTTCAAGTTTTATTTATAATTATTTGAGTATGTATAGTTCCTCTAAATTTTTTTGATTCCTAAATTATTTAAATACTTTAGTTTAGATAAAAAATGATTTTAGTTAAATAAGATCAAGATTTTTTGAAAAAATTCTGTATTACATAAATATCATCTGCCTTAGGATATTTTTCCTTTAAAATTTTGTGGGAAAAATTATCGCATGAGATCCAAATAAGATTAACCTCTATTTTATATTTCTGGTAAACCTGATATAAAAAATTTTTTTTTATTAGATAATCTTTTGATATTAGTACTCATTTATTACATTAGATCCAAAATTATTTAATCGATCAAAATCAATTGTCAAAATACCCCTTCGAAGCCATATGGGCTGAGGTTCCAAAACTAAAGAAGAGAAATCAGGCTTTAAAAATCTTATGGTTTTTCTCGTTTTATTCATATCAAATAAATCATTAGTAAATTCAGCAATGTTTTCAAAAGAGATTATGATGTTGAATACTCTTTGATATCCCAAATCGTTTTTATTTAATTTTGAGAGAAGAATTTTACAAATATCTTTACAAGAAATACCACTTGGATCTTTAAAACAAATCACTGAGGCAATTTCAGCATTTTTAATTTTTTTAAATGACTGGATTTGATTAATACTAATTTTATGTTCTCTAATATCTGGATTTAAAGTTGATTTAATTTCAATATCAGGATTATTTTCTGAGGACTTAATATCAAAAGCTTCATTTCTGGTTGAAATCCAATGATTAGTTATAGAAGGATAGTTATTAATTAAATTTAAAACTACACAAACTTCTGAGAAGAAGCCTGAACTACTAAATTTTTTATTCCCAAGATTAAAAGTTTCAATTACATTAAGAAATCTATTAATTTGATTTACGTAATCATCAGATTCAAGCAAATCGTTGATATGCATCAACATCTCATATTGTTCTTCTATTGAATTAGAAAAATAAATTAGTGGGCAACCAAAGACTTTACATGAATTATCTATAACAGATGTATATTCAGTTGGCTGGCTCAACATGCATACATTTTGTATTCCTACATTTGTTCTGTAAATATTTGAGGGGAAAATGATTACTAAATTTTTTGAAGAATTAAATCCAAATATTGAGTTTTTAGAAAGCTTGATATCAGAAATAAATACTCCTTTTTTATCATCAAAAATATGCTCAAGAGAACTATTGTAAAATTTTTTATACTCTAAAATTGAAAACATTATTGACTATAAAATCTCCAATTATCAAGATCAGGAAATTTTACGTGAATAGTAAATGTTTTACTTTGATTATTCAAAAAATAACTCTTTACCCTCCTATCTGATTCGAAATTATCATCATAAGCCCCTTCATTTTGAATAGAAAATCTTACTAAATTCAAATGTAAAGTAACCATATCTTTTTTTACCATGTCTCTATCTTCTAACCATTTTTTGGGTCCTACATTTTTCTTTGGATCATAACCCCTGTCCATGTTTCTAATCATGGGCAGTTCATAATCTTCAATTCTTTCTCCATTTTTTTTAGTAGGATATTTTATTTTATATTCTGAAGGATTTGAAGAAAAATTTTCTTCATCTAATCTTTCTGTTCCTTTAATTACGGCAAGCCTCAAGCAAGTAAGTATTTTATCAGAGTCCTTAAATTGAGTTAAATTATTTTGGATAGAAGTATTCAAAATAGCAAGATGATTAAGGTCTGCTTCGCAAGTTTGATATTGATTTAACAAAACTTTCAAATCACCTATCGTCATTTCTTCTGAAGCTAAACATCTCCATTTTTTAGATGCTTGCGATGAAAAGTTATATTTTTCCAGAATTTCCATTCCCAAATCGAGATTTTTTTCTCTTTGTTCAAAACTTAAATATTGAGCATATTTTGGGAAAAACCAACCAAAAATTCCATCAGTATTTAAAACATCATGAATATTAGATCTAGTAGGCTTAAAGGGCTTTTTTATAGGGATAGAGAAGCCTCCTTTAAGATATGGTTTCTCATCAAATAAGTGGTCTTTTAAACCATGTCTTATAGAGTTTTCAGTAACTAGAGCAGCTTTATAGAAATTTAAGTTACCGTTATCTAGCCAAAGCCTACTAAGATTCAAATGATCTTCTGATTTATAACCACAAAATCTAGCTCTCTGTTGAATATTGTCTGCATTAGTTCCTGGATTTCTTGAGAGATAAGTAACCATTAAACCTTCTACTGTAAATCCTCTTTCAATAGACATTGCACCGATTATTATATGAATTCTAGATTGCTCCCAAAAAGCTTTTAAATCTTCAATTTTATTATCTTTATTGATAATGGAAATTCTTGGTACTTTTTCAATTATTCTTATAACTTCAACTTGAATTTGACTCCAATCACTTAAATCTGGAAAACCAAGATTTTGGGAGATTTCATTAATTAAATTATTAAAATTAACTTCTTGTAAAACTTTTGAATCTCCATATTCTTCATCGAGCAAATCAATAAGTTTGTCGAAGTAATCATCTATCCATTTTCTATATCTCTTATGCTCTTTTGTTGAAGAATCTGGATGACATAAGAAGGTGAATGGAGCTTTTAAACCTCTTTTTCTAGCAATAGCGCAGGAAATAATAAAATAATTTAAAGATTCTATAAGAGATTCTGGTGGATCTTTTTGACCATCATCAATTTCCGGAATATCATTCTCTTCAATTGTATTTACATAGAAATTTATAGTATCTGTGTTTCTGAAATAAGTATGAATCCCAATATACTTTTCTGATCTTCTAGAAATTGAGACATATGTTGGAGAAAGTTCATCATCACTCGGAATACAAAAAAGTGCATTAGCAGTAGCAGTAACTTGAATAAACGTTGTGAATTTTGAATGGCAATCTATTAAATTTTTTATTAACTTATATGTTGGGCTTTCTTTTTTTTGTCTTATCATCGTATTCAAACTTGCTTGATCAGCTTCGTCATCCAAAATAATTGAGCCAAAATTCTTTTCTGTGAGATTTAATTCCTGAAATTTATTTGTTAAATCTTTAATATGCTTCGTCTCTTTTAATATGATAGAGACGATCATTGTTTTATAAGATCCAGATCTCACATTTCTATCCAATTGCTTAACTTGCGTTTTCAACTGAGAGTCGTCGCCTTTATAAAAATAGAATTTATCACGATCTTTATCTATCCATTGAAGAATTGCTTCTATTCTTGATTCATTTTGTGCCTTTAAAATTGTTTTTGTACCAGTCAATAAACTTGTTAACAGAAAGTTATTGTCATGAGCTAATGCTATGGCTGCGGCCATAGTCAAAGTCTTTCCACTTTGAACATCTCCTATATGTAAATTTGTCCTCTTGCTTGTATTAACTGAATTTGGCTGAATGCATCTTTGAAGAATCATTTTTGCATTTTCTTTAATTATTTCTATATCATCAGGAGATAATTTTTCCTCTTTCTTGCAATAATCCTGAAAATCAATAAATGTTTCTCCATTGATAACTGGATTCCAAAAATCATTAATAGGCTTAGGGATTATTTCACTCATTATCTCTAATTATTTTTAACGATATTATTAACTAATTCGTTTATTCTTTGCCTTAATAATCCGATGAAACGATGACCTTGAGCGGTCATTATTATTTCAGAAGTTGATATTGCCAGAAGCAAAATTTGAGTGACATTTATAGCCTCAGGCGCATTATTACAATTATCAAGAATAAGCTTGTGGGAACTATTAATTAATATTCTTATATTTTTAACTTTACTATTAATATTCTCAGAGTCTTTATCTAAATATTCAATTGAATAAAGACTTGAATCTTTTAATTCACTCATTGATACTGAGATATTCCATTCAACTCCACCAATTGAGTACTTAAAAAACTTTTGATCTTGAATATTAAGCTCTGAAGATTCATCATTTTTTTCATTGCCGGATTTATTAGGATTTATGCCAGTTATTGATGGATGATTATTACCTTTGATTGCATCTGATAACCTACTGACTAAATTATTTTCTGGGACATTTTTATTAAATGTAGTATTTATTATTCCATTTTCATTTCCCAACTTTTCAGTAATACCTTTAGTTGCAATAAACATTTCAATTTTTGATTTTTCATCTAATTTTTTTGCTCTGTATTCATTCGCTTGTTTGATAATTTTTAAAGGATCAGAATTAATAATTTCCTTTATTTTTTCATTTAATTCATCTTCATATTCGAGAAAGTTAAAACTGTCTTTTGTATGCGAAACATCAAATCCATCTATATGAATCTCCCCAAAAATTCTTTGATAGGGAAAGGTATTTGAACTTCCAAAAATTTCGATAGGTCGTCTTTTCTCGTCATCTGATCCCTCTATTAATCTCTTTCTTCTGAAATAGCTAAATCCTGCCTGAGTTGTAGAGCCTTTTTCTCTTATAGCAACAAAACCCTTTATTGAAGCTCCATTACTCAAATTAAATGAGAGTGGCTTTTTCCATTCAAAACTTTGGCCATTTTCATCCCATGCTGGAGGAGAATTTAAAATATCAGGATCAATATACTCTAATTTTTCTCCATTAAATTCTATTTCTAATAAATTTGATTTTAAAAAACACCTATAGATAGAACTCAAATGAGACTTAATTTTTTTTATTGTGTTTCCTCTTAATTGGGAATGAAGTTTACGCAATTCAATTCTTGTAAAACCACTTTTAGAAGACTTTTCTTGAATCTCTGGCGACAAAAATCCATCACTTACTTTTAGATTTTCTTCTACAAGATTGTATTTAAATATTTTATGAGAATCTATAGGTTGAGTTACAACAGTCCAATCGGGTGAAAACCATAATCCAGCAGATTTCATTCCTATTCCAAATTCAGATAAACCAGACCTGTCAGCTGGAGGAATTCCTGCTGTAAATGCTCTTTCATGTTCTTTTTCAGATATTCCATAAGCATTATCTTCAACTGATAAATAAGAATTATTAGGATCATATTTTATGTTTATGAGACATTTATTTCTAGTATCAAAAGTGCCATTTTTAGTTTCAAAACTTTGAATAGCATTGTCGATAAATTCGGCTAAGGCATACCAAGACTTGTAGTTTATATGTTTAAAATAACCATAAACTCCCATACCTGGAGTTATGTTAAGTGACTGAGAATCTGTCATGCTGGAAGTTTTTCTTTATCAGTACTTATATTTTTTATTAAGGATAAACTATCATAATTTAAAAGTTTTTCAGCAATTAATTTAACAAGTTCTTTATGAACTGTATTTCCTAAAGCTTTCGTATCAAGAGTATGAAAACCTAAAAGCTTTGTAGAATTTGGAAAACCAAAAGCTCTTACTATTTCTTTAGATGTTAAATGCCTTTTTATTGGACCATATATAGGCTTTTGAGAAGTAGTAAGAGATACAATTGTAGGAACATAATCAGGATTACTTACTCTTATGCCACTAGGTCTTAGTTGTATGGTATGGTCCCAAATATTAGGAGAATTAGATGGCTTAAAACACCACTCCAATTTTCTATAGGTATAATCTAAAGTCCTAATCTGATCGACAATTTCCTTGTCAATAAAAGGTTTATATTCCAAAAACCATGTCCTATTATTATCTAAAAATTTGATCTTCCATAAAGGAAATTGAGCCACCTTTTCCCTAGCGTAGGGTGGTAAATCTTTAAGTTTTTGATTTATTAATTCTTTTGAATCTCCATTATCAAGCATTTCTTGATAAGGAGTATTTATTGCATAAGGGTATTCTGAATAATATTCCTCAAGCCATAACGGAAAAGATGGAAGATCTTTATTTTTATTTGGTAAACAATCTATAAATTTATTCCATAAATTAATCGCATCAGTAGCCTGCTTACTGATTTTGCAATTATCTAAAACAATTTGTTGATCATTTAATTTCTCTAATTGTTTTTTAGTTAATATGATTTTTTTAAGGGACGGTTTTATTTCATTGGGAATTGGAAATGGGTTTTTTGGTAAGTAATTAAGAGAACCAACCGCAAAAAATCTTTCTCTTTTTTGAGGATAACCAAAGTGATGAGGAGAAAGATGATAACTTGATTTATCAGTAGATGAAGAGATATCAGTCGTTGACCTTACACAATATCCTAATTTCTCAATAATTGTTTTTATATCATTCCAAGTTTTACCTTCATCATGCCTTGGGAAATTACTAACATTTTCAAAAATAAAATTTTTTGGCTTTAATTTTTTAAGAATATCTAATACATAAAAAATACAGTCTCCTCTATTCTTATCTTGAAAACCTAATTGTTTTCCACTTTTAGAAAATGGCTGACATGGAAATCCCGCAACTAGAAGATCATGGGGCGGTACTTTATCAATTGATTTAGCTATGTCACCGTACATTAATGCTTTTTTAAACTTATGATTTTTTATATACAAAGCTCTTAATTGTGGATCAATTTCACTTGCAAAAACACATTCACCACCCAACTCTTTTAAAGCATAATGAAACCCTCCTAAACCAGAAAATAAATCTACAAATTTAAAACTCTTCATTATGAAAAATAATTAGTTTTAATTTAATTCTTAAAAAATTTAATTCAATATATACACAACTTTTTTTCAAAGACTTTTATACATTACGTGCATTATGTGTTTAAACACATACCCACGTACTAGACATAAGCAGTTTAGTTGTAGTTGAGAATGGTTTATTTTCAGTACTTACAATGATGATGTACACACATCCAGTAAGTAGTAGCCAGTCAATTTCTTGTCTTTCACCTCTTCTAACCGTGTATTATGAGGGGGTTACGTAATAGCTTGCAATCATTGGGATCTGAAGTACCATAAATATTCCTATATTTTTAGTTAATGTCGATAAAATTCTTCTTAATACCCTTTTTATTAGTCTTCTCACAAATACCTCTGAGGGCTCATGATCACACATTTGAAAGCTGGAATGCTAAACAATGGGAAGATTACCCTTTTGAATGTGAAGAAACAGGAGCAACACCAGAATATACAAGGTGCTACGCAGAGAAAGCAAATAAAAGAGACTGGGATTTAAGGCAAGAATTGAATGATGATAAACTTTGGAAAGACTGGATGAGTGCAAGACGCAGGATATGTCATCACTACAAGTCAAAACATTTTGGGCAGGGAACAGTTAAACCCTTAATGGTAATTTCATGTGAAATGAGACTAAATACCGAAGCCACTAGATACTGTATTAATGGTGAAGATAAGCAATGCGGATAAAAACAATCTTATAATTTTAGATAGCTCGTCTTAAGTAATGTCACTATCGTCATACCGGATGCACAGAATTTATCTTTCCGCGACCATGAATTATGGTCTCGGTTCTGATGATCCAGAGGAGTTGGCCTACTACAACAAAATCAGAAAAGAGATGGATGATATGAAAAAAGAACCAGTTAAAAAAGGGATACCCCTAAATTGGGATACCCAAGACAGAATGGATAAATGAACCTGAATACTTTTTTATTAATTGATGGGAGTCTGATGCTTATTGGTCTGCCCTTATTAATGATTCTCAAGGGCAGAAAGAAGACTCCCTAAGTCATCACTTAACCGCGAAAGTCACTCCCATAACGGCAGTAATATCTTTCTTGATAGTTGAAGTGTCATAAGAACCCCAGCTGCTTACCTTCGTGGAATTAGGAACAGTTATCTGAAAAACTCCGGTACTCACTCTCTTTAAACCACCTACTTCAGAGCCTGCCTCTAGAGCGATAGCTTCAGCCCTGACTCTTGCATCCTTTGCTGCCTTAGCAAGCATGTCAACTCGTTTATCAGCCAGCTTTGAATAGGTGAATTCAGGACGGCTTGGTTTCACCCTTACCCCTTTCCCAAGCAATTCTGTTATCTGACTGTGAGTCTTCTGGATCTTATAAACATCCCTACTTTCAATCTCAATATTCTGATAAGTAATCCATTCAGTTCTAATGATTTCATTAGTCTTGGGATTCCTGGTTTTATATTCACTGATACTCGCAGGTCCAAGATAAACATCCTGCTTTACACCATCCTCAATTCCATTGGCTTCAAGGAATTCCATTGTCTTATTAATGGACTCCTTGTGCTTGGTAAATGAGTCAATCTGAGTTTTACCTGAGGTCTTTACCTGGACTGACCATTTTGCAATATCACTCTCAAAACTTTCAGTACTTGCACCTGTAACAGTGATAGTATTCTCAACCGTTCTGAACCCTCTCACAAGGACCGTGGAGGCGCCTATAAAACCTCCGAGAGATAAGACAGCCATTGCAAAAACAAGTGGCGGAGTGCGGCGTATAACACCCAGAGAATCGCCCGGCAGCGACCTGAGTCTCTTAATAATTTTCATTGTCTATCAGTATGTGTGTAGGAGCTTTTTAACAGCTGAACCGAAAGAAAAATATTAGAAAATCCCTGACTTTTATTCCTTCAGTTCTATCTGGCCATTAATGGAAACATCCAACTCGGATGTGCCAATTTTGGAGTCGGTTACTTATATTGCCAAATGAAATAACTGTCCGCAAGAAGTATTTTTGTATTATTCAATTCGACTGAAGCCCGGGATAAATTCCACTCCGTTCGGCGGCATCAGGTGTTGGAACAATACATAAGGAAATACCTGATATTTTCCCTTTATCTACAGAAGCATAAGCAACTCCAAGAAGATTAGACTTATCGCCTTGTGCCATGATGAGGCAATCTGTATGACCATAGGCTGGGCAGGCACCTAATTCGGCGTAAACAGAACTGTTAGTTTTTTTTATTGTTTCAAGTTTCGGTCTGATGTATTCAATGAATTCATCTTTTGAATTCATATCGGTCAATACTTTTTGTGAAGAGTATGAAAAATCTTCTGACAAAAATGATTCAAACTCAGATGAATCAAGAGTATGCATCATTTTCGCATAGATACTCAAAGCGTCCTTTTCTGTAAGTTGATAATTTTTTTCTTCCAAGGGTTTCATTTTTTGTACTTACTCATTTGCTCTAACATACTTAAATATTGCAGAGGAAATACACTGGTTAAATCCTCTATTCTCTCTTCATCTAATACAACACCCTCCGGCAATTTCTTGATTAACTTTGGGATAGCTTTTTTCGTCTCTTCTCTGCAGAAGTTAATTCTATAAGTTGCCTCTTTTTTTATATTTTTTTTAATTAATCCATCTTTTTGAAGCATTGATTTTAAATCAAGATTATTTCCTTTCAGAAGAGCAATTAAAACAGTATCTGCGATTTTCAAAGCTTCGCCAGTTTCTTTATCTTTATTTATTTCAAATATCCAGGTACAGGCACCAACCCCTAGTGCTCTTGCAATACAATCATCATTTCCAATTTCATCACAGGGTAATCTAAAAGACTCTTCAATTTTTTTCAGATCATATCCATTCTCACCTTCTGGGAAGCCTGCTTGAGCATTAAAAGGAAATAAAAATAATATTGCAGAAAGAATTAGGCGTTTCAAAATTATTCAGAAATCCAGCGATTAATTATTGTCCCTTCATAAATATGACCCGATGCTTCAACTATTGGTTTAGTTTCTGGGTTAACAAAGATGTCGTAACAAGTATTTACTGGTCCTTGAAACATAACGGTTGCTCTTTTTGGGTCTTCCAATGATTTACCAATATAAAAAGTTTTTACTCCCATCTCTTTAAACATGGCCTGTTGTTCAGGAGCATTCATGTGAGCCTCATACTCCTCAAAAGTATTGCTTAATTTGAAATCTAAAACGGTAGTTTCAATTGACATAAAAAAAGGAGCTAATTGCTCCTTATTGTAGATCGACTGTCAAACATATTTCATTAGAGTCTGCTGTAACCTAATTTTGACTGAAAAACCTTAAAGGGAACACCAGTTCCTTTCATTACTTTGAGACACTTATCCCCAACTGTTCCATATACTTCAACAGTAAAATCATCCGCAAGTTTTGGATGCTCTCGTAAATATTCACCAATTGCTGGATTAGCCAAGTGAGCGATAAATGCTTCATCGTTTTTATAAGCCTCAGACCACACAAAGATCAGAGGATTTTCTGGATCCTGATCAAAAGTGTGATGTAGCATTCCTGGCTCAGCAGCTTCAACGGCTTTATCTGTTTTATCTGCAAGTTCTAAATACTCAGAAACTTTATCTTCTTTTACCGTGATTTTCGCTAAAAGAATAAAAGGGGTATCTGCTCCAAAATTTGTCATAAAAAAAAGTAATCTCTGTACATTTTATTTGTATTTTTATATAAAAGCGATTTTAAAATACAGTTTTTAGTGAGCAAAATACAAAATATTTCTAAGACATTTTTTTTTGAAGAACTAATAAACAAGGAGGGTCAAAAAAAGAATTGTTGACCTAATCATTTGTATGATTCTGAGAAATCTTGATATTTTTATGTAACTTTGAGATTGCCTAATAAAAGTTCAAACTAAATTTAAAGCCTTAAAAATTGATTTATTTCAGTCTATTATAAGAATTTAAATTCTTATAGATTATTAACTTTGTATGATTTTAGTATAAAAAAAACGAGCCTAATAAATGAGATTAAAAAATCTGCTTTTGAATAGCTCACTTTTTTTATTTTCTGTTTATGTTCCTGCTATATTGTTTTCTCTTATAGACTATTTATACTTATCAAGTGATGCAAGAAATGCAAATAAGATTAAAGAAATCAGAATAAATAAAGATCATCAAAAGCATATTGAAGCCCTTGAGGCGGGAATGATGCCAGGTTACTTTCCTTGGAATTTGTTACGTGCAAAAAATACTCCCAAGATATATCCTATTGGTACTCTTCCCTTCACTCAAACATATTTTTGCAACGAAGGGTATGGACTTTATAACTATAATTCAGACAGATTTGGATTAAGGAATAAAGATAAAAAGTGGGAAAAAGCACTAAAACAAAATAATATTTTCCTAATTGGCGACTCATTTACTCATGGTGCCTGCGTATCAAATGAACATACAATATCAAATAACATCGAAAAAAAGACTAAGTTAAATACATATAATCTTGGATCAGCAGGGAATGACCCCTATGAATATATCTCTACTATGAGATCCCTAGTAAAACCAATCATTCAAAATTCTAGTAAAGTTAATAGGGTGGTTTTAATTTTCTTTGCTAATGACAATATTCCTAAGAATATAAAAAAAGAAGAATTATTAATCTCTCTGGATTCAATAGTACAAATTAATAAAAATGGAACAATATCACCCACAAAAAATTATATAAATGCATATGAGGAATTTATTTTTAATAATTTTCCAACCAAAAAAGAAGAAATTATTAAAGAAATTAAAGGTTCCAATTTGAAAAAATCATCAACTAAATCTTCAGCTCTTTACTCAATTGCTACCCTCGTTCCAATTCGTTCAAAAATAAGAATTTTTAAAAACACTTTTTTTTCAAAACGTAACGTTTTACCTAACGATATATCTAATTCTGAATCTATTTCTGAGCGCTCAATTACAGTTTTATCAGAAATCTGTAATCAATTATGCAAACCTTACGTTGCCTACATACCAAATAGTACCTTTTGGAATAGTATGCCTAAGGAAGATAAAAGTAAAAAATACAAAAATTCATTAATTTCAAAATCTCAAAGTCTCTCTATTCCATTTATTGATGGAGAAAAAATTATAGATCAGAGAGATAAAAAAAATTATTCTCCTGAAGGTGGTCATCTATCAATTAAAGGCTATGAAAATATATCTGACTTAATAAGTAAAGCTATTGGAGATCTTTAGAAATTACTTATGCATTAGTTATAAATTTATTTTTTTCGCTAGTTTCAATTCCCAAAATATTGCTGTAAATATTTACTTTTGATCTATAAAGCTAATTAATATTTTCGCGGTTAAAGACTTTTTATTCATAAATCCATAAAAAAGGGCGTTAGCTACGCCCAAGTTAAAAGTTAGATCATCCCCATCACCTAACCTTTCTAAAATAATAGCACCACATATGGTGTTTGACCGTAAAATTTTTTACCTTAGGTGGGGTTGTATGTTTCTATTTTATTTGCCATGATAGAAATCCCCATCACCTAGGCTCGCAAGGGTCTTTTTTTTTACTTAAAAATAATTTTAAAATTAAGTAATTTTGATATTTTATTCTTCATCAGTAAACAATATTGTTATTTGGGTTTGTTAAATGAATAATCAATAAAATATTACAAACTCTAAGCTTTTCATCAGCATCAAAGAAAGTATCATATAAAATCCACTTTTATTAATCAAAAATTAATAAATAATAAGATTGATCTTAAAAAGAGTTTATATTGAGCTAAGACTTATGAAATAAAGATTGTGTCTTAAAAAATTACAGAGACAAACTACAGAGAAGAAATGTATAAGAGTTTAATTTATTCTTTCATAAAACCAGTATTGGAAAAGCTGATTAATTACCTTTCTAATCTGATATGCTCCATATGCTTTAATTAAGAGAAAAATCTCAAAATGATCAATAATAAAAATGCAATTAAGAATAATATATTTGCTCTAAATGATGTTGAATATAAAAATAATATTTTTAATTCGACTAAACATGAGAATAAAGTCGGAGATGTGTGGCAAAATTTAAAAGATCTAAATTTTAATGATGCCAAGCAATTTTATGATGCCTTTAAGAAAATACAAAGATAAATAAATGAATCAATATTCGATATATATTAATGGCTTACCCTGCAGAGATAATAGTCAAAAAGGCAGGCTATATAATTCTAATTTTCTTTACAATATAAAAATTAACTCTTTAAACAGAATAAGAATATTCATTTCTAAAAATATTAGACATAAAGATCAAAATTTTGAGGATTATTTATATGAATTCAATCCCAGGGAC
>QCPY01000002.1 GCA_003212375.1 Prochlorococcus sp. AG-442-N17 | reverse complement strand
GCCCTTCCTACTGCAAAATTGTTGGCTTCTGCAAGTGGTTGCTTAATAACTCATCCAAATGTCATGAATGGGGGATCTCTTTCTGAAAGCAACAAAGATATTTTTTATGTAGAAGGTTATAGCTTAGATAGATTTGTAAAAGGAGAAATTGGCCTTAAAAGTGTAAAACAACAGAAAGTTGGAATAATCTTTGATTCTAGTATTGAACATGAAATTTTGATGAGACATTTACAAGTCGCAGATGCCTGTGTAGCAACCTTAGGAATGGATATTGATTCTTATGTTTTAACAGAAAAACCTTTAGGAATAGTAATTGATTTTGAATCAAAAGGTATTAGTGGAGGTTTAATTAAAAATCCCGATGCTTTAATAGCAGCAGGAAAAATCTTAATAGATAAAGGTATAACTGCAATCGCGATAGTAGCTAAATTTCCTGATAATCTAGATTTGATTAAAACAAATTCATATAGAGAAGGGAAAGGAGTTGATCCTATCGCTGGAGTAGAGGCAGTAATTAGTCATTTGATAAGTAAGTTTCTCAAAGTTCCCTGTGCTCATGCACCTGCATTAAGTCCAATTGAATTAAATGAAAATTTAGATCCTCGTGCTGCTTCCGAAGAGATAGGATATACATTTTTGCCATCAGTATTGATTGGCTTAAGCGAAGCTCCAGATCTTATAGATTTGACTGACGAAAATCAAAATTTAACCTTACACCCAAATCAAATCGAATCTCTTGTTGTTCCGAGTGGTGCCTTAGGAGGAGAAGCAGTATTGGCTGGTATTGAAAGAGGCTTAAATGTAATATCTGTAAAAAATAAAAATATACTTAATATTGACAACCATAATTTAAAATATTCTAAACTTATCGAAGTGAATAATTACCTCGAGGCTGCAGGTTTAATACTTGCTATAAGAAAGGGTATTAATCCTAAATCAATTCGAAGACCATTGCATAATATCACTGAATTGAATTTTAAGAATAAATAATCTTAATTAAAGATAGCTATTGGTACTCTCCAGTCATTACCAAGTGACTGACTACTTAACTTTAGTATTGGAGGAGCTTGTTTTCGTTTGAATTCTGCTTTTTTAATTAGTGCAATTATTTTTAAAATTTGTTCTTTTCTATGACCATCTTGTTCAAGAAGCCGTAAATCTTTTTTTTCTTCAATTATTCCCTTAAGAATTTTATCTAATAAAGAATAAGGGGGAAGTGAATCAGTATCTAATTGATCAGGACCTAGTTCAGCGCTGGGAGCCTTATTACGAATGGGATCTCCAATGATTTTAACTTTGGTCTCCAATTTATACGCTTTTCTTCGTTCTATTGAGTCTTCACTATCAAGCCAATTACATAATTTAAAAACATTAGTTTTATATAAATCACCAATTACAGATAATCCTCCATTCATATCTCCATATAGTGTGCAATATCCAACAGCTAATTCTGATTTATTACCTGTTGAAAGCAATAAATGCTTTTCTTGATTAGCTAAAGCCATTAAGAGGGTACCCCTTATTCTTGATTGAATATTTTGATTAGTTATTCCTTGTGTATTGAAGTTTAAGCTCTCTAAAAAAGAGTTTTCAAAAGAGGACATAATATTCTCAATTGAGATTGTATTTAAACGAATGTTTAGTCTTTCAACTAAATCTTTTGCGTCAATCTTAGAGTGTTCTGAATTCCACTTTGAGGGCATTGAGACGCAAAATACATTTTCACTACCTAATGCAGCGGTTGCAATGACTGAAACTAGCGCTGAATCAATCCCTCCACTTAAGCCAATTAAGGCGGATTTGAATCCGCATTTTTTAGCATAATCTTTAACGCCTAAAACTAAAGCATCAAAAACTGAAGAAATTTCAGAAGATTTATTTTCATCTACTAAATTTAATTTTTCATCAATACACCAACAAGATGCATCTTCTGAAAAAGATTTTAATTGCTTAATTTTTGATCCGTTTTTATTGATAATGAAACTATTCCCATCAAAAATTAAATCATCATTAGCTCCTACTTGATTGACATATATAACAGGTACTTTCAGATATTTTGCGGCAAAACTTGCGATTTTATTCCTTAACTTAAATTTTTTAAATGTATATGGAGATGCAGATAAATTTAGTAAAAGATCAATTTTCTTGCTCTTTAAATCTGAAATTGGATTCTTTTTATGAATACCTCTACCTTCTATATTTTCATTCACCCATAAATCTTCGCATATAGTTATCCCAAGTTTGAAAGTTTTGTTTTTAATTTTTTTGGAGATTACAGATACTCTTTCTTCAGATCGAAAGTATCTTTTCTCATCAAAAACTTCATAAGTTGGGAGAATAATTTTACGTGCAATCGTTTTCCATTCACCACGTTCAATAAGAACAATAGAATTATAAAGATTTGGGAAAAAAGAGTCATCAATCCTTTCTGCAATGCCTACTGTAATGCTTAAATCCCCATACTTTTTGTTAATAGATAGGGATAATTTATCTAAAATAGAATATTGACTTTCTACTAAATTTTTTTTTAGAAGTAAATCTTTGGCAGGATAACCCCATAATGATAATTCTGGGGTGAGCACCATATCAGCATAATTAGAATGTGCTTTTTCTGCTACACAAAGTATTTTTTTCGCATTCCCTTCTAAATCACCCACAATTGGATTCAATTGAGCAAGGAAAAACTTCATTCAACTACCTAATAGAATCATATAAATTATTCTTTTTAACTATATCTATTAAAGATTTAGGTAAATTGGAATAATTATTATTTAATCTAACCATTGAACTAGAAATATTTGGAATATTAAATGAAGAAATTGCAAAGATAACTTTTTTACTTTTTAGCATCTTAAGAGTATTAGATTCAATTGGATATCCATCTCTCTGGATTATTAGTAATTTAACTTCGTGGATAATCTTTTCAAAATTTTTCCATGAGGAAATTTCTGTAATTAAATCACTACCTATTACAAAATCAAGTTTATTTACAGCATAAATTTTTTTACATTGCTCAATGGATTCTATTGCCCATTGGCTACTAATCTTTTGATTAAATATTATTTTTGGATTATTTATATCTTTTATTAGTGATTCTAAAAGTAGTTTTCGAAAGAAAATATTTTCTTTGTGCTTTTTTTTGGGGTTATCACTCGCATAAGTAATAACATTAGAATAAATGGCTGACAATTCTTCAAGAATTTTTTTGTGACCAATTGTTGGTGGATCTGCACTAGTTCCAAATAAAGCAATTCGATTTTTAGTATCAAATGTCAAGGTAGAAAAACAGCGAAATTATTATCTAAATTTTTGTTAGATAGATAAACATTTGCATAGTTAAAAATTTCAGGTTCTTTCGTAATAATTTTTTTGATTATGTTAGATGGATCCAAAGTACATACTTTGCTTTTCCTAAATATTTCTTTAGCCGCTAATTTCCCAATAATTCTTGTGGATCTTACTGATATTGCTGCTTGTATTATAGCAACTGGTCCGTATGGTAATAACGATACTCCATTAGTAAAAGGAGCAGTGGCTAAGAAAACTTTACGTAATAAATTAAAAGATGAATTTATACCAACTTGAGTGGCGCCAAGGTAAATATTATTTAAAGAAATTTTTTTGATGATTTTTTGTGCTGATTCACTTTTAAGATTTAATCCGTATACTTTACTAAGTTCGTTAACTAATGCAGTATCTAATGCAAAACCTCCTGCAATATCAAGAAAAATTAATGGATTTAATGCTACTCCTGATGCTTTGATTGCTGCAAATCTACCAATAATAGATTGAGCTTCTCTTTGCCTTCTTTTTAGTCTTTGTTGTTTTATTTTTAAGAATAAGTTATCTGCTAACTGAAGAGAGTTTAGAGTTAATAAACTTGAGCCATCTCTATTTATTAAATCAGTGATCTGATTCTTTATGTTATCTTTTGAATTCAGTATTATGGGGATATTTATATCTTGAGGAAGTTTATATCTTATATTTTGCAATATATTTTTTACATCATTCACGTTCCACATATCAATTTTATTTAAGACAAGAACTATTTTTTTTCCACTCTTGATAAATGAATAAATCTGAGAGGTCTCATTTCTATTTATATCTCCAGCAATTGCAAATAAAATTAGTTCTGAACTATTAATTTGCGAGAATATTTGTTCAGGATTTTTAATATCATAAAAATCAAATCCTGGAGAGTCAATCAATTCGATACTTTTTAGGCTTTTATGTTTTAAAGACCACTCTTTTTTTTCAGTATTTTTTGTGGAACCATTGATGATATTGGTTTTAAACTCTTTTTTGTTTAATAATAAATTTAATATAGAGGACTTCCCAACGCCTGCCTTACCATAAATTCCAATTCTTAATTTTTTTTCTTTGAGTCTAAAGAGTTGTTGATTAAAAGAAATTATTTCTTTATTTAGATTACTTTTTTCATAGTTTGTGAGATCTATACTTTCCCACCATTTTTTCAAAAGTAAATAACTTTTATCAATATTAATCTGCTTCATAGTATTTATTTTTTCCACCAACCGGCCAATACAGAGAGTACAGCTTCTGATCCAATTATTCCCACGAATCCCCCGAATTCATCTACTACTACTTTCACTCCTTTATGATCCTTGTCAAATCTAGTTAACAATTTATCTACTTTGATCATTTCTGGTATGTAGTCAACAGGCTCACATAATTCCGATAGCAACTTTTTATTATCTCCTCTAATAAGACTAGTTAATAAGTTTTCACGTTTGGCTATCCCTTGTATTTTGTCAACTTTATCGCCTAAAACAACCCACCATGGAGAATTATTTGAAATTATAAGTTTTGAAATTTCATCAAGATTTGAGGACCCATCAAGACTAGGTGCTGATACTCTAGGGGTCATTAAATCTTTAGCTTTTAAATCATTTAATTGAAAAACTTTAAGTATCATTGCTGCTTCATCAGCCTCTATTAAGCCTTTTTGTGAGCCAATTTGCGCCATTTGTCTAATTTCTGCTTCATCAGTTGATATTTCGTTCTCTGCAGTGATAACAGGAAATAACTGCTCTATTAATATTAAGAATGGTCTCATTAAACTATTTAACGTCCTCAAAATAGGAACAGATAATATGGCTATTTGTAATGAAAATTTTGTACCTATTGCTTTTGGAACTACTTCGCCAAGTAATACAACCAATACATAAAAAGTAATTGAAAACAATGTTAAACCGAAACTACTCTTTATTATTAAGGCCCCATATACACCTAAAAGGAGACTCCCAATTATGTTAAATCCATTATTAGTTATTGTGATTACAGTTAAAGTTCTCCCAAGATGTTTTCTGAGTTTGAGTAGTTGATTAGCAGAACTTTTTGGTTTTTGTTTTGATGCTAATTCTAAAATCCTTATAGAATTAACTGCTAAAAATGCTGCTTCTACCCCTGAACAACATGCTGAGCCTACTAAAATGATTATTATCAGTAAAATTAGAATGTAAACACTTGGTTCCATTAAAATTGATTAGTTTTAAATATCTCGTAATTCATTCTTCCACTTTTTTATAAAACTCGCCAACCTAAGATTTATGTTTAGAACTAATAATAAAGTTTTTGAAGAAAGAAGAGAAATTTTCTTAAAAAAATTAAATGGTAAAGTTGCTATTATTCCAAGTGCTTCTTTAGTTAAGCATCATGCCGATTGCGAATATCCTTTTAGACAAGATAGTAATTTTTGGTATCTGACTGGCTTCGATGAGCCTGATTCTATTGCCCTTTTCTTATCTCATAAGCCGAAAGGAGAAAGGTTTATTTTGTTTGTTGCTCCTAAAGACATTATTAGCGAGGTTTGGCATGGCTTTCGATGGGGTATAGAGGGAGCCGAAAGAGAATTTAAGGCTGATAAAGCTCATTCAATACATGATTTTAAGGCTTTACTATCATCTTATATTGGTAATTCGGAAGAGATTGTTTATTCAATAGGTAAACATCCTAAAATTGAAAAAATTGTTTTGGAAATATTCTCTCAACAACTTGAAGCTCGTTCAAGAGTGGGAATAGGACCAAATTCTATAAAATCTCCTGAAATTTATCTGAATGAAATGCGCCTAATTAAAAATGATTTTGAGATAAATAGGATGAGAGAAGCTTCTCAAATTTCAGCTGAAGCCCACGAATTAGTTAGGGAGTCTATTGCCTCAAAGAAAAATGAAAGACAAATTCAAGGATTAATAGAAGGATTCTTTTTAGAAAAAGGCGCAAGAGGACCTGCTTATAACTCAATAGTTGCTTCTGGGGATAATGCTTGCATATTACATTACACATTAAATAATTCCGACTTAAAAAATGGAGATTTATTATTGGTTGATGCAGGCTGTTCATTAATCGATTATTACAATGGAGACATAACAAGAACTATCCCTATCGGAGGGAAGTTTTCCAGAGAGCAAAAGCTTATATATGAAATTGTTTTAGAAGCACAGAAAACTGCAATTAAGAATTCTGTAAAAGGTTCTAACGCTACTAATGTGCATAATGTTGCTTTAAGAATTCTGGTAGAGGGGTTAAAGGAAATTGGCCTCTTGAGAGGGGACACTGATGGAATAATTGAGAAGGGAGCTTATAAACATCTTTATATGCATAGAACTGGTCATTGGCTTGGTTTAGACGTTCATGATGTTGGAGCATACAGGATGGGAGAATATGATGTTCCATTACAGAATGGCATGATACTCACTGTCGAACCAGGTATTTATATAAGCGACAGGATCCCAGTTCCTGAGGGTCAACCTAGTATCGATGAGAAATGGAAAGGGATTGGAATAAGGATCGAAGATGATGTTCTAGTAAATGATAAAAAGCCAGAAATTCTCAGTAAAGCCGCTCTAAAAGAAATTTCTGATTTAGAGTCTTGAATATTTGACTTATGCATTTAATAGATTTATTTTTTTTATAAGAATAAAAATTAAACATGAATAAAACTAACTCTCACGATTACAAATTATCTCAAGCAAGAGGCTTAGCTAGTCAACTAGGAATGTTTGCAGAAGAAAATGATATCCCTAAAGATCTTTGGGATTCTTTAGAAAGAACTATCTACGAATTTTATGAAGTGCCCTCTGATAGATAAAATAATGATTTAGTTGTTATGAATAAATAAAAGCAAGATTTTCGATCAAAATGATCTATAAGTGACCATAAGCTGATAAATTATTAACTAAACCCTAAAAATATTTAATGACTTCATCAGATAAGATCAATGAGAATTCGCTGGAGCAAAAAGAAGAAAAGATTAATTCTCAAAAATCAAAAAAAACCCCTCCAAATGCGGGGATGATGGGAGCAAAAACAATTTTGGCTGCTGCTAAAATTGATGAAGATGGAGTTCCTACAGGCTATACACCTAAACCTGATGAGGGCAGGTTTATTATTAAGGTTTTGTGGTTACCTGATAATGTAGCTTTATCAGTAGATCAAATAGTGGGTGGAGGTCCCAGTCCCCTTACTGCTTACTTTTTTTGGCCAAGAGATGATGCTTGGGAAAAATTAAAGAGTGAACTAGAGAATAAAAGTTGGATAACAGATAATGAAAGAGTTGAAATACTTAATAAAGCTACTGAAGTAATAAATTATTGGCAAGAAGAGGGTAAAACTAAAAAATTGGAAGAGGCAAAACTCAAGTTTCCTGAGGTTGCTTTCTGTGGTACGGCATAAAATTTAGTTTTTTGATGCTTTAATTCTCGCTTCTGCTTTTGATATTTCATTAAGAGCTTTAATCTTTTCAGGACTTTTCTCATTTTCAGGAAATTTACTAATTGCTGATTTTGCTTCTCTTAGAGTATTTTCAGCCTTTTCAATATTAATATCCGTACCTATTTCGGCGCTATTAACTAAAACTATCACTTCATCTGACTCAACTTCAGCAAACCCTCCCATTAATGCTATGGATTTCCATTGGGAATTCATTCTCAGCCTTAAGACCCCAATATCAATTGCAGTTACTAATGATATGTGTCCAGGAAGTATACCAATTTGACCGGTAGTACTTGGAAGAATTACCTCTTCTGCTTCTCCTTCGTAAACATTTTGATTTGGAGCTAAGATCTTGAGTGAAATTGCCATAAATTTAAATTTTTTTAGAGCTTAAAACTATAAATAAAAGTTAATTAAGTTATTTTTCTGATTTTATTTTTTCTGCTTTAGCTTTTACTTCATCAATATTGCCCACCAAGTAAAATGCTTGTTCAGGCAAATCATCTAATTCACCAGACAATATCATATTAAAACCAGCAATGGTATCTTCTAATTTGACGTATTTCCCTGACATGCCTGTGAATATCTCTGCTACGAAGAAAGGTTGAGATAAGAATTTTTCAATTTTTCTCGCTCTATCAACTGTTAATCTATCTTCTTCAGATAACTCGTCCAAACCTAGAATTGCGATGATATCTTGGAGCTCCTTATACCTTTGTAAAGTTGATTGAACTGCACGTGCTGTTTTGTAATGCTCATCTCCAACAACTGATGGTTGAAGCATGGTGCTTGTTGAATCTAGAGGGTCGACAGCTGGATAAATACCCTTTGCAGCAAGACCTCTTGCAAGAACTGTAGTAGCATCTAGATGTGCGAAAGTAGTAGCTGGTGCAGGGTCAGTTAAATCATCAGCTGGAACATATACAGCTTGAATTGATGTGATAGAACCCTCTAAAGTGGAAGTGATCCTTTCCTGTAATTCCCCTACATCAGTGCCTAAAGTTGGTTGATATCCAACCGCAGAGGGCATTCTTCCTAATAAAGCTGATACTTCAGAGCCAGCCTGCACAAATCTGAAGATATTATCAACAAAAAGAAGAACATCTTGCTTATTTACATCTCTAAAATGTTCAGCCATAGTTAATGCGGATAAGCCAACTCTCATTCTTGCACCTGGCGGTTCATTCATCTGACCGAAGCACAATGCAACTTTAGATTGAGATAAATCATCTGCATTAATGACTCCTGATTCTTTAAATTCTTCATATAGATCGTTACCTTCTCTTGTTCTTTCACCAACGCCTCCAAAAACTGATACACCTCCATGTTCTTTAGCAATATTATTTATTAATTCCTGTATTAGAACTGTTTTACCTACACCAGCCCCTCCAAATAAACCAACTTTCCCGCCTTGCCTATATGGGGCTAAAAGGTCGATGACCTTAATTCCCGTTTCAAAAACTTTAGGCTTAGTCTCAAGATCAGTTAATTTAGGCGCTGATCTATGAATTGGAGCGGTATCTGAAGTTTTAACTGGACCTTGTTCATCTACTGGTTCTCCTAGAACGTTGAATATTCTTCCTAAAGTTGCTTCTCCAACAGGAACTGATATCGGAGCTCCAGTATCCGTTGCCTCCATGCCCCTTACAAGACCGTCAGTGCCACTCATCGCAACAGCTCTTACTCTATGGTCTCCGAGCAGTTGTTGAACCTCTGCAGTTAGCGCTATGTCTTGTCCTGCTGGGTTCTTAGCCTCAATTCTTAAAGCATTTAATATTTTTGGTAATTTACCAGCTGGAAATTCTACATCCAGAACTGGACCAATTACTTGACGTACCACACCTTTTGTTGGTGCTGAAGTTGATGGAGTTGCTACCATTTTGTATTAACTTGGTGATGATTAGCTGATTTTAAAACAGCTCATAATGCGAAATATTACCATCCCGAGGGTATATTCGTTAACTGGGTTCGGCCAACCGCACAGTTAAAGAGTGGTTTAATTGCTACTCAACAGATTATGTTGTTGATCATACGGTTTGAGTAAATCTCTTTCCAAATTTTTGACGCTTAGCGTCGCATTTTTGACCATCCATTTATCTATGGCAGCTGTTTCACTTACAGTCTCTACAGTAAAACCACTGGGAGATAGAATATTTATTAAAGTTTCCGAATCTGAGGAAAAAACTGCTGGGGGCATTCTTTTGCCTGATTCAGCCAAAGAAAAACCACAGGTAGGAGAAGTTGCTCAGGTTGGACCTGGGAAGCTTAACGACGATGGTTCTCGACAAACTCCCGAAGTGAGTATTGGCGATAAAGTCTTGTACAGCAAATATGCTGGAACAGACATTAAATTGGGAGGAGATGAGTACGTCTTGCTTTCAGAAAAAGATATTTTAGCTGTAGTAAGCTAATTTATTTGTTTCAAAAATTATTAAAACTTATTATTAAATTGCTTGCCTAACATGGCTAAAAGAATTATTTACAACGAGCAAGCTCGCAGAGCGCTCGAAAAAGGTATTGACATCCTCGCTGAGTCTGTAGCTGTTACGCTTGGTCCAAAGGGAAGGAATGTTGTCCTAGAGAAAAAGTTTGGAGCTCCTCAAATTATCAATGATGGTGTGACAATCGCAAAAGAAATCGAACTTGAGGATCACATAGAAAACACTGGTGTTGCTCTTATCAGACAAGCAGCTTCAAAGACAAACGATGCAGCGGGTGATGGTACTACTACTGCTACTGTCTTGGCTCATGCAATGGTAAAGGCTGGCCTAAGAAATGTGGCAGCTGGTGCTAATGCAATTACTTTAAAAAAAGGTATTGATAAAGCTACGGAATTTCTTGTTGGTAAAATAGAAGAAAATTCAAAACCAATTAGTGATAGTACTGCTATAGCACAATGTGGAACTATAGCTGCAGGTAATGATGAAGAAGTTGGCGAAATGATTGCTAATGCAATGGATAAAGTAGGCAAAGAGGGTGTTATTTCTCTAGAAGAGGGAAAATCCATGACTACTGAGTTGGAAGTCACTGAAGGTATGCGATTTGATAAAGGTTACATTTCTCCCTACTTTGCTACAGATACTGAGCGGATGGAGGCAGTTCTAGATGAGCCTTACATTTTGCTAACCGATAAAAAAATTGCTCTAGTACAAGATTTAGTACCAGTCTTAGAGCAAATAGCAAAAACAGGAAAACCACTTGTGATAATTGCTGAAGATATTGAGAAAGAAGCTTTAGCAACTTTAGTAGTAAATAGATTAAGAGGTGTGCTCAACGTTGCTGCAGTTAAGGCTCCTGGTTTTGGGGATAGAAGAAAAGCGATGCTTGAAGATATGGCTGTTTTGACTAATGGTCAGCTAATTACTGAAGATGCAGGCTTAAAATTAGAAAATGCAACTTTAGAAATGTTAGGCACTGGTAGAAGAGTAACTATTAATAAAGAGACTACAACCATAGTCGCAGAGGGCAATGAAAAAGCAGTTACTGCAAGATGTGACCAGATTAAAAAACAAATGGATGAGACAGATTCTTCCTACGATAAAGAAAAACTTCAAGAACGATTAGCTAAATTGGCTGGAGGTGTTGCAGTTATTAAAGTTGGAGCTGCTACTGAAACTGAAATGAAGGATAAAAAACTTCGTTTAGAAGATGCTATTAACGCTACAAAAGCTGCTGTTGAAGAAGGAATAGTTCCAGGAGGTGGAACGACTCTTGCTCATTTGGCTCCAATTCTTAAGGAATGGGCTAATAAAGCTTTATCTGGAGAGGAATTAATAGGAGCCAATATTGTTGAAGCTTCATTAACAGCTCCTCTTATGAGAATTGCTGAGAATGCAGGTTCAAATGGGGCTGTAATAGCAGAGAATGTTAAATCTAAACCATTTAATGACGGATTTAATGCAGCTACAGGAGAATATGTAAATATGTCTTCGGCTGGAATAGTTGATCCTGCAAAAGTTACACGTTCAGGATTGCAGAATGCTGCATCAATAGCAGGAATGGTTCTCACTACTGAATGTATAGTTGCTGATTTACCAGAGAAAAAAGAAGCAGCCCCTGCTGGTGCTCCAGGAATGGGAGGAGATTTCGACTACTAGTTTCCTAAAGTTATTAGTTCAAAGGGGATTGTTAAAAAACAATCCCCTTTTTTTATCTAAAATGAATTTAAGTAAAAAGTAATTTAGTTTTAAGCAACTAAATCCATCCAGCGCTGAGAATGATTGCAAGAGATAAAAATATTGTCAAAATAGTCCATGTTATTTTATTTAGTGAAGCCTCAGCACTGCTTGCACTGGTAAACATTGAGCTACCACTAGCAGCTATTCCTCCCATACCATCACCTTTTGGACTATGAAGCAAAACTAAAAGTATGAGAAGAATTCCAGAACCAACCCATATCCAAGTAAATATTTGACTCATTTTTCTAAATCGCTATGTATTGAATTTAAACATGTTGAATAACTTTATTATACCCTTTTAATTCAATTTCTTTAATAAGCGATTTTCCTGTCATCTCCTTCGGTATAGGAAGATTTAATATTTGTAATAACGTTGGAGCAATATCAGCTAATCCAGCATTGTCTCGTAAATAAATCTCATTACCCATATTGGGTATTTTTCTTTTCTCACCTTCAATAAATATCAAAGGAACTTTATTAGTAGTGTGTGCTGTCCAAGGTTCTCCAGTAGGACCTTTCATTACTTCAGCATTTCCATGGTCAGCAGTGATAAGTATACTACCGCCCATTTCTCCTGTAGCATTAACTATCTGACCTATGCATCTATCAACTGTTTCGATAGCTTTAATAGCAGCATCCATATTACCTGTGTGTCCAACCATATCTGGATTTGCAAAATTTATTACAACAAAGGAATACTGACCAGATTTGATCGCATTAGAGCAACTAATTGCCAATTCTTCAGCAGACATTTCGGGAGCCATATCATAAGTTGCTACTCGTGGGGATGGAATTAAATGTCTTTTCTCTCCTTGTAAAGGAACTTCGACCCCTCCATTAAAAAAATATGTAACGTGCGGATATTTTTCTGTTTCAGCTGTTCTGTATTGCTTTAAACCGTGTTCTGAAACTATCTGGCCAATGAAATTATTGAGTGATTCAGGTGGGAAGGCTACTTTCACTGGTAAATTTGGTTCATATTGAGTGAAAGTGAGTATATCTATATTAGGAATGTTTTTTCTCTCGAAATCGTTAAATTCTTTTTCTGAAAGAGCCTTTATTATTTGCCTAGCTCTATCTGGACGGAAATTAAAACAAATTAGACTATCTTCATCTTTTAAGAAATTTTTAGATATTCTTACAGGATCTAAAAATTCATCTGTAATATTTTCGCTATAATTTTTGTTCAAATAATCCTCAGGTGAGATATTGTTAACCTTGATATTTGGATCTGTTAGATTTGAAAAAGCTTTTTCTGTTCTTTCCCATAATAAATTTCTATCCATCATCCAATATCTACCGCATATAGATGCTATTTCTCCAACTTTAAATTTTTTTATACAATCTTCTATTTGTTTTATATAGTTCGATGCACTTTTTGCTGGAGTATCTCTTCCATCTGTAATAACATGAATTGCTACTTTTTCTAATCCAACTTCAGAGGCCCATTTTATTAATCCTAATAAATGATCAATGTGGCTATGAACGCCTCCATCTGAACATAAACCTGTGATATGTAAAGTTCCTTTCTTTTTCTTAATTGAATTAGCTATTTCTTTTAACTCTTCTATTTGATTTAACTGGTTATTCTTAACGATATTTGTAATTCTTACAAGTTCTTGTTGAATTATTCTTCCTGAACCAATTGTTAGATGGCCCACTTCAGAATTACCCATTTGACCATTTGGTAAACCCACATCAGCTCCACTTGCACTAACAAGAGTATGAGGATATGCGTGCCATAAAGAGTCCATTACAGGAGTGTTGGCTTTTTTTATAGCATTATCTAAAGTTTCTTCTCTGTGTCCCCATCCATCAAGAATTGCAAGAACTACTGGACTTACAG
This sequence comes from Prochlorococcus sp. AG-442-N17, assembly GCA_003212375.1. Classification (GTDB taxonomy): domain Bacteria; phylum Cyanobacteriota; class Cyanobacteriia; order PCC-6307; family Cyanobiaceae; genus Prochlorococcus_A. The sequence continues at coordinate 86,026 of QCPY01000002.1, read as the reverse complement.
AAGCTTTTATTTTATTTATATTTTTGCTGCTAATCTTTGACATATCTTAATTAAAATGGGCGTTTTAAAGAAGTAATCTTCAATTTAGCCTTAAAAGCTGTTCCATACAATTTTTATATAATTTAGTTAGCTTTTGCTAATTTATTAAGGAAATTGAACAATATTAATTTTAAGTGAACTATGTCCAATCCAAATAAAAGAATCGTAATACTTACTGAAGAGGAGCTAAGGAAAACTTTCTCGCGATTGACTTTTGAAATCATTGAAAAGATTTCAGATTTAAATAATCTTCTTTTGGTTGGGATCCCTACGAGAGGTGTACATCTCGTTGAAGTTTTGAGAAAAGAAATGTTAGCTAAAACAGGATTTAATGTTAAAAAAGGAATTATTGACCCAACTTTTTATAGAGATGATCAAAATAGAGTAGGTACTCGTTTAATAAAAGCTACAGATATTCCTACATCCATAGAAAAAAAAGATATTCTTTTAGTCGATGATGTTATATATACAGGAAGAACTATACGAGCTGCAATGGATGCCCTTCTTTCATGGGGGAGGCCTAAAAGTGTAATGTTATTAGTAATGATTGATAGAGGTCACAGAGAACTGCCAATTCAGCCTGATTTTTGTGGAAGAAAAGTGCCAACCAGCAAAAAGGAAACTATATATTTATGTTTAAAAGAAGTTGATGGTGAAGAAGGTATTTTCTTGGGTAATAAAACCTTAGAAGATACTCCCTAAATTAAATTCGCCTAACTCTTCTTTATTAATGCCTTGACATCTAATGTAAAGAGATGAATCCTTTGCAATACGAAAAAAAAGCTTTAAGCTATCTTCTCCAATTTTGCAAGGATTTTTTAATCTAATTTTTAAGGGTTTTTTGTTCCATTTAATAACTTCTTCTTCATTTTGAAACTCTGATAACTTTGGTAAACCATTCTCAAAAATCACATCAAAATTTCTGTATTTTTTAGTTTCTCCAATAATAATCTCAAATATATTTTGACCATCTTTACTAGCTTGAAGAATTAACTCAAATGGTTTTTCTGTTGGCCAAGTTTGACCCTTAGAAAAAATTGGATGCCAGAAATGTTTTTGTTCTCTTTTGTTGAATAATTTTATAGATAATCCTTTAATCAAAATATCTTTAATTTTTACTCCTGGAGTCATGGCTAGAGCTCCTAATGCTATTGATTCAATCGGAGGTGGAGACTTAATTTGTATGCCTTCAATCTCATTAGATATCCATTTTTTTAATAATGGAATTTGTGTTCCACCTCCAACAAAAATCACAGAGTTCAAATCTTCTAATTTACAAAAATTACCTCTAGCTTCGTTTAATAAATCTTTGAGTAGGCAATGTAAGTGACTTAGAAGATTATTTTCGTTCAAAATCTTTTCGAATATTTCTTTACTCAAAAAAAATTCTTTTTTTTGATTCTCTGATGTAAATAATGAGAATAGATATCTTCTTTCAGATTTAATTTCTTTAGAACTAAGCTTACATTTTAATTTTTCAGCTATTGATAGATTTCTCTCATCTTGATTTAAAGGCAAAAAATAATTAACAATCCACTGATCTATATCCTTACCTCCAATTTTTGAGCCCGATTTACTGATTATTTCTGCACATCTTACTTTTTGCTTAGAAGTGTCACTCAAATCCCTTCCTTGAAATTTTAAAAGTTCTGCTATGGGGGCAGATTTCCCTTCACCACCTTGTGTTTTGATTATACTCATGTCGATAGTACTTCCTCCAATATCGATTATCATAATTTTCGAACCTAAGGGTACATTAACGCCAATACCAGCAGCAGTCGGTTCATCCACTAAAGCAACCTCATCTATTGCTAAATTTTTACAGAGATTAATTAACCACTGTCTATAACCTTTATAAATGTCAATTGGAGCTGTTAAAACTAACCTCTTAATGTCTAATTCTTTTGGAATGTTTTGCCAAAGAATTTGAAAGAATTTTTCACCTGACTCTTTAGGAGTCAAAAATTTCTTATTATGTCTTTCAATAGGATTATCAATTAATCTTTTAAAATTTGAATGAAAATATATTTCTGAATTAGTGAAATTTTTCTTTTGCAATGCAGATACCCCAATTCTTGCCATTTCCCCCTCGCCTTCGAACCAGACTACTGATGGTACAACACCTGGAGAGGATGTAATACCAGGTATTTCTATTAAAATTGCATCTTTATCTTTCTCATCTTGAAAAGCAATTACAGTATTTGTATTTCCCAAATCAATTGCAAGAGTTCCTAAATAATTCTTTTCCATATCAAATAACTTTTTAGTTTATTTAGTTTTTATAGAAATTTATAATTTCAAATGACATTAAAGTTTAATTGGTTTTTATTGTATAATAAATTTAAAAGCATTTTTTTATGAACTTATCGCATAATCCTAGTATTGATCATAATGATCTTGCACAAAGAGGTGAAAGTTTAATAAGAAAATCTACTAATAGATACTTGACCACTGTAAGAATTGCTTTTAGAGCAAAACAAAGACGTTTTGATGACTTTGATGGATTATTAGAAGAGTCCTCTATCAAACCAGTTCAAAGATCTATAATAGAATTAAGTGATGAACAAGATCAGCCAGATTTACTTCCTGGTTAATTTTGTTATCAGAAGAAAAAAATTGGAGATTAATAAAAGATATCAAAAAGGGTAAATTTTGCTTTCTTATTGGAGTTAATAATTGGGCTATTGAATTACAAAAACATGAATTCGAATTACTTTACAAATTACTTTCAAAACTATATAGTCAATTTTTGGAAATAAAAGATCAATTAATGGATGAAGAATCTATTAATTTAGAAATAGAGCAAATGCCATGGTATGCAGAATTAGAGGGTAAAAAATATGCGTGGAACTTAAGGTTAATATTTGAAAGCTCAGAACAAACCAGATCTTTTGAAATGTATTGGCCAATACCAATTGCTGAAAATTTATTTTTTGAAATAAAAAAAATGTGGGAATCAACGGATTAAAAAATTAATTAAATTGGAATTTTTTAAAAAAAATCCCCCAATCTAATAATTCTTTTTCACATCTTTTCCACAGATAATTCTTAGAAAATATTTCTAGAGCAGTTACATGTGGAAAACGTAGCAAAAAAAGAAAATTTTTACATTACTTAAGATATTTAAATAATTTTGGCAAACTTCTATTACAAGTTAATCCATGACTAGTTTCTCATGATAATACAGTCTGAGACACTTAGTAAACATTGGTAGTTGACTAAAAATTTTTTTTAAAGAAAACTAGATAATGTTATTAAAAATTTTTCCCTTTTTATCCAAATTATGCAAGAAATAGATGTTGATGCAAATCAAAAAAATATCAATGATGAAAGTGAAAAAATTAGTTTTCCAATCGAAATTAACATTAATCTTCAACAAGCTATGAATAAATTTGTTGAGGATCATCCTAATTTGGATCAATATAAAATTATTCAAAAAGCAATTGCAGGATTCTTAATTGAAAAGGGATTTCACAATAGAGAACTTACAAGAGTTTATTTAGGTGGAAAATATTTTAAATAAAATGCCAAAGATTAGACCGTATTTATTCTGCTTTAATCTTATCGAGTATTATATTAGCTATTTTTATTTCTACAGGAATTATAGATAATCTATTACCTTTTTTAATTAGCAACAATTCTTCCTCATTAAATAAGATTTTTAATTCAGGTAAGCTTAAAAATTTATTTCCTTTTAAAAGATATTTTACTTTTACGCAATCCCACCTTGGTTTTTCAGGACTCGATTTAGGGTCAAAGTACTTTGATTCTTTTTGAAATTGAGTTGGATCAATAATGTTCAGATCAATAACCTCCATCAAACCAACGATTCCTGGGGGTTTACAATTTGAATGGTAAAAAAAAATTTTATCACCTATTTGCATTCTTCTCATGAAATTGCGTGCCTGATAATTCCGGATTCCATCCCATAAGGTAACTCCGTCGCTTTTTAGGCTATCAATACTATAAGCATCTGGTTCACTCTTCATTAGCCAGTAGCTAGGTTCCTTTTGAGGCATGGGATCTCGGCGAAAATTTAAGGTTCGAATGAAGTTAGAATAACTCGTTCAGATATAAATTTATTATCCATCAAATTATCTATTTAGGAAAGTAAGGGGTTATATGGGGAAAACTAAGTAGATGATTAATTATTTAAAACCTAGAAAGATTTATAAATTATTTTGTATACATTTTTTTGAGGTTATAAATTTATTTAAGTAGTAAGCGATTAATTTATTCCCACGTGGTCATATCAGTAGTGCCTTGAGATCTTTGCATCCAAGAATACTTCCAAGTACCATTTACATTTTTAAAAATGCAAGTATAAGTTGAAAGATCTTTATTTTGATTTCCTTTATAACTGAAGATTTCATTTAAAGTAAAAACTGCGTAAGCTATCTCACCGTAAATTTCAATTTTGTGGGTTTTGATTAGTTCTGATGATTCTGCAACTAAGTCTTTACTATCAAACATTCCCACTAATCCTTTAGCAGATATTGGATTCCCACTTGGTCTTACAGCTAAAAAATCTTCAGTTATGTTTGGTATTAGAAAAGAAGAATCTTCACTGTTTGCATAACCATTAATTAAATCTTCTATGGCTTTAGTATTTGACATTAAAAAGGTGCTAATGCCCATTATTTTAGACCGACTGTCAATCGTTAAAAGTTTGAGCAAAGTTTGGGTAAAAAATTACGATATATTTTAAAGCCGCGCCTGATCCTTAAATCATTTTATTGCTGCTGTTGATTTTGTTCTAAATAAATATTTTTTTGATAATGATTATAAAGATCAATTTCTTCTTTATCTTCACTAGCTAAACCAAGATTGAGTCTTGCTAAAAGCATTATCCTTTGTTTTCTGTAGTGTGAAATTGCCATTATTATCAAATCTTTGCAATCAATTTTAGATGTAAAAATCGTGAACAGATCCTGAACATTTTTTTAAAGGTTGTTAAATCGATTGCTATGACTACTAGCACATGGTTCATTAGCCAGTAGCTAGTTTCCTTTTTTGGCATTGGATCTCGGCGAAAATTTCAAGTTCGAATGAAGTAAGAATAACTCGTTCAGATATACATTAATTATCCATTAAAAAATCTATTAAGGAAAGTTAAGGTTGATTTGGGGTACACACGATCTTACTACATCGTAAAGATGACTTGATAAATTCCTGTCAAATTATCAGCTACTCACAGTTGAGCTTTTTATGTAACATAATAAGTTTACATAAAGTAATAATTAAATGAAAAGTCTTTTTCCTTATATCGTTTTTGCATGTTTAACCGGTTTTACGGCTACAACAGGTTTACCAGTTATGGCGGGCGGCTGCAGTAGCCAAACGAATAAAAAAGCTGAAATCAAATGCGTTGAAGATGATACTAAGTGTCAAACTGAAAAAGCTGAAAAATTTGATTTAAAAGATTCTCTCAAGTCATAAAATTATGACTCAAATCAGTTTATTTATGAACTCTGCCCCAAGGGATTTGATTGAGTTCATATTCTTTGCGGTAGTTGGTTTTACTGCAGGATTATTTGGTTTAATTTAGTTTTAGAAAATTGACCCATTCTCTTTTTCTCCTAACCTTTTCAAGTCTTTCTTTCTTTTATTTGATGGCTTGCTTGTGGAGGGATTTAATTAATCAAAAGTAAAAACTTTTTTTGGTAGTATTGTTTATTTTTTCTCTCCTCATGCAGCAATTATAAAGATTTTTTACTTATCAAAGACAATCCATAAATTAGTTGTGGTGGGAAATATCGTATTATCGAAAAAGACAATGAAGAAAAATTAGATGCGCTTGTTTTTTTAAAGAATCCAATATTGAGGAAGGCGGAGAACTTAGAAATAAAATAATATAAATTAGATGATTAATCTCTATTATTTTGCATCAGCTACATTCTTAAAGAAAACTCAAAAAGTCATTAATTTTGGTTTTTAAATAAAACAATAGCTTTTAAAATAAATCATCTTTAATTAATCTTCTTTGGAACTTAAAAGAGGTCTTATTTTATTCTTTAATTGCTCAATTGGCTTTTCAATAAATTCAGGTTTTTTTAAAACAGCAAGTAAAAACCATCCTGTACTAATTGCAAGAACCATTCCTAGATATGTAAAACCATAAATCATCGATACTTTAATTAATTTGATTCCATTTCAACTTCCTCTTTGACATCCTCTTTGACTTCCTCCTTTTGTTCAAGTCTCATCACTTTTTTCACCTCCTCTTTTTCTTTATTTTTAATTATTAATCTTTTTTCTTTTCTTCCGAAATCATCTTTACCTGAGACAAAGAATGTAAGTGACACTATAAAAAATAGTGCAAAAAGCAAAACTTCCATTAGCCAACAAATTTAACTATCAATTTCAAATTAATTTAGAGATCTAGTTTTAATCAACATCAAATAATACAACTTCCTGTTAATTCAACTTAAATTAACTATAAATTGATCTCCTCTTATTTTTTGTTTGATACTGTAATGCAGCTTTTAAATGTTGAACTTCTTTTTCTAAGTTTTTAATTCTTTTTTCTAAATCTTCGTTCATAGTCATTTAAATGTGTTAATGACGTTTATAAAGATTATTATATTAGAGTAATGTGCGACATAATTGATTCATTTGTGTATAAATTGGTTCAAATGATACAAGCTCCTCTCCCCTTTTGTTTACAATAAGTAATATTTATTCATTAGCTTAATGCCGAAATGAATTCAAACAAAGACATTCTCGACAAAGCCATTGGAAGACCAGCAATGATGGCTTTCATGATTTTAGTCGGAACATATATAACAACAGGTCAACTTATTCCAGGTGTATTTTAATGGAAAACAAAAATCAAAAAAGAAACATCGATCCTCAAAAAACAAATGCAGAGAAATTAAATGGCAGATTTGCTCTTGTTGGTGTTATTGCTTTAGTTGGAGCCTACATAACAACAGGACAAATTGTACCTGGGGTCATTTAAAAACTCATTCAATCAAGATCGTTATGAAAGCCAGTTTGTTGAATGTACATATTGGCTTTTTTTACTAAAAATTTTTTTAAAAAAAATGTGGATGAGGTGTCAATGGAATTTATCTGATTTTTAAGAGCGATTGTTATAACTACTGGCTCACTTTTAATTAGTCAAAACTTTTCTTTAGTCATAAAAATGATTACGGGAAAATTGTAAATTGTGAATGAAATTCAAAAGATTTGTATATGTGAATTTATTATCCGTCAAATTTACTATTCGGAAAAGTGATTGGTGGTATGGCAAACTTCATTATTTTTTGGATTTCTACCCTAATCTGAGATATTTGATGATTTGATAATTTCCCATGCTTCGGCTGCAGTATCTGCATATTCAAAAAGATTTAAGTGCTCATCTGCAATCAATCCAAGATCAGCTAAGTATTCGAAATTAATTATCTTATTCCAATATTCTCTACCAAAAAGTATTATTGGGATTTTATTTTTCATTCCTGTTTGGCGGAGTGTTAAAAGTTCAAATAATTCATCCAATGTTCCAAAACCTCCAGGAAAAAATACAGCTCCTATTGATCGCATGACGAAATGGATCTTTCTTAATGCAAAATAATTAAATTTAAAGCATAGACCTGGAGTGATAAAAGCATTGGGGATTTGTTCATTTGGAAGACTGATATTGAACCCTATAGATTTACAATTTGCTTCAAATGCACCTCTATTAGCAGCTTCCATAATCCCAGGACCGCCACCTGTCACAATCACATGAGAATTGCAGTTTTTATTTTGATTATTTATTGAAGCAAGTTGTGAAAACTCCCTTGCAGATTGATAATAGTGACTCATTGTTAGCAAATTTTCTAATCGATTTAAATTTCGTTTAAGCCAAATAGATGAAGGATTTTTTTCAATTAACTTTTTTGCATCGGCAATTTTCTCTTTTGTTTTTGATTTTTCTGTAATACTTGCACCTCCAAAAATTATTACGGTTGAAAGAATTTTATTTTCTTCTAGGATTAAATCTGGTTTAGTAATTTCGAGCAGCATTCTGACTCCGCGCATTTCGTTTTTGTTGAGCAAACCAATATCTTCATAAGCCAATTTATAAGTATCAGAATTAATAATTAAATTCAGATTTTTTGAATTATTATTTTTATTTGAAAGCCCTTTTTTTGTTTTGTTCATATCAAGCAAGGATCTTACTATTTCGTTCTAGGGGATTAAAGCTGACTCTCTTAATTTGATTATTTTCGTAAATCCAATAAACAGGAGGAGTCTTTCTTGCCTTAATTAAATTTATTTTGTCTAATTTTTGTGGGATAAATTCTTTAGTGGGATCGAAAAATTTATCTCTTTTGGGTTGATTTAATACAATACTACCTTCTTTCCCTGAGATTGATCTGTGATAAGTTCCAATAGGAATTTCTAATGCTCCCATTGATCTATTTAAATAAATCACATGATGGGGTTCATCCCATGAAGGATTTAATAAAACAAATGTTCTTTCTCCAGAGATAACTAAGTTGTGATCAATTTGATGATTGTGAACGTAATATTGTTCATCTTTAAAATCATCTGGAGGAGATATAGCCTCTTCAGAGTGAATTACTACATCACAACCGTTAGATTTCTCCAAACCTGCATCAAAGAATGTCACTTTTGGAGTCTCTCTAAAAATTGTTGTTGGCATGAATTTTAATTTCATAGTTAAACCTCTCACTAAAATTTTATGGATATTCTTAGAATTTATAAGCTATGAAAATCAATTAATGAATAGTCAGTTACAACAAACTAAACAATTTTCTTTAGTTGGGTAATCTTGACATTTTCTCTTAAAAGTTTTTTCTAAAACTTTTACTTTATTGACATAATCAAGATCTCGCAGATCTTTATTTGGAATTGTGAATTGTGTTTGAAGTTTCATTTGATCCTCCTTATGAATATTGGTGTTTGAAGCTATACCTAATTCGAGATCATCTCAATCCAAGATGGGAAATAAAAATTGTCCAAAATAAGTTTTCTAAATCTAAATTAGTCATTTGCTCGTCCTCCTTTCTATCTGTCTATGCTTTAGTACGGGTGGTGTATAAAAATCAAGCGTAAGAATACTTAAAACATTAAGTATCAATCACAATAAACTTTGCAATGGTTATTTGTAGGATGCTTTTCGCATTCATTATTCCAATAAGCTTCGAGTTCTTTTGACTTGATAACGTATGAAAGGTCTTTTTTATCCATTTCCATCTCTTGAATGGTAAATGTGTCGTTTAGTGCCATAAGACTTACCTCTTGACTACAACTATGTTCTAATTCATTTGAATAGTTAATCTCAAGTTTTATGTGTGCGGTTAGAGGAACAAAATTGTACGGATTAAGGATCAAAAAAGAATGTCAAATTCACAATAATGAAAAGATAAATATCTTCAAAAGTATTAATTTTAATTTAAAAAAATTTGGATTCCAAGGTAAAGCAATAAAAAGAGATTGATTTCTGATATCAGGAAACAATCTCTTCTCTTAGTACTTAGTTATGTGTAGGAATAAATTAACAACGTTCTTAATTGTGCAATGTTATTAATTTAGTTGGCTGTTTAAACGAATCTGATGAACTTTTCTGGTGGACAATCGATCATTTCTAATCCCTCCTTTTGATTGAGTTGAATCTAGTTTAAATTACTTTTTTGAATATCCGTCATTATGCTGATTTATTCAAAACTTGGTATGAAAAGAATCTCTTATCTTTGTTCGTAAATTCAATTATATTCAACACTTGATATTTTAAGTATTCTTACGCTTGATTTTTATATATCAACCGTACTAGATAACACTCAAATTAAAGGAGGTTATCAAATGACCAACTTGGGATTAGAGCTACTCACATTGACTGTCTTATTTATTTATTTTGGAGTTTTTATGACTCAAAGTATTTATAAACAATATGAAAAAGCCTTTTTACGCAAAACCATTTTTTGCAGTAAATCAGAAAGTGATCCTTATTGCATATCTGAATAATAGTCTTTAAAACATTTCAAAAAAGTAGGTTGACTATGTCTTGCCGAATTCATTATAAAAATAAGATTCAAAATGCAATCCATTCTTTAATTCATACGTTTGCAGCTCATTATTCAAACTCGAGAGCTGTGAATGATGATCAAATGGAATGTATGCAATTTGGCATCTGTTCATTTTCACCAAAAGCATTAGAAGAAATTCCTTATTTTCATTATTAATAACGAGGAAAAAAAAGGTAAAATTTAATAATTTTACCTATTTTATATCAGCTACATTTTTGAAGAAATCACAATAAGCAATCAATTCTGATTCGGTTTCAATTTTAAGATTTAAATCATTAATTGCTCTCTTGGTATCGATTCTGTAGCCATACCAATCTAGACAAACTTCTCTTTGCCTTTGGGTGTCAGAAATCTCAGGCATATCTAATTTATTTGATGAATTGGCACAACCCCACATCAGAGAAATAAAGGGGATAAATAAAATTAAGCGTTTCATTCTTTCCTTTTAACTAATCCATAAATACATAAAATAGGGTTAACTATCAAAACAACCCAAAAAGGAGGAGGAGGACCTCCATCTACAATTGTTCCAGCATTAAAAGTATTAAACAAAGCTACTGCTAATAAACAAGCCATTAAAGCTAGTTCACCAGCTAAAACTTTTTTTAAAGATTGTTTATCTTTGATAGAGCTACAAATAATCAATAAGAAACCTATACCTAAATTACTAGCTGATACAACATCCGCAGTACCTCTTACAAGAAGCAATGTTTCACTTGAAGCATTGCTTGCGATAGTTTCAACAGAAAAGATTAGTAGGAAAATAATTAATAATCCCAATAGGATATGGAGACTCCCAGTAATTTTTAAAACATTTTTTAACTTCATAGTAAAAAGGGGCTAATTGCCTCTCAGTTTTGATCGAATGTTAATTACTATATATATTAAATTTTATGCTTATCTCGTAAGTAAGTATTTTATTTAGCCAGAACAAGAAAAGGCACCTGCAAAAATATTTTTAATAATTGGTGCTTGACCTAATACGTATAAGAAGAAACTTGATGATGCGAGAGTAATAGCTATTTTAGAAGCCCTATTAACTTTCAAATTGGAAACTTTTGTAAATGCGGAGTTCATTAATTCATTAATCTGTTTAAAACATATTAGCTAAATAGATTAAATATTCAGCATCAAAATTTACCAAAGATTATTTTTATTGTTGCTGTTGCTGTTCTTGAAGTTTTATTTGATCAAATTCTTTTTTCGAAACTAATCTAATTTTGTAATCTGGATACCTTATCTTCCACCATTTATGAATTGAAATATCAACACCTCTTAAATCTTGGGTACAAATATGGACCCACAAAATTTTATCTTGTTCTTCTTTATAGAATTCCCAACTCGAAGGTGAAGCCATTTAATAGTCAATATATCGTGAATATTTTTTATAGGTTTTTAAAAACCTTTGCCATGATATCTGAGATATGGTTTATTAGTCGGAACTTTTCTTTGTTTCATGTCAACTGATTTGAAGGAAAGATTAAGTAAGTTATCTGTTGGTTACTCCTAGTGAAAGTTAAAATTTGTAGATCAATTTGCTCAATGAATAACTATAAATTTATTATCCATCAAATTTACTAACTAGGAAAGAGAGGGTGAAAAGTTAGTGATTGGTAGACCTTGACTATACTTTTTAAGTATTATTATCTTGCTCAATTGCGATCTGTAATTTTTTTAAAAGTAGGGAAATTTAGGAAGAATTACTCTCACAATATTTATTATTGAATGTTATCGTTCAATAACGTTCATCCAAATATTTATATAACTGGACGCAAGACATGGGAATAGGGAACGGGATTCTCATTAACTGCACAACACTATGAATAACCTCTTACAAATAAGAGATAAAATCAATAGAGCCAATAGGCTTCATCAAGCCAAACTTTTGGCGACTAAAAATGGAGAAGTTACTCCTTATAGAAGATCAGTCTTTGATAAAAGAATCAGGGAAGCTCAAAAAGATTTGAGATTGCTAAATTTGTAAATATTAAAATCTTATTTACAACTGATCTATAAGAGAGGTTTACAACCTCTCTTTTTTTTTTAAATCTCCACATTGGAATAATTCCTTTATTGTTAGACCTTTATTTTGTAGCCTCTACTTAAATTTTATTTTGAGTATTAATTCTGGTTTTACAATAAAAGAATTTATTCCCAAATTAAAATCTTTAATTAATCTTCTTTGGAACTTTATAAAGGTCTTATTTAATTTTTTAATTGCTCAACTGGCTTTTAAATAAACTTAGTTTTATAAAAAGCTGCAAGTACTACTCATTCTGCACTAATAGCAGGAACCATTCCTAGATAAGCAAAACCATAAATCATTGATATTTTGAAAAGTTGATTCCAATTTTCCTTCTTTATTGAATTCCTCTACCTGTTCAATTTCTCCCTCCTTTTAAACGTCTTCTTTCTCTAAATCTTTTTGAGTATTTAATATATTTTGAAGCTTAATAAAAGAAGTAAATTTTTGAAAATATTTCGTTAGAATACCAAAAATATAAACATATTAATGAAAAAAATAATAAATTCAGTTAATAAATTATTGCCCTTTGGTAAAAAAGCCAAAAAGTATTTACCTTTTTTTATTGGATTTAAATTGTTAACCTTTACTGGTTTTCTTACTTATATAATGAATCGTTAGATGATATTGCCTTCTCCACAACTTTCAATTACTTTACTTCTTGTAAGACTTGGGATAGTCGGAAATTCTGATATTAGATTTGATCCATTAAAAGAGAAAAAAATAGAATTAAAGTATATTATGTCTAATGGATAGAGAAGAAAGAACAAAAAGATTTAAGTCAATGTCTAGTAGTGAGAGGCTAAAATTAATCTTAGAAAAAATGAAAGCTAAAGGAATAGAAGTTGGTAGTGGAGTGCCTAATAAACAATACGATAGTAAAGAAATTTACGAGTTAATACATATTGCCAATTGCTTTCCAGAATTAAGAGACAAAAGTAATTAATGGAAGAATTTACTTTGATAAATAATAATAGAAGTCGAATAAAAGTATTTAAGCCATTTGAAGATACTTCTAACCCTTATACGAGTATTAATGCCATGGAGATTTCTTACGGTTGTGTTTATAAAAGATCAAATAAACCAGTAATGAAAGGTTCAAGAGTCGAATCTATTGAAGATGCAAGAAAGGAATATAAACAGTTACTAGAAGAGGGTTGGAGGAAGACTTCTATATTTAAAAGCTATTTCTAATTTGCTCTTTTGTAGAAATCTGGTTCTATATAAATAAAGTTATTTTCATTATGCAAATATCATTTTTTGCTAAAGTAGTATTGTTTTTAACTCTTTATTGTATTTCTGACATATCAATAAAAAATAATATTATGAGAAAAATAATGAACAAAGCTAATAGGGCTAAAAAAGTTTAAATTTCCCAATCATTATCAAAGTCGTCATAATAATTTTCTTTCTTAATATCTTCCTATTTTTCTAATCTGTTCTTTTTTATTAATCTTAAAAGTTGAATAAGCAAATCTACCAAGTAATAATAAACTTATGAGACCATATGTAATTGCTATCCCATACATATGTGTCATTTATGACCAAGTGTTCATATCAGTAGTTCCTTGTGATCTTTGCGTCTAAGTAAATTCCCAAGTAATTCTTACATTTTTAAAAATGCAATTATAAGTTGTAAGGTCTTTATTTTGAATCCCTTTATAGCTAAAGGCCTCTTTTAAGGTAAAAATCGCATAAGCAATATAATGAAAAATCTCAATTTAATGGATTTTGATAAGTTCTGATGATTCTGCAACTAAATCTTTTGAATGTTTTTAATATCCTCCCATGCAGATTTAATATACGCGTCCATATCCTTAGGTTACTTTCTAATTTATAAGAGTTGGAAGATCTTCATAACCCTTTTTGGTAGAAACACTATCAAATTCATTTTTTGGAGTCATTGCACAAAAGCCAAGAAGTTGTTTCTGAATATTATTTAATTTTGAATACTGGCTTGAAGAAATAGTACTAGTCATTTCCAAGGTTTGCTTTAAGAACCATTGCTTATAGGTAGAAATTAAAGCCCATCTATCATGGCTTTCCACATTATTAGTTGTTCCATGCCAAATTCTACTGTCCCAAACAACGCAATCTCCAGGCTGACAGATTATATGCTTTATATCGGTTGAACTTCTATCTGCGTAGGTCCCTGACTTATGAGACTTAGGAACGACAATAGTACAACCATTTTTAATATCACTCTTATTAAAATAATAAGCTACTTGACAAGCAAGAGGCACAGAACCACTGTAGGGAACATAGTTATCCATATGTAAAGGTAATTCATTCCCGCTAGACCTAGCATTGAAGTAGCCTAGAGTAAAATTAGGAAGTTCATTCGGAATTAGTCTGTAATAGGGATCATTAAGGAACTTAATTAAAATTTTTCTGACTATACTTGTATCTATAAAATCAAGGAAAATATCATTATATTTATGAATACTAAAAATTATTTTGTCCTTTGAACCTGCTCTAATTTTCTCGTTATATGATTTATTTTTGGCGATAAGTTCTGAATGTTTACTAGTAAGCCAATCTCCTATTCTTAAAGCATCATCAAAATTAAAATAAGATTTAATCTTTGCATAGCCAAATTCATATAAAGACTCAATTATTGAAGATTCCTCTTCCTTGTCTATTTCCCTAAATATAACTTTACTAACCATATACTTTACGAATATTTATTATTACTTGATTACTTTAGTACTTTTCTCTTGAATTTGGTTTTTCATATAAAAATACTTCTCTTTGTGCTTCTCAATTTGATGTGAATATTTTATTTTAGGGATATTGGCTTAAGTTATGCAATTGAAGAATTTTAAATCCTTTTTAGATCATATAACTTACTGTAATTTGATACTGGAATTGTCTGGAAGATGAAAGAATAGTTGTTAACCAAAAACAAATGAAAACTTTAAGTTATGATCTATTGAATTAATACAATTAGGAATACCCACTAAACTTGGCATTATGGATTAATGTCTAAATATTTTAATTTCAACTAGCGTTTAAAGCTATAAATTAAAATAAAAAAAATTTTTAATTTTAAATTTGATGGAAGAGTCATTAGGAGGCGAAGTGAATATAAATGGAAGGAAAATTGGAGGTGAGAATAATCCTTATATTGTTGCTGAAATGTCAGGCAACCATAAAGGGAATATAGAAAATGCACTCAAAATTATTTCAAAAGCTAAGGAGTGTGGAGCTGATGCTATAAAAATCCAAACATATACTGCAGATACTATTACCATTAACCATAATTCACCAGAATTTTTTGTTAAAGATGGTATTTGGAAAGGCAAAAAATTATACAATTTATATCAGGAAGCTCATACTCCTTGGGAATGGCATTCTCAGTTGTTTAAACATGCTCAAAAGATTGGTATAACAATTTTTTCTTCACCTTTTGATTTGACATCTGTTGATTTTCTGGAAGAACTTAATTGTCCTGTATATAAGATTGCCTCACCTGAATTAATAGATATACCCTTAATAAAAAAAGTTGCCAAGACTGGGAAGCCAATTATATTGTCCACTGGATTAGCTACCTATCAAGAAATAAATGAAGCAATTAATACAGCGAGAGAAGAAGGTGCGACTAAATTAATTGTTCTACACTGTACATCTTCATATCCTGCACCTCCTGAAGAAGCTAATCTAAGAGCAATAAAAGAAATATCTAAATCTTTTAAAGTAATTTCTGGACTCTCTGATCATACAAAAGGCATCACAATACCTCTTTTATCGGTAATGATGGGGGCTAAATTAATTGAAAAACATTTCATGTTAAATGACGGGGAAGGAGGAGTGGACAGTCAATTTTCTATTACTCCTGAAGAGTTAACCACTTTAGTGGAAACAACAAAATTAGCAAATCTATCTAAAGGAGACGGCAGACTAAAGGTTGCTGATTGTGAAAAAACTTCAATTCAAAGTAGGAAATCATTATATGTAGTTGATAATATAAAAGAAGGAGAAATCTTTACTCCATTAAATGTAAGATCAATTCGCCCTGGATTAGGAATCAAGCCAAGTCACTATGAAAGTATTTTAGGAAAGAAAGCCTCAAGAGATATTAAATTTGGCGAGCCACTTTGCCATTCGATGATTCAAAATTAAATTTTAAGATATTTTCAAGATATCCTTATTAACTTTATGGATAAGTACAAATTTACATTGTTTGCAGAAGGGAATTCGCAATTAGGTTATGGTCATATCAAAAGAAGCACTTCACTTTCAGAATTTTTAATAGATAGTGGTTATTATGTTTCACTAATAATAAATAACAAAATAAAAAAATCTAATTTTCTAAAAAATGATGATGTTTTTAAACCAGATGTATTCTTACTAGATCTCCCTTCAGCAAATGATTCCTTATTTAAGGAACTTAGAAATACAGATTCGATAATAGTTGGCTTAGATTGGCAATCAAAGTGCATACCTGATCTTACAATTAATGTTAATGAACAAGAAAATGCAAATATAGGAACGTTTCACAAAGAAGGTTTTGAGTATTGCATTATAAGGAATGATATTGCTAGTATTTCTACAAATATTGAAAAGAAAGGTGTTTTAGTTTGTATTGGCGGTGCGGATATATTAAATAGATCATTAAAAGTATCAAGATATTTAGCAAATAAAAACCAGTCAGTTAAACTTATTCAAGGACCTTTTAATAAAAGAGAAATATCTTCTGAAAACTTTAACTTTAAAGTTTTCAAAAACCCAAATAATTTACCCCAAATAATGGCTTCATGTGATTGGGCTATTACTAATGGTGGAATGACACTTCTTGAACTTATGAGTCTTGCTAAACCGGTTTGGGTGATCCCACAAACACAAGCTGAAAATAGATTAGCCAATAAGCTCCTTAAAGCGAAAGCTATTTTAGGGATTGGTGAGAAGATTTTAATTCCTTCAATCTCTCAAAAAAAGATAACAGCCAGAGCAGCCTCATTAATTATTGATAAAAAAGGAATGGAGCGTATATTGAATGAAGTAATTTATTTAATTAAATTAAAAAAAATATAAAAAATTTAGAGAATTTATATCATATCTTTACAATAATTATTCTGAGGAATGTTTCTCTTAAAAATAGATTTCAGGTTTGGATATAAATTATTCCTATGATTTTAAATATTGATTTTTTCAAAGTTAAATAATTTTAATTAACCTTTAAATCGATTGAACTTCTAAGAATCTTTTGTAGTCTATACAATCTATAATATATATGTATTGCATTTTCCATTATCCGAAATAGTTAATAGTGATAAGATTGTGGTTAATGTATGAACAAATAATAGATGGATTTAAGAATTTATAAGTTTGATTTGAAAATCTTAGAAGAATTAACTGTAGAGCTTTTAACGATAGATAGATATTACAACCTAGGTATTATAAATAGATCTTCCAGAGGAGGTATCGAACTGTCTAAAAATCCACTTACTGAGAATCTTAGAGATGCCTTTGAACTTTTTAACCAATCTATAAATCTTACATCTTTTACATATAAAAAATTTGATCAAGATTTCCAAAATTTAATAAATGAACACTTAAAAAGTCCTTTAAAATGGACTTCCCCACAAATACGAATAGATAATTCACTTAATAGTAAATTCTCGGCCCCTCCTCATAAAGATTTTTGGATA
This sequence comes from Prochlorococcus sp. AG-442-N17, assembly GCA_003212375.1. Taxonomy (GTDB): domain Bacteria; phylum Cyanobacteriota; class Cyanobacteriia; order PCC-6307; family Cyanobiaceae; genus Prochlorococcus_A. Next base: position 68,276 of record QCPY01000002.1, on the reverse strand, counting down.
CTAGGTCCAAATGCAAAAGGTATTATTATATGGTTACCTTTAAGTGATCAAGGAAGACTAAATATATTTAAAGGAAGAGAGACAGTAACTGTAAAAAAGGATCCATATTGGGGCCTAAAAATAGTTGGAGAAGAGTATGAAAAGGATGAAAATTACAATCCAATTTCAATAGAAAGAGGATCTGCATTAATATTTAACCATGACCTTATTCATAAAAGTAATCCCATTAAAAAAGGGCAGATTACTTTGCAGTTAAGATATTGGTCTCCAAATAACTTAAGTTTAAGAAAAGATATTATAAATAGTTTGTCTGTTACGACACAAAAAACAATAGATTCTGTTACGAAGGTATGTCAGGAAATAGAGAACCTAATATGAAAAAAATATCTGATAGCAATGTACATTTTATAGAAATATCAGATTTTAAGGATTATAAATCTAAGCTTTCTTCTACTAGAGTGACTTGCTTAGTAAATACATATTTACCAGGATTAAGTATTAAAAAAGTTATAAGTTCAATGGAAACCCTGATTGATTATTCACAAAATACTGATCTTTATAATGTACTACCATATAGTGATGACTTACATAAAATAAATATTGATAACAAGCTTATTTCGGATCTAAATATTATTGGCATAAAATATCATCCAAGATTACTATCTGATAATTTCTTGTTCGAGTCAAATAGGTTTCAAAGATTTCTTGAATTTGTTGCTGAAAAAGGTTTAGCAGGCTTTATTTGTACATATCCTTGGTCAACAAAACAGCTATACAAAGAAAATACAATTTTTAATTTATTAGATAAAATTGACAATTATAATGATAACGATTTCATTTTTCTTCACGGATTTGATATAAAAATGCTTGAATTTAGTCAACTTATACGGCATAAAAAAAATTGTTGGATTGACTTGTCCTACACAATCACTAAAAGAAAGGGATTACTTCATGAATTGACCATAATAGACCTATGCTTGAATCTAGAACAGAAGATTCTAATTGGTAGCGATTATCCTTATCAATGTCCTGGAGATGTTATTGACTTCGTGAAAAATAAGCTAGCCAATTCACTTCCTGAAAAAAAATTAGAACTAGTTTTGAATGAAAATCTTATTAACCTTTGCCATAAATTAAAGAAAAATGAGTAGCCACCAATCTATATCAGATCACTATGATCGATTAATAGAAAAATATGGAATAAATTCATTAAAATCTATTGGTTGGGCTAGCGGAAAGCAAGAAATTCGTTTTCAAGAACTTATAAACTATTTTCAATTTAAAGAGTATTTTACATTGCTAGATCTTGGATGTGGTAGAGGAGATTTATTTAATTATTTAAATGATATGAGATCGATTAATACTTTTGAATATTTAGGATGTGATGTTAATTTGAATTTTATAGAGTATGCCATAAAAAGATTTGATAACATCGATACTTGTAGTTTTATGCATAGTCAAGATGATTTCCCAACCAATTTAGAGGAAAATTCTTATGATTATTGTGTAGCATCAGGTTTATTAAGTAGTAGTTTTGTTACTAAGGATTATAGAGATAATTTGCTTGTCTCTTTATATAGGGTCTGTTCAAAAGCCATGGCTTTTAATTTATTAACTAAAGATGTTGACTATGAAGAGGAAAAATATTTCTATTCAGAATTATCAGATATTATTGGATTATTTGAACCTATCTCTAGTAGGATAATCATATCTAAAAATAAATATTTGTATGAAAAGACTATTACAATAATAAAGTGATAAATTATATTTTATCTCCAGGATCTAAATTTTCTTTAGATTTTGCGAACTTAATAACTAATAATTTAACGTCTAATTCAAATTTATTTATCGTAGATGATGATCCAAAATGTTATTTGGCAAATCATGGTTTTAAAATCTTTTCTTCAGATGATATAAAATTCATAATTAAAAAAGAATGTTTTAGTGTTTTTTATTTTATATCTTGGTGTTCAGATTTTGCCATAAAAATAGCATACGAACTAAAAGTCAATTATAAGCAAATTGAACTATTACTCTTACCAGATAATGAATTATTATATTTATTAATCGATAAGTTTTTATATTTGTCATTTTTAGGTGAAAATGTTTTTACAGAGATTGATTATAACTTTACTAAAAAAATTAAATTTATTAAAAAGCCACGTTTAGGTTCTGGAAGCAGAGGGATTTCTGATGTTATCTTAAAGAATGATTTAAGTAATATAGATAATAATAATTTTTTTCAGCAAAAGTATATAGGAAAGGAATATTCGTTAGAGGGGTTTGTTAATGGCTCGCATTTTTATCCTTGGCTCTTATCGAGGAGGTTAATGAATCAATATAGTTGTAATATTATTTATTCACTAGATTTAGATAAAGATAAATATCACTCATATATTGAGTATATAAGTAAAAAAATTAAAAGTTTTTTACATCAATTCTCTAATTCAAAAAAATTTTTCATACATTTAGAATTTATTGTTGAAGAACAAGACCCGGTTCCAAGAATTATTGACATGTCACCAAGAGTAGGAGGTTTTGGCATTGGAGGAGATTATTTGTTTCAAGTTTCAGGAATAAATACTAAGGATATTGTCTTAAAAACTTTAGATAATTCAATAACAAAATTTGATTATGAGAGTTTTTCATATTTAAAATCAAATATTATTATTTTCATTCCATATAAAAAAGGAATTCTTGAAGATTTTACTTTACCAGATATTCCTAGTGATGAATTCATGTCCTATTCCATTGATCAATTTATTTCAATAGGAAAAGAAATGTGTATTCCGATATGCGACTCTCATAGAATATGTCAAATTAATTTTTCTTTTGATTTAAAGACTTTCAATCATACAAAAAAAATTAATGTAATAAAAAATATATTGTCTTTAATATTGATAAGAATTTCTTCTGAAAATTATACTGCTTTAGAATTATCAAACTTTTCATATTTAAAAAAACTTTTATTTAACTAGATGTTTATCAGATTTCATTTATTTATTATCATCGAAATTTTTTTGAGCATATTCTGAATAAAGCGGTTAAAATTTTTTTGAAATCCAATCTAGAAATATTATTTATTTGCTAACTATTATTAGTAATGGATTTCAGCGATTTTTTGGACTTTTGTGAAGAGTTACCAAAACCTTTTTTCATAAATTTATTATCCATTAAAGTTTCTTTTTAGGAAAGTGATCGGAGGCACAGGGCAAACTGGAACGTCTTATAAAGCAAAAATGACCTAAGAAATTTCTAATTAAGGTTTATGGGTATAATTTTTCAATAGCTTTTTTTTGTTCTTGCTTTTTAATATCTTCAGTGTCTAAAACAGGGCAGTTATTTTGATTCAGTGATGAAAAGAAAGTACTTTTATTGAATACTTTGAAAAGTGGTGGGAGTAGAAAGCGATACATTTATTTTGTATTTATTTTTTTAGTAATTCTTAGGTAAACATATAAACCAATACCAATAAGAAAAACATCTAGATAAATATGCCAAGGAGGAAATATTTGATGTAGTAATTCCATTTAATTTTCTTTTTCCAAAACCCTAGAAAGTTCTCTTGATAAAGTTTTTATTTCCATATCTGAAGCTCCAGATTCGTCTTGGAATTTAGTACAAATTTCTTTAATTTCTTTATAAGCCTTTTCTATTAATATCGTTTTTTGATCTAGATTTGCCATTTAAAAGAGGGTTTGATCCCTCTACTTTAGATCAACTGTCAATAAAATAAATTGATTTAAAGTTATAACTATCCTTCGGCGGGAATAAGAATTGGAACATCTTTTGCTCCTATTGCCGCAAACCAAACAACTGCCTTATCACTTTTAGCGTTACCCATTGTGTGTTTTGGTGTCTTTGGTCCAACTATAAAAGAATCACCTTCTGAATAGGTGATATCTTCCATCCCTTCTCTTTTGACAATAATAGTACCCTGCTCAACATTACCTAATAATGGGATTGGATGGGAGTGAAGCGGGACTATTCCTCCCTCAGCTAGCTCGACTCGTTGTAATCTTATTTCCGCTTTGCCTTTTGGATATTTAAGAGCATCTCCATCCATAGTCTCAGAACCTACAAAAACTTCTTGTACATCTACAGAAGATTCTGCAGCTATAGAAATGCTTGGGTTGATAAGCATCAACGAAAATGCTAATGCTATTAATAGATTCTTAATCATGAATTTGAATTCCTAAAATATATATATAAATTTATGGTATTGATTTTTTAAATATTTGTCAGTATTAGATTAAACTTTTTAATCCTCGCTTTTTAACCCGTAATTACTCTCCCTGAATATTTATGTACTTTTCTTGATTCAATCATTTATATTCTTGCTATTAATTAAGTAGAGACTTTTTTTAAATGCCATTAGACGTTTTTCTAATGAATATGTGTGTTGTTGTAATAGGACTTTTGGTCAGAAGAGAATTCAAACTTAAGAAAGCTAAATAGATTATGAAGACGCAAATTTATAAGGAGCATTACATTCCAAATGTCCATGCTATTTCTCTATTACTAATGCTACTACTATGTCTTTGGTTGCCGTTAGCGCTCCGATTCTTATTAATATTGTAAAACCTTTAGTTAACAAATTAGTTAATAATCTTCGTTGTAATTGGAGGGGCTACCAGTTAATGGATAGATAACAGGTTCTTCATCTTTACATTGCTTTTATTTCAAATATTAGTCTTGCATGTTTTTTAATTTTGATATCTGCTGAAGTTGATGACGAGCAATTTTTTCTCATTATTTATCAAAGCAAATGTATTTACTCATATTTAAAACTGAAATTCAAAGTTTATAAATTTGGAGTTTGTTTCTTAAGTAAAATATATTCCCCTCGCTTATAACAACCGCATCAAATAACTAGTTCTATTCTCTCTGAAATGTTTCTATCTCTTTTCTCCATAAAAATGGAACATGCACTCTCATGTTTTACTGAAATGTTTAAGATATTCTTTTGGATCGCTGGATAAGTCATAGATAACCCCCTGCATTTAAGATTTAAAATTAGGTTTGAAATGAGAAATTTTTTGTTAGAACAGTTTTAAGAACGGTTTTTAGAACATTTTTCAACTACAAACAACTTGCTAAACTACTTTAGTTTTTCTCCAACCTTTAGAGAGTAATCCTTTATTAATTTTCCTAGCCATATCTATTTCCAATAAAATTTTTTTGTCATTAATGGAGATTCTTTTCCTGATAATCGAACTATTGTTCGGTTCAATAAACATATTCTTGAAGAAGCCTTCAATACTCTTATCGTTATTAATAAATCTTTTAACTTCTGATCTATTAGAAATTATTGGCCAATGTGCTTCACTCATATATTTTATCTTGGTCTAAAATTTCTCTTTTATATTTGTCACTAAGTTCATCATTATATTGAAAATCTTGAATTATTTGCACTATTTCATCAATAGCTTTTTTTTGACTGTCTGGAGTTTTCATTGTAGAAAAGGATTAATTTATTGATCTTATCCATGAATAGTATCTTGATTTTCTATTCTGTTGCTCTTTAAAAACTAATCTATCTGCTGTTTGTGAAGGTGATTCTCCCTTCTTAATATCTGTAGTCATAGCGATGCCAAATCCACTAGCTTCAATTTTAGGAGTACCTCCCTCAAGATAAAAGAGAAAGGACCAACCTTTATTCCAATAAAGATGGAAGGGATTTTGAGGCATAATTTTATTCATATTTATTATTGTAATAATATTTTTTGAATGAAACTTGTTGTTCTTTTTACAAATACCAGAAAAAAATCTTTTAAATTTTATAAGACTATGAAAAAGTTTTTAAATTAAAGTTTTAAAAATGACTACTTATAACTTTATTAACTCAATAGCACTAGGTAAACTTTTAAAGAAATATAACTTGACTCCTAATAAAAAGTAACAACTGGTTATATTAATCCAATGGAAAAACGCAAATTGGACTGCTCTCCAAAGACTTTCCAGAAAACTAAAACTTAAACTTAAATAGTTAGTATTAGATCACCAGCAACAATAATGATTCCAATTTAGTACTACAGGAATTAAAGGATAATGCTTTTAGCACGACTTAATCTTGGTTTAGCTAGTGAATATCAAGATGAAATTGATCTCTATAAACATTATCAAAAAATATTGACTCAGAACAAAATCAACAACAATTGAAAAAATGGAATTTTCTACCACTTCACCTAATACAGTCTTAGAACCAAAGACAAAAAAAGCAAAATATCCAGAAGCACGAGTAATAGTCTTAAATGATAATTTCAATACGTTTGAGCATGTAGCAAATTGCCTTTTAACAATTATTCCAGGAATGAGTCAAAAAAGATCTTGGGATCTTGCTATTGAGGTAGATAAGTCAGATTCGGCGGAAGTATGGAGAGGAAATCTTGAGCAAGCAGAGCTTTATCACGAGCAACTTGTAATCAGGGGATTAACAATGGCACCAATTGAAAAAATATAAAATTTCATATATTTCTCAGGAACATTTGCTAAATCAAAGGTCACGATGAGACTCTTCTAGATGGATATAAAGCAGAGGTCACTATAGCTAATGTGTTAGTTGACCAGTAAATTAAGGAATATAATGTACTTTGATATTAAAAAAATTAACGATAACTATAATGCCCCAAATCGTAAAATTTGCTACTTTTGAAATAAGAGATCTAATTGATTATGTTTTTAAACTATCTTCCTGGCGGGATGATTCAAGTTTTGGAAGTGGCATTAGTATTTTCTTTTTTAGTTGGAATAATATTAGTCTTGTTTTTTACATCAGATCAGGCAAATACTAAGAATCTCTATTTAAAAAGAGCTAAATAATTTTCCTCAAATTTGTGATCTATTTTTAATCAATAAAAATTTGAATAAAGTTTTGATTGAAAAATATTAATCTTTGAAAACTTATTATTGCTTAAAAATTTTATTCTTAATTAGCTAAAAATTTTCTCCATTTATCAATAGAATTCGTAATTATTAAAGCTAGTTTAACTAAGCTTAGGATCTTAGTATTAAATCCTTGCTATAAACTAATTTTAGAAATTTAAGAAAAAGGTTTAATTGAATTAGATGAGACTTCTAATGGTACCAATGATTCGCCGTAATGTGACAAGGCTGATCTTATTAATAACCAGTAAAAGAAGTTAACTAAAGCTTTCTCCAAAAAGGATCTAGTAACTAATCTAGATAACCTTATTAGGTTAGTAATAGCAATATACAAAACTCATATATCAACCAATCAAAACAATTGAATTAATTTGAACAGAACTGCTATCTAATGCCCATTAACCATGAAAAACATCTAAGAATTTTTGATTTCTTGATTTAAAAATTAGAGGGCGAGCTAGTGGTAAATTACTTGTGATAGAAATTATGAAATTAGATTCGCAACTAGGTAATTGAACAATTATTACTCCAAGATTAGAAAGCTTTTTTTCAATAGTCTTAAACTTCTCTCCCTGGTTATTAAAGAAGTTAATAGATATTTTATGGCTTTTACTTGTTGGATTAGTAATAGCTATTTCATAGCTATTTCCAGGGGTGAATAAATACTGTAGTTGAAAAGACCGTTTAAAAAAAGTACTTTTAAAAAATGTAAGTTCTTCAATTCCTCTACTACAAAATTTACCTGATACTGCATCCAAATTTCCATGGACGTAGCTTAAAGTACTACTGCCTCCAAACCCATAACTTGCATAGCCTCTTTCTGTTAAATATCCTCCACCTAAAATTTCTTTTCTTGGTATATTTTCATGAAATATCATAAATGTTCCGTATTGGTTTGAAGACATAGAAGAAGGAATATAATCAGCAAGGTTTAATAGATTTTTTTTTGTAGGCTCAAATTTGATTTCAGTTTCTTTTAAAAAGTTTCCATTATTAGAGAGAATTACTAAACGACACTTACAGGTTTCAATAGTAGAGAGAACCTCTTTTTTATTTAATAATCTAATGTAAGGGAACAAATCGTACATAGTCTTCCATTCATTACCACATCTCCAAATAAATAAATCACTAAAAGTGCATTTTCTATCCATTGGATTTACAGCGACAATTGGCGCATATCTGTTTCTGATATACGGGACAATTTTTTCTGGGTTTTTAAGTGCTTTTAATATACGATTAGTAATCATTAAGAGAGTAAATTAAACCAGTTTTCTTTTATGATCTTTTGTAAATTATTTTTATTACCATGAATAACAAATGAAGCAGGAGGATGTGTATGCTCAAGACTCATTGGGCTATCTTCATCAGAAAATGATAAGAATAATGGTATCCCAGACATACTTTTGGTGTAACAAACTAATAGTTCATCATTATCAATATTAAGGCTATTAAGATCTATAAAATTGCAACTATTTGAGTTTATTTCAGCATCTTTAATAATAATTTCTGGCTTGTTGACTGTAGAAAATTTTAGTGAACCTTTCCTTGAGTTAGGTTTTGATTCGAGATTCAGAAAGATAAGGTAATTATTTGTATTTATTGTTTTTTGCATAAAAGGTATGAAAGATAAAAGAGTCCCATTTTCTGGAAAAGGTACTATTTCTCCTTGATAACTTGCAGAGGAGTTATTTCTGTAAATACAAACTGTTGATCTCCAGAGAGGTGTAGTTGTCGGGAGTGTATGTTTAGGCAAAGAAGCCATGATAGGCGGCAGGGGCTCATCTGTAATACACATTATTAATAGATCATTATGGCTTGCCTTTGGTTTTATTAAGTCGTAAAAAACTTCTTTAGATTCTAAAGGTCTGATTTTAGTAATTAATTTCGTCTTCCAACAATTAACATCCATCCAAATAAGATTTAAATATCTTGACTTTTCTACAACTTTTTGAACATCATTAGGGGGAAAATTGTGTACTACCGTACTTCCTTTATAAATTTCATTACTCTTTAGAATAGGAAAAAATAATGACATCAATTAATCTCTCATAAAAATATGATTTGCAGTTGAATGAGAATCTCCTTTAATACCTTTTTTAGATTCTGAATCTATATTATTTAGTTTAAATCCATATGACTCAATCAGTTCTACGGAACTTCTGTATTCCACATGTTTGTAGTCTAATTCTATTAAAACTGATTGTAATGAATCACTCCTGAAGGTTTTCTCACCACCCTTTAATACAAGAAATTCATTACCATCAACATCAATTTTTATATGATTGACTCTCTTATTTAAAGATGAAATTAGGTCATCCATAGTAAATCCAATCATACCTTGCCTCGTAATTGGATTGAATTGATCCCCGTATTGATTGATTGTTCTGTCAAATGTATGCAAAGCAGAGCCGTATTCAAAACTTGCTAAATTTAATTGCGAAATTGTTAGCTTGTCATTTAAAGCGATGGGATAGCTTATCGCTCTATCACTAAAATTATTAATCTTTATATTCCGATTAAGTAGGCAAAAATTGTGCGCTTCTGGTTCTATAGCTATCACTTCGTGTCCTTTAAATAAAGCAAACATTGTATATAAACCGATGTTGGCACCTACATCAAGAAGACATTGATCTTGATCAAAGCTCTCTATCCACCTTAAGGTTTCGGGCTCTTTTTGTTCAAAACTAATTGCCCTGTACCTAGTAATCCAACTCTTATCCTCAATATGAAATATTTTTCGATTTTTGTATTTAACTGCACGCAATTTTTTTTGCATTCCATAAATAATAAGGTCTGGAATAATTAAAGATAAGAATCTACCAATTTTATAACTAAGCTTTTTTATAACCAAACCAAAATAATATGTGATCTTATTAATCAATTTAACCTTGCTCATTTGTTGTTTATTTTATTCACTCTTTATTGACTTTACCATTGTTAATAGATAATTCGAGTTCCAATTGAGATCCAAGCTTTTGAAACTTTTTGGTACGAATCTTTTCTCTATCGAATATCTTTTTTAGCCAAATCAAGGAAGGTATAGGGTAATTTAATGCCTTTAAAGGTTGACAACTAAGTATTATTACTTTATTAATAGAGTGTAGCTAATGCTACTAAATCGTCCGATCTACCATTAGTTAGACCGCAGTACGACTCAAGTCATAGGACGGGGACTTGAGCAAGTATAGGAGCTGCATCATGGTAAACATGTATTTCAATGGAAAGTCATTTGTATATTGCAAGAGACAAGAAGAGAAGACAATAAAGCTTACTTATAGAGGATCTAGTTACTTAAGATAAAAAGATCTTATATTTAATAGAATTTAATAATCAATTTTGTAAGAGGTTGGATGAAATTTCTAACTCTTCTTCAATTATTAATGCAATAGAAATTTCTTATTATTGTGTTGATAAATTACCAAGAAAACCAGTAATTATAAGTTCAATATTCGAATCTATTGAATATGCAAGAAAAGAATATAAAGAATTGATGGGAGATTTTTCGAAGAAAAAATCTATTTATAAAGCGTATTTTCAAAAAGTTTTTAAATTCTTAGAGGTATTGACCACCGCTTTGTTCAATTTGAATCGGATGTTCATTATTTACTTCAAATTTACAATAAAGTTGAGATAAGTTTTGAAGTAAAGCTAATAAATAAGAGATTGAATCCCAACTGTAGGATACAATCTCTATATTTATTTATGCTTAGTAATGTCTATGATTAAATTAAGAACGCACTAAAAAGAATGATCATTCTTTATAATTTAGTTTGCTACTTAAGTTAATTTATTTAGCTTCTCTGGTGGACTATCGATCATTTCTAATCCCTCCCTTTTAACAAATACAAATTATTACGAAAAACTTTTTTTGTATATCCGTAAATATACTGATTTTTTTTGAATTTATTATGAAAATAATCTCTTTTTTCGAAGAAATTTATTTGCATTAGTTCTGAGTTCATTAGCCATCAAATAATCTATTTAGGAGAGATGTGGTTGATATTTAGGTTTGATTAATACTTTCTTTATAGGTAAATTAAGTATTCATAAACCTTTTTTAATAATGAAAATTGGGCCAAAAATTAACCTTAAAGGTTAAAACTCTCCGAATGAAAAAATAAATTTTTGCACGTAATTTAGTGTTAATTTTAAGGAATTTTCATACATTTAAAATAATTATCATTGGCTATATCCATATTTAAACCCCATTCTTTATCAGATTTCCCAACACCCTCCTTAACTTCTTTTTGAAATTTGCGTGTACATCTTTCTTCTATATTTTCTAAAGAATTATAATTTCTGAAGAAAATAAAAAATAAATATGATATGGCTGTTATGGAGCCTATGAAAAATGTAATTCTAATAAATCTCTTTTCCATCTTATTTTTAAAAATCCTCTTATAGCATAACCATTTTGGGCACTTTTATTGCAATTTTTTCTACACAGAAATCGGTAAGTTTCTATTACCTTTTAATTTTTTTATCATAAATTAGTACGCTAATAAAACAAATATATATTTAGCTAAGAAAGAGAACTTACCTACAAAAAAATTTAAAAATTCATACTGATTAAATGAGTGAAAGAATGACTCGATTTAATTTTAATAGTGAAGATTTTACCCTTTTTGAAATTTAACTGTTGATCCTTAATCCGTATATTGAGGTACTTCAAACCGTACAGCACTTTTTTATCGAATTGCTTATCTATTTAGTTATAACTAGAAATATAAAAGCTATATGTATATGTCTAATAAAAACACACAAAAAGAAGATTTTATATCTGAGATTGAAAAAAGATCAGAAGACGAACTTCTTGAAGAGAAAATCAGAAACCAGCAAACTATAGACATTCTTTGTGAAGCTGATAAAAAATGGTGCTAATTAAAAAATTATTTTAAAGGAGGAAGTATGAGGCTAAAAACATTACCATTCTCAATTCTTAATAAAGACAGTAGAGAACTGGAATACATCAAAGGAGTCTACAAGCAAAGAGTTCAAGCTGAAATTGATTCTTTTAAAGATTCTGAAGATGAAAAAAATATTGATACGATTAAGGCGCAGGATATATTAATGCTAGATAGCATTTCTTTCTAGTTCTTTAAATATATTTGTATTAGGTATCTTAGTATTTTCTACTTATTGATACTGACTTAAAAGCTAGTTACATTAAAAAATATTTAGAAAATGGAAAAAAATTTTATGAGTGGAGATTACGAGACACTTGAAATTAATCAACCGAAAATTTCATATTTTAAGAAAAGATTAGAAAATAATAAAGATTGGTTGGATGAATTAATAAATAAAATTGATAAAATGAAAAATAAAATATCCGAACCTGCTTAGTTTTAGAATTATTTGAGGCAAAAAAGACATAACCTATTTTGGATTAATAAGTTTACTGTCAAAATATATAAAAAAAGATTAAAATTCTATTCAAAATTTTAAATACTACATTCAAAAACTTCATTTAGTTCTAGCTTCTTAAAAATGCTTTTAATCGATATGATCAAGGTTTTAAATTGGGAGTAGATCTCGTTTTTTTTTATTGGTTGCCTATAAAATCAGCAAATTCTAACTATGCTTATTAGTAATTGGTTTTTGATGCACCTTAATGAAAATTATTATATTTAATTTAAGGTTCTATTAGACAATGGCCTAATAAAATATTTTTTATTTTCTAATACTTTTAGTAGAATTTGAAACTAATTAAATAAAATCTTTATGAAGATTTTTTAGTACTAAATATAAAAAATGATCCATTGATGGATCCATGCATGCAAATTACATCTTATAGGTTAAAATTATATAAGTTTGGAAGAGCAATTTGTTAGCAATGACACAAGCAAAACTAGAGGATTTACTTAAGATAGATAATGAATCATATAATTTGTTAAGGGTCCTTCATATGTTCATGAAGTTGGATGATTCTCAGCAAGTTCCATTGCAGTCAATGGCTGTGTTTTGGTTTGTAGCCACCTATCAGAATTGCAGTAAAAAGGATATTGAAGATCACTTCAAAATGAGTAAGGCTAGTGCCTCAAGGATAACAGATTATATTAGCAGATATCACAGGTTAGGTAAGGCAGGTTTGGGGTTGATTTCAAAAGAACAAGATCCAAATGATAAAAGAAAAACACTTTTAAAACTTACTAGAAAAGGTAAGGATTTAATAGAAAAGTCCTTTAGTACACTTTATGAGGATGTAAAAGATTTCCATGAAGTTAATTTTGAAGAATAAAATTTTCATTATCACTAATTATGATCTCTTGGGAAACTTTCAAAATATAGGCTTCAATTAAAATGTTGAAAAATATACTTTTCACTTCTTTTTTGCTTTTAAATTTAATTGGCATTATTTATCCTTCAAAAAAACAAGATACAAAACTATTTGATTATTGTTATTCTCTTGAAAAAATACTTGCTAAGAATGCAATACAAAATAGAAGAGATGTATCATATAAAGTTAAGGCAATTTCAAAAGATATTTTGAAATTTGGGGTTAATAAGACAAAAGGTGGCTTAGTTAATAAAATGATTGATCAATATAAAACTTCTAAGAACTCTCAAATAATAAAACTTGTTCCTAATAGAGTTTATTGTTATGCAGGATATTGGATTGAGAGCGCGAATCCTGGGACATTTGAATCAATTTTTTTCAAGAAAAGTAAAGAAGCAATTAATGAACTAAAAGATTTTAAAGATGAAGTAGATTTAATATTAAATGATATCAATTCAGAATATAAAGTTATTAAAAAAGAATTAAATAGTCTTTTTTAATATTAATTAATTTATATTCATAAATTTGTTCTATTTCATTATGTATTTTGTTAAAAAATTTGTGAGATAAAACGCTGAAAAGTTTAACGCCAAAGTTGCAATTCTCGGAGTGTTCGATATACACAGTGCTTAATATTTTACCTGATAAATTGTTCTAAGAATCTTCTTATGAGACATTTTTTAATTTATAAAATTGTTTGGCGCTTAAAAGCTCCTTTTTTATACAGAGTTTATTAATTGTTTTTTATTTAGGTTTATACCTATTTGCTGCTTTACCCATTAATAAAATATTTAAATCTTCAAATGATTAAATGAAACGGATTATACATCTTTAAGAGAACTATAAAAAGAAAGCCACAGACTTACAGAAAACATCTTTAAGATATAGAGAATTTATTTTGAAACTATGAATCTTTATTTATTTTGGATATTATTCCTTACTTTGTGCGCAATAGTACCTCTTATGATTATCAAAGGAAAAACAGACGAAATCAAAAAGGTGAATACTGTGCCAGAAGTTAAAACTAAGAAAAAAGGTTGGTTTAAATAAATACGCTCTTTTTTTACAAAACATTATCTTTGGTAAACAAATTAGATATTGAAAATATACATATCTTTAAAAACAAGAAATAAATATTTAGTATTAATTAGATCAATAATTGTGATTCAACAGGGAAATTGAATTTATCTCTTCCTTGAAGTTCTTTTAATTCAATAACCACTGATAATCCACTAACTTCTTTTTTAAATTCTTTCAACATTTCGGAAACACATTTAACAGTTCCTCCCGTAGCTAATAAATCATCAACAATAGCAAAAGACTTATATTTCTTTATAGAGTCTTTTTGTATTGCCAGTGAATTCTTACCATACTCTAAATCATAAGATTTTTCTATCAGATCTCCTGGCAATTTCCCTGGCTTTCTGGCTACTACCATAGGCTTAGATAAGAATAAAGAAATCGCAGTGCCAAATATAAAACCTCTTGCGTCGATTGCCAATATTGCATCTGCATTTTTAAAGATTGGACTTACTGACATTTCTTCAATTACTTTTGTAAAAATTTCAGGATGTTGCAGTAAGGGTAATATATCTTTGAAGACTATCCCTTTTATTGGAAAATCTATGTGATCATTAATTAATTTCTTGAGATGTTTTGGCAAAAGAAGTTTGGTTATATTAAATCTTAGATTATATTATATTGTTTTAATTATCTATGAGTACTTTGCATATTGGAATTCTGTGTGCGATGCCAGAGGAAATAGGTTCTACTACAAAAAAGCTTAAAAATTTATCTGAAAAAAGTTTTGGCGATTTGACAATTTTTTCTGGAGAATTGTTTTTTGATAGAAATGATAAATTTCCTTTATTAATTTCGGTAGCGTGGAGCGGCTGGGGTAAAGTTAGTTCTGCTAGAGCAGCCACTAGGTTGATAACCAGCACTTATAAAAATCAATTTATCAATCTTCTTTTATTTACTGGAGTGGCAGGTTCAGCAATTTCTGAAATCAATCAATGGGATATTGTAATTCCTTCAGAATTGGTTCAGCATGATATGGATGCAAGACCTCTTTTTAAGAAATATATAATACCAACCCTAAAAAAATCAAAAATAAATCCGATGCAAGATTGGGTTTATTGGGCTACTAAGGTTTTAAGAGAATCTATTTCAAAAAAAGAAATTAAACCCTTCCTAAATGTATTTAATGGATTAATTGCTACTGGAGATAAATTCATAGCAGACAAAAATATTATTGATAATCTTTCTAAGGATTTACCTGGTCTATGTGCTGTTGAAATGGAAGGTGCAGCAGTTGCGCAGGTGGCTTATCAAGAAAGAGTACCTTTTTTGATAGTTAGAGTTATATCTGATGGAGCTGATAATTCTGCAGATCAAACATTTACCGATTTTTTAAAAAGTTATCAAAGATTATCTTGGGATTTAATACATGCACTTTTAAAAAGATATAGAGATGCACCTTGGGATAAAAATTTAATTTGATATTATTACCTTTTTATAAAAAGTAATTGTTGCAAAGTTGTATTTTTCTCTAACAAATTTAAAATACTTGGGAATTTATAAATAAAAAAATCTAAAACTTTCCAAGGAAAAGGAATTTGAAAAAAAATATTATTTCTCCTTTTTTTATTATTTGATAATAGTAATTTAGATATTTCAAGTAAATTCATTTCTTTATTACCATTCATATTAATTATTTCATTCTTCTCATTTTTTTCAAAATTATTTATTTTTGAAAGAGTAAAATCAACTACTTCTTTGATTTTTATAGGTTTATATATATTCCTTGATGGTGGGACAAAAGAAATATAGGGAATATCTATAAATCTCATAAGAAGACGAAACTGTTTTGGAATACTTTCTTTATAGAAATCTTTTTTTGGTAACAATAGAGGCAGTCTTATTAATTTATATTTACCATTCTTAGTTTCAATAATTTTTGCTTCTGCTTTTTTCTTCTGAATACTATATTTATCTTTTAATTGATTTATAAATATATTGTTGCTGCTAAATTGAATTAAAATGCAAGAATCTTTTGTTGGATAAGTTAATAAATCTTGTGGAAGTTGTTCATTTATATAGTAATCGGATTTATTTTTTGGTTTTAGTGAAGCCAAGCAGTTTATTAAAATATAGGAATTTTTAAGGTTAAGATTTTTTTTAAGTATTTTGTATAGTTCTTTTTTTGTTTTGACATTATCTTTTCTCGTAATACTTAACTTAATAAAGAATATATTTTGCTTTTTTAAACTTTCATTTAATTCTTTAGAAAGGAGACCTGTATCTCCAATTAAAACTATTTTTTTATTGTTAGAAAATGCCAAATCTTTTTCTTAATTCAATTTTTGCAAGCCTATAAAATATTCTTGTCAATCTAAATATTGAAGAATAGAAGCTTTTATAAGATTTATTTAAGAGGTATTTAATATCCATAGTGGTAAGGTTTTCGTGATTAAATACTAAATCCCATTGAGTATATTCTTCAAAATTTTTAGCTGTGATTTTATCTTTATATTCCGAAAAAATTGGTGTCCCTGGATAAGGTGTAAAAACACTAAATTGAAGATAAGTAATAGGTAAACTTAAAGCGTAATTAATTGTTTTTAAAGCATTATTTAAATTATCTCCAGGAAATCCAAAAATAAACATTGCTTTAACCGAAATACCATTTTTCTCTAAAATTTTAATTGATCTTAATTGCTTATCGATAGGTGCATTTTGTCTCTTAGTTTTTTTTATAGATTCAGGATTTATTGATTCAATTCCTACAAAAACTATTCTTAATCCCGCTTTTGCCATTATCCTCGCTAACTCAGTATCTATATCTTTCAAATGTAGTTCTGCTCCCCAAACTATTTTGATTTTTCTTGCAATTATTTCATTACAGATATCAATGACTCTTTTTCTATTAATGGTGAAAACGGGATCCCTAAATAGAAAGCTTTTTACTTTTAGTTTTTTTATATAGAATTCTATTTGATCAACTAATCGGTTAATAGATTCGTTTCTTAAATTTCTTCCTTGCTGAAGTGGATAAGTGCAGTAATTAAAACATGAATATGGGCAACCTCTACTTGCATAAATAGGCAAACTATAACCGCTACCTAAAAAACCCATTACACATTTTTTGTGTTCAAAAATATTTTCCCAACTAGGCATTGGTAAATTTACAATTTTGGCTTGTTTATTTGATGGATAAATAAGTTGTGATGAGGTAGTTAATTGATTTAATATTTTTGAATTAGTAAAAAGAGCTGTATCTGGCTCTCCAATTAAAACATTTGCACCTTGTTGAATATATTTTTCTGGACACGTTGAGGCAAACGGTCCAATTACTAATATAGGCAAATCAAAATTCTTTAAATATTCAATCGCTTTTAGTTCTGTTTCACAAGCAACAATTGAGCTACTAAGAATAAAAAGATCAAAATCATCATTAGCATCTTTTAAAGTTGTGGAATATTTGCAATTATTGCCTAATTTTTCAGCTACACCCATAGTGGATGCAAAATAAATTGGAGGCCAGAATATTGACTCCTTCTGATATCTAGCTAATAATTTTGTAAAAAAACCTCCAATGTAATTATTTCCAGTTCCAAAGGCACCGTTTACATCTTTATTTATTCTAAACCCTTCTTTTTTATAAATATCTAAAAATAATATTTTAAGTTTTTGCATTTATTAAAACTGCTTATCTATTAACTTTACCCACAATATTAAAGTATTAAAAAGATTAATTTAAATTTAATAATATAATTTTTAATTATTTGAAAATTAGTGACTTATAAAATATTATAAGTTTTGAAACTATATAAATTTAGGTTATTAATTATGAATTTTTTAACCAAAAGAAAAAAATATTGACTTTACAAAAGACTAATCACTATATCTCCATTATTTTACCAACTCTTAACGAGGTGGAAAATATAAGCTCAATTATTAAAGAAATAATTCAGCTTTCGAATAAATTTTTAATCGAAATAATTGTTGTTGATGATGGTTCAACTGATGGGACAACAAACTTATTAAAGAAATTATCTCAAAAAGATAATAGAATTAGACTTATTAATCGTTTTAATAGAAATGGATTATCCAGTGCCATAAAAGAGGGTAGCCTTTCTGCTTCTGGAGATATAATTGCGGTTATGGATACTGATGGTCAGCATAAAGTAGAAAATTTATATGAAGGGATTGAGGAGCTTATAAAAACAAAGAAAGATTTAATTATAGGTAGTCGCTTTTTAAATAATTCTTCAATACAAGGTTTGAGTGATAAGCGTAAAAAAGGGTCATCAATAGCAAATTTATTAGCAAGTTATAGTTTATCTAAAAATTATTTTAAATTGACCGATATTATGAGTGGATTCATGGTCTTCAAATCGGAAAAAGTTTTAAAAATAATTGAAAGAATTGATGTTAATGGATTTAAGTTTTTATATGAATTGCTTTCTGTGAGTAATGGAATATTGGATTGTAAAGAAATCCCATTAAATTTCATGCCAAGAAAATATGGAGAATCTAAATTAGATATTGCAATAATATGGGATTTCTATGTATCCCTTATTCACTCCTTTTTAAAAAGATTAATACCAAGAAAAGCCATAAGTTTTGCTTTTGTTGGTATTACGGGGGTCTTAGTACAACTTTCAATTTCATATTCTTTTATGTGGTATTTAGGGTTTACGTTCCAGCAAGTTTTACCATTAGCAGTTGTAATTGCTGCAAGTTCAAATTTTCTAATTAATAATTGGCTTACTTTTCGTATAAATAGGCTTAAAAATAAAGGCCTTTTTATAGGTCTTTTAAAATTTCTTATTGTATCTTCTCTCCCGATAATTGCTAATGTAGGATTAGCTTCTTCTTTTTATAATTTAATTTCACCCAATACATTATTCTCACAATTAGCAGGAATTATTGTAGTTTTTATTTGGAATTATGCGGCCTCTTCAAGACTAGTTTGGAATAATTAATTTCTCTTATTTATTATTAACTAAAAAATAAAGACGTATAAAAAATTAAATTTTTAATAGAGAATCCTATAGGATTAGAAACTAAGTATCTTCCTAAAGACCAACAACAATGAGGAATACCTAGGAATAATAAAAATGTATTGTAAATTCCTTGAGTTTTAATAACTGGAAATAATTTATCAAAAATTTTAAATTTTTTTAATTTTTCTTCAAGTGAAATTAATTTCTCGTTGAATATGGTTATTAAATAGCTCAACAGTAAGCATGATGAACATATCCAAATAAATATCCATCTCCCGTAATCATGAGCAATTATAAAAAGTGGAATAAAAAGTATCAACTGAATAAATATCAATATTCTTTTAAGATTGAAAAAGGGATCCTTTTTTAATCCACTGAATAAACGAATTGCAAAAAATATTGTCATAGTCCACATCAAGGGATGCCAAAAAATAAAAAGATTGAATTTACTAAAAGTCGAAATTGATAGTTGAAGTGAAGAATCTAGATCAAGCCCAATCCAAGCTATTGCACCATCAGGATTAATTGAATCAAGTAGTCCATTAGTAGGCATTAAATCTTTTAATTCTTTCCAACTCTCATGAATCGCCATTGCATTGTCTTTATTACCTTTGAAAATAATACAAAAAATGAAACTAATTATTGATGGAAGCATTAATCCTAAAGTTGTCATTAAAGATTTTAAAAAGTTTTTTAAATAAGTTTCTATATACAAAAAGATCAAAAATAGAATACTTGGAAGTGCCCATATTCCATAACTTTCATGTGAAAGGATTGCAATTATTGAGAGAAAATTAATTAATATAAATCCTGAGTAATTTTTTATTTGTTTAAAATTTATTTTTTTTAGGACTAAAAGACATAAACCATATAGTAAAACTAAAAAACAATCTTTTCGAATAAGAAAGTTTTCTGAAATTGGACCTAAAATTACAACACTTGAGAGCAAAAATGGCTTATAAAATAATTTCCAAGAGAAGTTAATTAATAAAATCAATAAGAATAGCAAGGAAAATACACTAAAAAACCATACTAAAATTATTGGATTTATATCCAACTTAGATGATAAATAAAAAATAATTTGACCAGGTAACCCTCTTCTAACAAACCCTCCTGCGTAAGATATAAGCCATTCACCAACTGTCCAAGAGTTATCGTAAAATCTGTTTTTATATAAATTTAATGGTATTCCAAGTATTATTAAAGTAATAAATAAACTTTGAAGCGAAATTCTGATTTTGGGTAATTTATGAAGTAAAAATTGTATTGTTAATCTTTTCATACTAGATTATTAATTATTTGCTTCAACAATAAATTAGCTTTTTTATGAATATCTTTCAAAATTATATTTATAAATATTGATGTATAAAAATTTTTTTAAATATTACCAAAATATATCAAGGAGGACTCCGATACTAGATAAGTGGCTGTTAGGACAACTTATTCCCCCTTTGCTATTCGCAATTTCTGCTTTTACAGTGGTTTCTCTTTCTGTAGGGGTAATGTTTGATTTGATAAGGAAAATTGTTGAATTTGGATTGCCGATTTCATTAGCTTTGAAAGTAATGTTATTGAAACTCCCAGGATTTTTGGCTCTCTCATTCCCTATGTCAGTATTGTTGTCAACTTTACTAGCCTACGGGAAATTATCTTCCAATTCCGAAATATTGGCATTAAGAAGTTTGGGAATTAAAACATCTAGATTAATTATCCCAGCATTAATTCTTTCAATATTTATGACTGGATTAACTTTTTATTTAAATAATAGTTTGGTTCCATTGTCTAATAATTACTCAGAGGCATTGTTAAGAGATGGTTTGGGTAAATCTGTTTCTATTGAAAGAGGACATGATATCTTTTTTAAAGGATATGGTTCTTTTACTGATCCAAAAACAAATAAATCGACTGATAGAAATACTTTTCTTAATCAAATATTTTTTTCTAGAGTAGTCGAAGATAATGTTATGAAAAATGTTACTGTCTTAGACTTTTCTAAATTAGGATATAAACAAATCCTCTCAGCTAATGAAGGCATTTTTGATCCAGAAAACTCAACATGGATATTTAGTGATGGACGTTTAATTACTTTAGATGAGGGAGGAAGAACAACAACTATAGGGTTTGAAAAGTATGTTTATCCTTTAGGTGATGGACCTTTGAGGGTCTCTAAGATTCCAGAAAGTGCTACCAAGATGACCTTAAAGCAAGCTTTGGCAGCAAAAAAACTTTATGAAGAAACTGGGGATGTGCGCGAAGCAAGAAAGATGTCGGTAAGAATTCAAGAAAAATTTACTTTGCCTTGCGCATGCTTAGTATTTGGATTAATTGGCAGTAGCTTGGGATCCAAACCTAATCTAAGATCTTCAAAAAGTCAGGGCTTTGGGTTGAGTGTAATATTAATTCTCTTCTACTATATTTTATCTTTTGTATCTAGCTCTCTTGGGATAAAGGGAACTCTTACTCCATTTTTGTCTGCATGGCTTCCAGTCTTAATATCTCTATCAGGTGGACTGTTCTTATTGAAGAAAGCTTCTTAGGTTAAATATTTCTTCGATAAAATTAATAAACTTATTACTATCCAATAAAATATTTTCCTCAGTTGGCTTTTTACTTAGTTCTAATGGCATATATGCAATATATTTTTATCTAGTCAAATAATTCTTTGTATTTTAGTGCTACCACTCAACAAATTTTTATTAAATTGTATTGACTTTCCCCTTGAGAAAAAAAATTTGAATAATGCGATTAATTTAGATATTTGTAAAAAAAAAAGAAGTTATGATTTCCAAAACATTGGTAAGAAATCGTAATTGAATTCATTGCAAACAAAAAACACAATAATAAGCCTTTAAAGAGCTTATTGGAATAAGGTAATTTTTAAAAAATTGAATGCTTAAATTTTTCAATAATTTACTATGTATGGTGTGGAGGTTATATCTGAATAATAAACCTTAAAAAATTATAGATATATTGAAGAATTAAGCTTAAAGTTTTGCCTTTAGATGCATTCTTATCGGGCTTTTTTATTATTGCGGTATATCTTGTTTTCTCTATTCAACAGCCACACAATAGCCATAATACAAAAAGGGATAAGAACAAAATCTAAAGACATTTTAAATTTAATCAATATCCCTTTTTAGCAAAATTATTTTATTTTGAAAGGTAAATGAAAAAAATAAACTTTAGAGTACTATATTTAATTCCAACTATATTTAATTCCATTTATTACTAGAAAAATTTTATCAATTATCTTAAGAGAATTTTTTTAATTACAGAGCCTCAACTTTTATTTCTCAACATACATTGACTGTAAATTAAAAAGAGCTTGCTTGTATCCCTACCAGCAAACTCTCATGACGATTAGGTTAAATCCAGATAACTGAAGAAAACCAGCTAAGCACTTCCTAAATGCCTTACATATATTGTAGTAAGTAAAATTACTTATTGTGAGTATAAATGCTTATATAGCTCTAAGGGCTCTCATCTTAAGGCTTTTTGATTATCGCGAGGACTAAGGAAAGCATGAATAGCTTATAGCCTAATAAGATTCATTTCTTTTAAAATACTAAATTAATCATTTATGATACAGAAATGTCAAGTAAATTTTCAGTTACTCAATATTGGGGCTTTTAGGTTTACATTTTTTAATACATATGTTACATTCATTAACAAACTAATTAATAGCTAATGACTAATTCTCAAGTAACAACAGAATCAGGCGGAAGACAGAATATGTTTCCTACAGAAACTCGTCCATATGTAGATGAGTCTGTTTCATATGAAGGTTACCCTCAAAATGCAGAGAAAGTTAATGGTCGTTGGGCAATGATCGGTTTTGTTGCATTGCTAGGTGCATATGTAACCACAGGTCAAATCATCCCAGGTATTTTTTAATGAGTCTACTAGCTGGCTTCTTGATTTTTATTGTGTCCCTAACTTGTCTTGTTATTGCATATTTAACAAAACAGTTTCAAGAGGAAAATATAATTTATTCAAATAATAATAAAATGAAAAACACAAGCCTAATATCAAAAAAAGTTGAGAAACAAAAAGATTTTGCTGAAACACTTAATGGAAGATTTGCAATGATTGGTTTAATAGCTGCTGTTGGTGCTTATTTATCAACAGGGCAAATAATTCCTGGATTTGTGTAAGAAATCAAATTTTTAATAAGAGCTAATGTCATAAATAAAACCTATGATCATTTTTTATCTTATGAAACTCTTGCTTTATAAAATTCCTCTTAAATATTTAGAATGTTTTCTAGTTTAATTTCCTGTTTAAATAATAAAAATATTATGTAGTAACCATAATGAACTTAAATTAATGCCTCGAAAAAATTAAATATTAATCATAATTTTTATAAGCACATATATGACTGATCCAATTCTTTACCTTTCCATGCTCCTTGGATTAATTGGCATATATACTTTAATATCCTCTTTTGGAGATGATGATGACGATAGCGGTGGTGATGGAGGCAGATTAATTTATAATTTACAGTTTACCAAAGTAAGTATTTAATTTTTATAGTTATTTTTTACTTTTTTTGACTTTTTGAACTGTTCTTGAATTAATAAGTTATTTCTTTAATTAATTTAGTCCTTGCATAAATATGAAATAAATCATCAGTGAATTTATTAATAGGTTTTGTTCAATTAATACAAAACAGTGCTTTATCTTAAGTTAATTATAAATAAACCAATAAAGGAACTTCCAATAAGAAGAAGAACCATAAGAAACGCTAACAACTTGTATAATCCCATAACTGATAAGATTCATTATTTTTATGTATAAATCTTCTTAATTCAAAAAAATTTGAAAGAATTAATAACTAAATTCCTTATTTGTTAATTGATTAATAACTCTATCTAACCATTCAGTATTAGTTTCAACTTTTTTTTGCTTGGGATTTTTCTTTTTCGAAGACATAAATCTTTTTCAAATAATAATTAAATTTAATTTAGAATGAATCCGTTAAAAATCAATCCGCAAAGTTTACAGTTTTAAGTAAAAAAAGAGAATTTTAGACAAAATAGCAAAGACACACTTTTTTAAAGTGGAACTCTTTAAATTTTTCTTCCTAAAAATTTTTAATAGAGAAATTTGATATTAAATCTGCTCTTAATTCAGTTTTTTTATTGGAAGAATGTTGAAAGTGCTATTTAATACTGTTGCTTGTAACCTTTTTTAGTTTGAGTAATTCTAGCTCCAAGATAGATTAATAGAATAAGCCAGAATACAATCTCCAATCCGAGGTTGGTCATTTGATTCCCTCCAATTATTTGATTCAACTTTAATATGCTTTTGATTATTCCGATAGAGTTTTTATACCGATAAAAAAATTTTTTTTAAATGATATAAAAAATATGTATTTATACATTAACTTAATTATTTTTAAATCATATAATTTAATGGATTTAAGAGGAAAAATAAGTAATAAAAAAAAACCAGATTGGTTACCAATCTGGTTTTATAAAAATTTTTTAGGAAGTTTAAATAAATCCTGGAATAATTTGTCCAGTAGTTAAATATGCTCCAACCAATGCAACGAAACCAATCATTGCGAATCTACCGTTTAGCTTTTCAGCTACAATTTTTTCCTTCTCAACTGTTTTTGTTTCGTTGCTTTCCATTAAAACCAACCAGGAATGATTTGACCAGTTGTTACGTATGCGCCAACAGCTGCTACGAAACCTAACATAGCGGCCCAACCATTAAAACGTTCTGCTTCAGGTGTCATTTTTTTAAAAAGTAAATTATATTAAAAAATATAACATATAATATTTATTTTTGTAAAGAAAAACCTCAAATTATCCAAGAATTCATTTATAAAGCTACAAATCTGTCGCGTAAATGATACAAAAAATTGGGGACTAACCGTTTTTTATGATTTACGGCTGCAATAGGGTAAATATTTCAAGCTGCCATAGTTGACCTCTCGTCTGCGAAGGGTTATAAATAATAGTACAAATGTATTATTTAGAAGATGGTCAAAAAAATAGCATTAGCCAATTCATTATTTGATAGGCATCATAATTCTCAAGAAGAATGGGAATATATTGATGAGCCTACTTATTGTAGATCGATAGGTAGTCATGTCTGTATAACTTGTTCAAAATTTGATTATTTAAGCCAAGCTAATTGTGGTTCAATACTTTGTTGCAACTGCCATCACAAACTTATTTTTCATGGACAACATTTAACTCATTCATGCGAGTTTTACAAAAAAAAAGCAAACTTTGATATTCTTAAAAATTTCAATCGCACATCACAATCCGCATGAAATACTTAAATTCAATTAAAAAGAAAATCTCTAAAGAAGATTCAAAAGTTTTAGTTAATAATTCATCAAAATTATTAGCAGAATTTTTTAATGGTGTAGTTATTCAAATTGATGAAGAATATAGTTATGAATCATGTAGATCTAGTTGATCAAGTTTCCGCAAAAATCTTTAAAGAAAGTGGAAAAATGGAGAGTCTCAACTCATGGATTGCAATCAGAAATTATCTAGAACAATTGGATGATCTTCAACTGCGGGCAATGCTTAAGGAGAAATAATTTATTCTAAAGCTTAGACTTCTGATCAAATTTAGTTTTAAGCTTTGCTGCTTTGTGCAATAAACCTACCGCTTCTTTTCTTCCTTTAGCTATTGAAGCTTGATGCAATAAATCTGCGTATTTTTTGTTTAATTTTTTCATTGGTGTTTTGTTATAAATTGAATCTTGATTTGGAAAATAAATTTTATTTCTAGTCTAAAGATATTGATCAATATTACTTATTGATCTCAAGGTCTTAACTCATGCAAGTTGACTTTTTCTTTAAAGTTCTTTAGCTAAGCGATAATTATTAAATTTATCTCAAGTTGACACCATCTAATACTACCATTAATCGATTTATAACTGTGATTTGAGTTGGTATTAATATCCTTAAAAGGGAAAAATTTAATTATTTTCTTATAATCTAGTTAAACGATAAAGGCAAGCCTATTTTTTGCTGATAAATATATGACTTTTATAAATGAATAATGAAATAAAAATTACAGCAGTTAATTAATCATAGATTAATCTATTCTAGATTGTTTCAACATGGCCTTTTTACTTTTTTCATTTTTGAGTGACTAAATTTTTATCCATTATTATTTAAAAAATAATTATAAGTATCTAATTTATTAAAGAAATAATCCTCATTTAATATTAATTCTAACTAAAATTAAGTAGTGAGTCAGCTAGTAGGGATACAGGCTGACTCTCTAACATTTTATTTTAAGTAAAAAAATATCTAAATTCTTTTTTTTAAGTAGTTTAAAAATTTAATCTAAAATTTACTAATATTTAATCATTCTTACACTCATAAAACAAGATTAAATACTCTTTTTATTTTAGTAAATAATTGCTATTAATAAATTAATTAAAAAAATAGTTATGTCATTTACTACTTACTATATGCATTTGGTTTTTGCACGCATTCCTTCTCTCTTAAATTCTGATTTGATACTTTATATTTTACCCGTTCTAACAGTGTCAATACTAATCTTAAGCCTAAAAATAATGTTTTATAAAGCTCCTACATTGAGAAGAGCTAAATAGAACTATCCTGATAACTTCCTGCTCCACTCCTTGTGTTTTTCATCTAAGTCTGAAACTTTATCTCCAAGACTAAGTTGCTTCTCTAATAATTGAACCTTAGTAATAGTTACTTCCTCAGAGTAAAACTTTATTGGTTGCTTCCCGTGTAGATTGTCTCCACTCATAACTTTAAATTGAACCCGTTTCCATATCAATATTTAAGATAAAAAAGACTTAATTTCTCATTCTTTTATATTCTCTTCAGATTTGTGTAAATTAATGTGATATTACAGTGGAATTCAAACGTTATGTTTAAGATTTCTTTTGTAGGAGGATTGCCAAATGTACATCCCTTTATTGATATCTGATTTGACAGCAATACAACTACAAGCAATATTCCATAGAGCCTTGTGGATTGGGTCTGGATTGAAAAGGTATGCTTTATTAAATTCTTTTTTTATTATACGAGTTGCCTTTTTAGCATGATAGTGCGGAATTGTTGGGCATACATGATGAACTACATGACTTGAACCAATATTATGATGAAGAATATCAATAATTTTTCCATAAGGCCTATCAATGGAAAGGAAGGCACCTCTCATAAAAGAAAATTCTGAATTAGATAGGTGTGGAACATCTGAGTCTGTATGATGAAGCCAAGTATAGATAACTAACCAACAATTAACTACTAATAAGGGTCCCACATACATCCCTAATATTGGGAAGATTCCATGCTTAATAACCAATATAGCAAGTCCAAATATAACTACACCTACACCAAAATCTGAAATCCAAACTTTCTTAGCCCATTCAGAAGGCCATAAAGTCTTAGAAAAAGGTTCCCTTGGCCAAAAATGATTTGAAGTTCCATATTTAAGCCCTCCTGTACTTCCTGATAATAGGTAAGCAGGCCAACCAAAAATAAGATGCAATACAAGTTGAAGAATTCCATACTTATTTTTTCCTAATTTACTAGAAAAAGCTAATTCTTTTTCACCACCAACTTTTTCGCTAATTCCATTTCCATCAATAACTAATGGGACATGCGTTTCTCCATTAGTTATATGATTGGTATAACGATGATGGATTGCATGTGAACGTTGCCAAGAGAAATATGGTACCAATAATAACGAATGAATTAAATATCCAGTCATGGTTTCTAAAAACCTATTTTTCGAGAAAGCCCCATGACCACATTCGTGGGCAATTACCCAAAAACCCATTGCAGTGGTTCCTGATAAAATCGCATAAAGAATCCAAATAGGTATCATTCTTTGAGTGAAAGGAATTGATAATCCTATAGCTACAACAATTAGCTGAATTATGGTTGATTGCAAAAGATAACGTAATGAAGTTATGGTTTCAGGATTAAAGCAGAAAGCAGGAATAACACTTTTAAACTCTTTCATACTGGGGATATCACTGATATTTATTTCAAGTGCTTGACCTTTAAGGCCAGAAAATTTAATATTGCTCAAATTATTTTAGGTTTAGGTTTAGGTTTAGGTTTTGGTGTTGGTTTTAAATAAATTTTTATTTACATAATTTATTATCCATCAAAGAATCTTTTTACGAAAGTAATGTGTATTTTAAAATGTTCAAAAAGTATTAATTTAATATAATTTTTTTTAATTTTTTGAGTTTTTTTACCAAGAAAAATTATTTAATAGCTATCAAAAGAATTAAATAGAGAAGAAGAGTTGAATTAATAGCCAAAGCAGAAAGGGGTAAAATTTAGCCAGTGTTTAGCCATCTAAAAAATCTAATTTTTCTATTAATTAATTTTGCTATTAATTAAAAAAGATTTAATCTAAAGCTATTTAAGGATCTAGGTTACATCAAATAAACTTAATAAATTTCAATGAGAATAATACCCTCTAATTTTAAAATTTAAAATAAATTCATTTGATTAGTAGTTTCTTTATTAATCTCTTCAAGAATCCATCCTGATGATGACCATCCCATCAATATGGGTATTAAACCTTTTAATTTTGTAATATCTTTAACCAGTTCAGTCCATTTTTCTTCTAATCCATTGGGGACAATTACAGGCATTCGATGATGTATGGGTTTTATTAAATCATTTGGCTCAGTTGTTAAAATACAACAACTTTCTATCTCTGCCCCATCAGGTGAAGACCATTTACTCCAAATCCCTCCCAACCAAAAAGTTTCATAATTATCTTTCCTAATACGATATCTTTTTTCAAAAAAACCACTTGCTGGTATTAAGCATCTCTTATGTTTCCAACTTCCACTAAATAATTTTTTATCTTCAATAGTTTCTGATCTTGCATTAAATGGTCTAATTATTCCCTTCGCAAATGGCTCTTTAGCCCAAGGTGATATGAACCCCCATGTCATAAAAGTAGTCTTGATTTTTCCTTCATTCTTAAGTACAAGTACTGGATCAGTAGGTCTAATTAATTTCTGAGTCTCGTATTTAGTATCAAGTCTATTTGGATAGTCTTGTTTTAAAACCTTAGGTAAATTATCAAATTTAGTTTTCAGTTCAAACCTACCGCACATATAATGTCTTAGGATTCAAGTTATAAAATTTATTTTAAATTTATCATATAAATTTTGAATCTTTTCTTGAGCAAATTCATTTATTAATTTACTTAGAGTCTTAATATCTTTGGGAAAAAACAGAAAATTACATTCCGCCTTTAATCCAGAGACAGATCCTGCATATGACTCTTCTACAACCCATATTTTTTTTTGGATCTACAGCCAACAGTTTTAATGCTCTCAAATAGGGCTTAGGAGAGGGCTTCCCAGCAGAAATAAATTTATCATCTCCAAGAATCCTTTTCGGGAATAAATTTAACTAGGGGAATTGCAGAACTTTTAATTTTAAAACTTTCACTATTGCTAATTGTTACTAGTGCAATAGGTAATTTTGAATTTAGGTAAAAATTAATTATATCTATGAATCCTTTGAAAGGTTTTGACTTTGAGAGTTGCTGAACTAATTTTGCTTTTTGAATAAACAGTAATTCTTCGATTGAATTTTCATTATTTATCCGTTTTTTTACTTTTTTGGCACAATCTATTATTCTTCTTTCCTTTTAATTCAAATAATTTTTCCTTTTATAATTAGTAGTTATATTAACTTGCGGTCTCACATCAGGCACCAGCTATAAAAGGTTCTTTATCTAAAAAAACACCATTTCAATCAAAAAGAATTGCTCCAGAAAACTCCATATACAAATTTTTTGAAACATAGCTTTCCACCAATATAGATTTAATTTTATCTCTGTATCTACTTACTTTTTAACTCTAAGAAAAATGGTTTAGAAAAGTAGATTAATTTTATAAACCTCTAACGTATCTCTTAGGCGATACTGATTGCTTTCGTGGTTTGACTAATATTGGCAAAATTATAACTCCTGCTGTAAAAAGACATATTGGAGCCACAACCATCAGTATAGATTCTAAAGACATTAATTTAATTTCAAATTATCTTACAAATAGCAGTAATTATTTTTTTAGTCATGCGTATTTATATCTAATTAGGCTATTTCTTTACAACTTTTTATATTGTTAAGCAAAAACAAAAAAAAGATTAAATATGAAAACTTTTTATGATTTATATCCTAGATAAGTCCTATCAAATTCTAGATAGGGTTTTAAACATTATGAAAGAAGATAAAAAATGGATGTTAATGACTTATTACTGTCCTACTCATGGGGATTCAGCAAGAGTAGAACCTATACAGTTAACAAGGGAAGAAATTTCTAAAAACTTATTTAAAAAGAGTAAATCTAAAAAGAATATTAAAGAGCTTTAAAACTTTAACAACAGAATAAGTAAAGTTGAAAGCTATAAGTATATGGATTTATAAAAAAGTATTTATATTGTGAATTAATTTTTTATAACAAATCGATTAAACGATATTAAATAAAGTTATTTTTAATTTATAAAAATAAATCGCAAGTTAATTGACATTGATTAAGTTCAGTAGCTGAAATTGCATCCAAAATTCTTAGCATATCAATTTCAGAAAGATCTCCATTAGGGTTCCACTTTAAAGTTGTTTTTCTTTGAGAAGAATATTTTTTATTCATTTTTATTTCCTCCTTTAAGATGAACTTCTACGCATCGTGTAATACATTCTTTCTGGCCATCAATAATGCTGCATTCACTAATGCATTCAAAATATGAATCAATGTTATCTTTTGCTCTAGTTTGATTTAAAGAGAAAGAAAACAGATTCATAATTTTTATTCCTTAATTTCGAACGATATATAGCATGACTTTTAAAGTTTAAATTTTGTTTGTAAAGAAAATAAGAAAAAATAAGTATTAGTTACTAGGTTTGCGTATTTATTTTTTAAAGATGTAAAAAGTTAGATGATATTTATAATTATCCGATCCATTTAATCTCTAAAAATTTATCTTTTTAGTACTTTTTCTTGATATTTGCTTTTATTATAATTTCTGAGCTTTTAATTTATTACTATCTTTGTCTTAAGCTTGTTGGATTTTTTATGAAACCATAAATAAATTCATTAGGATATGCGAGTTCTCTTTGGAGTTGATCTATTTTTTGTTTTATATATTTTTATTGTCAGTTTTGAGCCTATCTTTTTGATAATTCTTTGCCTGACAGTTTTGGTTATTCAAAAATATCATTAGACTTTTGCTGATTAATAAAAGATGTTAAATAAAGTAAAAAAATAAATCAGCATAAAGACTGATTTACTTTTAAGTAATTTCGTTAGATGATAAAAGTACACTTTTTTAGATTTTCCAAATGAGATCAATTATGAATTGGCTTTCTAAAATGTTAGAGAGCATGGCAAATGCTTTTATTCATCCTGTTAAAAACCATATGCCCCCAGCTATTGGAGCTCAAGCTTACAGTAGTAGGCCTCTAAAGAGAAAAATACGAAGAAGATATAGCTAGGATTTAATCAATTGGGATTAGATTTTCATTCTTGCTATCCCAAATAATATATTTAAAACAATTTGGAAAGTCACTTAATTTGAGAACTTTTGATTTTTGCAGTAAATGTAAATTTGCTTTATGACAAGCTCTTAAATTGTAATTAGGAATTCTCTCAGATAAATGATGAATGCTATGAAATGAAATATCGGCTAAGAACCAATTTAACCAATTTGGGATATCTAAATTGCTGCTCCCAGCAATAGCACCCTCTACAATGTCCCAGTTTTTTGTATTACTTGCATATGCATTTTCATAGTTATGTTGTACGAAAAAAATAGTTATGAATATTGCTGCCGAAAAAGTTAATACTAGTGAGTAAAAAGTTAAGAAAAAAGTAGTTCCTAGCCATTTACACATAATTACCCAACCACTTATCACAATGACATTATTTGCTATTAGATCAAATAATTCATCAAAGTTGTTTCCATAATCGGAGAAAGGAGGTTTAATTCTCGATTGAATATTCAATAGTTCTAGATAATTTCTTTTTTTAATTTTTAAAAAACTTTCTTTCATTAAAGACTTAATAAAATTAAAAATAATTAAAACTAATCCTAATCGAGCTTTAATTACTAAATAAAAAAAACCGCCTGGTAGTAGCATTAACCAATGTCTACTTATCTTATAAATAAGTTTTTGTCTTTTATTAAGATCCTCATAATCTTCAAGACTTAAAACATCTACTGGCCCTTTGTAAATTTCCCAATTACCATTATTTCTATGGTGGAATGCATGATCATTAGCCCAAGGTTTATGAGGTATTCCATTTAATAAGCCCAGAAAAAATCCAAATAAGTTGTTCAAATAACGTTTTTCAAATAAAGAATTATGCCCACAATCATGCATTAATGAAAATGTTCTTGAAGATAAGAGTGTAAGAAGAAAAAGAATAGGAATTAATAACAATCCAATTGTAAGTTGGGGAAGAGAAGAAAATATTATTTTAGAGATAATCAACCATAGAAAAATTATTGGAACAATAGTAATAATTAATTGAAAAATAGCTCTATAGTTATTTCTTTTCAGAAAAGGCTTAATTAGGAATTCAGATCTTTTGTTTTTATTCATATATTTCTAGATTAATTTTTTTATTAGAGGTAGTTAAATATACTTTATCGTGGGTTAATTTAAATATTTTAATTGTTCGAGAATTTTTTTCTAAAGAATAAATTCTTTAGACATTGTTCTTAACTGTTCTAAATTTAATTTTTTTAAGTAATTTATTATTTCATTAGAACTTTCTCTTG
This sequence comes from Prochlorococcus sp. AG-442-N17, assembly GCA_003212375.1. Lineage (GTDB taxonomy): Bacteria > Cyanobacteriota > Cyanobacteriia > PCC-6307 > Cyanobiaceae > Prochlorococcus_A. The sequence continues at coordinate 35,331 of QCPY01000002.1, read as the reverse complement.
ATTTGAGATGTTGACTTTCGCATATCAAGCTACTATAAATTAATTCTATAAGATGTTCTTTATCCATAACCACTTATAAGTCATAAACTTGAATTGAAAACTTAAAATCTTGAATTCGAAACCTAATTTTTTATTTCACTAATTCTTTTTTTTTCTTTCAAGCTAATTTTTTCTCAAAAGTAGTTTTTAAATTTATTTCTTAATTTTATAAATTTTTTAAATCTTGATCTATTTTTTGCAATCTTTGATTGAGTTCTTTCTTTTCTTTTAATAATGATTTTTTCTTTTGTTGAAGTTCTTTATTAAAAGGTGAATTAAAGTATTTTTGATAAGCTAGAAAAAATACTGCTATAGTCACTACAATTCCTAGTGCCCCTATTATTAATAAGGGCGATGAAGGAAAATCGTAAAATGGTATAGATAGCATTTTTTCTATAAATTCCTATCTTACCTTTTTAAAATGTAAATAAACATACGATAAATACCTAATTTCTTTTTTATGAAGTTTTTTGATTTAAATAAATATAGTCTTTTAAAATTAAATATAGAAAAATAGCTTGAAAATTTTCTGTAAAATAGTTCTTTCAAATCTAAATATAAGTAATTTTACGGGTGCCAAACAGAGAATGACCAACAATTATAAATATAGTTAATTATCTGTTTATGAAGAAAATAGTAAGAGAAGAAAATAATAATGAAACTGAATTATGGTTTAATTGGTTAACTAGAAAACTTAATTCTTATGAGCCTTTCAAAGACTTTGCTTTAGGTCAGGATCCTATAGATGTAGCAGAGAAATTTATTGAAGTTAATAGTTTGGATATATCAGATATTTTTGATAAATTTGATGATGAAGATAAAGATACTCTAGAGCAATTTCAAAAGTTAACTGAATGTGAATGGCATGTATTCAGAATTCTAAAAAAACAACTAGAATTTCGAAATAATGTAACTTTTGTAGATTTTAAAAAAAAGTAAAAAATTAAAGAAGTTTTAAATTAAAATAATAAATCGTTTAATTTTTTTGTACGGGTTAATGAACCATAGTGTTCGGTTAAAACATAAAAATAAAGCACGATAATTGTTTTTTATTTATTAGGTTATGAGAAATTATTTCTAAAATGAAAAACCTAATCAGTTCGTTCTCTATTCTTAATCTAAAGAAAAATTCTACTAAAAATTTAAAAGTAAATTGTTCAACTTCTAATGAAAAATCAGTCCACTACCGTAGAGATTTAGACTCAATAGGTTGAATTTCAAATCTTTAAATAACTTTTGATTTCCCGCTACCCGACTTTCCAAACCCGAGCCATATAAACCAAATTATCCATCCTAAAACTGGGATTAAATTTATAAAAATCCATTTCCAGTTCTTTCCAAAATCTCTCAATCTTCTTATGTCAATTGCTATTTGAGGAATGATACATATGATTCCATAAATGTTAAAACCAAATGTTCTTAAAAATATTGGGATAGTAAAGAAAGATATAATAAGATTAGCTAATTGGACCCACCACCAATCTGATCTAGTGGTGGTACTCTTAAAATCAGTAGCTTTAATCCAAAATTCCTGATAGGCTTTAAAAAAATTATTGTTCATTAGCTCATATTAATATTATCTATGCAATTAACTTTATTTTAGAGAATATTCGTTGAAGAGCTTTACTAGATATAGTTATTTCTCCTAATTAAATTGGATCGAATAGATTCGCTTTATTTTTTTGAAAGCTTGGATTTTCATTTTTAATTGGTAATGTACAAAAACCGTCTTTACAAATAATATTCTCTTTTTCAATTTCCAAAGACTGAGAAAAATCCTTCTTTTTTGAATTGTTTGAAGATTCAATTTGCATGTATATAAAATTAATATAGATATTATTAAATTAATAACTAAATTTACTTGTATAGGCAACAATTTTCATAAATAATTATCTTTAACTACTTTTTTTGATTAGGCAGGTCTCTCCACAATAGAGCCATGACATAAATAAATATAAATAAAGAAAATATATAAAGTAAAGAATTAAGATGCATTTTAAGTAAGCTTCAGAAAAATTTTTATTAAAAAAAAATATTAATCCAAATTTTAAATAATTTCTCCAAAACTTCAAATAAAATTTTTAACTTTTTAAATTATTTTGAAGTTTATAATTCATTATTTTTATAGTCCCAATTAGAAATAAAATAAAGATACTTATTCGGGATCTCTCCTCATTTCTTCTAAAGCTTCATTACCTTCTTTAAGAGTCTTGATAACTAACCAAGAGAGTGATGAACCAATAAAAATAGTCAAAAACACCAATGAAAAAAATGTAGTTTTATCCAATATACTTTTTAAAAAAATTTGATTCTATTACTGTAATGGTAGTCGGCTGTACAGAATTTTAGTTCTTAATTACTAGCTTTTGAATATGCGGGTATCATCATCCCACCATCTTGATCATCATTATCATCGTCAAAGCCACCACCTAAGAATAATTCAACCAAAACTAATATTGCTAGAGGGTAAAAACACCATAGAATTGCAGTTAATGGGCTAATTGATGATGTTGTTGAATAGAATCCTGTCATGAATTTACTTTAAGCAAAAAAAATATAAATTGTGGATATTTTGTTAACTTATTTAGCCTGATATTTTTTATAAAATGATCTATTAAATAATAGATTTCCCCTTTCATGCCAAAGGATTAGAGGATTATTCAATATAAAAGCATCTTCTTAATTGAAATCTAAATTTGATTTTCTTAATTATTAAATTTCGATAAAAAAATTTATTTTGACATATTGAGGTATGTAAATGTAACTAATGTTACTTAATAATAATTGTGTAATTTGAATTCAAAAACTATTATTTATTTTGATTTTATAGTTTTTTATGTTTTCTTTCACTTTTGACCCTTTAGCCGCAATTTTTGGAATTTCTGGAATAGTAGGGTTCTTTTTCTTTGTGTCAGCTGCTAAGGGAACATCAAGTATTAATACAGGTCCAAAAAAGGATTTTGAAACTATAAAAACTGATAAATAGTATTAAAAGTATTTTTAGATATTAAAATATTTTAGGCAGATTTATAAGATTATTAATTGTTCCATTTTTTAGATATAAATACCAGAAAATTTTCGATATCTTCTTCTGGGCAATTAGTTTGTTCTCGTAAACTAATACATGTTTGTTTTATTTTTTCAAAGGCTTCTCTGACAGTTTCGTTTTTTTGGATAACTTCTAAATATTCATTGTCAGTGAAAGTCATAACAATATATGTTTTGCGAGTAATTTACTAGTTAATACTAGCTTATTAATCAAACTTGGTTATTAGATAAAAGAAAACTTCTTTAAAAAAAACTATTCCCCTAATCTAAAGTGTTTTTTTTTATACTTTTATCTATTTGCCATTCGCAATACAGTCTTTCAGGAAATTGAACTAATTCTCCTGATTAAATAAAGTAACACTCTCCTGCCTAAGTCTTTATATTTGCTTCTCCTTCAATTATTAAGCAGATTTCATTCTTATTGGAATTTCGTGGCTAATTGCTTGGCTCGCAATTCTAAATATGTCAATTTTTTTTAGAGTGAATACTCATACTTGCGTTTTAAGGCTTATTGATAAGCACTTTTACTAATAAATGTAATTAATAAAATTATTATAAAAAATTTTTAATTCAAAATATATTTGAAGAATGTTAATTAGTTTACAAAACTTTTTTATTTTTCTATTAAAATTTAAAAAATCATTATTAATGGACGAGCTTTCAACACTTTCTATTGCACTATCAATAGCATCAATAGGGATATATTGCTTATTTTTTGCTTCAAACGATGATGATGATCAAGATGGAGGTCACCTAGTTAAATCGTTTCAAAAAATAAACTAATCTAGGAAAAAATTATACTAAGTAACGACTTGTAACCCATAAAGCCAGCATAAATGCATGACAAGAAAATTAAATATACTTCAACAATACCAAGTGTCTTTTTCTTTAAGATTTTCATATTTAAAACATTTCTAAGTTAATATTATTTATTGTTTTTCTCATTAACATGAGTATTTATTACAAAGATTTATTTTTATAAAATTATTAAACACAAACCTAAAAATAATAACGTAGTAAAAAAAATTATGACTTTTGTTATTTGCCCTTCTTCCTTTTTTGCAAAAAAAAGAGAAATTACTGGAGATGTACTAAGTAACGTCCAACCTATTCCTAAAGGAAGAGTCTTGAAAACAACTTGTTGTAGCAATATTCCTAAATTTGTTCCTAAAAATATTGAGAGTAAAAATCTTTTTTGAGCATTATTATCTAATTTTTTTAGGAAGAAATTCATCCTAAAATTCTTTACCGCTATTAAAAACATTATTGCTCCAAGTAACCTTATCTCTGTTGTTTGGAAAGGAGATAAATCACTTTCTAAAAAAACTATTCGAGATAAAAGGCCTCCCAAAACAGCACATAGTACTGATAAAAGAGGAAATATGTAAATTCTAAAATTATTTTCTTCGGTAATTTTTGGTAGATTATTATCTAAAAGATTAGTCCTTTGCCTAAGAATAATAAAAAGTGAAAGCGATATTATGAATATCCCTATGTAAGATTTAAGTGCTAAATTTTCATCAATAAATATTTCACCAGATAATGCGGCTAAAAGTGGCGATAATGTCTCTATAGATAGAGTTCTTCTTGTCCCAATTAATTGTAATGACTTTATATAAAAAGTATCTCCTAAACCTATTCCTATAACTCCACTGAGTGAGAGAATAATTAAAGATTTTAAATCACTTAATATGTGTAAATTGATAAATGCTGGTAGAAAAATTAGAAATGCGATCAAATTTTTTAATAAGTTAATATCTATCGATTTATACTTTTCAGTCTGAGACCTCCATACAAAACATGCATAAGTCCAAGAGATAGCAGCCCCAAAAGCAGAAATTATTCCAATCAAGATTAAAAATTTTTAAAAAGTTTTACTTTATAAATTGTGTTACCGCTAAAAAGAATACGTACATAAGAATAAGAAAGCCTGGCAGATATTGTATTAAGGACTTTAATTTATTAGTTTCCATAATATTAAAAACTTTTTTATATTTGAATAATATAAAGGCTCTATACATTTATTTGATGCTATTGAATTAAGAAATTAACATAAGGTTTAAGATTGAAAACAATTAAATAACTCTAAATTAAAAAAATTCGAAGGGAATTAATTAAAAATTAAATTTTTTATCTAAGACCACATTGCAGTAACTTATTATGTTGAAATTATCACTTAGTATATTCTTTAATTTTTTAGGTTTATCATAGAAGATAGGATTTATAAAAAAGATGGAAATAATAAATAAATTTGAAACATCTTTAGGTACTGAGCCATTTGATGTTTTAGGTTTTAGATCTGAAGAAGAACTTAATCAAGAAATTTCAAAGCTTATTAAACTTAGAAGTGAATTTGAAAGCAAATTTGAAGTTAATTAAATAGAGCTTTATTTCTTAAAATATTTTTTGGTATATTTTTAAAAAATTTTTCTATTTGGATATAAACTTTCTAATTTTCTTCTCCTATCTGTTTTCTTATTTATTCTTTCTTGTTTCTCCTTCTTCTTTATTTCATCGTTTATCTTATTTTGTCTATACCCAATCCAAAGTAAAATCCAAATTATTGTAGTTAATAGTAAAAGAGCCGTATATTGACCAGTCATTGGAAAGCTGGCTTCAGAATATTTGACGTAGGAGAATAAAGTAATCATTTACATAAAATAATGTAAAAAAGATAGTTGCGTGTTTATATAAACCATAAAATTTAAAATGAATTTATAGATCATTTTAAATATTTAAAAATAATTAAACCCGAACTAAGAAATTTCACCTAAAACCCTTTTTATTTTAATAAATCCAATTGCTATTATCTAAACAAAGAAGAATTGAGTGCTTAGATTTGGAACCTTTTGATTTAGTAGTCGTTGGTGGTGGGGCAGCAGGATTTATGACAGCTGTGACAGCTGCTGAAAATGGAGTAAAAAGGATAATAATTCTCGAAGGGTCTTCAAAACTTATGGAGAAAGTAAGAATAAGTGGAGGAGGTAGATGTAATGTAACAAATGCATTATGGATACCCAATGAGTTGGCAGAAAATTATCCTCGAGGTGGAATAAAGCTTTTAGAGTCATTTAATAGATTTGCAGCTGGAGATTTATATGATTGGTTTGAGAAAAGAGGATTAAAATTAAAGATTGAGAGTGATAATAGAGTATTTCCAGTATCTGATTCATCTTTAGATGTAATAGACTGCTTAAAAAAAAATGCAATTACTAAAGGTGTAGAGATATCAACAAAATTCTTTGTAAAGGAAATTTTCAAAACTTCCAATAACTTTTTTAATATTTGTAATAGTGAAAAAGATTTGATAATTACAAAAAATATTATTCTTTCTACGGGTGGCCATCCTAGTGGACATAAATTAGCTAAAAGCCTTGGGCACAGTATAGTAAGACCAGTTCCATCCCTTTTTACTTTTACCACTAAAGACAATAAGTTGAATGAATGTAGTGGGGTATCTATTAAAAATATAGGTATTGAAATTCAAGTGAATAATAAGTCTTTTAAAAATAGGGGAGATTTACTTATAACCCATTGGGGTTTTAGCGGACCTGTTATTTTAAAGCTCTCTTCTATAGCTGCAAGAGAATTATTTGACCAAAAATATAGATTTAATTTAATAATTAGATGGTCAGACTTAGAATATAAAGACTTAAAGGAAAAAATAAATAATTTTAAATTAAATAATGGCAGATTGAACTTAATTAATTTAAGACCCCTCCCTTTATTAACTAAAAGATTATGGATATTCTTATTAAATAAAATGGACATTAACAAGGATAAAAAGTGGTCAGATCTACTTGCTAGCGAAAGAGAGAAAATGATCAATACTCTCTTAAAAGATAAATATACTATTTCTAGCAAAGGTCCTTTTGGAGAGGAATTCGTTACCTCTGGAGGTGTATCAATTAATGAAGTTAATTTTAAAAGTATGGAAAGTTTAATATGTCCAGGGTTATTTTTTTCTGGGGAGGTTTTAGATGTAGATGGAATTACTGGGGGGTTCAATTTCCAGCACTGTTGGACTAGTGGATGGCTTGCAGGAAGAGCAATCTCAAAGTTATTTAATGAAGTAACAAATCAATAAGTTTATCTTTATTTTATTAAGTATTAAAGAGAAAAAGTTTTTTAACGAAAGATTAATTTTAAAGTTAAAAAACTTAGAAATATTCATGCAAAATATAATTCCTAAACTTGATGAGGAAGAAAGAAGGTTAAAAGCATTGGCCGAATATAGAATATTGGGCACAAAACCAGAAGCTTGCTATGACGACATTACAAAAATAGCAGCTTCAACATGTGATGTTCCAATATCTTTAATGACTTTAGTTGATAAAGATAAGCAATGGTTTAAGGCAAAAGTTGGCCTTGATATTAATGAAACAAAAAGAGATTGGTCATTTTGTACTCATGCAATAAAAGAAAATAGTCCATTAATAATTAAGGATGCTTTTCAGGATGAGAGATTTATAAATAATCCGCTAGTAACGGGTGATCCTAAAATTAGGTTTTATGCTGGGTTCCCTCTTAAAAATCAAGATGGTAATAAACTTGGAACGCTATGTGTCATTGATAGGAAACCTGGCAATCTTTCCCCTAAGCAATACAATGTAATGGAATTATTATCTAAGCAAATAGTTTCTTTCTTGGAATTGAGAAAGAAATCTTTAAACTTATTAGAGGCATTATCTAATTTACATAAACAGGAAGGTATATTGTCAGTCTGTTCTTACTGTAGAGAAGTAAAGAACGATAATGGTGATTGGATGCATTTAGAAAAATACCTCTCAAAAATAAGTGATATTAGATTTAGTCACGGAGTTTGTGATGTTTGTATGGAAAAGCATTTCCCAGATGTAGTTGAGGTATGGAACAAGAAAGACTCTTTTCTGGAGGGGCAGAAAAGATTTTTAGAATCTTAAAACCTAAAATTTATTTTTTTGAAGGTATTATTTGGACGAATATATATTTAAATAGTTAGTATTATATAAATTTTGACTAACAAATGTTAATAGGAACTTTATTGACTGGTGAGATAGCTAAGAGTGCACTAGTTGCATATATACATTATTTGGGGATAATACTTTGCTTTGGATCCCTTTTATTTGAAAGGTTGACATTAAAGGTTGATCTAAATAGAAATCAAACTATATCAATGATAGTTGCAGATGTTGTATATGGCTTAGCGGGTGTAGCAATATTGGTTACTGGAATTTTAAGGGTTAAATATTTTGGACAGGGAGGCGATTTTTATACAGGAAATCCAGTATTTTGGATTAAAGTATCTCTCTATATTTTGGTTGGATTACTATCTCTATACCCAACTACAACTTATATCTTATGGGCGATACCATTAAGAAAAAATCAATTACCTAAGATTTCAGAAAATCTCGTTAAAAGGTTTAAGTTTATTATCACTACCGAACTGATTGGTTTCGCAACTATCCCACTCTTTGCAACTTTAATGGCTAGGGGAGTAGGCCTAGGTTGAAAGATTTTCTTTACGAAAGAAATTGTTTAATAAGCAAAAATAATCAATATAGATGGAGCTTAAGTTTCAAAATTTCTAAATCAAAAAAAGAAATAATTTTTATAGGCCTTAATCCTTCGCTCTCTAATACTGAATACATTGACAATACAACAAAAAAGATAATCAAAATATGCAAAAACTATAATTACGGAAAAGTCAAAATAATAAATCTTTTCGCTTTAATCTCCAAAACACCTGATAAATTATTAACTCATGAGCAACCAGTAGGATATTTAAATAATATTTTTATAAATAAAAGCTTGAAATATTGGTCCGAAAATAAAAATTGCGACTTATGGCTCGGATGGGGCAATAATGGGATCATTCGTAAAAGGAATCAAAAAGTTTATAAGAAAATAATGAAATTTTATACAAAAAAAAAGGATAATTTTGTGAATCCATTAGGTCCTCTTTTTATAAAAAAAACAAAAAAAGAAAATCCAATACACCCTTTATATTGTTCTGATAATTCTCTTTTACAAATGGAATCCTAATAAAAAATAAACAGGGTAAAAAAACCTCAAGTGCTTTTTCTTTATATTTATGTTAACTTTGAACCATAAATTAATTTATGAGATGAAAATCTCTAAGCAATTACAAAAATTAAAAAAATTAAATGTAAAAGCAGAAAACTGCCTGTCTAGAGACGTGGCTAAAAAAATTATTAGTAGAGCAACAAAGCTACAAAGTAAGATAAAGATATAAAAATAAAGATTTTTATTTTTACCATTCTGAAAAATATTGAACTTCTATCAAGAGTTAAATAAATATTTTGTACAATATCAATAAAGGGTTTATGTGGCTTTAAATATCCTCAAATTTAGAAAATCGAATGAAAGATTTAAATCAACTAGAGATTGGCTTGATTCCAAGCATTCATTTTCTTTTGCTGAACATAGAGACAAATTATGGGACAATTTTGGAAAAATTAGAGTAATTAATGAAGATATAATTTCACCAAATTCTGGCTTTGGTTCACACTCTCATTCAAATATGGAGATAGTTACAATTGTAATAAAGGGTGAAATTACACATAGAGATTCATTAAATAATTTAGGAGTAATTCATGCAGATGAAGTGCAGGTTATGTCTGCAGGGACAGGAATTTATCATAGTGAGAAAAATGAAAAGAATACAGACTGCAAATTGTTTCAAGTTTGGATATATCCGGATGTTCAAAATCTCAAGCCCTCATATAATCAAATGTCAATTAAGAATATATCTGGTAATAATTTGATTGTTGATTCTTTTAAAAACAATAATTCCCTACTCTCTATTAATCAAGATATTTCTATTTGGCGATGTAAATATAATCGTTTTAAAAAAAAGTATTTGCCTTATGAAATAAATAATTTCAATTGGATTCAAATAATAGAAGGAGATTTGTTTATAAGGGATAAAAATAATAAAACGAATATGTTTCTTACTGCAGGAGATGGTTTAGGCTTTGAAATTTCTGAATTTGGTGATATTGAAATTGAATCAAACAAAGAAGTTGATTTACTATTATTTTCTATGCCAAATATATAGTAATTTAATCTTGAGATTCTTTGTTAAATGCATTTAAAGCCTGCAATGCCAAATTAAGATGGACTTCCATCGCTCCTAATGCCATTAAAGAGTTAGATGATTTATCTTTTAATAGGTTCTTATTTCGTTTAGAAATTGTTTTAATAACATCTTTAGTAACTATTTCCCAATTATTAATTAATTCATCGAATTCTATTTTTTCTAAATTAATGGAATTGTTATCATCCGAAGAATGACTTTCTTTTTGAGCATGGAGTAACAAATTATTTAGTTTTTTATGACTTATTGCTTGAGGTAAATTATTAGGTTCACTCATGTTAATTACAAATTCATACCTAAAATCTAACTAAATTAAAGAAAATCTGCTAGTCGTGTATTGGTTGTAATGACCGACCTGGTGATTATAAAATTAATTTTTAATTTTTACAGGGCTTTAGATTGAATTTTTTATAGATTAATTCTCTAAAAACATTTCCTCTTTCCTCATAGTCCCTAAATTGATCAAAACTTGAACAAGAAGGAGAAAATAGCAACGTCTCGATATGGTTATTTTCCAAATAAAAAAAGGCATAGTCGATAACTTCTGAAAGATCAGAAAAAGTCAATAAATCACTTTTGTATTCTCCATCAAGAAGTAATTTTTTTAAAGTTTGCGAGCTTTCTCCAAAAAGAAATATGGCTTTTGCCTTTTTATTAATAGTCTTTACCCATTCAATAGAATTACCAGTTTTGAACCTTCCCCCAGATATTATTACAAGATTACCTTTAATTGCTTTTATACCAGCTATTGAAGAGTCAAAATTAGTTGCCTTGCTATCATTAATTATTTCTAAATTTTTATATTGATAAATTGTCTCAAGTCTATGCGGAAGTTGTTTGTAATTACTTAATGAATTTTTTATCTCTTCTGCGGATAATCCAATTTTTCTTGCCGCCGCAACAGCTAATAATAAATTCTGAGCATTATGATTACCCTTCAATTTGAAGTTATTTAGATTAAATAATTTTTTATGTCTTTCTATAATGATATTTTCATTATTTATCCAGTAATCACAATGCCCTAAATCCGATTTATCAGAATTTGTAGTTATCCAAATTCCATTTGAAAGTGTTTTGAAATGCTTTCTTAAATATTTATCATCATAATTGTATATTTTAAATTCTGATTGTTTTAATAAGTTGTTTTTTATCTTGAAATAATTTTCAATGTTTTTGTGCCTGTCCAGATGATCTGCAGTAAATGTTGTCCAAATTCCAATTTTAGGTTTAAGGTGAGGAGCTACTTCAATTTGATAACTGCTTAATTCAGCCACTAACCAATCAATCTTTTTTTTGCTAACGTCGTAAGCAATTTTGCATAAAGGTGTTCCAATATTGCCAGCAAATGGAGCAAATAATCTATTCTTGCTAAGTATATGACTTAATAAGTGTGTAACTGTTGTTTTCCCATTAGTACCAGTAATTCCAATCCAATTTATGTCTTTCAAATTTTCCCATGCAATATTAATTTCTCCTATTACCATAATCCCTTTCTCTCTTAGTTTGATTATTGTTTGATGATCATTTGGTATAGCTGGGCTTACAACAACAGTTTCAATTTGTTCAAGACAATGCGAGAACTCATTAAATAAAAATTTTTTTTTGAGATAAACAGATATATCTAGTTTTTCTAGTACTTCTTTTTTTTCTAAAAGTTCTTTATTCTCTTTACTTTCCAAAACTATAACTTTCTTTCCGATGCTTCTTAAAAACTTAGCAGACCAAAATCCAGATCTTCCTAACCCAATAATAAAATTAATTTTTTCTTTCTTTTTTGAATTATTTTTACTTGGCATTAAATTTATAATTAAATTAAATTGATGTGGAGATAAGAAATGGTCTATTTAATTATGAAAAATTCTTTTAAAACTAATATCATTTCTAAATTAAAGTTAATAAACATCTTTTTAATTGTTTTTGGATGCAACATGATTAATATTGAATCAAAGGCTCATTTAAAAGGAAATTATTTAACTGAAAGAGAAGCTAAAGCAAAAGCTAAAGAACTTGGCTGTATTGGAACATTTAAATTAAAAGAAATGTGGATGGCATGTAATAGTGAAAAAGAATTGCATAAATATTTAAGAAAAAAAAGATAATGTCTGGAAATAAAATAAAAAAACTTCATAGAAGGATGACTCTTATAGCGGTGTTCCCATTATTTATTACTGTTTTTAGCGGAAGCTTATATTCATTATTTCAATTTTTTGGATTAGATTTCTTTTGGCTTATGAAAATTCATACAGGAAATTTTTTCTTTATAAATTTGCAACCTTTATACACTCCTGTTATAGGTTTTCTTACAATAGCTGCAATAATTTCTGGTTTGTTTTTATTCCCTATATCAAAGAGCAAATATCCAAATTAATAAATTAAATGATAAAAAACATTACTGAATTATGGTTTTCTTGGTTTTATGAAAATTGGGAAAACTATGCTCCAGGAGATTTGCTTGAGAAGGGTTTATCTCCATCACAGCTTGCAGAAAGGTTTGTAGATGAAAATGATGATAAAATAAAAGAGATAGCTAAAAAATTTGATTCAGAAAACTATAAGGCTCTTAATGAATTTATGAAACTTTCAGAAAGTGAGTTACTTATTTTAAAATATTTTATAAAGTTAATTAAACTAAAAACCTCATAAAAAACTACTTAATATCTCTATACTCTTTTCCCATAAATCCCCTCTCTCTTTCTTATCTAGAGCGAAGGGTGAAGTTGGAGATAATTTAGGATGACCTCTAAAATTAAACCTTGGCCCGTAATGTTCACCACCTCTTGCTTCAGGAGAAGTGGCGGCAAATAATTGAGGTAATGCTCCCATCTCTGCTGATTGAAAAATAGGGCTAAATAATTCTAAAGAGAAAGTTTCTAATGGACTTGGGTTTGGTTTTTGGGCAGAAAAAAGATTTGTTTTTGCAATGCCTGGATGTGCGGCTAATGATAAGATTTTTTTTTGTTCTATTCGCGCATCTAACTCAAAAGCAAACATGACATTAGCTAGTTTACTGTTTGCGTAAGACTCCCATTTATTGTAATAATTTTCCGCCTTTATATTATTCCATCCAACTTTGCCAAAAAATTGAGCCCCTGAAGTCACTGTTATTATTCTAGATTTTTCTTTCTTTTCAATTATTGGGAGTAATTTTAATGTCAAAAGCATATGTGCTAGATGGTTTACTGCAAACTGTATTTCAAAACCTTGAGCACTCAAAGTTTTTGGGGGATGCATTATGCCTGCATTATTGATTAATAAATCGAGATTTTCAAAATTATCAAAAATTTTGGCCTGAACTTCAACAACGTTTTTTAAATCTGATAAATCTAATTCTAGTGGTGTAAATATTCCTTCAGAATTAAGATATTTAAGCTTTTTGATAGCTTGATTAGCCTTTTCAAGGGTTCTACAAGCAATGATTACGTTAGCATTTTTTTCAGCTAGGGCTTTTGCCGTGTAGTATCCAAGACCACTATTAGCACCAGTGATTAATGCTGTTTTGCCTGTAAGGTCTGGTATATCAGAGGTCTTCCAATTAGAAGTTTTAGGTCTAGAGATAGTGGCAGTCATTTATTAGTCCTATAATTTACTTTGGTATCTAACTAGATTTTGTTAACGCTTTTAGTTTAGATACTGAAAGTCAGTATCGTGAGCTCTTTTTCAAAGGTAATATTTAATATTATCTTTCAATTGCATATTGCCATTCTTTATTTTGAGATAAGCTTATCTCTCTAATTAACTGTAATTTTCTACTATTTATTTTTATAACAATCCCATCAGTGGGATATTTCATAAATATTTTTTTCTCTAACCAATTTTTTTTATAAATTTCGACTTCGCTTGTAAGATTTGTGAAATAACTATGAGGGGTGTTGAAGCCACATTTTTTAAGATAGTTAAGGGTTTCATATTGGTTAAGTCTTCCATTAAGTATCTGGAAACAGCAAAAGCTGAGACTTTCTCCAATCCCCTTTTTATCATTGAGGTATTTTCTCGCAATTCTTTGGGAAATTCCGGCAACTTGGTTTGTAGCGTATAGTACACCTCTAATTTGAAAATCTCGTTTGATAGGAATACTATCGGGGACATTTTTAATTTGCTTAATTTTGCTTGAGACATCTAATCCTTTTTTTGTGATAGCTTTATTAAACTTGCCATTTATATATCTAATTGCAATAGCGCAACCATCAATTTTTGGTTCAATGCTTAATCTCGTTTTTGTTAATAAACTGCCTAAAAATTCTTTATAATTTTTTTTTGCTAATTTCGGTAAGAGTCTTTTATTTTTTTGATTAAAGTAAGTACATTTTGGATCAGTAGATATTAAGAGTTTTTGAAGTTGCTTAAATGCTGCATCGGAAATTATGCCTTCTCCTATTCTATATTGTTCATCTAAATACTTAACATCTCTTCCTAATAAAATATTCATAATAATTTCAATAAATATTTAAAAATCTTCTTAAAATTTCTATCTTATAAAAGATTTAAAAATTCATAAAAGATTTAAAAATTAATTGGACAGATAAAAATATTTTCCTACGCAGAGAGCAATTTAAGAGTATAAAATGTACATACTAGGAGTTCAAATTAAATACTTCAATCAAACATTTTTACTTAAAAATTGAAATAGAAAAATTGTAAGACTTAACTCACAGGCATATTTTTCAAATTTCTATCAATAAAAAACAATTTTCAAAGTTATCAAAAATGTCATATTTATTAAAAGCTCAAAATACCTGGGAAAATTTTGCGAAATACAAAATCAATGATTATGCAAAGTTGAGAAATTTTGATTTTGGGCCAAATAAAAAAGGTTCAGTTTCAAAATTATCACCTTTCGTAACACATAGATTATTATTGGAATATGAAATGATAGATGACATAAAAAGAAAGTATAAAATTCAAAATTCAACTAAATTTATTGAGGAAATATTTTGGAGAATTTACTGGAAAGGGTGGATGGAAAATAGACCGAAAGTTTGGCAAAATTTTATTTCAGAAAAAAATCTTGATTATGATCATGAGCTTTATGAAAGTGCAATCAATGGGAATACGGAATTAGATTTTTTTAACTCTTGGGTCCTTGAATTGAAACAGCATAACTATTTACATAATCATACGAGAATGTGGTTTGCGAGTACTTGGATATTTAATTTAGGCCTCCCTTGGCAATTGGGAGCAAAGTTTTTCTTTAAATATCTTTTTGACGGTGATGCTGCATCTAATCTCCTTAGTTGGAGATGGGTTGGAGGATTGCAAACTAGAGGAAAGCAATATCTTTTCACATCCTCAAACCTAAGAAAATATTCAAATAATAGATTTAATGTAGAGAAAATAATTAACAAACAAATTTTTCTTGAGGAAACGAATCAAATCCCATTAGAAGATGAGATTTATAAAAATAATCGGGATCCTAAATCAGATTATCTGATTATGTTCGAAAATGATTTGCACCTTGCAACCCTTAAAAATTTACTTCCAAGCTATAAAAAGGTATTCATTATTCTTCTAAAAAATGAACAAAGACAAATTAAATTGTCTGAAGCTGTTTTGAGATTTAAACAAGATTTGGTCTCTGAATTTATGAAGCAATTTGATAATGTTGAACAGATTTATAGTCATTCACTAGAAGTTGCATCTAAAAATATTAATGAAATTGACATTATTTACCCTGGAGTGGGAGAAAATTATGATTTTATAACTAAGTTTAAAAATTTACACAATAAAAAAATATATAATCTTGTCAGGGAAGAAGATTTATTTGCATGGAAATTCGCCAAAAAAGGATTTTTTAAATTTAAAGAAAACATTCCTAAAATAAACCAAAAAATATTTGAAACTTAATTCAAAATAATTTCTAATTAAGTTAAATTTTTAACCAAAATAGATCCTTTGGATAACTAAGTATAAATACTTAATTAAGTGCGACTTTTGCTGTTTAATCCACGATGAATATTGTAACTAGTTATTTTTACTTAAGGACATTTTTTTTATAGTGCTTTCAACCATTCTTACCAAGTCGTTTAGTAAAGATACTGCTTTATTAATTCTTAGAGTTATAACTGGTACTGTTCTCATTCACCATGGTTATGAAAAATTAGCAAATATAGAAAACTTTGCTGATGCTTTTGTCAAGCCATTACATCTTCCATTCCCAATTTTTCTATCCTACATAGCGGCATTTTCAGAGATAGGTGGTAGTTGGTTATTGATTATCGGTTTAGCTACAAGATTCGGTGCTTTAGCTATCGTTGGCACAATTTCTGTTGCTATATACCATGCACTTGTTACTTCAGGTTTTAATATTTATTTATTAGAGCTTTTGCTCCTGTATTTTGCTTCAGCAACTTCAATTGCTTTGACAGGTCCCGGCAATTTTTCATTAGACGAAGTTATCATTAGGATTCTCAAATCAGAAGAGGTAGAAGAAAATGTATCGTCTACAAAAATAAAATCAACATCTAGAGATTCTGAAATAAAAGAAGAAAATAAAGGTGGATTATTCCAATTTCTTCAAGCTAACATCCTCTCAGATACTTCAAGCTAATTTCTTTGGATAAAGACTGTTGATTAAATCTATTCTTTTACGATAAGTATTTTTTCTTTCAAGTTTAATTTTAATAGTTGCTTCTGAAAGACTTATAAAAAATCCTATAGCAGTCACCCAAGATAAAAAAATGAGAGGGTTTTCTGGAATTTCTGAGAAATTCATAACGTTAATACTTCTTTTTTAAAACTGACTGATCAATATATTTTTTTCAACCTAAATATACAATTTAGAAATATTTAGGGATTAATTTCTGTTTTTTCCCATTTCTTTAACTTTTCCCATAAGTATCTTTTATGAATAGGCTTTTCTAGTTTAAGAAGATCTACGGAGTCGATTTCAAAGTTTAGGACTACAAAATTTTCTGACTTAGTTGGATTGGATACTATTTCATAGTCATATTGAAATTTTGGGTTTATTTTCTTTCCAGGAGATCCCCAGAACCAAGATGATTTTGACTTTTCAGTTAATGTATCCCAATAATTTTTGTTATCACTTAGTTCACTTATTTTTCCTTTGAATCTATATTGTGATTTACTTTTCAAAAAAAACCATAATATTTCCGCGTTAGGGTTATATTTTAAATGCCCAATTTTTTCACTCCTTCTATCTGTAAAAATAATCATTGAATTATCTTTATGCCATCCTCTGAAAACTACTGTTCTTAATCTTGGCTCATTTTTTTGGCTAACTGTAGCAAGCTGAACCCATCTATTAGATGGTGATTTACCCTCTTTTTTTCTAGAAGATTTTAAATCTTGCCTCCAACTTGGTAAGTTGTTTTCAAGCATTTATTTTAGGGAAAATAAGACCAGTTTTGTTCTTGTATTCTTGGAATGAATCATATTTTGTGAGAGATTTATCTTTTTTTATCATTCTTGGTAGGAATACTATAAAGAAAAATATTGCAAGAATTGCGAATGGGATAAAACTCATTGAAAGGATGGCGAATGATATATAAATTAGTATTTCGCCTAGATAATTTGTATTCCTTATATTTTTGAAAAATCCTTCTTTAATTAGATCTTTTTTTAATTTAAGTGAAAAATATTTTTGGGCATCACTAGCAAAGTGTAAAAATACGCCAATTATATTTATAGATATAGATGCAGCTATTATAAAATTTGGAACAGATTTTTGAGATGAGATAAGAATATAGGGGGCTACCCAATAACTTCCAAGGAAAATAAAACCAGAAACTGAAGTTAAAAAATTGATTTTTTCTTTAAAATAAGGGTCAGGAAATACCTTTTCTTTTAATAACCAAAGTAATCCATAAGTTCCATGCAGAGCTAAATAAACGTATGGAGCGATAGTAAAATTATTAAAAAACGCCATAAAACCCACCACTACAAAAGCAGTAAGTCCCTTATGAAGATTAATTATTTGATTAAGTTTCATCTTTATTAATAATCTAAAAAATGAAATTATTTTCTGTGGCTATTAACAAAGTCGACAAAAATTTTGATGGGCGATACTGGATTCGAACCAGTGGCCACTACCGTGTCGAGGTAGTGCTCTACCACTGAGCTAATCGCCCAAATTGAAGATTTTTTATCCCCCTTATAAGAAAATAGCAGGTTGAGTTTCATTTTCTAAGTAATTTAACTTTCCATCTTTCTCTTTTGGTTATTTCTAAATTTAGAATTTCGATAAATCCTTTGTTTTCAAGTTGTAGTTTGTCGCCAATTTTTAGATTAATAGTTGGCTTATTAACTTTGCTACCGTTTAATCTAAGCATTCCATTTTCTATCCTTTCAATAATTTTGGTTCGTGAAATCCTAAAGCCTGCTGAAGCAATGGCGTCTAATCTTGTTGAAGCTTCTACTGTGTTAATAAATTTTTTTGTTCTCCCAGTGGGTATTTGTAATTCTTCTATACCAACTAAATTAATTTTTACTTTTACTTCTCGCAAATAAAAAAACTTTTCATTTAGATACTCAATATCTAAATTATCAATTATCCCATGTGCCCCCCTATCGCCAAGAGTCCATATATCGCCTAATTTTTTTTCATTTACTCCATTTTCAGTTAAGAGGGATCTAAAGTCATTTTGTGTTGCATTATCAAATAAAAAATTACCAATAATTTGTATTCCTTGTGCTGGGAAATTTCTTTTTAGCTCATCCTCTTCAGGAACGTTATCTCCTCTGAAGCAAGCTATTCTAGATCTTTGAGAAGAGGAAAATCCTCCATAAACAAAAAACTTGAAATCATTTAAATTTTCAAAATCTTTTAAAATCTCTTCGCAAATATAGGTCGAATTAAATCCAGTCCAATAAGTTTCCCAGTGTTTATAAGCTAAGTTGGCGATATTTATTAATTCCTCAGTTTCTTTTTTGTAGTTTGAATTTATTAGGATTTCTTTTAAGTCAATCATTTAGCCTTCTAAAAAAAATATATCTTTTGCTTCTGATTGTTTGATTAAAGCCCAAGGTAATTCAGCTCCAATTTGATTTTCAAGAAGGACAAGCCATTTACCCTCTTTATTGAAGTTAATAATTGATCTCAACTCTTTATTTCTATTAATTTTGATACTTGCAGAAGAAACCACACTTCCTAAATATCCTGAACCCATTCCCAAAAGACCTCCAATTAAGGATTCCCCTATATTATTTAAACCAAGAAAGCTAAAAGTTGATAAATTTGTCATGTTAGAAAAAGATATACCAGCTATAAAACCAAAAGGCATTAGCCATTTGCTCATATCTTTTTGCCTGATCTTTCTATCAAGTTTAGGATTTAAAATTCTTATATCTTCAAATTTTTGAGACTTAAATAAGATATTTGAGTTAGCATTTAACAATTCGGCTTCATTGGATGATATTTTCTCACTTAATGGTGGGATCAAAATAGCTTCAGAAAACATTACTGATTTTTCTTTGCAATCATTAAATAGCTGAATACATTTATCAATGTCTTCATATATCACAATACTTTTAGTCAAATTTCAATCCTCAAATGTTTGTGTGTTATTCAAATTAATAAAATTAGATACTTACACTATAGATTAAGTTAAAGTAAAAGATTAAAGAACCAATCTTCAATGACAAAAGTTCTCATTACAGATCCGATTGATCAAACAGGAATTGATATTCTTTCACAAGTTGCTCAAGTTGATCAAAAAATAGGAATTTCAAACTCTGATTTAGCATCAATTATCAAAGAATATGATGCCCTAATGATTCGATCTGGCACTCAAGTGACTGAAGAAATAATTAACTCTTCAAATAAACTGAGAATTATCGGAAGAGCAGGAGTTGGGGTTGATAATGTAGATGTTAAAGCTGCTACACAAAAAGGAGTACTTGTTGTCAATTCTCCAGGAGGAAACACCATAGCTGCTGCTGAACACACCATAGCTATGATGTTGGCCTTATCTAGACATATTCCAATAGCTAATAATAGTACTCTGTTAGGTAAATGGGAGAGAAAGAAATTTGTTGGGAATGAGCTTTATAAGAAAAAATTAGGTGTTGTCGGTTTAGGGAAAATAGGTGCTCATGTAGCGAAAGTTGCTAATGCATTAGGAATGGAAGTTTACGGATATGACCCCTTTGTTTCAACTGAAAGAGCTCAACAAATTCAAGTTAAGCTTTCTGAACTAAAGAACTTATTCCAACAATCTGATTATGTTACTTTACATTTACCTCGCACAACTGAGACAGAGAATTTAGTAAATATAGAAGTCCTAAAAAGTATGAAAACTACTGCAAAATTAATCAATTGCGCTCGAGGAGGTTTAATTGATGAAGAAGCTTTAGCAGAAGCTTTAAATAAATCATTTATTGGAGGTGCAGCAATAGATGTTTTTTCAAAAGAACCTTTGGAATCTAATTCACCACTTTTGAAAGTTGAAAAGAATCTTATTCTTACACCTCATTTAGGAGCATCTACGCGGGAAGCACAAGAAAATGTAGCTGTTGATGTTGCTGAACAAATTAGGGACGTTTTACTTGGTTTGTCAGCTCGAACTGCGGTAAATATACCCGGCTTGAGTCCTGATATTATGGATAGCCTAAAACCACATCTGCAGTTGGCTGAAACTATGGGTCTTCTTTTAAGCCAGCTTTCAGGGGGACAGATTCAAAAACTAGAAGTAAAGCTTCAGGGTGAATTTTTTCAACATCCTTCCCAACCATTAATAATTGCGAGTT
Organism: Prochlorococcus sp. AG-442-N17; assembly: GCA_003212375.1. Classification (GTDB taxonomy): domain Bacteria; phylum Cyanobacteriota; class Cyanobacteriia; order PCC-6307; family Cyanobiaceae; genus Prochlorococcus_A. The sequence goes on along the minus strand of QCPY01000002.1, from coordinate 14,444 downwards.
TAAAAGGCCTTTTAAGCAAAGCTCTGGGAGATAGGATAAATTATGTAAATGCTTCTTTAGAAGCAGAATCTAGAGGGATTTCAGTGGTTGAGAGCAAAGATGAGGCAAGACCTGAATTTGCTAGTGGATCGCTTCAGTTAACTAGTTTTGGAGATAATGACGAACATAGCGTGGCAGGAAGTATTTTTGCTGACGGAGAATTAAGAATTATTAGTATTGATCAATATCCAGTTAACGTATCGCCAAGCAGATATATGTTGGTTACTAGGCACAGAGACATGCCAGGTATTATTGGTAAGTTGGGTTCTTTATTGGGGAGCAACAATGTAAATATTGCCTCTATGCAAGTTGGACGCAAAATTGTTAGGGGAGAGGCAGTTATGGTTCTAAGTATTGATGATCCAATACCTAATAAGTTGCTGGATACCATTATTGAAGTAGAGGGAATTACTAGCGCTCATCCAGTTACTTTATAAGAAGTTTATTTTATTAATGACAATTAAAGATTGGTATAAACTAACCTTTCAAATAGAAAGTGATTCAGAAGAAATTATTATTTGGAAATTGAATGACTTAGGTATCTCTAGTTTTGCATTTGAGAATATATTAAAAAATAAAAATAAAAAAAAAGTAATAATTTGGCTGCCCACTTTAAATTGGCCTGAAGGTCAAAGAATAAAACTTGAAAGGAATATTAAAGAGGTTTTAGATAAAAATAATTATCAAACTAATAGTTTTGAGTGGAATATTATTGATCAGGAAGATTGGGAATCAAGTTGGAAAAAATATTGGGGACCGGAAGTTGTAGGGGATAAGTTAATTATATTGCCTTGTTGGCTTCAATTACCAAAGGAATATCAAAATAGAAAAGTTGTAAAAATAGATCCTGGAGCAGCTTTTGGGACTGGAAGTCATCCCACAACTTCTCTTTGCCTAGAAAAAATAGAAAATATCTCTATATCCAATAACAAAATATTAGATATAGGTTCAGGTAGTGGAATTTTAAGTGTTGCAGCTAAATGTTTTGGTGCAAACGAGATATATGCTATTGATAATGATTATTTAGCAATAAATTCAACTGAATCTAACTTTCGGCTAAATTTTGGAAATTTAAATGATTTACAGACATATCTAGGACCATTTGATAAGTTGGTCACAAAATATCCTTTGAAGAATTTTGATCTTATTTTTTGTAATATTCTCGCAGAAATTATAAAAGGTATAATCCCTGATATAAAAAATAGTCTAAAAAGAAATGGAGAAGTCATTTTGAGTGGAATTTTGAATTCACAAAAGGAAGAAATTTTTAAATTACTTAATGCTAGTAATTTTCAAATTAATGATGTATCTTCTAAAAATGATTGGGTGTGCATTACAGCACAAAAATCCTCTTCTTAGATAAACATATAAGTTTATCTAATATAACCCTCTTTTTACATTTCATTGTTTCATTTTCTACTCAAAAATCACACAAATGCTTGAAAACAATGTTAAAAAAGTATTAAAGGTAAATCCTACCAACAATTTTTTTTTTAAATGGCTTCCTACAAAGTTACACTTATCAGCGAAAGTGAAGGTCTCAATTCAACCATTGAAGTCCCTGATGATCAATACATATTAGATGCTGCAGAAGAGCAGGGTGTCGACCTTCCTTATTCTTGCAGAGCTGGTGCATGTTCTACATGCGCAGGTAAGATCACCTCAGGTACTGTTGATCAGTCAGATCAAAGTTTTTTAGATGATGATCAGCTTGAGGCGGGATTTGTTCTCACTTGTGTAGCTTATCCATCTTCAGATGTAACAATTACTACACATGCAGAAGAAGAACTTTATTAATTATAAATAAATAATTTTTTTAAGTTGTTTTATTAAAATTTTCTGCCACGCTCTAATGAGGTGGCTTTTTTTTGAGATAAATGAAAAAATTTGAATTTATTAAAACTGGTGCAATTCAATCAAGTTATGGTGGCCAATACAGCTACAAAGTGATAGGACCATGTTGCAGGTTATATGACAGAGAAGAATTACCTTGGCCTTGTTCTAGGCTGGCCTGGCGCAGTAAAGAGCCAAGTTGGAGAAGAATAGGAGCAAGATTTGTTGCAGATATGGCTTCAAGAAAATGTCCATCATATTCAGTTCAAATTTTAGAGCCAGGATCGAAACCCATAGAAACTGTAATCACTCTCTTCTCAAAGAAGTTTTCTTCAGAAATACAAGAATGGTGGTATAGCAAAAAACCAGCCTCAAGAGAAGCTGGTAATTTGTTTCCAGAAAGTATTTAATGTATTTCTTAAGCTTTTGGTTTTGGAGGCATGTAGCCTTTTAAACCTGAGCACTCAAGACTATCAAAAGTATCAATACCTGTTTGTGAATTTGTTCCAGTTGCCCTCTCGCATAATGATTTTCTTGTTTTTAAATCAAGGTTGGCATCAGTAAAGTCAGCACCATCTATAATTGCCCCATCGAAAACACTTTTCATTAGTTCTCCATTTGTAAGATTTGCATCTGAAAAATCAGCATTATCAAAACGAGTCGCATATGCAATAAGATCTTTCATATTTGCACCTTTGAAACTAGAATTCTTTGCAGTTGTTACGCTCATATATGCACCTTGAAGGTTTGCTTCACCTAAATCTTGATTAGATAAATCATATTTTACATATTCAGTATTTTGAAGATCTGCACCGTGAAGATCTTCCTTCAATACATCTACTGATGAAGGATCACTTGGATAAAGTGCATTTGTAGAGATTGGATTAAGAAGTAAACCAATAATCAATGGAAGAAAAATAAGAAGTCTTTTGCAAGACTTTTTTAGTGATGAAAAAATAGAAACCATTTCGATCAACATCAAATTAAAAAAAAAACCATAAGTCTATTATTTCATGGGTTGGTCATTTAAAACCCTACTGCTCACGAACTGTTGCAGTTTATTTAATTTCTGTGGTTAAAAAATCTTTAGCAAGAGAAGTATTAGGGAAAATTTTTTGAGCTTCTTTTAGTAAATCGCTTGGAGTGATTGAACTTCTTTGAGTGTATCTTGGACTTAAATGTGTGATAATTAGTTTTTTTGTTTTAGACATTAGTGCGGTTTTTGCAGCCATTATTGTTGTCGAATGTAATTTTTCGTAAGCCATTTTTTCATCTTCTTTTGAAAATGTAGATTCATGAACCAACAAATCAGCATTTTTGGATAGTTTTACCGCCGACTCGCTAAAAACTGTATCAGTACAGTAAACAAAACTTGCACCTTTTCGAGGAGGGCCACAAAAATCTTGCCCATTAAAAGATCTCCCATCCTCTAATTCAATTGTTTTACCGGATTGTAATTCTGAATATATAGGCCCAGGAGCAATGTTTAAATTTTCTGCTTTTTTAATATCGAATACTCCTGGCTTATCTTTTTCGCTTACACGATAGCCATAAGCAGGTAATCTATGCTTTAGAGAAGCGCATTGAACCTTTAATTTATCGTTCTCAAATAAAATTTTATTTAATGAGGCGTAATCTTCAACTTCTGTAAAAATTAATGGAAATGATAACTTGCAATAGCTGCTTTTTAGTGCAGAAATTACAAAATTTTTCAACTCCGAAGGACCATAAATTTCAATACCAGTACTATTACCTGCTAGGCCTAATGTAGCTAAAAGGCCTGGCAAGCCATATATATGATCACCATGCATATGAGTAATAAATATTTTTTTAATTTGTGAAGACTTAATATTACTTTTCATTAGTTGATGCTGAGTTCCTTCACCGCAGTCAAATAGCCACACTTCAGCAGTTTGAGATAATTTAAGAGCTAGGGAAGAGACGTTTCTGGTTAAGGTCGGGACCCCAGAGCTTGTTCCTAAGAAAGTGATTTTCACCTATAATATTTTTATTTTGATATCTAGATTAAATCTAGACTTTTAGTCAAACTAAGGCAAACACAAAATTTGTTATTCAAACATAGTGGGTTTTAAAATTATAAAAATCTCTCATAAATTTTGTTTTTTAGCCATTGTAGTTTTTTGTGTTTTTCATAATCACGCCTTATCCTCTTCTAGAGAGCCATTAATAAGGGTCCTAATATCAAAAAGCAAAAATTTAAGGGTAAGATCAGATAAAACAATTCCACTTATTATCAAAGGAGAAAAATTCTCTAATAAGAAAATTAAAGGTTTAACTTTAAAAAAGGAAACTAAAAGAACAAAAATATTTTTTGATAAGAATAAACAAAAAATCTTTGATTTAAAAAATGAAGCAAAAATAATAGTAAAATCTTCTGATGGCAGAGGTATTTGGGTTGGCCAGAAAAGATATCCAGGGATACTTCATATTATTGTTCTTGATGCTGAGATTTTAGTAATTAATATCCTTGGTATTGAGAAGTATCTTAGCAGTGTAGTTGGCTCAGAGATGCCTACTGAATGGCCTTTGGAGGCATTAAAAGCTCAAGCTATTGCTTCAAGAACTTATGCTTTAAAACAAAAAGGAAATAATTATTATGATGTTGATTCTACAAAGTTAAATCAAGTATATAGTGGTTTAGAAGCTAGAAACTATAAAACTATTAGAGCAGTTAGAAGTACAAGGTCACTAGTGTTAACTTATAAAAATAAATTAATTAATGCTTTATTTCATAGTAGTTCCGGAGGGATGACTGAGAATAGCCAAGATGTATGGAATTCTGAGTATCCTTATTTGTCTAGTGTGAAGGATTTTGATCATAATAATCCAAAACTTTATTGGCAGAAAAGGTTCACCCATAAAAAATTAGAAGAATTATTTCCGACAATTGGAGGTTTAAATAAAATTCAAATTTTAAGTATTACCGAAACTGGGAGAGTAAAAAATTTAAAGATATATGGTCCTTATGGATTTGATACAATTTCAGGAACAGATATTAGAAAAAAATTAAATCTTAAAAGCTCACTAGTAAGATTTAATTTTATGGAAGATACTAAACTAAAGCCTAAGAAAGAAAACTCTATAAAATTACAACCAGAAAAATCTAGCGATATCCCAAAAACCTATACTGTAAGATTGGGTGATAATTTGTTTGATATCGCGAGTAAATATAACGTGAATGTTGATGAAATAATCAATTTAAATAGTATTGAAAATCCATCACTAATAAAAATAAATCAGAGATTATTAATCCCTAAAAAGGAAGACGAAACCATTCCTCCAATAAAGAAAATGTTAGTAGTTTCAGGTTTAGGGTCTGGGCATGGAGTAGGAATGAGTCAATGGGGAGCGAGATATATGGCTTCTAAAGGTGTAAAAGCAGAGAGAATATTAAAGCATTTTTATAAGGGTATAAAAATTAAACCATTTAACAAAAATTACTTATAAATATTATTTTGAGTTAAGAACTAATTTAGGATGTAAGGTGGTTTTTTCTTGATTAATAAAACCCATCCCTAAAAGGATTTTGTTTTTGTCAATTATTTTTATTGGTTTTTTGTAATCATATGAGCAGTTTTTGACAAAATTATTAACATCCATTTTAATTAATCTTCCTGTTTGCCAAAAGTTAATTTCTTCTTGATTAGTTAAAACTATTGAAGAAATATGATCGAGAGCAGAAATTGTGGGAATAATAAAATGTTCAATTTTATCATTCAGATCACTAAGATCAGATATCTTTATAGAATTTTTCTCGTTGAATCCACAAGCTGAAATTCTTTTTAGGTTCAATAGACAACCCTCTGAATCTAAAATTTGCCCCAAATCTCTAGCGATTGATCTTATATAAGTCCCTGAGCTACAAGAAACTTTTATTTCCAATATTCCATTATTTTGATCCCATTTTTTTAATTCTAATTCTTCTATTTTTACTTCTTTTGGCTGTAATTCAAATTCTTCATTCTTCAATGATTTTTTGTAAGCTCTTTCTCCATTAACATGAACGCTTGATACTTTCGGGGGTACTTGTTGAAAAGTCCCTCTAAAGTTATCTAAATATTTATTTAATTGATTATTGCTTAAAATAGGCCACTTTTTTTTCTTAAGGATTTCGCCTTGTATGTCATCAGTTTTTGTTCTTATGCCTAATTGAATTTGTCCAATATAGGTTTTTCCTTGAGGCAAATATTGAATAAATTTGGTTGCACTTCCTATTGCAATTGGTAGAGTTCCTGTTACCTGAGGATCTAAAGTACCTGTGTGCCCAACTTTTTTGGTATTTAATAAATTCCTTATTTGTTTAACGCAATCATAAGATGTACATCCTTTCTCTTTATTTATTACTATGAACCCGTGTTTAATTTCCATTTTAATATTAAGATTTCTATGAGAATTATTTCTTACTATTTTATTATCTTAAAAAAGAAATTATTTAAGTAAGAAATTGAAAAAATATGATTTTATATTAAAAGGATTTATAGATAATGCCTTTGATTTGAAATCTCATCTAATGGATTTTTTGTCAATTGAGCAGGATGCTTTAGATGGTTTTCTCGAAAATGCAAAGATGGATTTAGCAAATCTTCATCCAGGAATTACTTTAGGTGAGGCCAGAGATTTTTATAAAGAAATTGTTGGAGATAAACATTTGGCTGATTTGGCTGCTTGGCATATCTCAAGCAAAGATTATATTGTTGATACGTTAAAACTTCAGCAGAGATTTTCGAAGAATTTGGTCTTAGATTTTGGGGGAGGTATCGGTACTCATGCCTTAGCTAATGCTATGTCTCCTAAGGTTGAGCATGTATTTTTTGTTGATATTAATCAAACAAATAGAAATTTTGTTGAATTTAGGGCTGACAAACTTGGATTGAGAAATAAGCTCACTTTTTGCGAAACAATTAAGGAAACTAAAATATCAAGATTTGATACGATCGTCTGTCTTGATGTATTAGAGCATTTATCTGATCCAGCTTTTCAGCTTGATGCTTTTCATAAGATTATGGGCCCTCAATCATTTGGTTTGTTTAATTGGTATTTTTATAAAGGAGAAAACAATGAATATCCCTTTCACATTGACGATAAAGAAATTATTGAAAAATTTTTTAAGACTCTTCAATCAAAATTCATAGAAGTTTTTCATCCTATACTAATCACGACAAGAACTTATAAAAAAATTAAATAAGTATATGCACTTTTTTTCTGTTTCTCAAATTCCTTTTGATACTCTCAAAGCTAACAGTACCCTCTTTGAGGGCGAAAAGAGTATCATCCTTACCTTTACCTACGTTAGTTCCTGGTAAAAAAGAAGTACCTCTTTGACGAATTATGATAGATCCTGCTGATACTTTTTCTCCTCCATAGGCTTTAACACCGAGTCTTTTAGAATTTGAATCTCTTCCATTTCTGGTTGATCCGGTTCCTTTTTTATGTGCCATTAGTAAAAGTTAGTTTTTGGGAGTTGAGGCTTTTGTACTAGTACTCTTTCTTTTTACTTCAGTTTTTGAAGATTTTTTAGAAGTACTGGTTGATGTTGGTATTGAAATTGATTTTACCATAACTCTTGTTAGTTCTTGTCTGTGGCCCATTTTTCTACGTGTTTTCTTTTTGGGCCGCATTTTATAAACGATTATCTTTTTATCTCTTTTGTGTGAAACCACTTCTAGTTCAATTTTTGCATTTTTTATGTAAGGCTTTCCAATGGAAACTTTATCTTTTTCTTTTATTAATAGAATTTTATCAATCGTAATTTTATCTTTTTCTTTAGCATTTAATCTATCAATATCATAATACTTATCAACTTCAAACCAGACTTGTTTGCCTGAAGTCTCAGCTATTGCATACAAATCATCTCTTGATAAAGTTGTATTTGAAGGTTTTTTTGAAGAAGTCATTTATTCAAAGACGCACTCAGGCTCAAATTTTTAATTTGATTCAGCCTGATAAGCAGTCGTAAAGTTATTTTTATTTTCTTATTTTATAGTGTAATTAGTCAAGGTTTATTACTAACAATCTTTTATTTAATTTGAGGTTTCAACAAATGGTGGCAAGAAAAACATATATTTTAAAACTTTACGTAGCGGGTAATACTCCTAATTCAATGAGAGCTCTTAATACACTTAAAGAAATTCTTGAAAATGAATTTAAAGGAATTTATGCCTTAAAAGTAATTGATGTGCTTAAACAACCTCAACTTGCTGAAGAAGATAAGATTTTGGCTACTCCAACTCTTGCTAAAATTTTACCACCACCTGTTAGGAAGATAATTGGGGATCTTTCAGATAGAGAGAGAGTATTAATTGGATTAGATCTGCTTTTTGATGAATTATCAGAGAGTGAATATAGTGGAGGTACAAAAAACAAATAAAAACTTTTGTAATTAGGATAATATTAATTAAATTAGAGAATAATTCCTTTAGATCATTATTTATGAAAGATAAAAAGATAATTAAATCAAATAAAATGCAAGTCCAGAAATTACCTACTGGAATAGAAGGGTTTGATGATGTTTGTAGAGGCGGGTTACCTGCTGCGAGGAGTACACTTGTTAGTGGAACATCTGGAACTGGTAAAACTGTTTTTTCTCTACAATATTTGCATCATGGAATTTGCAATTTTGATGAACCGGGAATTTTTGTAACCTTTGAAGAATCACCTTTAGATATAATTAGAAATGCGGCTAGTTTCCGATGGGACTTACAGAAATTAATTGATCAAAATAAACTTTTTATCTTGGACGCATCCCCTGATCCTGATGGACAAGATGTTGCTGGTAATTTTGATCTTTCAGGTTTAATTGAAAGAATTAGTTATGCGATAAGAAAATATAAAGCAAAAAGGGTAGCAATAGACTCAATTACTGCTGTTTTCCAGCAGTATGATGCTATTTATGTTGTCAGAAGAGAGATTTTTAGACTTATTGCAAGATTAAAAGAGATAGGAGTTACCACTATTATGACTACTGAAAGGGTAGATGATTATGGTCCAATAGCTCGTTATGGAGTTGAGGAGTTTGTATCTGATAATGTCGTATTACTCAGAAATGTTCTTGAATCGGAAAAGAGAAGAAGAACCTTAGAAGTTTTAAAGTTGAGAGGTACGGTACATATGAAAGGAGAATTTCCATTCACAATGGGAGATGATGGTATAAGTGTTTTTGCCTTGGGAGCTATGAGATTAACACAAAGATCCTCAAATATTAGGATAAGTTCAGGTGTTAAAGATCTTGATGAAATGTGTGGAGGTGGTTATTTTCAGGATTCAATAATTTTGGCAACTGGTGCTACTGGTACAGGTAAAACAATGCTTGTATCTAAATTTATTGAAGATGCTTATAACCATAATGAAAGAGCAATACTGTTTGCATATGAAGAATCTAGAGCACAACTACTTAGAAATGCAACAAGTTGGGGAATAGATTTTGAAAGAATGGAAAGTGATGGATTATTAAAAATTATTTGTGCATATCCTGAATCTACTGGTTTAGAAGATCATCTTCAAATTATAAAAACGCAAATAAATCAATTTAAGCCAAAAAGAATGGCAATTGATTCTCTCTCAGCACTTGCCAGAGGTGTTAGTTTGAATGCTTTTAGACAATTTGTAATTGGAGTTACTGGTTATTCAAAACAAGAAGAAATAGCAGGCTTTTTTACAAATACTGCTGAAGAATTCATGGGAAGTCATTCGATTACCGACTCTCATATTTCAACTATCACTGATACTATTTTGTTACTTCAATACGTTGAAATAAAGGGAGAAATGGCTAGAGCTTTAAATGTTTTTAAAATGCGAGGGTCGTGGCATGACAAAAGGATAAGGGAATTTATAATTACAAGCCAAGGCCCTGAAATAAAAGATTCATTTTCTAATTTTGAGCAAATATTTAGTGGAGCCCCTCATAGGATTAATCCTGATCAGAATGTTCAGAATATTTTTAAAGGGGTCGATAAAAATTAGATAAATTAACTTACTTGAGAATCAGAAAAATTTTCTGAACTACTAATTGTTTTAGTGAGCAATTCGTCTTTGTCAGATTGTTCTAAAGGTAAATCAAACCAAAATGTTGTACCGATACCTAGTTCGCTAGCCATGCGTATTTCACCACCATGTTTCTCAATTATTCCTCTCACAATTGATAAGCCTAATCCTGTTCCTTGTTCGGTATGAACAGCATTTTCGACTCTATAAAAACGATCAAATATTTTTTCTTGATCGCTCTGAGATATGCCTGAACCTGTATCGGCAATTTCAATTCTTACTTTAGGTAAAGGTGAAACTAATTCGCATTGAGGAGCCTCTTTAATGTTATTAGGAGGGAATGCTGGACATGAATCAGGCCAAGTATAAGCCCTAATTTTAAGAGTACTGTTTTTGGGACTAAATTTTAAACCGTTACCCAGTAGATTATCAAAAACTTGTAAAAGTAAGTCGAAATTTCCAAGAATTGATGGGATATTTTCTTCTATTTCATGCGCTAAGGAAACATTTTTTTCAGTAGCATTAAGCCTGTAATTTCTTAATGTTTGCTCAATGGCTGGCTTAATTTCCATTGGTTCCAATTGAATTATTTTACCTGACTCCAATCTTGATAAATCAAGGACATCATTTACCAGTCTTGTTAATCTATCAGTCTCTGAATTGGCAATACCCAAAAATTCAAGTTGCTCATCATTAGAAAGTTGATCTTTTAAGTCATATAAAGTCTCTACGTAACTTTTTATATTAAAGAGTGGAGTTCTTAGTTCATGAGAAACATTACTTATAAATCTATTTTGTGCTGCATTGAGTTCAACTTCTCTTGTTAAATCTTGAATAGTTACTGCTATACCTTTTAATTCAATTTTATTTGTATCTAAAACTGACTGTAAAACAATTCTTAGGGTCCGTGCGGGTTCCCCGAAGCTGCACCTTAAATCGTCACTTTCTTTCTCTCTATTTAAAATTGATTCAATATTGGTGTGCAAGTCATTAGATAAAATTTCGGGAATTTCATTCAAAATATATTTACCTTCTAAAAATCTTCCTTCCCAACGAAATAATCTTTTTGCTGTTGGATTAGTAAGAACAATTTTGCCTTTAGAGTCCAGCAATATCGCCCCATCAGCCATAGTAGCTATTAGTGACTGTTGTTTTATCTGAGCCGCTTTAAGTTCTTCAATATTTGCTTCATTATAATTCTCCAGTTGAGAAGCCATTCTGTTGAAACCAGTAAGTAATTCGCCAAGGTCTCCAGTCATAGGTAAAGAGATCCTTGATTTGAAATTACCTTTCGAAATTTCTCTAACACCTCTTACTAATTCTCTTACTGGTCTTGTAATTGTTAAAGCATTAAATACTGCCCCAAGAATTACTAAAACCCAGATAGAAATAAAAACTGCTATTGTCACTTCTCTGGTTAAAGCAGCACTAGCTAAAGCTTTTTTGTTAGGGGTAACTCCTAAAGCTAATGTTCCAAGATACTTGCCTTTCCATAACATAGGTACGAATACATCTGTGACTTGTCCTTGGGGAGTAGCATGCTGTCTAACTAAAGGAAATTGCGGTCTTTTCTTTAATTCCGCTGGTAACTTTAATCTTCTAGTTAACTGAAATTGATTATCTGAACTTGAGGGAGTAGCGCTAATTGGGATACCAAGTTGAACAATATCTTCAGAATCAGTAAAAAAAATATAACGTAAATTTCTACTTGATCTCCAGAACTTTTCTGCAACATTCGAGATTTCTTTCTTTTGATTATTCGCAACTAGTTCTGTCACGTTCCCTGATAGTAGAAGGCCTAGATCTCTTGCGTATCTAGTATCATTCATTCCTGCATCTCTTTGTATAGTATTTAGAGCAAAAAAAGTTATGCCGGTCATTAAAAGACTTACAACAAGTGTGGCAATTGCTAATAATTTCGTTCTTAAGCTAAAACCACTCCACCAATTTAAAACTTTATTTGAAAAATCAGAGCTGTCATCTTCAATAGTATGGTTAGAAGAATTAAATTCTATTTTATTAGATTCATTGCTATCAATCATTTAATTATTCCTTTAATTTATGGTTTTTTTCTGACTTGATGACCAATATCTTTTCTATAAAATATTCCCTCAAAACTGATTTCTTTCAAATTTTTATAAGCCTTTTCAAAGACAGTATCAAAATCTTTGCCTTGACAAACAATACTGAGCACCCTACCTCCATCTGTTATTAATTGACCTTTTGAATTTAGAGATGTGCCAGAATCGAAAATTTGACAATCTCTAAAATCAATATTTCCATAATTTATAGGAAAACCTATTTCATAGTTAAGAGGATAACCTTTTGAAGTGGCGATTACACAACCACTTGATCTATCAGACATTTCAATTGTCTCATTACCTATCAATTTACCCAATGCACATTTTTGTAAGAGAAATACAAAATTCTTATCCATCAATGGCATTATTGTTTGGCATTCTGGATCACCAAATCTACAATTATATTCTATAACTTTTGGACCTGATTTCGTGATCATTAGTCCAAAATATAATACTCCTCTATAGTTTATATTCTTTCTCACCAACGCATCTATTGTTGGATCAATTATTTCCTTTTTTATCCTTTTAAGCATAGGTTTTGTAATTAGTGGGGTAGGGGAATAAGCTCCCATACCACCCGTATTTGGTCCTTCATCATTTTCATTAAGTCTTTTATGATCTTGAGCTGTGGGAAGTAAAACGTAATTTCTCCCATCGCATAGAGCAAAAACTGAAACTTCTGGTCCCTCAATTTTTTCTTCCAAAACAACTATTTCACCAGCATTGCCAAACTTACCTTTAATTATCTCTTCTGTAGCTTTTAAAGATTCCTTTTTTGTTTTTGGGATAAAAACTCCTTTTCCTGAAGCTAATCCGTCAGCTTTTACTACTAACGGATTCGGAGATGAGAATATAATTTCTTTTGCCTCCTCTAATGATTTAACTTTCCAAAAATTTGCAGTTGGGATTTTTGCTTCTTTCATGAATTCCTTTGCCCAAGATTTACTAGACTCTAATTTTGCTCCATCCGATCCAGGACCGAATACATCAAAGTTGTTTTCACGAAGAATCTCACCTAATCCCTCTGCTAACGGGGTTTCTGGTCCTATAACTACTAAATCGATTTTTAAATATTTTAGTTTTTTAATTAATTCTTTAATATTATTTAAATTTAAGCTTAATCTCTCAGATTTGTTTATTTTTTTTGAGCCAGCATTTCCTGGAAGTAAATAAATTCTTTTGATTAATTCGTTTTTTTGAATTGCCCATGCCAAAGCATTTTCTCTCCCACCATTACCAATTATCAAAATATTTTCTAATTTATCAGAGCTTTTATAGTTGGTTGATTCGATAATCATTTATTCGTTTATTAAATATTCTAATGTTTGATTGAAAAATCAGTTAAAGTTGAAAAAATAAATCTATTAAAAAATTCTAGTGCAAGTAAACAAAACAATTATATTCTATTTTTAGTTTTTAAGGATTCTTTTCATGAACAGCGAATTTGGGTTACTTTATGAAGGAAAAGCAAAAAAAATATTTGCTCATAGAGATTCAGAAAAAGTAATAATTGAATTTAAAGATGATGCTACGGCTTTCAATGCATTAAAGAAATCTAAGTTTGAAGGTAAAGGGGAATTAAATTGTCTTATAAGTTCAAAAATATTTGAGTTTCTTGCCAAAAATCAAATACCAACGCATTATCTTGAACTCAAAAACAATAATTCAATGATTACTCAAAAAATAAAAATTATTCCTCTCGAAGTTGTTCTAAGAAATATTGCGTATGGTTCTCTCTGTAAACAAACTACAATAAAACCAGGATCTGTTTTGGAAGCTCCTTTGATTGATTTTTATCTAAAGAATGACAAACTTAACGACCCATTGCTTACAAAAGATAGAATAAACTTATTAAAAATAATAGATAATCAAGATTTAGAATTTATTATAAATATGACATTAAAGATCAATAAAGTACTAAAACCTTTTTTCTATAATATCAAGCTAGAACTTGTAGATTTTAAATTAGAGTTTGGTTATAACTCTAAAGGTCAAATTCTTTTAGGTGATGAAATCAGTCCTGATAATTGTCGGTTATGGGATCTTAATCAAAATAATGGTACTATTGTTAGTCTAGATAAAGATAGATTTAGAAATGATTTAGGAGGCTTTATTGAGGCTTATACTGAAATTAAAAATAGAATCAATAATTTCATTAATTCTAACTAAAACAAACGCTAATGTAATTTTGATTTAATTTATTATGAAACATCAACTAATAAATTTAAAACTATTATTAAGTGGACTTGGATTCTTTTCATTATTCATGATTTGCTGCAGATTTGAGGCTAAGGCAAATTCAATAAATAATTCTGAGAATAATATATTGGGAAATAAAAAAATAAAATGGGTTAAGTATGATGGATTTAAAAAAAATCAATATCTTGAAATTGAAAAAGTTTGGGAACGAAAAGAGAGCCCAAATGAATCTCCATCAATAGCATCTACAGGAGTTGAAGAAGTAGAAAAAAAAGAATTTGAAAAAGTTGA
>QCPY01000001.1 GCA_003212375.1 Prochlorococcus sp. AG-442-N17 | reverse complement strand
TTGTTTTTAGAAATGCTTTCATCAAAAATTGGATAATTTCTTCATTAGTAAGACCTAAATTAACCTGCTTCGGAGGATCTTCTCCAAATAACTTGATCCACAAGTCTCTTGGGGGATTAAGTTGAATTTCGCCATGTTGGAGAAATGCGCCTTTCTTTCTGTATTGGGCACTTCCTATTCTTTTAAATCCATATTGATCAACTAAATCAGAAACATAGGATGTTCCAAAACAGTTTTCTTTTATTAGTGATTTTCTTAGATGACCTCTTTTTAAAATCAAACCTAATTTATTAAAACTTTCAATTAACCAATTATTTACAAGTTCATAACTAAAGCTCTTATAAGAAGACTTTTTGAATGTTAGAGCATATGTTATGCCTCCAGAATGAAGTACTGCGCCTCCTCCTGAAGGTCTTCTTACGATTTTAATAAAGCCATCCTCTAATAACTTTTCCCAATGAGGTGGGATTACTTTTTGATGATAACCAAGAGAGATCCAAGCTCCCTCCCAATGATAAAACCTTAATGTAAAAAGAATCTCATCTTTAGAAATTGTCTTTTCTAAAAAATGCAAATCTAAAGACATCTGTTTAACACCAGATAATTTTAATGTTGAAATAATTAACCCCTTATTCTCAATTTTCAAAATTATTTATGATTTAATTACGTAACAGCATTTTGTAATAGTCTATCAATTTTTCTCTTTTAGGTAGAGAATATAGAAAATAAAAGTATTTATTATGGAGCCATCTCAATCAATCAATTTAATCGTACTAAGCCTTATCGTAGTTATGCATGCAGGAGTATTGGCCTTAAGGCTTGGAATAAGTTTAGGTAGAACATAAAAACTAATTTTGATTCCAAAAAAACTTTATGGTATTAATTAGAAAGATCTTAAATTTTTAGCCTTTTTAAGAGGTCAAACTAAATAATTTGACTAATCATTCCGATAACATTAGTACTGCAGATAAAAAATCTCTTGCATCTGCTTTACAATTAAAATATAAAGAACAAGAGGATTTTGTAAGTTCTGTTTTTCTAGGGTTGAAAGTTTGCTTTTTTCTTTTATCTATAGTGAGTTTAATAAAAATCGGATATAGTTCAAAAGTTAGATTAAGTAGATTTAAAGAAATTCAAGATTCTTATTTATTTGAAAAATCAAGGTATGAGAGTTTAAGTAGTAGGTTTGATGATTTAATTTCTTTTGAAGGTCAGCAAAGATTTATGAAGGATCAAGATCAAATCATTTCTAAAGACATAATCAGAGTAATATGGCGTTGATGATAATGATTAGAAAATCATTCTTATTATCGAGTTTTTAATTAATTTTTAAATCTAGTGGGAAACAGCATTAAAGGTCTAGTTCTAATAACAGGAACAACATCAGGGGTAGGATTAAATACCTTAAAACCTTTGTTGAGATTTGGATGGGAAATTATTGCCGTTAATCGTTCAAACAAGAGGGCAGTAGACGTAGCCAAGCAATTCTTGACAGATTCAGAAATTAAAAATGTTAATTTTATTGAAATTAATTTAGCTGATTTAGATGATGTTAGAAATGGTTGTAATGAAATATTGAACAAATTTAAAAGGCCAATAAACTCATTAATTTGTAATGCTGCAGTTTATAAACCAAGATTAAGGAAGCCTGAGAGGTCTCCACAAGGATTTGAAAATTCAATGGCAGTAAATCATTTTGGTCATTTTCTCCTGATAAGTCTCCTTCTAGAAAATCTTTTATCCTCTGAGAAAGAAATTGATTTAAAAGGTAAAACTACTAAATTCCAGCCAAGAATTACAATACTAGGAACTGTTACAGCAAACTTTTCAGAATTTGGAGGTAAGATACCAATACCTGCCCCGGCTGATCTTGGTGATTTGTCTGGTTTTAAAAATGGATTTCTATCTCCAATTAGTATGGCAAATGGGAAAAAATTTAAACCTGGGAAAGCATATAAAGACAGTAAATTGTGCAATATGATAACAGTACAAGAATTATCAAAAAGATATGCTAAAGAAGGAATAATAATTAATTCTATATACCCTGGATGCGTTGCTGATACAAATCTTTTTAGAGATACCCCGTGGCTATTTAGATTATTATTCCCTATCTTTCAAAAATTCATCACTAAAGGATACGTATCTCAAAGATTAGCAGGAGAAAGAGTTGCTCAAGTGGCTAGTTTTAAAAAATATGCGAAACCAGCAGTTCATTGGAGTTGGGGGAATCGTCAAAAGTCGGGGAGAAAAGCTTTTTCTCAAAAATTGTCAAAGAGAATTATTGATTCAGATATTTCAAGACAAACTTATGAACTAACTAGAAAATTAGTTGGGTTAGAGTTGAGGAGTTAGTCAAATCCCAATAAATCAAAAATTTCTCTATCTTTAAGTGGTGTACCTTCAAGTGGCTCTACATTCTCTAACATATTTTTAGCTAGTGATAAATATTCGTTTTGCACCTCAATTACATCATCAGTTGGTTCCATTTCAAAAATTGTACATTTCTTAAGCCTAGATCTTCTAATAGCATCTACATCTTTAAAGTGAGCCATAGTTTTTAAACCAGTTTTTTTATTAAACTTATCAATTTGATCTGTATCTTTAGATCTATTAGCGACTACTCCACCTAGTCTGACTTTATAGTTTTTTGCTTTGGCTTTAATTGCAGAAACAATTCTATTCATCGCAAATATTGAATCAAAGTCATTAGCAGTAACTATTAGACAGTAATTGGCGTGTTGTAAAGGAGCTGCAAAACCTCCACAGACAACATCACCTAAAACATCAAAAATAACTACATCTGTGTCTTCTAGTAAATGATGTTCTTTTAAGAGCTTTACTGTTTGCCCTGTTACGTATCCTCCGCAACCCGTACCAGCTGGTGGTCCGCCACTCTCGACGCACATTACTCCATTAAAACCTTCAAACATAAAGTCGGTTGGTCTTAATTCCTCGCTATGAAAATCTACTTCCTCAAGAATATCTATTACGGTTGGAACCATTTTGTGAGTAAGAGTAAAAGTACTGTCATGCTTTGGATCGCAACCTATTTGTAAAACTTTCTTACCTAATTTTGAGAATGCGGCTGAAAGATTTGAAGATGTTGTTGATTTACCAATACCTCCTTTCCCATAAACCGCTATTACTAATGCTCCTTCTTCAATGTTTATTTTTGGATCTTGCTTAACTTGAACGCTGCCTTCTCCATCCAGAGGTTTATTTATTGTACTTGTCATTTAAAACTAAAATTAACACGTTTATATATATATTCTTGCAGGTATATGCTTCATAGAATATATTTCTCAACAAATAGTTATTTATTAAGATTAAAGATATAAAAAAGATGTCAATAACTGTATTTTCTCAGTTTATTATTTTAACAATAAGTGAATATACTCATGCTTAAATAACATTTAATTTGTAGTTGTTAACCAAAAAATGCTTTGGCATCATAGAGGGTCTCATCGCTAATTTCAAGAAGACCTTTTGAGATAGCGTATTTCTCAGTATTTGATTTAACTTTACCTCTTACAAAAAATGGAACTTTTGTAAGCTCTGCCTTCCCAGATTCTGTCCAAAGAACACTTTTATTCTCTTTGATGTTTACATTACTTTGCTCATCCTGATTTTTTTTATTATCAGGAATATTTGTTGCAGTTTGTCCCAAATGACTTTGATGCCCATCAACGAATTCAAAGTCATGTTTAAACATGTCAATCAGATGTTCTTCAAGACCCATCATTAAAGGATGAACCCAGTCGTCAAAAATTACGTTTGCTCCTTCCCATCCCATTTGAGGACTGTATCTAGCAGGTACATCCTGAACATGCATCGGGGTACTTATTACTGAACATGGGATACCAAGTCTTTTTGCGCTGTGCCTCTCCATTTGAGTACCCAAAACTAATTCAGGAGATGCTTTTTTCATCGCATCTTCAACTTCTAAATAGCTATTAGTTATAAGGGCTTCTATGTTTAGATTCTTAGCTGTAGCTCTTACTTGTCTTGCCATTTCTCTACTGTAAGTTCCCAAGCCCACGACTTCGAAGCCTAATTCATCTTTGGCAATTTTGGCAGCTGCAATAGCATGAGTTCCGTCACCAAATATAAAAACCCTTTTTCCTGTCAAATAATTTGAATCAACTGACTTTGAATACCACGGGAGTTTTGATTTGTGTTCTAGTTCCTCTTTATTTGTTAATGTTAGGTCAAGTTTTTTATGAACTTCATTAATAAAATTAATTGTATTTTTTATACCAATTGGAATAGTAGTGGTATATTCCATTCCACAATTACGCTTAAGCCATTCACAAGATGTTTCAGCGACCTCTTGATATAAGCAAACATTTATATCAGCATCAGTTAATCTTAAAATATCCTGTGGGCTTGAACCTAATGGAGCAACAACATTAGTGTCAATTCCTTGCTCAGAGAGAATACGTTGAATCTCAATAACATCATCTCTGCATCTAAAACCCAATAATGTAGGACCTAATATATTTACTTTAGGTCTTCGACCTAATGACTTCCATCTTTGAGGATTAATCTTATCAATTTCATTTACCTTATCTTTCAGCAGAGTTCTAATTATTTGGTAAAAGGTTTCTGAAGCACCCCAGTTTTCTTTTTTGCTGTAAGCAGGTAGTTCAAGGTTAACTATTGGAATATCAAAACCCATACCCTTGGCGAGAGCACCTGGCTGATCCTGTATTAGTTCAGCAGTACAGCTTTCACCTACTAAAAGAGTTTTTGGTTTAAATCTCTCAACTGCCTCAGTGATATTCCTTTTAACTAATTCCGCTGTATCTCCTCCTAAATCTCTGGCTTGAAAAGTTGTATAAGTCACAGGAGGTCTCTGACCTCTTCTCTCAATCATGGTGAAAAGGAGATCTGCATAAGTATCTCCTTGCGGAGCATGTAGTACATAATGAATATCTTTCATTGAAGAGGCCACTCGCATAGCACCCACATGAGGTGGCCCTTCATATGTCCAAAGAGTTAATTCCATAATTTAAAAAGTTGCTAATGTTTCTGATTTAAGTATTTGATTCCTTTTTAAAGGCCTCGAGAAAAGTCCAGCCAAGTCAGCCGCTTGATCTATTCCGTGTATTGGACTAAATACCATTTCTATAGACCATTTTGTGCTAATACCTTCTGCTTCCAGTGGGTTTGCTAAACCCATCCCACAAACTACCAAGTCAGGATTAGAGGCTCTAACGCGATCAAGTTGTTTCTCCACATGTTGACCTTCAACTATTTTTGTATTATCTGGTAATAAATTAATCTCTGCCCCCATTAATTCTTTATTTAAATAGGGAGTTCCCACTTCAATTAGCTCCATCCCGCATTCATTGTGTAAAAACCTTGCTAATGAGATCTCAAGTTGTGATTCAGGTAAAAGGAATAATTTTTTCCCCCTTAAAATTCCAGTATGTTTTTCTAGTGCTTGCATAGCTCTATTTGCTAAAGGAGCAATTACCTCATGAACTTTTAGTTCATTAATTTTAAAGGCATCTGCTGCTGCTAAAAACCATTTTGTGCTGCCCTCTACACCTAATGGGAATGGAGCATAAATTATCTCACAACCACGATGCTTAAGATCTCTTACAGTATCACTTAAGTATGGTTGAGTTAATAAAACCTTTGTATTTTTTCCAATCTTTGGCAATTCAGTTGATTGTCTTGGAGGAAAACTTTCAACATTACTTATCCCAATATTATTGAATATCTTTTTAAATCTATCTTCTACATTATTAGCTAATGTACCAACTAATAATAATTTCTTATCGTTTGTTGATTCCATTAAGGGGATAAGAGCTTTTAATGCGCCATCTTCTCCTTGTGTAAATGTAGTTTCGATACCACTACCTGAGTAGTTAACAAACCTTACTTTTCCTAAAAATCGTTTGTTTAGTTTTTCAGCAACAGTTGTAAGATCAAGTTTAATTACTTCGCTAGGGCAAGAACCAACAAGGAAAAGAGTTTTTATTTCAGGTCTTCTACAAATAAGATCATTTACTACTCTATCGAGTTCTTCGTGTGCATCGGCAAGACCTGCAAGATCTTTTTCTTCAAGAATAGCTGTCCCAAATCTTGGTTCAGCGAAAATCATTACCCCTGCCGCACTTTGGATTAAATGTGCACATGTTCTTGATCCAACAACCAGAAAAAATGCATCTGGCATTCTTCTGTGCAACCAAACTATTGAAGTTAGGCCGCAAAAGACTTCTCTTGGTCCTGCTTCTTTATTAAGTTCTACTTTACTCATAAAATATTTAGAGCCTATTTTTAAAGCTTGCATAAACTTTTTAATTTAAGCAGCATATTGATAAGTTCTCTTACAAAATGTACACATTTAAAAAACTTATATGAATGTTTAAAAACTTAAATGAGATTGATATAGTTAATTTTTAAAATTTATTTTTAATTCCTGTAAAAGGAATTTCCCTTAGTTATTTTTGATAACTTCCATACATTTCTAGCAATTTTTGTGGCTAACAAGCCACCTCTTTCAAGTTTTGATTTGCCTGGTTTTGCGCCAATTAAGGTGGTTATTTCTGAGGTTGTCAAAGGCGCTCCAGTATTGAGTGCTAATTCGGTTAACTCTAGTCTCTCTCTAAGATTTTTAAGATTTGCTTTATCTGATTTATCATCTACTAACCAACTGAATGATGGGTCTTTTTGAGATAATTTTTGCATTAAACTTAGGCTTACTAATCCAAGAGTCTGATCAGGGCTTAATTCATTTTCAGTACTAGTTGAATCTGGCCCTTTTTTTTGAGAAGTTCCCATAAATTTTCCTATCTTTTACTTGAAGTTATCGTTTCGTGCGAAGCATGCAAGTAAATTTAATAGAAAAAAAGAACCATAATCCGTTATAGTCTCGAGAATGGAACCAACTTCTAGCTTAAATAGGGGAGAACGAAAAAAAGGGAGTTCTCTCGTTACTGGATCTGAGGTGCAATCTCAGGCCAGTGGAGCTAGCTGTTTTATAACAACTGACTCAGAAAAATCACTAGTATCTAGACAAGCAAGTCAAGTAGAGCAAATTGAACTAAGAACTTATGTTTTTTTAGATTCTTTACAACCTCAATTGGCAGCTTACATGGGCACTGTAAGTAGAGGCTTTTTACCAATACCTGGAGATTCATGTTTATGGATGGAAGTCTCTCCAGGAATGGCTGTGCACAGAGTTACTGATATTGCTTTAAAAGCTAGTAACGTCCGATTAGGTCAAATGATAGTTGAGAGAGCATTTGGCTCCTTAGCTCTTTATCACAAAGATCAAAGTACTGTTTTACACTCGGGAGATGTCGTTTTGGATGCCATTGGAAGTGAGGTAAGAAAAAGAACAAAACCATCGACAAGTTGGACCGAAGTTATCCGTGCCATAACACCTGATCATGCAGTCTTAATAAATAGGCAAAATAGAAGTGGATCTATGATTCAATCTGGTATGAGTATGTTTATTCTTGAAACAGAACCAGCTGGTTATGTTTTAAAAGCGGCAAATGAAGCAGAAAAGGCTTCTAATATAACTGTTGTTGATGTTAAAGCAGTAGGGGCTTTTGGGAGATTAACTCTTGCCGGCAAAGAAGGTGATGTAGAAGAAGCGGCTGCAGCTGCAATTAGAGCAATTGAACAAATATCTAATTATTAAAATATCTTTTATTTACAAACCAATTTCTTTTTTTAAAAATGGAGCAATGTTTCTGGCAGCTTTTCCCCTACTACCCAATTTACTTAATTGTGATTGATTGAGTTCTCCATAAACACAATTAGCTTCTTTTACCCAAAAAATAGATTCAAATTCTCCATTTGGATATTTTGGTTCCCTAAGGATTTCTCCCCAGCAGATACCAGTTGCGTCTTTTACGAGATCGCCTTCAGGATCACATAAAACCATGCAACTAATAAATTTTGCACTTCTATAAGGCGTATCACTAAGCTCATTAATTAATTTCTTGATTTTCTCAACATTAGTTTTTGCATATCTTGCAGAATAGATACCTGGTCGCCCATCTAAAAAATCCACCTCTAATCCAGAGTCATCAGCTAATGTCCAGGTTTTCGTCGCTAAAGAAGCTGCTTTAGCTTTTAATAAAGCATTATCAAAATAAGTTGAACCTGTTTCTTCTACATTTAAGGAATCTGGCTGTTTATTGACTCTTAAAGATAAAACATCCAACATCGCAGATATTTCAGATACCTTCTTAGGATTTCCACTTGCAATGGTAAGTATAGGCAGATTCAAAATTTAGGTTGAGTTTAAAAGATATATTATCCTACTTTAAAGATTGATACAGAGACAGGAAAGGTTGAACATTCCACACCTGAATAGACAGGGCCTGCCTCGTACGGAAATAACATAATGTAAATTTTTTCTTAACACAAGGGTATGTTTTGATGCACTAACTAATTCTCATAAGTATTGACATATCAATAGTACCAAGGGTGA
The DNA here is from genome assembly GCA_003212375.1 of Prochlorococcus sp. AG-442-N17. Classification (GTDB taxonomy): domain Bacteria; phylum Cyanobacteriota; class Cyanobacteriia; order PCC-6307; family Cyanobiaceae; genus Prochlorococcus_A. The sequence continues at coordinate 232,053 of QCPY01000001.1, read as the reverse complement.
TAAGTTTAACTTATGAATGATAGAAAAAACATTAATGGAGATTTTATCGAAAACGCTTGACTTCTAAGTACTTAATGAAGCATTCTTCGGATTGAACATTCCACATTTAGTAATTAGTAGACAATGGCTACAGAAACAATGGGTATCGCTCTCGGCATGATCGAGACACGCGGACTTGTACCTGCAATCGAAGCAGCAGACGCAATGACAAAGGCTGCAGAAGTTCGCCTTATTGGTCGTGAATTCGTAGGTGGCGGTTATGTCACAGTATTAGTTAGAGGAGAAACAGGAGCAGTTAACGCAGCTGTAAGAGCTGGTGCTGATGCTTGTGAAAGAGTTGGTGACGGTTTAGTTGCAGCTCACATTATTGCTCGTCCTCATAGAGAAGTTGAACCTGCTCTTGGTAACGGTGAATTTCTTGGTCAAAAGGACTAATAAATAAAGCAAAATTTTTAAATTTTGCACAATAATTATTTTCCCTACACAGACCTAAATTTATCCTTATGAGTAAGAAGTATGATGCAGGGGTAAAGGAGTACAGAGATACCTACTGGACTCCAGAATATGTACCCCTAGACACCGATTTACTAGCCTGTTTCAAATGTACAGGTCAAGAAGGTGTTCCCAGAGAAGAAGTTGCAGCAGCTGTTGCCGCTGAATCTTCAACAGGTACTTGGTCAACAGTTTGGTCCGAGTTACTTACAGATTTAGAATTTTATAAAGGACGTTGTTATCGAATCGAAGACGTTCCTGGAGACCCTGAAGCTTTTTATGCTTTTATTGCATATCCTTTAGATCTTTTCGAAGAAGGTTCTATTACAAACGTATTAACATCTCTTGTAGGAAACGTTTTTGGATTTAAAGCTCTAAGACACCTACGTCTAGAAGATATTAGATTCCCAATCGCTTTCATCAAAACTTGCGGTGGTCCACCAAATGGAATCGTAGTTGAAAGAGATCGTTTAAACAAATATGGAAGACCTTTACTTGGTTGCACCATTAAACCTAAATTAGGATTATCTGGTAAAAACTATGGTCGAGTTGTATATGAGTGCCTTAGAGGTGGTCTCGATTTAACGAAGGATGACGAGAATATAAACTCTCAGCCATTCCAACGTTGGAGAGAAAGATTTGAGTTTGTTGCAGAAGCAGTTAAGCTTGCTCAACAGGAAACTGGCGAAGTTAAAGGTCACTACCTAAACTGTACTGCCAACACTCCTGAAGAACTTTACGAAAGAGCTGAATTTGCAAAAGAGCTAGATATGCCAATCATCATGCATGATTATATAACTGGCGGTTTTACTGCAAATACTGGATTAGCAAACTGGTGTCGTAAAAATGGCATGCTTCTACATATTCATAGAGCGATGCATGCTGTTATTGATAGACATCCAAAACACGGTATCCATTTCAGGGTTCTAGCAAAATGTTTGAGACTCTCCGGAGGCGATCAACTACATACTGGAACTGTTGTTGGAAAACTAGAAGGTGATCGTCAAACAACTCTTGGTTACATTGACAACTTAAGAGAGTCATTTGTTCCCGAAGATAGATCAAGAGGTAACTTCTTTGATCAAGATTGGGGTTCAATGCCAGGAGTATTTGCTGTCGCATCAGGTGGTATTCACGTATGGCATATGCCTGCACTTCTAGCGATTTTTGGAGATGATTCTTGTCTTCAGTTTGGTGGAGGAACACATGGCCATCCATGGGGTTCAGCTGCTGGAGCTGCTGCCAACAGAGTTGCTTTAGAAGCTTGCGTAAAAGCACGTAATGCTGGTCGCGAAATCGAAAAAGAGAGTAGAGACATTCTTATGGAAGCTGCTAAACACAGTCCTGAATTAGCTATCGCTCTTGAAACTTGGAAGGAAATTAAGTTTGAATTTGATACCGTCGACAAACTAGACGTTCAAGGTTAAACCAGATTTCAAAATTGAGGAGATTCTTCTCCTCAAACTTCTACAAATCTCGTTCTATTACGAGTAATTTCATTCACATTTAAATTAATTATGCCTTTCCAGAGCACAGTAGGCGACTATCAAACAGTTGCAACCCTGGAAACATTCGGTTTCTTACCACCGATGACCCAGGAGGAAATATACGATCAAATTGCATACATAATTGCTCAAGGCTGGAGTCCTGTTATTGAGCATGTTCATCCTAGTGGAAGTATGCAAACTTATTGGTCTTATTGGAAGCTCCCATTCTTTGGGGAAAAAGACCTTAACTTGGTTGTAAGTGAATTAGAGGCATGTCATAGAGCATACCCTGATCATCATGTAAGAATCATTGGATACGATGCTTACACTCAAAGCCAAGGAACAGCTTTTGTAGTTTTCCAAGGACGTTAAATCTACTTTTATGTAGTAAATATCTTTCTCCAAAAAATATTTTTGGAGAAAGTTTTTTCAAAAGAGTTTCACATTTGAAGATTATGTCAAAAAAAACCAGTAGAGAGATTGCATTAGAAAGAAGAAAGGCGATGAGTGATAGCGGAAAAAAAGCTGCTGCTTATTCTTCAACTACTAAAGATAGAGTTCGATCTTCTCAAGATATACAGATTTCTGGTACTCAGTCTTCTTCAAAGAATCAAAATATTACTAAACCAGTTACAAAACATATCACAAAAACTCAGGTAAGTAGAAAGTCTTCTTCAACAACTTTATCTAGTAAAGACTTAGTAATAGAGAGAAGAAAAGCAATGTCTACTCATGGGAAATCAGCAATAACTTCATCCGATAGAACTCGTACTGATGTTAAAAAAGAAAGTCCTGTAAACACAGTTAAAACCTCCACAAACAAAAATCAGGAAGTTCAAAACTCACATAATACAGAAATTAAAACATCAAAAACAAACGTTAAAAGAAGAATTAATCAAAAGAGAAAGCCTATTACTAATACAAGTAGAGATATTGTTTTGGCGAGAAGAGAAGCTCAATCCAAGCATGGTAAATCAGCAACTAAACAAAATACCAGTGCAGCTTCTTTAGCTAGAAGGGGAGACCCAGATTTAAGTAGTAGAGAGATTTCTCAGAGAGTGAGAGAGCTAAGAAGTAAAACTGGTGCCACAGGCAAAAAAGGTAATGGTAAATGTAGACCATGTGGTCCAAATAAGAATGGAGCTAAACAAAATATTGCAGATGCTAGCTGGAAAGTTGGTAAAAGTGAAACTGATTCAGGTCAAATAGTTACTGGAACACAAGCTAATAGATCTATAAAAACTACAGGTAATGAAGCGAGTACATGCAGGACTGTAACTGGTACTCAATATATGGGATCAGAGGTAGTCGACCAGTTTTGTCAAGATAGACCAAGTTATAAACAACCACTTAGATCTACTGTTACCTCTACAACATCAGGTAATAAAGTAACTGGAAATGAAGTCGGAAGATCTGATAGGGTCACAGGCGATGAGCCTGGGACTTGTAAAAACCTTACAGGAACTGAATATGTATCTGCTAATCAATCACAGAAGTATTGTGGTGATGTTCCAAAAAATCCTTCAAAGGTTAAACATAGCACTACAACTGATGGATTAAAAGTATCTGGATCACTTCCTGGTAGATCAACCCTGGTTACTGGAGATGAATCAGGTTCTGGACATCAGTTAACTGGAGATCAATATCTTGGCTCTGAGCCAAATCCAAAAGGTAAAGCATTTGAAAAAGTTGGCAGTTACAACACTCTTAATGGGAATAATGTAACTGGTACAGGGGTAGGGAGATCAGACCATATGACAGGCAATGAACATGGGAGTTGCAAGAATGTAACTGGTGATGAGTACATAGGATCTCAACAATATGAGAAGTTTTGCGGTTCAAAACCAAAACCAGAAGCTAGAAAAGTAGGTTTAAGCCTTTCTTCAAAGTCAAATTTAATAAGCGGAACTATGACAGGAAGATCAAAAATAGTAACTGGAGATGAACCAGGTTCATGCAAAGTGCTAACAGGAACACCATACGCAGGCTTAGATCAGATAAATGATAATTGTAGTACTGAGATTTCTGAAGATATGAAATCCCGATCAACAGTTAATTCGGGAAATAATTCAAATGCCAGACTTACAGGACAACAACCAGGAATTGGCGGAGTAATGACAGGTGCTAAGAAAGGTGCATGTAAAAACCTAACAGGGACTCCTTATGTTGGAGGAGATCAGTTCTCACAAGCTTGTGATAATCCTCCACATGATACTGCTTATGCGAATCCGGAAAAGTCAGCAGGTAACTCTTGGAACGAATTCTCTGTTAAATCACCATCAAGAGACAAATATTCTGAAAAAAATACGCAAGGTGTTACTGGTAATGAATATGAAAATGGTTCAAAGGTAACAGGGCCTTTTGATATGGCAGTTGATAAGGTAACTGGTACTGAAAAATTTAGATTTGAACCGAATAAAAATATTACTTATAAACAAAAAATGGAAATTGAAGAGGCAGACCGTGCTTCAAAAACACCTGAGAAAAGAGCCAAATCCAGAATTACAGGTGAAGGACAATCAGTAGGAAACGTAACAGGTGATGATTGGGATCGCGGCGATAAGGTAACAGGTACAGAGGGAGCTTCTTCTAGAAAGCGTAATCCATCAAGAGCAGGATTTATGAGCGCAATGCCCCCTATGGAAGTTAAAAGAAATGAGGAAACAGAAAAACCAGATTTCTTGATAACTGGATCTAGTGGAAATACTCGTGAAGGACAACTTGTTACCTTTTCAGGTGGTGCAAGAGGTTAAGTAAATAATGCCTTTAAGAGGACTGGCTAAAGCCAAGAACTTCACATTGGGGCCAACAGCTCCAATGAAAACTTTTACTGAAAATATACATATACAAACTAAGGAATCAAATAATTTCCGAAATTCTGGAAAGTCTCATAAATTAACCAATAAAATCCAAAATGAAAATCTATTTAGGTATGAAAGCAAAATAAAAAGTGATTTTGATGAAATTGTTCCAACTCTCAAGGAAATTGCTCGAATTCAACATCACGAAGATTTTATAAATAAGGCACAGAAAATATCAAGCAAAAATTTGGGAATAGATTTACCGCTACATGTATTAGATAAATCTTGGGTTAAACCTCTTGATATGAGAGCTTTATATGCATGGTGTGCTTTCAAACAGCATGAGAAACTAAGCGACAATTTTTTTAACAATGATCCACTTGAAGGTGCTGCTGGAAGTAGGGATGCGGAAGACTTTGAGAAATTTCTCTTAGATTGTGGAATACATTTACTTGATATAACTCCTTGTTCAGATGGAAGATTAGCTCATTCAGTTGCTTATGTAATGAGAATACCTTTTAGTTCAGTAAGAAGAAGATCCCATGCTGGAGCACTGTTTGATATTGAAAATACCGTTAATCGATGGGTAAAAACTGAACATAAAAGATATAGAGAGAATGTTCCTAATGAAGCTCATAAAGATACCAGGTACTTAAAAGTTGTAACTTATCACTTTAGTTCAGTGGATCCTTTGCATCAGGGATGTGCAGCTCATGGGAGTAATGACGAGTTAGCTGCAGCAGAAGGTAGAAATAAATTATATGCTTTCAAAGAGGCTGTAGAGAATAGCTTTTGCTGCGGAGCTTCTGTTGATTTAATGTTAATTGGACTTGATACAGACACTGATTCATTAAAAATACATTTATCAACTAGCGATGGCGGTATAGATTTAGAAAAAACTATTTCTACATTAGAAATTTATAATTCAACAATAAATTTCTCAAGAGAGGATGCAGAAAGAGAAATTTGCCAGATAATTTCTAAGCAATCTTCAAAAGATAAACTCAGTGGACTGGAAAAATTTACGTATAAATTAATTGTCAATAATATTTCTCAAATTGATTATGTTAAGAGTTTTCATCATGGTTCTTATAAAGATATTGGACATGCAGAGAGGTTTATTGGAGTAGGTATAGGTTTTAAGGAAGTACATCTCAGAAATTTAACTTATTTTGCTCATCTAGATACAGTCGAAGAAGGGGCTCCAGATTTAGATGTAGGAGTGAAGATTTTTACTGGATTAAATGTTTCTCAAGATCTACCTATTCCAGTAGTAATAAGATTTGATTACTCTGGGAAAGTTCCCGGCGCAAAAGAGAGGGCAATAAATGATTGTGAAAGAGTTAATAATGCGATATCAATTAGATATAAAAATTTAGTTGATCAAGGGTTGTTACACACTTGCTCTACTATTAGAGATAGGGACAACATTCATTCCGCCCAAATTATTGGAATGTCTTTAGATAAAAAAACAGAGGAGGCTCACTAGTTATGTTAATTTGTAAGGTTGTAAAACCACTTGTATCAACCAATAGGATCCCTGGTTTTGAACATAAACATCTTCAGGTTGTTTTGGATGGTTCTTCAAATAAGGTCGCTGTAGATGCTGTTGGTTGTAAACCAGGAGATTGGGTTATTTGCGTTGGAAGTTCTGCTGCTAGAGAAGCTGCTGGAAGCAAATCTTATCCAAGCGATTTAACGATAGTTGGAATTATTGATCATTGGGATCCTGATAGCTCAAAAAACTAGGAGGATAGAAATTGTGGAAATAATGAAAGTTTTAGGAAGAATGGTATGTACTCAAAGAGTCGCTGGCTTAGGTCATATGAATTTAAGAATTTTGGAAAATAATAAGGGGAAGAAATTAGTTGCAGTGGATCCTGTAGGAGCAAGAGAAGGAAATTGGGTTTTTACTTCTAGTGGCTCTGCCGCTAGATTTGCTTGCCCTAATCCAGAAGTTCAAACCGATTTAACTATTGGCGGTATTATTGATTATTGGGAGAATGATTAAATAATACAACTAAAAATCTTATTGAGAAACTTTGTTGACTTTATAGTGTAATTAATCCTGAAGAATGAATTTAATGTGGAATAAAAGAGAATCACCTTTAAGGATTGAAAAAAGATTTGAATTCGAGGAATACTCAAAAATAAGTAACTTTATGGAGAAAATTGAGAAATTATGTAAAGAAAAGGGTATCTATCCAAATATTAGTTTTGGTAAGAATTTTGTTAGTCTTTCAATATTTTTACAAGGTAAAGAAATATCTAGTAAGGAAAACGATTTTTCAAAGGATATAGATAAATATTATTCAGAAAATTAATCCTTTCAATAATTATTAGGCTTTGCAATATCTCTTTTGATTAGAGCCATTAAATAAGTAGGAGATTTATATCTTCCAGGGAGGCATCTATTTAAAGTTTCCAGATGCCCCCAGCATACGGTCTTTTGTATAACTTTAACTGAGTTACCTTTTAAAATTAATAACCTTAGAGCTTTACAGAATAAAGGGTAACCTGCTTCTAGTTCGTCTATATTTAGCTTTGCTGCTGTCATAGATCATAGAAGAATTATTAATTAGTAATCTAAACAAATATGGTGCACAATTGGCTCATATTTAAAATTTCTAAATAATTAGAAATTAATCTAAATATGCTACGCAATCTATTTCAATTAAAACGCCTTTAGGTAAAGAAGAAACTTCAACACATGCTCTTGCGGGGGGATTCTCTACCTTAAAAAAATCACTATAAATTGCATTAACAGTTTGAAAATTTTTTAGGTCAGTTAAATAAATAGTTGTTTTAATAACATCCTCTGCTTTCGCTCCTCCAGCATTAAGAACAGCTAAAAGATTTTTTAAAACTTGAGTGGTTTCCTTCTCGATATTACCTAGGCAATTTATTTTATTTGATACTGGATCAATAGCAATTTGACCAGAACAATAAATAAAATTTCCTGCTTTGATAGCTTGGTTATAAGGACCAACTGGGTCTGGGGCATTAGATGTCTTAATTACTTTTTTTGAGGACATTTGATGAAGGTTATTTCTATAAATTTAAACCCATGAATCTTTATTTGCTCTTAAAAAAGTAAATTCTTTTAAATTTTTCGCTCTTAAGAAAAGGTTTATTTTCATTTCTTCATCTAGTAAGAATGGAATTGTCAATTCATTAAGAGAAAGTTTTTTTTCAACTTCTTTGAGTTTATTTTTTATATTTTGGTTTTCCGGTTCAAGATCTATTGCCCACAAAAGATTAGACTTCGTATATTCATGAGCACAGTAAATTAAAGTATTTTTTGGTAATAATTTGATTTTTCTAAGTGAATTATACATTTGCTTGTAAGTCCCTTCAAAAACTCTTCCACATCCAGCTGAAAATAATGTATCACCTATAAAAAGAACGGGAAAATTATTATTAAAATAGAAAGCTATATGCGATTTTGTATGTCCCATCACTTCGATTATTTGAACTTCATTATCTAATAATCTTATTTTGTCTCCATCCCTTACAGATAGATTTTGAAAAGGTATCCGATCTTTTTCTTTTACTGAGGCTATTACTTTTACATTTGGCCATTCTTTTATAAGTTCTTTTGTCCCTCCAATATGATCTGAGTGATGATGTGTTTGTAAAATAGCCTCTAAGTTAAGATTATTGGCTTTTAAGTATTCGACTACAGGTTGAGAAAGAGCAGGATCAATAACAACTGCTGAATTACTATTTTTCCATAACCAAATGACATTATCACGTAGGACTCTAATACCAATTATTTTTTGTCCTTTATTAAATTCCATTGTTACCTTAGAATTAAAAAATTGTAAAAAATTGATTTATGATTACTATAGCTTTACCTAAAGGAGCTCTGTTAGAAGATTCAATTTCAATTTTAAAAAAAGCTGGATTGAACTTCTCTGATGCATTACTACAGAAAAATAGATCATTAACTATTGAATCAAAATGTAAAAGAGCAAAAGCCTTATTAGTAAGAAATGGTGACGTTCCAGTTTATGTAAGTTACGGACAAGCTGATTTAGGAATAGTAGGATATGACGTATTACGGGAATCTGAATTAAAAGTAGCTAAATTACTTGATCTAGAGTTTGGGGGATGCCATATGTCCCTTGCAGTAAAAAAAAATAGTAATTATTCAAAACCTACTGATCTTCCAGCTAATTGTAAAGTAGCAAGTAAATTTATAAAAACGGCAAGAGCCTATTTTGATGACCTAAATATACCAGTTGAGATTGTACATTTAACAGGCTCAGTCGAGCTTGGCCCAATTACGGGAATGGCTGAAGCAATAGTTGATTTAGTCGCAACAGGCAAAACTCTTAAAGAAAACGGTTTAAGTAAAATTGACGATCTTTTTTATTCAACTGCAAGGTTAATTGCTAATCCTCTTGCTATGAGATTGGATAGTAATCCTCTCCGAGATGTAATTTTATCAATAGAATCTTTTAAAGATACTAAGAATGTTTAAATAAATGTTTTTAAATGATATTAATAGAATTAAAAAGTTAGGTAGATATTTAACTCAAGATAAAAAAACAATTTATCTTATTTTAATAATCTTATTACCTGTTTCTTTCGCAGGAGCGATTCAACCATTATTAGTTGGTCAGGCGATAACAATCTTAAAAAATGAAAGCACAGATGTTTGGTTAAGCAAAACTTTCTTTGGGCAATCTATAAATTTAATAATTATTACCTTGTTCATAACTGTTTTATTTAGATTATTTTTACAAGGATACCAATCATATAATATCCAATCGGTAGGACAGAAATTAACCGCAAGGATTAGAAGAGAGCTTTTCGCACATTCTATTTCTCTTTCTTTGAAGTATCACGATAAAATGCCTGTTGGTAAATTGCTTACAAGACTTACTAATGATGTAGATGCCTTGGCTGAGGTTTTTGGAAGTGGTGCGGTTGGAGTTATTGCTGATTTTGTAAGTCTTATAGTTATTTCATTAACAATGCTTTCAATAGATAAAGGGCTTGCGATTTTACTTCTTCTTACTCAGATTCCTGTTTCATATTTTATTATTTGGCTTCAAAAACGCTACAGAAAAGCAAATTATCAAGTAAGAGAGGAGTTATCTCAACTAAACTCTGACTTCCAAGAAAATCTTCAAGGATTAGAAGTGGTTCAGATGTTTAGGAGAGAATTTTTTAATAGTAAGAAATTTTCTAATACAGGTATTGCGTATCAGAAAGCAGTTAATGGAACCATTTTTTACGATAGTAGCATTTCTGCTTTTATAGAATGGATATCTCTTGCTGCAGTTTCTTTGGTATTAGCAGTAGGAGGCTATCTAGTAACTTCGGGTAACATTGGTTTAGGAACATTAACAACTTTTATTCTTTACTCCCAAAGACTTTTCGAGCCTTTGAGGCAATTAGCAGAGAGATTTACACAGATTCAAGGCGGACTTACAGCTGTACAGAGAATAAATGAATTGTTAGATGAAGAAATTGAGATTAAAGACTCTTTTTCTACTCAAAAAATCTCAGGAGGCACTTTAAGCAAGAATTATAAATTTAAAGGAAAGATTGAATTTCGTAATGTCAATTTTTACTATAAAGAAGGAGAACATGTAATAAAAGATTTATCATTTTTAATTAATCCAGGTGAAAATGTAGCTTTTGTTGGTCCAACTGGTTCTGGTAAATCAACAATCATAAGGTTACTTTGCAGACTATATGAGCCTCAAGACGGCCAAATTTTAATAGATGATGTGAACATTAAAGATATCCCAATAACAAGACTTCGAAATATGCTTGGCGTAGTTCTTCAAGATACATTTATTTTTAGTGGTGATGTTGCCGATAACTTAAAATTAAACAAAGATATTAATAATAAAGATTTAGAAAATATCTGTAAAGAGTTAGGTTTAGATACTTTATTGAAAAAGTTGCCTAATGGCTTAAATACTTACCTTAGAGAGAGAGGGGGTAATCTTTCATCAGGAGAAAGACAACTTCTTTCAGTAGCAAGAGTAGCTATAAGAAATCCAATTATTTTGATAATGGATGAAGCTACTGCATTTATGGACCCCTCTACAGAAGCTACTTTGCAAAGAGATCTTGAAAGAATTTTGAACAAGAGAACAGCATTAGTGATAGCCCATAGATTAGCTACTATTGAAAAATCTGATAAGATATTAGTCTTAAAAGGAGGAGCTTTAATTGAAGAAGGAAATCATAGAGAGCTTAGACTCAAAAAGGGTTTATATTTCCAGCTCTCTGAGCTTCAAGAAAAAGGATTCGCTAACTTTTAATGATTTTTAGGAACAAGGGATCATCAATTAAGAAAACAAATACACTCTCACAAGACGAGCTTGTTAAATATTATGGATTGAATTCTTTTGAATTTACTCTTAAGGATAAAGAAGAGATTTTTGTTTGTAGTAAATTTAAGGAGTTTGATCTCATAGAGTTAGATCAACTTTTGCAGACTGTCGGATGGAGTAGGAGACCAATCAGGAGAGTAAAAAGGGCTTTAGAATTTAGTATCTTAGTAGTAGGTTTATGGCGTTATGATGAAAAGTTTCCTAGACTTGTAGGCTTCGCAAGATGTACTGGGGACGGTGTAATTGAAGCAACTATATGGGATGTTGCTATTAATCCTGTTTATCAAGGACTAGGTTTAGGTAAAGAATTGATGAAATATATTCTGAAAGAACTAAAAAAAATGGGGATATCAAAGGTTACTCTATTTGCTGATGCTGAGGTAGTCTCGTTTTATAAAAGACAAGGTTGGGTGTTAGAACCAAAAGGTTCAAAATGTGCTTTTTGGTATGCAAATTAATTTAATTTTTATAATAGTCAACGTATAAAGATTCTATTGATTCCCCTCGTAACCACCTTTTTCTGAGATTCCAATTTTTTAATGCTTGAAAAATAATATTTGTTTTTTCCCACTTCCTACTACTTGTATAAATCGGAATATTTAACATTTTAAGCTGTACATTATTCTTTAATCTTTTTATAAAATCTAAATCTTCCATCAAAGGCATTTTTTTATAGCCTTTATTTTTGAAATATGTTTTTCTATTAATAATAAGTCCTTGATCTCCATATGGCTCTTTAAAAATAAAACTTCTAAAGTTAACAAAGATTTCAAGAAATCTATAAATGATTTTATTGTTGTAAACTTTGAATCTAAAAAAATAAATAAGATTTTCATTATATTTAATTTCTGCCTTCACTTTTTTTAACCAATCTTGACCAAACCTAGAATCTGCATGTAAGAAAATAAACCATTCCCCCTTAGCTTTTTTGGCTCCAATATTTAATTGCAGACCTCTACTTTTCTTTTTTGACTTATATAGATTTGCTTTATATATATTCGCTATATCTCTAGTTTTGTCTTCACTATTACAATCCACTACTATTATTTCTATATCCTCATTGAAGCTGGATAAATCTGAAAGAAGTAATGATAAATGTTGAGATTCATTATAAGTGGGAATAATAATTGAGATTTTAGGCAACTTAATTATTCTCTTTTTTCTATATCTACTATCGTATCAATATCAATTTTTTTATGAAGAAAGTCAAATTTTAAATTCATTGAATTAGAGTTTTCGATAGTTTGTTTAAGTACATCTTCGCTACTCCATTTAATATTTACAAAAGGAAAATATAGATCAGTAGATAATAATCTTTTTGAAAAGGCAATTAGCCAATACCCGCCGTCATTTGATGGGCCTATTATAAGATCATTTTTTTTAAGTTTTGAAAGGGTGTTTAGTAAATCCATATGACAAAAATCTGGAAGATCAGTCCCTATAAAAATAATATTTCGTGTTTTTGTTAAGTCAAATTTTTTACTTATGAGAATTTGCCTTCTCATCTTTTCTCCTAAACACCCTTTACCTTGTAAATTAAAGTTTTTAATTCCTAACTCACTAGACCATCTTTTACTCTTTTGGAATCCAAGTCCAGATATAGCTAAGGATACATCAATTAAACCCTTGCTTTCGAGGGATTTAGCAACTTTAACTGTATGCTCTGTCATTTTTTTTTGCACTTTTGCAGAACAAATTTTACCTATGTCTTTTGATAGTCTAGTTTTACAACGACCATATGCATGCCACTTAGCCATCACAATTAGCAGTGCTTTTTTCAATAAAAATATTAAAGTTTTTTTAATTATAAGGTTTAGACAGTAAATGAATAGAATACATATTTCTGAAATTCATTATATGCATTGTTAAAAAATTTTAAATTTATCGTGATCTTGTGATTTGAGAATGACCAATTAATAAATCCCAACTAGATTAAAAATCTATTTAATAATTTTAGTGCAAGCAACCAATCCTATTTGGGCAGAAGTTCAACGATTACTTCAAAAGAATTTAAGTAAGCCTTCCTTCGAAACTTGGATAAGGCCAGCTAAATTTAGTTGTTTTACAAATGGCTTTTTAACTTTAATTACTCCAAATAACTTTACAAGTGATTGGCTTAGAAAAAATTACAGTGAAACTATTGAAAAAGCTGCAGAAGAAATTTGTGGACATAATGTAAAAGTAATTTTCAAGTCTGAAGCGAATATAAATAATAATAATTCGAAAAATTCTGATTTTGTTAGCCAACCAAGTATTAGTTCTCAGACTAAAAATTTTTCTATAAGTCAGAGTAATAATTTAATTAATGGAACAAAGAAATCTCTTTCTTTAAATACGCGTTATGTCTTTAAAAGATTTGTTGTAGGACCTAATAGTAGAATGGCACATGCGGCAGCTTTAGCAGTTGCAGAATCTCCAGGAAGAGAATTTAACCCCTTATTTATTTGTGGTGGTGTTGGTCTTGGCAAGACTCACTTAATGCAAGCTATTGGTCATTATCGAGTAGAAATTGATCCAGAAGCAAAAGTCTTATATGTTTCCACTGAAACTTTTAGCAGTGATTTAATTCAATCTATTAGAAAAGATGGAATGCATGCCTTTAAAATGAAATATAGATCAGTAGATCTACTCTTAATTGACGATATTCAATTCTTGGAGGGTAAGGAATACACACAAGAAGAATTTTTTAATACTTTCAATGCTTTATATGAAGCAGGTAAACAAATTGTCATTGCTAGTGATAGGCCTCCTAATCAAATACCAAAATTACAAGAAAGACTAATCTCTAGGTTTTCAATGGGATTAATAGCAGATATTCAACCTCCTGATATAGAAACAAGAATGGCAATTCTGCAAAAAAAAGCTGAACAAGAAAGTATGAATCTTCCAAGAGATTTGGTTCAATTTATTGCAGGGAGATTCTCCTCAAATATAAGAGAATTAGAGGGGGCTTTTACAAGAGCAGTAGCATTTGCTTCAATAACAGGATTACCAATGACAGTTCAATCAATTGCTCCAATGCTTGACCCGAATAGCGTTGGAGTAGTTGTAACTCCTAAGCAGGTAATTAAAAAAGTCTCAGATTTCTTTGAAGTTTCGGCTGAAGAATTAGTTAGTTCAAGTAGAAGAAAGCCAGTTAGTCAGGCAAGGCAAATAGGCATGTATCTGATGAGGCAAGGAACTGATCTAAGCCTTCCAAAAATTGGAGATGAATTTGGCGGTAAGGACCACACAACAGTTATGTATGCTATTGAGCAAGTGGAAAAAAAATTATCTAGTGATCCTAGTGTTGCAAGTCAAGTACAAAAAATAAAGGATTTACTTCAAATTGATTCTAGAAAAAATTTATGATCTTTAATTCAATATGAATTTTGTAGGATCTTGATCATATCGATGCTTAATAGGTAGCCTATCTACTATTTTATTTTTACAAAGTGATTCTATTTTATTTAAAGATTGCCTAAATAACCTTGCAGAAATAACTGGCATATCTCTTGGGACAGAAATTCTATTTTTTAAATAATTTAAAGATTTACTTCCAATAGTTTTAGGAACTCTCACTTCACCTGTAATCATATGAGTAAGGGCCGATCTTAATGATTCATCAAAGAATTCTTTATCATATTGGTTTGATTTAATTAAATTATTTTTATGTTTTATTACTCTTTTTAGGGCAATTTTAGCGTAAAATTTTGAATCATAATTTTTATTCAGTTCAAAATTACCAAGACCTTCTCCACTATCTATTAACTTGGAGTAAGCGATCTGTTCTTCATTCCTTTCTTTATAACATCCACCCATTTGCGGTGGTAAATCATGCGAGTGCGTATGAAAATCTCCTTGGGTTCCTCTGTAAGTGCTTTTCCCTTCAAAAAGGGTAAGCCAATTATCAACATATCTGTAATTAGATCTTAAATTAAATCCTTTGTAATAAATCAAAGATGCATTCATTCTTTCCATATAAGGAATAAAAATTATATCTCCAATACCAGGTTCTATCTCACCTGAATTAGATAATGATGGATCAATAAATCCTGATTTTGACCTCTTCAAGGTTTCATTAAATTTAGAAATAGAATCTTTAAATCTTGTTTTTTTAAAAGAGTTGTCAATAAAATTGAAACTTTCTCGGCAAAGCCAATTACACCAAGATCTGAAAATTTCTCTCTCTAATAATCGCGTTTCTCTAAGGTTGCCTGATGTAATAAAAGATCCTAGTGCTCCGAATTCATTTTCTAAGAAAGCAATAATGTTATCGCTTTCAGTTATTACTTGTCCTTTAAATTCAATGGCAGGTAAAATGCCTGAGCTTACTTTATCAAGAAACCAACTTTCTTTTTGACCATAACAAAACATATTTATTTTTTTGACTCTATAAGGAATTCTTTTAAATTCGAGCCACAACCACACTTTCTGACAATAAGGACACCATGAATGCCTATCTCTATAAAGGGTAACCAAGATATCCTTTTCCGAAAAACCAAATAATCTTAAATTTGAATAGGAATTATTTGTACCATTAACTCTATCGAGATCTTCAATTTCGAATTGACTTAAATCTTGCCATGTCAAAATCTCATTCATTCCTTCAATTTAAGTTATAGACTTACGTTATAATAGTTGATTAAAAAAAGTCTTGGAATTACAATTTGATCTAATTGTTATTGGCGCTGGATCAGGGGGATTAGCAGCTGCTAAACGTGCTGCAAGTTATGGAGCAAAAGTTGCAATTATAGAAGTAAATAAAGTCGGGGGCACCTGTGTAATAAGAGGATGTGTTCCTAAAAAGTTGTTGGTTTATGCAGCTATAAATAAAAAAAACATGATTTCTTCTGAAGGATATGGATTAAAAAGCGAAGGGATTAGTTTTCAATCCGACATTCTATTAAAGAATGTAAGAGAGGAAGTTTCAAGATTAAGTGGTTTACATAAAAATTCTTTGGATAAATTTAATATCAGTATTTTTGAGGGATTAGGGAGATTTAAATCTCAAAATGAATTAGAAATAATTTGTCCAAAGACAAATAAAATCATAAAAAAAATAAGTTCAGAAAAAATTCTTATTTCAGTTGGAGGTAAACCGAAGAAATTAGATATTCCTGGAAAAGATTTGGCGTGGACAAGCGATGATATTTTTGAATTAGATATTTTCCCTAAATCAATATTAATAGTTGGCGGCGGATATATTGCCTGTGAATTTGCTTCAATTTTCAGGAATTTAGGTACTGAGGTAACTCAATTAATTAGAGGAGAAAAATTACTTAATGGTTTTGATGAGGACTTATCTTCTTGCTTAGAAGAAGCGACAGCTCTTGCTGGAATAAATTTAATAACCAAAAACCAATTAAAGTCTATCGAAAGTATTAATGGGAAATTAGAGGCCACCTTGGAATCAGGTAATAAGATCCAGACTAATAATATACTTATTGCTACGGGTAGAGTACCCAATCTTGACCCTTTAAATTTAGATTTTTTAAAACTAAAGATGGATGGCCCATATTTAGATGTTGATGAATTTAATCAAACAAGCAATCCTAATATTTTTGCAGTTGGCGATATCATAAATAAACCAAACCTAACCCCAGTAGCAATAGAACAAGGAAGAGTTTTTTCGGATAATTTTTTTAATAGTAAAAAAAGAAAAGTAAATTATGAATATGTCCCAAAGGCAGTTTTTACTATCCCAGAAATTTCAACGGTTGGCTTAAGCGAGCAAAAAGCAAAAGAGATTTACTCTAAGGAAAATATAGAAATTTTCAAATGTAAATTTACTCCTATGTCAAATACTTTTAAGGAGAATAAATCAAAATGTATGTTAAAAATTGTAGTGAATAAGATTACGGACAAAGTTCTCGGATGTCACATGTTTGGGGAGACATCTTCTGAAATTATTCAAATGGTATCAATTTCATTAAACGCAGGCATAACAAAAAAAGAATTTGATATTACTATGGCTTTACATCCAACTATTTCAGAAGAATTTGTGACTATGTATAGCTAGTTAATTATGACTTGGAATTTTTAACTTTTCTTGAGCAAAGAGAGAAATAATAAGTAGTGAGAAATATATAAATAATCCAATTCTTAATTCAAAAAGATAATTAAATCCATTCAAAAAGAGTATCTTATCGAGAATGTAAAAAATATAAAGATTCAGCAAAATAAATCCCTCAATTCTGGATATTTTCCCTTTGCTCCAAAAAGTTGGTAAGCAAGCAAATGTTGTCAAAAGCATAAAAGGTAAGTCAACTTTTATTAGGCTTGGCTCAATTGATAAGCCTTTAATTCCTGAAAAAATGCTACAGCTTCCAAGTATTAGGAGTTGATTTAATAAATTGCTTCCTATTACATTCCCAATTGCAAGATCAGTTTTACCTTTAAACGCGGCAATTATTGAAGTTACTAATTCTGGTAGAGATGTTCCAGTGGCAACAATAGTTAAACCGATGACAATTTCATTAACACCAAAAAGAGTTGCAAGCGTTTGGGAACCATTTACTAAAATATTTGAACCAAAGCTTAAAAGAAATATGCCTAATATCAAATTTAGTAGAATGTTTAGCTGACCTTTATTATTATCATTAAATTCATCTATCTCTGGTTCAGCATTTTTTGTATCCTCTTCTTTCTCATTTATAGTATTAATTTCCCATATTGTATTTAGGATGAGACAAAATATTAGAAAGATCCCTGCTTGAAATGTTAATAAACCAGTTGATGACATTGCCCAAACTGCACAAGAAATGGCCATTAATAGAGGAACATCTCTTCTGACTATCCTACTTCTTACCTTGAGAGGTGTTATTAATGAGCTTATGCCTAAAACAACAAGAATATTAAAAATATTGCTCCCTATTACATTACTGGCCGCAAGCGAATCACTCCCTTTAAAAACTGAATTTAAACTTACTAATAATTCAGGAGAGCTTGTACCGAGTGAAACAACTGTTAGTCCAATTACTATTTGAGGTATACCTAGAATCAAAGATAGATTTATGGCCCCTCTAACAAAGAATTCTCCTCCACCAAAAAGTAAAATTATTCCTATTAATATCTCTATTATTGGAAATAAAAAATCTCTCATATTTAAGTCTTTGTTTAGATGATTAGATTTTCAATAACTGAATAACTTCTATCCTCGAATATCAATAATTTATTGTCAAATTTTATTTGCTGTTAAAATTAATTAAATAGTTAAAATTTTGAAGACTTTAACCATATTAAAACCCGACGATTGGCATTTACATTTAAGAGAGGGCTTTGTATTAAAAAATATTATACATTTCACATCTGCTCATTTTGGTAGAGCTATCGTTATGCCAAATACTAAAAACCCAGTAACAACAATTGATAAGGCTATTTTATATAAAAAATTTATTGCTGAAGCTCTACCTAAAGGTTCTAACTTTGAACCATTAATGACAATGTATCTTACTGATGAGACTGATAAAGGAGAATTGATAAATGGTTTTAAAAATAATGTCTTTTTCGCAGCAAAATTATATCCTGCTAATGCAACAACAAATGCTAGTCATGGAGTTAAGAAAATAGAAAATCTTTTTGAGATATTTGAATCAATGCAAGAGTTGGGTATGCCTCTTTTAATTCATGGAGAAGTTACTGATTCCGAAGTTGATATATTTGATAGGGAAGAGGTTTTTATAGATAGAGAACTTTCACCTTTAATACAAAGATTTCCAAAATTAAAGATCGTTTTAGAGCACATAACTACCTCTCATGCTGTTTCTTTTGTTCAAGAGAATAATTTAGGAGCTACTATTACACCACATCATTTACACATAAATAGGAATGCCATGTTCTTTGGAGGTTTAAATAGTGACTTTTACTGTCTACCAGTCGCTAAAAGAGAAAATAATAGAATTGCTTTAAGGAAAGCTGCTACTAGTGGGAAAGAATGTTTTTTCTTAGGTACAGATTCCGCCCCCCATCTAAGGCAGTGGAAAGCTTTTTGCGGTTGTGCAGGTATTTTTAATTCTCCAGTTGCTATAGAAAGCTACTTACAAGTATTTGATGAGGAAAATGCACTAGATAAATTCGAAAAATTTGCTAGCTTGAATGGCCCTAATTTTTATAATTTGCCTATTAATCAAGAAAAAATAAGATTATTATCTAAGCCAAATGAAATTCCAGAATTTATTGAAGTAATTGATAAAAATAAGGTTGTTGGACAAATAAAACCTTTTCATGGAGGTGAAACTTTAAACTGGCAAGTTGAAGGGATAGTTAATCAATAATTTAATCCAATTTAACAATTAAAAAAGTGTAAATCCCCCAATTATTATTGTTTAAAAGTGTTATTTTCAGCCATTATTAAAGTTTTAAATTTCTTTTGGGATTGTGGCAGAATTTGGAGGTCTGCAGGGCTTAAAATCCTAACGAGATTTGATTAATTAGTGGAAGTGGTTAGTTGGGAGGTTACTCCCTTTCTTATTTGTCCATGTTTACTAAAGTTCACAAAATATCTGCAGAGATTAATTTTATTGTGGAATTATATTTTTAAAAATTTACTAAATATTCAATCTGCTTTTTCTATTGGAAAGATTACTGCTAGACCAAGATATATCAAAATTGGTATCCCTAAAGTGAAAAAGGCTCCTACAAAAAAAACTAAACGCCAGAATAAGGCATTACCTCTATTCGATTTCTCGAGACCTTTACAGACTCCTAAAAACCAAGCTCCTTTTTTAGTTCTAATGATCGATGTCATGTAAAAAAATATATTTATGGATAAACTATCAGCAAATAATTAATTTACAAGTAAAAGTTAGCAGACTTTTAAATACCGTAATCCAATGAGTCTACAGATCTCAAAATCATCACTTTTTACATCAATTTTTGTGCAAGTTTGCAATAAAAGTTACAATAAAAAAAGCTGAAAAGCCTTGGGAGTGTGGCGGAATTGGTAGACGCGCCGGACTTAAAATCCGTCGAGCGCTTTAGCTCGTGGGGGTTCAAGTCCCCCCACTCCCATAATTAAACAATTTATTTTTTAGTACTAACGATAACTTTGTATAATTGTTATCTTCAAGCTAAGAAACAAGAAATTAAAATGGAAAGTATTTTTAATAATTCAGTTGCTACTTTAGTTGCTTACTTTAGTATTCTTCTCACTTATTTATTTGTTATCCCGTTAATACTTTTTTATTGGATGAATAATAGATGGAATATTATGGGCAAATTTGAGAGATTAGGAGTCTATGGATTAGTTTTTCTTTTTTTTCCAGGTTTAATTTTATTTTCTCCATTTCTAAATCTTAGATTAAGAGGAAATACTAAAGGATAAATAATTGACTAAAGGTAAAGTTGTACAAATAGGCTTTTTAATATCTTTGTTAGGAATATTAAGTTACAAGTTATTGCCTCAATTTGGTATAGATAACTTTACAGCTGGTACCATCTCAAACTTTTTCTTGATTGTGATTGTAATCACTTGGGTTTCATCTTATATTTTTAGAGTTTTAAATGGGAAAATGACTTTTATGGAACAAAGAAAACGTTACAGAAAAGAATATGAAAAAATTGTAAATGATAAACTAGAAATCAAATTCAACTCGTTATCAAAAGAAGACCAGGAAAAATTAATGGAAGATTTAGAAAAAAATACGTAAATTCCTTAACAATAATCAAACAAAAAAATCTCAGAAATTCATGAAAAAAAATATGAAACCGCAAATTATTAAAAATGAATCTTTTTCAAAAATAAATGAGAAGTTTTTGGAATTAAAGAAAAGTAAAAGATTAGCTTTGATGCCTTTTATAATGGCAGGTGATCCAAATATTAAAAAAACATCAGAGATTTTATTAAAGTTGCAAGAAAAGGGTGCTGATCTTATTGAATTAGGGATACCGTATAGTGATCCTCTTGCGGATGGACCGATTATTCAATTTTCAGCATCTAAAGCTTTAAAGTCAGGAACTACTACCCTAAAAGTTATTCAGTTATTAGAGTCTCTTAAAGATAAGATAAATATTCCAGTTATACTTTTTAGTTACTTTAATCCTATCTTAAATTTTGGACTCGATAAGTTTTGCGAGTTGGCATCAAAAGCCGGTGTCGCAGGATTGATAATCCCTGATCTCCCCCTTGAAGAAGCATCTAAATTTTCGAAAATTATTAGTTCTTATTTTATAGACCTAATATTATTGGTCGCACCTACTACTCCTTTTGAAAGAATGAAAATTATATCTAATAAAACAAAAGGATTTACTTATCTTGTAAGCGTAACAGGAGTAACAGGAGAGAGAATTAAAATGGAAAATAGAGTAGAAAGTCTTATCTCTAAATTAAAAGAAGTCAGTATTAATCCAGTCGCGGTGGGCTTTGGAATATCTTCCCCTGAACATGTTACGAGAGTTCGCGGATGGGGCGCAGATGGAGTAATTATTGGTAGCGCATTTGTTAAAAGAATTTCTGATAGTAATGAAATAGAAGTTGTAAATAGAATTGGGAACTTCTGTTCAGAAATGCGAAAAGCTGCTGATCAATAAACTATTTTAAGAAAATAAATTTATAAAATTATTTGATTAAAAAAATAAGATGGATTTTTAATTTATTTAAATCTTAGCCAGTTATTTTTACTTATTCTGATTATTTTGTGGGTAATAATCTTATTTGTTTTCTTCCTAGCTTAATTTCAAACTCATCTCCTGCTTTTAAGTCTAGGAGTGCGGTATACGCTTTCCCAATTAAAAGATTTCCATTGCCTTGAACTGTGGCAATATAACTTAATTTTCTACCACCTTTCCCGATTCCTGCAACTCCAGTATCACCAAGGTTAATACCTTTTGCTTCGAGAAGCGCTTCATAAAACGCGGTAAAATTTAAACGTTCTGTTCCATTTTTTTTTGTGGAAACATATCCACATGCACGAACAAGATCTGACTTGCTAACATCACCAAGTTCTTTAACTTTAGCTAGAAGATCGCTACCTGTGAGCATAATAAATTAATACAAAGTTCTTCTTAATTAAGATAGCAATTAGTGGGGATTTTGTGCAATTATTAAATATGTAATTATTAAATTAGTTATCTTTAAATAATGGAAAAATTTATAGTTTTTGGTAAGTACTGTGAGGATGCAATTAATAAAAGGGAACCGTTTCGTGAACAACATCTTAATAGACTTAAAATTTTAAAAGATAGAAACATTTTAATTACTTTAGGACCTACTAAATGTACAAAATATTTATTTGGTATTTTTAATGCTAATGACAAAAATCAACTAAGAGAATTAATTGAGAAAGATATCTATTGGAGAGAAGGTATATGGATTTCAATTGATATTTATCCATGGATACAGGTATTTTAATTAATATTATTTAATAAAAAATAAGATAATTTTTTATTTCTTTATTTGAAGATAAATATATAAATTATATTTTTAATTGTTAACTAGTAGTTTTTAAATTAAAGGAATCAAATGATATAAAAAACGATTTATTAGGATAAAAAGATGCTATTAATATTCTTTTTTGGAGATAAGTAAGTTTAAATAAATTATTAGTTAATATATAAAAATTATTTTTGACTGTCTTTTGTTATTTGGTTTACTAGAGAGTCAATATCTAATTGATTATATGGATAGGATTCGTTCCCTTTTTTAGAGTTGATTTGAGTATTGTTTATCCAATTTTGTTCTATCTTTATAAGATTTTTTATGATATTAAAAACACCTCCTTTTTTATAAAATTCTTTCATTTTTTTAGTAATTTCAGAGGTTCGACTAGATTTAATATTTAATTCATCAGCTAGATCTTTCTGAGTATATCCATGAGTTTTCAACCAAAATTTAATAAAATCTAGTAGTTCCTTTTCTTCTTGCTGAGATAGCTTATTCATTAAACAAAAGGGAACAATTTATTAAGTTTCCTTTCTGCTCTAGTTCTTATTGAAGGAGTCATATACTTGCTCCAAATACTTAAAACTGCAGTAAGCGCAACGAAATCATCACTAAAACCTACTAAAGGCATAAAGTCAGGGAATAGATCAAAAGGCATTATTAAGTAAGCCAATGCGGCCATTAATGAAACTCTTACTTGTGCTGGAGTGAATGGGTCAATGGCCATTTCTAAAACTTCTAAAGCCGGTTTTGCAATTGTCCTGCCAGCCCTTATAAGAATTTTTATAATGATATTTTCATCAAATGATGAACTTTCTAGAACTTCTGCCTCATAAATTTTTTCATTTTTTTTTGCCTTGGTCGTGTGCATACTTTTTAAATTAGATAATTAACGGATTTTAGCCAATACTATCTACAAGTCCATTTTGAATTCCTGTTTTTCTAAGCTTTCTCAAGGCCCTTTGCACTACTTGTCTGCAATATTCTCTACTACAACTCATATGTCTCGCAACTTCAGCTAAAGTTCTCCATTCATTAGAGCCATCTAAACCGAATCTCAAGCTTACAATCTTTCTCTCTTTTTCAGTAAGATTAGCTTTATCTAACAATGTCCAAGCAGAATCTGTTCTCTCTGCTAATTCAGCTAATTCCATTGGCGGTATTTGTTCACTTGGAAGGATATCAACTAGTTCAGATGGATCAGACTTGGATTTAACAGTGCCTTGAAGACTAACTGTTATGCTTCGCAATTCACAAGAAAGAAGTTCATCAATTTCCTCCTTAGTAATTTTCATTTCGTCTGCTAACTCAATGCTAGTAGGAGGAAAACCTTTAAGTTGCATTAGTTTTGATTTTGCTGCTCTTAATTTAGTTAACTTTTCATTTATATTTACAGGAATTCTTATTGTTCTACTTTGCGTTGATAGTGCTCTATTCAATCCCTGCCTTATCCACCAGTAAGCATAAGTGGAGAATCTATGACCTCTTGAAGGGTCGTATTTTTCTACGGCGCGTGTAAGACCCAATGTCCCTTCCTGAATTAAGTCTAATAATTCTAAACCTTTCCCTTGATATCTTTTGGCAAGATTAACGACTAATCTAAGGTTTGCTGTAATCATCTCATTCTTAGCCTTTTCACCAATTCTGATTTTCTTTTTTTCGTCTTCAGAGTAATCACAGGCAGAACCTTTGCCTCCCGCAGTTTGACATCTATTAATTAGTACAACCATTTCTTGGACTTTTCTTCCCATAGTGAGTTCTTTATCGGGTGTCAAAAGTTGATGACGCCCTATTTCTCCAAGAAAATCGCTTAATGAACTCACGATTTACACCTTTAGTTAATACATTCAACTTATAGTTATTTTCTTAATAAGCTATACATGTAATAATTAATTAATAATTAATTAATAATTAATTAATATTTATTAATTTGATTATTTATGTTTTTTTCTTCTTGATTCAAGAATAGTTAGTACATCTCTCCATTCGACCCCCTTATACAGCAAAGCAACTTGAAGGTGATATATAATATCGGCAGCTTCATTTGAGATTGAATTTTTATCATTATCTTTGCAAGCCATAATAAATTCAGCAGTTTCTTCTCCCATTTTTTTTAAGATAGTATTACTACCTTTTGTTAATAAATGATTGGTGTAACTTTTTTCTAAAGGATTGATTGATCTTTCCAAAAGAGTATTAAATAATTCTGAGCAAATATTGGAAAAAGGATTGGTTTTCTTTTCTTTTTTATTAATCAGAATATTATCTATTTCATTGAAAAAACAACTTTTTTCACCTGTATGGCATGCTCCTGAGCCATTCTGTTCTATAGATAAAACAAGAGCATCATTGTCACAATCAAATCTAATTCCCTTGAGAATTTGGGTACTGCCGCTTGTCGCTCCTTTTCTCCAAATCTCTGATCTTGATCTGCTCCAGTAATGTACATTTTTTGTTTCAAGCGTCATTTTCAAGGATTCTTTATTCATCCAAGCAAGCATAAGGATTGATCCGTCTAACCAATCTTGTGCTATTGCAGGGATTAATCCATAATTATCAAAGCGTAGATCTTCTATCGAAAAATTAGTTGAATAAGTCATTATGCTCGTTATGTTAAATCCTACTCAATATGTTTTATTAAAATTATCCTAACAGTTAATTGATGTGTATTCATTCTTTGAAATTTTCATGCAGTAAAAGCTACGAGGATTTTCCCTGTTCTCATAGGCAATGGCGTCATGAAGGCCACTGCAGATTTGTTCATGGATATTCAAGATCATTCACCTTTTGGTTCACTGCAAAAAAATTAGACCTAAATGGTTTTGTTGTTGATTTTTCAAGTCTAAAGCCCCTAGAAAATAAACTAAAGGAGCAATTTGATCATACTTTTTTAGTAAATAAAGATGATCCTTTGTTGAATTATTGGGAAAAATTACATGACTTAGATGCTTTAGATCTGAGAATTATGGATAATGTGGGAATGGAGTTCACTTCTAAATTGATTTGGAAATGGGCTAATGAATATTTGCAGGAAAAGGATAAGGGCAGAACATGTTGTTGGAAAACAGAATCAAAAGAAAATAAATCAAATAAAGCAAGTTATAAGGAAATTCCTGATTGGTTCAAATCTTAGATTAAAGTTTTTAAATTTCAATTCTTATAAAATTCTTTAAATTAGATTCTTAATCAACATTTATCTCTCCATTAAGCATATTAATATTAATCTCGTCTTTATTAATGTAATGATTATTTAATATATTATTTGAAATTTTTGTCTCAATCTGTTTTTGAATAATTCTTTTTAAAGGCCTCGCACCATAAGCATGATCGAAACTATTTTCGACAAGTTGGTTGATTACCTCATCTGAAATTTTGAATTTTAAGTTTTTTTTGTTAAGTCTTTTTTCTAGATGTTGAAGTTGGATTTTTGCAATTTCTTTTAAGTCATTTAATTCTAAATTATTAAAAATAACTATTTCATCAAGTCGATTTAAAAACTCAGGCTTGAAAAATTTTTTAATTTCATTATCTACAACTTTTTTAATTTCATTTGTATCTTCTTTTCTAACTGATAAATCATTTATTGATTGACTTCCTAAATTACTTGTGAGAACAATGATTGAATTTTTGAAATTGATTGTACGACCTTGACCATCAGTAATGATTCCATCATCAAGAACCTGTAAGAGAATATCTAAAATATCTTTGTGAGCTTTCTCTATTTCATCTAGGAGTATTAATGAATAAGGATTTTTGCGTACAGCTTCAGTTAGTTGACCGCCTGATTCGAAACCTAAATATCCAGGAGGAGCACCTATAATTTTGCTCACCGAATGCTTTTCCATATATTCAGACATATCCAGTCTTGTAATTGAAGAATTTGAATCGAATATTATTTTGGCTGTTACTTTACTTAGCTCTGTTTTCCCAACACCAGTTGGACCTAAAAAGAGAAAACTGGCTAATGGCTTGCTTGGATCATTTAGACCAGTCCTTGATCTCTTAATGGAATCTGTAACAGCCCTAATTGCACTATCTTGACCAATAATTTTTTCTTTAAGGATTGACTCGAGGCTCAAGAGTTTATCTTTTTCTGACTGGTTTAAGTTCTGTACTGGAATAGAGGTCCACTTTGAGACAACTTCTGCAATATCATCAAAAGTTACCTCTTGTCTTAAGAGACTTGTATCACCATTTTTTTGGGAATTTACTAGAGACTCACTTTTTTCTTTCAATTTTTTTTGCAAAGAATTTAAAGTTCCAAATTCTAATTCTGCTGCTTTGTTGAGGTCAAAACTCCTTTTGGCTTGATCTATTTGCAATTGAACAGATTCAATTTCTTCTTTTATGGTGCTAATCTCATCAATTTCATCTTTTTCTTTTTTCCATTGAGCGCCTAATTCTGCCTGTTTATCTTTAAGGGATATAAGTTCATTATTGATTTTTTTTAATCTTTCTATAGAAAAATCATCAGTTTCTCTTTTTAAAGATAATTTTTCCATCTCAAACTGTAGAACTTTTCGATCAATTTCATCAATTTCTTCAGGTTTGGAAGTTATGACCATATTTAATCTTGAGGCTGCTTCATCGATTAGATCTATTGCTTTGTCAGGAAGAAATCTATCGTTAATATATCTTTCGCTAAGGGTTGCAGCAGCAACTAAAGCATTATCAGAAATTCTCACACTATGATGGACTTCGTATCTTTCTCTCAATCCTCTTAAAATTGATACAGTATCATCTATTGAAGGAGCATCAACTTTTATCTTTTGAAATCTTCGTTCTAAAGCAGGATCTTTTTCTATATTTTGTTTATGTTCATTAATAGTTGTAGCACCAATACATCTAAGTTCTCCTCTCGCAAGCATTGGTTTTAATAGGTTGCTTGCATCTAAAGAACCTCCACTAGCGCCTGCACCAACTACCGTATGAATTTCATCAATAAAAAGAATAATCTTACCGTCTGATTCTTTCACTTTCTTTAGAATATTTTTTATTCTTTCTTCAAATTCTCCACGATATTTTGCTCCAGCTAAAAGTGAACCCATATCTAATGAAATTAGTTTCCTATCTTGTAGCGCAGTAGGTACATCGCCATTAATAATTCTTTGAGCTAACCCTTCTACAATGGCTGTTTTGCCAACCCCAGGTTCTCCAATAAGAACAGGATTATTTTTTGTTCTTCTACTCAATATTTGAATTGTTCTTCTAATCTCCTCCTCCCTACCAATAACTGGGTCTAAAATCCCATCTCTTGCAGATTGAGTTAGATCAATACCATATTTTTCTAAAGACTCATTAGAACTATTAAATTCATTTTTTACTGCCGGATCTGACTTCATTTTCTTTATAATTTCAAGAAATTCTGGAATACCTTTTTGATTTAAAATTTGAAATCTATAATTATCATCATAAGTGAAACCGTAAACTAAATGTTCTGTTGATATCACTACATCATTTAAAGTATTTTTAATATCATTCGCCTTCAAAAATATTTTGTGAAGAGTCTCACCAATATATAAATTATCTTGTTTATTTTTCATTTTTGCCTTCGCATTTAATGAAGAAATTATTTTCCCCTCAAGATCTTTTAGATTCACATTATTTTTTTTTAAAATATTTTTTGTAATATTGTCCTCTTTTATGAGAGCTAATAATAAATTATCAGAGTCAACGTTTTGTTGGTAATTTTTATAAGCAATTTCTTTGGCAAAAATAAAACAGTCCCAAGCAGAATTTGAGAATTCGCTTGGAACTATTTTCATCATTCAAAATTTGAATTTGACCGTAATCAATATTAAGTCAAAAAGGGTGTATAACTATTTAGAAGATTTATTCAACAATAACTTTACCTACCATTCCAGCGCCTCTGTGTGGCTCGCAATAGTAATCAAAAGTTCCAGCAGTATCAAATGTTTCTTCCCAAGACTCTCCTGGAGCAAAAGCTAGGTCCGCATGACTTAATTCCTCATGCCCATCAAAAACAGCATTGTGAGGGGCAAGTTTATTATTGACGAATTTAACTGTATCACCAGCACTTATGGTTACTGTACTTGGTTCAAATGCAAGCATTCCAGCATCCGTTCCGAGTTTTACTTCAACAGTCTTAGCTGAAACTGATGAAATACCTAGACCTAGAGTTAAAACTATTGCAAATAACCCTGCAAAGATTGAACGTAACATAATAAAAAAATTAGCTTTTCTACATATATTACAAGGCTTTGGTAACCTAACTGCGAGAATTTTAATTGTTATTACAGCTTGGTAACTTTGATAACCTTAAAATATCATTCAGTGACTTAGCATAACTTTTAAGTTTGAAAGTCTCAGGACTAGTGATGGGGACATGATTAAAGTCATATTTTTTGATACTGAAGCTATCCCAAGGAGTAGTTTGGATGGGGAGAATTCTTAATAATATTTTTAGAATTTTTTTTGTAAGCGGTATCGCAAAAAATCGCCTCATATTATGTCTTTTTAACATTGTAATTATGGCATCATCAATTGAAATGAATTTTTGACCTAATACAAATTTTCTAAAGCCTTTGTATTGCTTTTCTTTATGATTTTTAATTAGAAACCCGCAAATCTGGGCGATATCATTTGCGTGTATAAAGTGAAATTTAGAATCGAGTTTTAAAAATCTTGCTAACCAAAGCCATTTCCCAATTTCTTTCAATCCACTAGTTAAATAACTCACAGGATATTTACTTTTTTTTCCAAGATCTCCTCCAAAAACCAAAGTAGGGAAAACAGCGAATGTTTTTTCTGCAAATGAGCTTTCTCTTAATCTCTGGAAACATTTATATTTTGTTTGAATGTACTCTGTTCCATAAATCAATGATTCCCTCATTAATTCTGTTTGGGTATCAAGAATACTAGCTGTTGAAAAATAAATAATCTTTTCTAACTTCTCAATATCAAGCATTTCTAGTAATTCTTCAAAAGCTTTAATATTTACTTCATAGGCTCTTTTTGGATCTCCCCAAGCTGTAGCAGTATGTATTAGGTAATTAATTTGACTAATTTCCTTTTTATACCTATTTGATTCCCTGATATCGCACACCATTAACTTGACTTTTTTATTTTCTTGAACAGAAATTGGTAACTTACTTTTGTCTCTTACCATGAGATAAAGCCTGAATTTTGTGTTTTTCAAAAACCAATCAACTAAATATTGGCCAACACATCCATTAGCTCCTGTTATTAATAAGTTTTTATATGCCAAGACTTTGACTAGTAAGTGAGTTTTTTCCCATGTTCAAAAAATGTTTGAGCATTTTCTTCTGGAGTCCCAGGTAAAATCCCATGACCCAAATTAAGAATATATTTCCTGTCTTTAATTTTATTGAAAGTATTATCTATTCTTTCTTTGATTGATTCTTTGTTTCCGAATAAAATGCCAGGGTCTACATTACCTTGAATTCCAATCCCCCTGGGGATTCTTTTACAAGCCTCTTCAATATCTACTGTCCAGTCTAAAGAAATTATATCTACCCCAGTTTTTGCCATTCTTTCAAGTACTCCAGCACTTCCTGAAATGTAAAGAATTATTGGTGTTTCAGGGTATTCCGCTTTTACAATTTCAACAACTTTTTTTTGATACGGCCCAGCAAAGATATCATAATCTTGTGGGCTTAGTTGGCCTGCCCATGAATCAAAAATTTGTACTACTTGCGCTCCAGATCTTATTTGATATTTAAGATATTCACCAATAGATTTTGCAAAGTGATCAAGAAGTTTATGAAGTAAATCTGGTTCATTAAAAGCCATTGATTTTATTAAGGAATAATTTTTACTGCTTTTACCTTCAACTACATATGCAGCAAGTGTCCAAGGGGCGCCAACAAAACCTAAAACAGTTGCCTCATTATTCACATCTTTTTTTAGTGAAGAAAGAACTTGCCCAACAAAGCTTAAACTCTCGCTTGGATTTAATTCTCTTAAATTTTCTACCTGATTAAGAGTTCTTATTGGGTCCTCAATAATTGGACCTTTACTTTCTATTATTTCAAAATTTATGCCCATCCCTGGAAGAGGAGTGAGAATATCTGAAAAAAGGATCACACCATCCGGTTTGAAAGCATGAAAAGGCTGCATTGAAATCTCATATGATAGTTCTGGATTTTCAGACCTCTCTCTAAAGCTTGGGTAACGCTCCCTTAAATCTCTATAGATTTTCATATATCTTCCTGCTTGCCGCATCATCCATACTGGAGGCCTATTTACTTTTTTACCTAATGCGGCAGAAAGTAGTAGTGGTAAATCTTGACCCATTTTTCAATTCGAGATTTAAAAAAAATTAAAATCCAACTTAAAAATCTTACAATGTAAAGCAGAGCAAAAGCGTTATATGAACATTTATATGAAGCACTAGGTTAAATGACCCCTCTTATTTTTTTGATTGATGTTTGAATATACTCACGCTTAATGGGGGCAAAGCAAGTTCTAGGGCATTTTGATAATCATGAATATTGTAATTTATAGTTTCTTTACCCCCCATATTTCCTTTGTTACTGCCCCCGTATCTAGAGCCATCTGAATTAAATATTTCTTTATAGAATCCTTCCACAGGAACACCTACTTTGTATGACCCATGAGTATTAGGTGTAAAGTTAGCAACAACAACAAGCCACTCATTGGTTTCGTTTTCTCTTCTCATGAAACTTATAACCGAATTAGATTTGTCATTACAATCTATCCATTGGAATCCATAAGGATCAAAGTCATTTTTCCACAATGCAGCTTCATTTTTATAAAGAACGTTTAGGTCATCAATCAAGTTTCTGATACCTTTATGTGGCTCAAATTCTAGTAACTCCCATTGCAGATCATCCCAAACATTCCATTCTTGTCTTTGCCCAAATTCCATTCCCATAAATATTGTTTTTTTACCAGGGTGGGTCCACATATAAGTTAGTAATGCTCGAGTATTTGCATATTTCTTCCAATCATCGCCAGGCATTTTATGCAAAAGATGACTTTTACCATGGACAACCTCATCATGACTAAGTGCAAGCATAAAGTTCTCTGTATAGTTATATGTAATTGAGAAAGTCACACTATTTTGATGGAATTGCCTAAACCATGGATCTATTTCAAAATAATCAAGCATGTCGTGCATCCATCCCATATTCCATTTCAAGTTAAACCCTAACCCTCCCATGTCAGTTGGTTTGGTTACCATTGGCCAAGTTGTTGATTCTTCAGCGATAGAAAGTGCACCTGGAAAGTGTTGAAAGAGTACATGATTAGCCTGTTGAAGAAATTTAACGGCCTCTATATTTTCATTCCCACCATTTTCATTAGGTATCCATTCTCCATCAGGACGTAGATAATCTCTGTAAAGCATGGAGGCTACAGCATCTACTCTTATGCCATCAATATGAAACTCTTCAAACCAATAAACGAGATTTGCTACTAAGAAATTTCTTACTTCGTTTCTGCTGTAATTAAATATTAGGGTTCCCCATTCTTTGTGTTCACCAATACGAGAATCTCCATGCTCATAAAGATGGCAGCCATCAAAAAATGCTAAACCATGCTTATCTTTTGGAAAATGACCGGGCACCCAATCAAGAATTACGCCTATGCCCTCTTCATGACATTTATTTACAAACTCTCTAAATTCATTTGGGGTGCCAAATCTACTTGTTGGTGCATACCAGCCTGTAACTTGGTATCCCCATGAACCATCGAAAGGATGTTCAGATATTGGCATTAGTTCAATATGAGTAAATCCTCTTTCTTTTACGTAAGGGATTAGTTTCTTGGTTAATTCTGGATAAGTTAATAATCGTGTTCCAGGTTTTAAATCGGCTGCAGGTACTGGGTCTCTTGGTTCACCATTGTCCTCCAGATATTTATTATCTGTTGATTCATGGAGCCAACTTCCTAAATGCATTTCATAAACTGAAATTGGCTTGTTAATTTGACTAGAGGAATCTCTATTTGAAATCCAAGAACTATCATTCCAATTAAAGTTTTTCAATTTTGAAACTACTGAACCATTTTGAGGTCTGATTTCATGAAGGAAACCATATGGATCAGCTTTCTCATAAATATGACCTTGTTGTGTTCTTATTTCATATTTATATGTGTCTCCCTCTTCCATTGTTGGCATGAATAGTTCCCAAATTCCCCCTAATCTTTTTTGCATTGGATGATGTCTTCCATCCCAAGAATTTATATCTCCAATTATCGAGATTGATTTTGCATTTGGAGCCCAAATGCAGAACATAACTCCTTTTTGATGCTTTTCTTCAATGAGATGTGCTCCCATTTTTTCCCAAATATGATGATGATTACCTTCTGCAAAAAGATGCCTATCAACTTCTCCCATCCACTCTTCTCTATATGACCAGGGGTCATATTGTGAATGTGTGATCCCTCCTCGTGAAACATTTATTTCGTAATTAAATTTTGGATTTTCAGGCAGGATTGCTTCAAAAAGCCATTTATGGTTTATGCTTTTCGCCTTATAGGTATTATTTTTAAAATTTATTAAAACGTCATCCGCTTCAGGCATCCATACCCTAATTACCCATTGCTCTTTATAAAAATGAGGACCTAATATTTTTAATGGATTATCATTGCAACAATTTTCTAGGTTGATAGCTTCTGATTTAATCCAGTCCGCTTGAATTGTCTCGATCATGACTGGTTGATATTAAGGATTAATACTATCAAATTATTAACCAAAAAAATAATTATTTATTAAAAAAAAGAAGTCATTTTCATAAATGTTTTATTGAGGATAAAACTTAGAGTAATAATTCTATGATTTGCTGAAGGTGCACCAATATTCCCCTCCCCAAATCCAGGATTAACTCCAATAGCGGGATAAGCTGCCGCAGATATAGATAGGCGAAGCTTGCTACCTTTAAGCAAACAAATATTTGTTGGCTGCATTAAAATTTGATAAATGCATTCTTCATTAATTTTGGAGTTTTTAACCCTTAAGAATCCAGTTGAAAATTGATTCACCTTCTCATTACCTTCTTCAACTAAAGATAGAGCAAGGCAGATATCGAAATTGGGCTGATCACTTTTTACTGGGATTTCTAATGTGGGAACTCCTTTTAAATATTGATCTTCTTCAAAAGAATTGGTTTGAAAAACACCTACATCCAAGCGTTTATCAATAATAACTCTATTAAACTTTCCTGGATTTGGACCTAAATGACCTCCGTCAGATGGAGCAGGTCTCCATGGGTCATTAATAATTGTGAACCATCCTGATCCTCTTGAATTTATTGTCAGACTTCCATCTTCAATATCTACATTTGCTGTACCATCGCTTTTGAGTCCAAAAATAAATTCAGGGTGAAATTTATTATCTAATTCTTCCCATTTATTTAATGAAATATTCCATATTTTTTTCTCACCTTTTAAATTCTTAGCATTATATTTTTCATCTGATTTTAAATGTTTATCAAAAAATTTTAATAAAGATTCTTGTGAACTCTCCCACCAATTTAGATGTGTCGCATTCCCAATAATAATCTCTGGACTTCCTCCAGCCTCTTTAGATTTTTTATAAAGATCAAAGGCACCTTTTAAATGTGGATCCCATAGTCCTCCAATAATTAACATTGGTTGTTTAATCCATGTTGAAATTGGCTTAAATTCTTCAAAGGGGCTAGCATTAATTAAATTTTTATGCCATTCCAAAACAAAGCTATTAGGATCATATTTTTTTAAAATATCAATTCCTTCCCTTAAATAACTTTTATTTTCTAAGGCTAATCTTATATTCTCCCACTTAAAAAAATTATTTTCTCTTTTCATTTTTAGTGCTGCGAGTTGAAGTCCCCATGCAATATTGTTATGCCACCAAAATGCTCCTCCATCTGAGCACCAATGATCCTTAATATTCATCCCAGTCATTGCTGGAGATAAACAATCGGGCGGCTTTGAATTTAATTCACCAGTTAGTTGAGTAAATCCTTGATATGAAAAACCATATAAACCAAGTTTCCCATTACATTCTTTTAGAGACCTTACCCATTCATGCGTTTCTGAACTATCGCGGGCTTCTTGAGAAAAACCGTTAAAAAATCCTTCAGAAGAACCCATGCCTCTAACATCTTGAATTATTACCATATATCCTTTGGAAGCCCACCATTCAGGGTGAGAATAGGTAATAGTTGAAGCTATTTCCCTGCCATAAGGTTGTCTCATTAATAATGCAGGCCATGGTCCATTACCATTAGGCAACCAAATCCTTGATACGAGTCTTACTCCATCTCTGAGTGATAGAGACTTGTCAAACCATCTTGAACCTGACATTTAGGCTTTAGATAATGTCTGGACAGTGCAGCCCAATTACGTAAATAGAAAAGATTTCTGCGTTAACGGGGGTTAACTTTTTTTTGTTTGATACATACTCTATAGCTTTATCTGAACTAGCTGAAATACCTTTCGAGTTTAACTCTCTAAACTTATTACATAAATTCTTAGATTCGTTTGGATTCTTTTTTACACTTTCTAACAAGTTAGATTGGCTAAAAACAGGGTATAAGCAGTTGGAAAACAAAAATAACAAAAATAAAAAAGGTTTCATTATTACTGACTTTTTTTAAATTCTACATTAAAAAATTTTTTTAACCAAGATTTCAAATAGATTTGTAGATTTGACTAGCTTTTTTAATCCATTCTTTTAAGACAGTAAAAGTTGTATCTGTTTTAGTTTTTACACTAAGAGTTCTTTCTAATCTACTAATTTTGCGTTCTAATTCGTAAGGAGTACATAGTGATAATGATTTAATAGAAGATATACCGCAATGTAAAAGAAGATATGCTTGTGGTGGAGAAATTCCAATTTCCTTTCTAAAAATAGCTATAGCTCTAATTTTCTTTAAATTATTTAATGTACATAGTGAGGATTTTCTTTGGATCTCATTTATATCTAGGTCTGAAAGATTACTTAATTTTTCAAAGTCAGTTAATTTATTTTGAATAAAAAAAGATTTCTCATGTCTAAAGTTAGTTGGCAAAAAATCTAAAAAGGTTTTGCTTTCCATTATTTAATAAACTAGTTCATTTTGAGATTTTTCTGAACTTCTCCTATAACGACTGGTTTACTTACACCATCTGAAATTTTTTTTAATTTTCTTATCTTTATTTTTACATTTGCACCAGATCTGCTACCTTTCCTCAAGTTTTCTGATAATTGTTCTAAAGTGGGTTCAATAGACTCTTCTGGGAAGTTATCATCTGCTTTAGCAATAATCAAATCGAACCCGTTGTCATAAACAATTGGGATATATTTGGCATCTTCTATTACTTTTTTTTCAGTATAACTTTGTATAAATGCCCAACTGCTTAAAGAAAGTAATAATGAAAAAATGGTTGCTCCTATTATTCGAAATTTAAACCCAAAATTAAATATAAAGGCTATTACAGTAAAGCATAAAAGGAATATTCCAATAAATCCAAAGATCTTGGGTGTATTCTCTAATAGTTCAAAAAAAGACATTTAGTGGCTTTGACCTAATTAATTTCTTATATTTTGTAAGCCTACTCTATTTTGGGTTCTAACTTGAAAAAAATTAGATCTCTAAATTTAAAGACAAAATTTCTATTTGTAGGGGTAATTTTATCCTTAGGACTTATAGGCACCTTTTTATTAAATAATTTTTTAAGAAATAATTATAATTCTAGGAAATCAGAACTTGAAGATAGTATTGAGAATTTTATAAATAAGAAGGTTTCTTTAGGTGATTATTCTGGAATTAGATTTCTAGGCTTTTCTTTGGGGCATTCGAAAATTGTTGATAAAAAAAATATAGATTCTGGAATACAAGCTAAAAATGTATATGTTGGTATTATGCCTTTAAGATCTTTTCTTAAACAAAAATGGATTGTAAAAATAAGTCCTAAGGAAGCTGTTATAAATATAGATAGAGATTTTTTTAAAAGGGAAGAATCTTATAAAAATGCTCGAAATACAAAAAAATCACGATCAAAGTATGAATTGAATTTTAACTTAAATAAATATTCAAATCTGAAGTTTAATAAAGCAGGATTAAAAACAAAAGTAAAAGGTAATGTCATCTACAAGTCAAGTAATAGACAAATTATTGCAAATGTAAAATCAAAATTTGATGAAAAAGGTTTTTTAAAATTTAAATTTAATACAAAATTAAATCAAGAGTTTTTAAAACTGGATTTATTTTCTAGGGGGTTAGATCTTGAGAATTCTGAATATATTATAAGGAATAGAAAAATTAATTTTAAAAAAGGAAATTTTAAATCTAACTTTAAATTTAATAAATTACCCAATGAAACATTTTGCAAAGGAAGATTTTCTTTTACTAATTTAAAAATAAAATCGGAAGCTTTCTCAGAGAACATAAATTCAGATACAACTAGTTTTTTTTGTAAAGATAATAATTTAATTGGTTATTCAGAAAACTTAAATTATGGAACTTTGATTTCGAATTTTAATCTAGATGTCCCTTTTAATAAAAGTTCAAACAATATTGATCTCAAGGGGAGTATTGGGTATATCAATAGTCTTAATCCAGATATCAAATTATCGGGTAATATTCCCTATTGGTTTGATAAAAGAGGTATTAATTTTGGTGATATTGATACTAGTTTTAAAATAAACAGAACTCAATTATCAAATTTAAATATTTTCCGAAAAAATGATATAAGGGGCTTCATTACTGCTAAAGGAGAATTAAAAGGAAAGATTACTGATCCTGATATTTCGATAAACTTTAATGTTGATTATCCGTACTATAAAGGTATCCGGATCAGGGAAATATGGGAGGGAGATATTAAAAATGAAAATAACGAATTTCTGATGAATATGAAAAATAGATATTCTCCAATCCCTTCATTTCTCTCAATAAAATTTGATTCTAATCTTAAATTAGATAATGTATCTTTTAGCAGAATTTTTAATTCCAACAAAGGAAGTATAGAAATATTTAAAGAGAACAATAGTTATATTTGGACAGCTAATAATTTTCCTCTTGATGAACTTGAATTATCAATAAGAAACGATCAATTCGATAGAATTAAAGGTATTATTAATGGCTCTGGATCAATATCTTCAGATCAGTCCTATTTTGATGGACGACTAGCTTGGAGTCTAGGTAAATATAGAAATATAGAACTAGATAATTCGTTATTTGATTTTAGCTTCAAAAATAATATTTTTAATATATACTCCTCTTTATATCCAATAGACGGAGGAATAATTGAAGTCGATTATGACTCAAATAAAAATAATTTAATTAATTTAGATTTTAATAATATCAGTACTAATTGGACTGTTCTAACTGCACTTGATATTTTTAATTTTGATAATAAAAAAGTTATTCCAACTAGTACTTCTAATATCTTGGATGATTTGGAAATAAATAAAGATAATGAATCATTTAAAGAGAGGATCGATTTTATTAATAACTTTATTAAAAATAGTAATGTGCTAGAGGACAAATTTAATGTGCAAAAATATTTAAATAAATTCAGGAGTAGATATAATGCAAAAGTATCTATTGAGGGGGACAAGCTAAGCAACTATAAATTAAATGCTAAATTAAATGGCTATTTTGATGTATCTAGAGATGACTATAAGAATAATAAAGAAGAATTTTCTATTGATTTGGAAGGAGGTTTATTAACAGGGGAAGGTTCTTTAAGAATTAAAAAATTACCATTAAGTGCAGCAAATATCTTTTTAAATAAACCAAGAGATTTTCAAGGAGGGTTGGATATAAATTTATTTTATGATCTTGAGAAAAAATCTTTCTTTAGTGAAATTTCTTCTAATAATTCATCAATTAAAAATAACATAATAATATTTGATAAAGGTCTAGTTGAATTTAATAGTTCTATTTTTGATATTGATTTTTCCCTCCTAATAAATGATTCTGAAATCCCAATTAATATTAAAGGCTCAATACCTATAAATAAATCAGATAAATTAGATCTTAGATTGATTGGTAATGGAAAATTTGTTGAGTTAATAGATATTTTTGCTGCTGAATACTTTACCTTTAAAGAGGGGGATGTAAATCTACGTATGATAATAAAAGGGAGTTTAAATAAACCAATTCTTAATGGTTTCGTGGTAATTAAAGATTCCCAAATTGATTTTTATGACAATATTATAAAAGATATTAATAGCTTGATGATTTTTGATTTTGATTCTTTAGAGATCAAGAATCTAAAAGCAAAAGCGGAAGATTCTGGAGATATTTTAATACGAGGTTCTTTGCCTTTTTACAATGATAACTATTCTAGTAAATCAAAGATTAATTTGATAATGAATAAATTTACTTTAAAGACAAACAATTCTAATTTTCTAATCGATTCAGATCTAGATTTGAGTGGATCATTTGCAAATCCTGTTTTGGGTGGTAATTTATCTCTTAATAATGGATTTATTAACTTTAATAGCAATAGTAAAAATAATAAATTAGATAAAAATATTAAACGAAAGGAAGATAAAAAAGATTGGCCAGAACTCTACTGGAATAATAAGCAGAGTATTGAAATAATTTCAAATGAAACAATTTTAAATTCAGTTCTTTTAGGAGAAACCTTGCCTAATTATTTCGATAATTTGAGTTTTAATAATCTTAAATTAAAACTTGGTCCAGATTTTAAACTTCAATATTCAGAAATAGTTCAAGCTTATTTAGATACCAAATTAGACCTCAATATAAACGGAAAGGTAGGAAAAGATTTAAATGCAAGAGGTCTTATTTATCTTAAAAAAGGTAGAGCTAATCTATATACCACACCATTTAAACTTGATAAAAGTAAAGACAATTATATTTTATTTGCATCAAGAAGTGGCCTGGTCCCATTTATTAATTTTTCTCTGGTTAGTAAAGTTCCAGATTCTATAATGCCTATAAGTGAAAATAATCAGGATTCAAACATCTCAAGTGATCTTGATGTAAATGCGACTTCTAGTGGTTTTGGATCATTTGGGATTGGGAATTCAAGGCTTATCAAAATTGAAGCATCTTACGAAGGATTTTTGGATCAATTATCTTTTGAAGATGAAAATAGAAGAATCCAATTAAGGAGCACGCCAAGTTATAACAGATCACAAATAATTGGTTTAATTGGAGGTAATTCTGCAAATTTAATTAATAGAGCATTTATTTCTCAACTTAATAATGCTGATGCTTTTAGTGAAAGATTTCAGTTATCTTTATATCCAGCGATAATAGAGAAGAATGATTCCTTTAATAATATTTTTTCCAATGAAAATTTAGATATAGAAAAAAATGGGCAATTATCTTCTAATGAGGAATTCTCTTCTCAAGCTTGGGTAGCGGAACTAGGACTTGATATTACGGATGCGATAAATTTTGCCTTCCAAACCGTTCCAGGTAGAGATGACATTTCTCCTGTTGGCATTTTGACTTTTCAGGCAAATCCAAACTTAGAGTTATTAGGTTCTTATGATTCCAATGGGGATTGGAAAAGTCAAGTTCAATTATTTTTTAGATATTAATTCATAAAGAAATTTTGTTTAAAGAATCGTTAATTTGAATTATTATTAAATTAACTAAAAATTATTATGGCTAATATCTTTGAAGTTCCTCAACCAGGTAATGATCTTTTAGAAAAAGCTGATCAAGTTCGTTTGGCATCAATAAAAATAAGTCAGACTGACAATAAAAATAGAATTAAAGCCTTAAATTTTATGGCTGATTATTTAGAAAAAACTACTAAAGAAATATTAGAGGCTAATAGTGAGGATTATAAAAGAGCAGAAAAGAAAGGAATTTCTAAGGCTTTACTTTCTAGATTAAAGTTATCAAAAGAAAAACTTAATTCAGGAATTAATGGAATTAGAAAAGTTGGAGACTTGGCTGATCCAGTTAATCAAGTACAAATAAAAAGAGAGCTTTCTAAAGGGCTGATCCTCGAAAGAAAAACTGTACCTATAGGAGTAATAGGGGTTATTTTTGAATCCAGACCTGATGCTGTTATGCAGATTAGTTCTTTAGCAATAAGATCAGGTAATGGAGTAATGCTAAAGGGCGGTAGTGAAGCTAATTTAACAAATACTGCGATAGTCAATGCCCTTCAACAGGGGTTATATGAATCAGGTCTTGATAAAAATGCAATATGCTTACTTACAAACAGAAAAGATAGTATGTCGATGTTAAATCTCGAGAACTATATCAATTTAATAATTCCAAGAGGAAGCAATGAGTTAGTTAAATTCATCCAAGAGAATACAAGAATTCCTGTGCTAGGTCATGCTGATGGGATTTGTCATTTGTTTATTGATAATGATGCAAATCTTGAAATGGCTTTATCAGTTGCTCTAGAAAGTAAAATTCAATATCCTGCAGCTTGTAATGCTATTGAAACTTTATTGGTTCATAAAGATATTGCATCAGTTTTTCTTGAAAAGGCGATACCTTTATTTAACTCTAATGATGTTAAATTAATTGGAGATAAAAGATCTGTTCAATTAGGGGTGAAGTATGAGGCTAGTGAAGAAGATTGGCAAACTGAATATTTGGATTTAATCTTATCGATAAAAATTGTCGATGATCTTAATGAGGCAATTACTCATATTCAAAAATTTAGTTCCAAACATACAGATGGAATAATTACTGAAAATTCAAAAACTGCCAATAAATTTATGAATATAGTGGATAGTGCAGGTGTTTTTCATAATTGCTCTACAAGATTTGCCGATGGATTTAGATATGGATTTGGAGCTGAAGTAGGGATATCTACTCAAAGTCTTCCACCAAGGGGTCCAGTAGGTTTAGAAGGTTTGGTAACTTATAAATATTTCCTAAAAGGTGATGGGAATATAGTCGATGATTTTTCTTCTGGAAAGGCTATCTATACTCATAAAGATCTTTAAAACGTTTAAAGATGGAAACTTTTTTAAAAATTGAGAATATTCAACTTTGGGCTAGGGTTGGTGTTCTTGATGAAGAAAGGGAATTAGGACAATTATTTAGTTTGGATATATTTTTATGGACTAATTTTGAAAACTGTACTGTAAATGATGATATAACAAAAACAGTTGACTATTCAAAATTAGTTCAAATTTTAAAAGATCAATCAAAGAAAATATATTGTTTCACAATCGAAAAATATTCAAACGCAATATTAGAAATCATTGATAAGGAATTTAAGCTTTCTAAAATTAAAATTATTTTGACAAAATGCAATCCTCCAATCACAGGTTTTGATGGTAAGGTTTCAATAGTAAGAATTCTTGAAAATAATTAAAAATATTGGAAAAAAGAAATCCTATTATATTGATTCATGGTCTTTGGAATACTTCAAGTATTTTTTCTTCTATAACCTCAAAACTTGATGAAATTGGCATTGAATATTTTGCCCCAACTCTTAAGCATTCATATGGAATGACTTCAATTATTGATTTGACTAATATATTAAACGAATTAATTTTAGAGAAATATGGTTTAGAAAAAGAATTAGATATTTTAGGATTCTCTATGGGGGGCATAATTGGTAGGTATTGGATTCAAAAATTTAATGGTTATAAAAGAACAAGAAGATTTATATCTATAGGTTCCCCTCATAAAGGAACATTAATAGCTCAGTTAGTACCTAAATTCCCTTTTAGAGGTATATCAGAAATGAAAATAAATAGTAATTTTTTGAGGGAACTGGCAAAGAGTGATTTTTTTCTTAATGATATAGAGTGTATAAATTTCTTTACTTTTTGGGATCTAATGGTTTTCCCTGGCTGGTGGACTAATTTAAATTTAGGGAAAAAATTTTCTGTAAAGGTATATAAACACAGAAATCTAGTGAGAAATAAATATGTGGTTGATAAAGTAATATGTATGATTACTAAGTAGAACCAGATAGACCAAGATGTCTTATTAAGGGATCCGTTTGAGGCTCTCTCCCCCTGAATAATTTGAAGATGTCTAATGGTGGTAAGCTTCCACCCAAGCTAAGTATTGTATCTTTAAATTTCTTACCTATTAACTTTATATTTTCTGTATTTTCTAAATCAGCTTCTTCAAACATAGAAAAAGCATCGGCACTTAGAACTTCAGCCCATTTATAGGAGTAATATCCTGCGGAATATCCGCCTGCAAATATATGGGTAAAACAACAAAGAAATTGATCTTCTGGAATTGGAGCAATAACGGTAGTTTGTTTTGCAATTTGTCTCCTTACTTCATCTGCTGTTTTACCTTTGTTTTTATCAATACTACTGTGTAATCTGAGGTCTGTAATCGCAAAATGAAGTTGTCTAAGAGTAGCCATACCACAATTAAAAGTTCTATTCTTTAGAAGCTTTTCGAAATTTTCATCGGATAGTTTTTCTCCTGTTTTATAGTGCTTAGCAATGTTCAATAGTGTATTTTTATGGAAACACCAGTTTTCCATAAATTGACTTGGAAGTTCGACTGCATCCCACTCAACATTATTTATTCCTGCTGCTTGAGGAAGATTTACAGTAGTAAGCATGTGTTGAAGACCATGGCCAAATTCATGGAAAAGCGTCTGGACTTCCTCAAAACTCATCAAACTAGGTTTATCTTTTGATGGTGGAGTCTGATTACAAACAAGATAAGCTACGGGTAAAGTCTTTTTGCCAAAATTATTTTTATTCAAACATTCATCCATCCAAGCACCTCCTCTCTTTGATTCCGGACGAGAATATGGATCAAGATAAAAAGATGCTATTTTCTTATCTTCTTTATTGAAAATATTAAAAAATAAAACATCATCATGCCATTTAGGTGCTTCATCAGTTGCCTCGACTACCTTAATTTCAAAAAGCTTTTCGCTTAATTTAAATAAACCTTTTAAGACATCATTTAGTGGGAACCAAGGTCTCAGAGACTCTTGATCTAAATTCAGTTTTTCCTTTCTAAGAAGTTCAGACCAATAACTAATATCCCATGGCTCAATATTCTGCGATTTTGGAAAACCATTAGCTTTAGAAAACTTATTGAGGGTTTCTAATTCAATTTTTGCGGTCTTGTATGCTGGTTTTCTTAATTCTTCTAAAAGGTTTTCAACATTTTTAATTTCTTTAGCCATTTTCGTTGACAAACTTAGTTCTGCCCAACTTTTATAACCAAGAAGATTAGCCTGTTTAGTTCTAAGAGATAATATCTCTTCTATGATTTGAGAATTATTTTTCTCTCCTTGAGAAGCCCTACCAACGAATGCCTTATATAGTTTTTCTCTAAGGTTACGGTCGGTGGCATATGTCATAAACGATGTATAAGTTGGAATATCTAGACTTAATTTCCAAGGCCCATTTTGAATATCAACTTCATCATCTTTTTTTAAGTGAATGCGAGCAGAAATCGC
Source organism: Prochlorococcus sp. AG-442-N17 (assembly GCA_003212375.1). GTDB lineage: Bacteria > Cyanobacteriota > Cyanobacteriia > PCC-6307 > Cyanobiaceae > Prochlorococcus_A. The sequence goes on along the minus strand of QCPY01000001.1, from coordinate 188,237 downwards.
CATTAATTCAAGAACTCTCTCTGGGAGACCATCAACTTCGGATTTTTTATTTAATATCAAAAACCATTTATTAGTGGAATCAAGAACATTGTTGCTGAAATCTGTTGATAGCTTGCCAAGTTTTTCAGAGATTGTATTAAATTCCTCCTGATCCTTTTTTTGAAGTGAAATTCCTCTGTGTTGCATCTCGAGAATTTCTTTATCTAAAATTCTGTTTTTGATTTGATCAAGCTTATTTGTATCCTTAAGTTTGACTAGAGAATTATAGATTATTTTACTTTGCCCAAATTTATTACTTAAGCTAATTATTTCGGGAAGAAATTTTGAATAAATATCTCTAAGACTTTCAGAATTACTTACGGCATTTAGGTGACTAATTACTCCCCAACTCCATCTAAGAATTTCATTGACTTCATTTATAGGATTTATTACTTTATCCCAATTTAAATCATTATGCATCAAATAATTGGATAAATTTTTCTCGATGTTTTTAAAATCTTCGGCAATCTTTTGTAGTACTAATGGAAATTGGTTCCTGATATTTGCGGGAGTAAAAATTTTAAATTCTGGTAATTCTCCATAATTAAAAATTGAATTTTCCATTTAATAAAATAATTTAATTAACTAATGTTGTAATTACGCCTATCAATTTAGCTAAAGTTAGCTGTTGACTGAGAGCATCAGTTGAAGATTCGTATAAATTTATCGCTATTTTAGGCCAAAAACCTATTACTAAAGTAGGCAACAATAAACTAAAACCTATCGTTAATTCTCTCCCATTCATCTCTTTAACCGTGGCTAATGCAGGAATTCTAGGGCCAAAGAATACTCTTCTGCACATTGAAAGAAGGTATATGGGCGTTAAAACTAGACCTATAGCAGCTATCAGGATAGTTATTGATCTAAATAGTGAGGTGAAGCCTTCTTGACTAGTGATTCCTAAAAATACTGTAATTTCACTTATGAAGCCGCTCATCCCAGGTAGAGCAAGTGATGCTAATGAGCTGGCAAGGAAAAAAGCAAAAGTAATGGGTAAAACTTTAGCTAATCCGCCCATATTAGGAATTGAGAGGGTATTTGTTCTCTCATAAAAAGATCCAGTTACAAAGAACATAGCAGCAGCTATTAGACCATGACTAATCATTTGAAGCATTGCGCCACTTATACCTAAAGCATCAACTGCTCCAATTCCTAGAAGGACAAATCCCATATGACTTACCGAACTGCATGCAATTCTTCTTTTTACATTATCTTGAGCAAATGCATTTAAAGCGCCGTAAATTATGTTAATTATTCCAAGAATTATTAAAGCTGGTGCAAGTTTTAAATGAACTTCAGGTAATATTTGCACATTAAATCTTAGAAGTGCATAGCCACCCATTTTCAAAAGGATTCCAGCCAATAGCATTGATACAGGTGCGTTAGCTTCCCCATGAGCGTCAGGTAACCATGTGTGTAAAGGGAAAATGGGAAGTTTGACTCCAAATCCTATTAAAAATCCCAGATAAGATAATAATGCGAGGCTGCCAGTTACATGTTTACTTGTTAAATCTGTAAGATTTAGGGTAAAAGTATTACCACTCAATGCAAGTGCTAGCCCACTTATAAGTATTAGTAGAGAAGCTAGAGCTGTATAAAGGATAAATTTTGTAGCTGCATATAATTTTTTATTTCCTCCCCAAATAGCAATTAAAAGATAAACAGGAACTAATTCTAATTCCCAGGCCAAGAAAAATAACAAGAAATCTTGTGAAAGGAAAACTAGTGCCTGAGCTGAAGCTTGAACTAATAAAAGAGCAAAATATAGATTAGATTTTTTCTTTATCTTCCAACTAGCTGCAGCTGATAAGAAAGTAATTAATCCACTTAAAGCTACTAATGGTGCAGATAACCCATCTACTCCAAGTGACCATTCTAAGCCTATTGAGGGTAGCCAAGTTGCTCTCTCAACAAGTTGTAGAGAGCTATTTGTAGTATCAAATTTTTGGGAAAGAACTCCTATTATTAGTAAAAAATCTATGAATAAAAAACCTAATGAGATATTTCTTGGGAGTTTATTATCTTCCCCTTCCTTAGAACTTAAGAAAGGCATTATCAATGCCCCAACTAAGGGTAATAAAACAATAGAGGATAGCCAAGGAAAAGATTCTAAATTCATCAATACCAATGAATAATTTTTTTATTCTAGTTGAAGTTGTTCTAGCTTGAGACTATAACATTAAAATTGCCTAAGTAAAACTACTTACTAGAAATGTCTTTAAATTGACTCCCTGTTGTTTGGAGGTTTAAAAATGGCGCTCTACTCGCAACTCCTTCTTTTTCCCAAGCTTTTACCATGGCTTGACTGACTGCTCTGCCATTATCCTGATTACACAAAGCTAAGATACTTGGTCCTGCTCCACTAATTGCACAGCCTAAAGCACCAGCTCCTATTGCGGCATCCTTAACTTCTAATCCGCCTTTAATAAGCTTCCATCTATATGGTTCATGTAATTTGTCAAACATACCCTCTTTTATTAATTCTTGATTACCTGTCTTTAATCCATTTATTAATAGAGTAAGTGCCCCCATGTTTGTAACTGCATCAGATATTGGAACATTCTTCGGCATTACTCTCCTTGCTTCGCTTGTACTAAGACGTATAGCAGGTATTGCCACTACAGCTTTAATGGATTCATGCCATTCACATCTAATTATTCTCCATCTTTGAGAAGATGACCTGGCTGTTAAACAAAGGCCTCCCAATAGAGAAGGAACAACATTATCAGGATGACCCTCTATATCAATTGCAAGTTCTAAAAGTTTTTCTTTGGGCAAAGGGGAGTTCATAATTGCATTTGCACCTATTAGTCCTGCAACTATTGCTGTAGCACTACTCCCTAGTCCGCGAGCGGGGGGAACTGCCAATTTTACTCTAGCTTCAAGAGCGAAAGGTTCAATATTTGCACTTTCCCATACTTTCTGTGCAGCCCTAAAAACTAAATTTTCTGGCCCTCCTCTTAAGTGATTACCATCTGTACTCTCCATTATCAGATCAAATCTATCCCCACCTCCACTTATTCTTGTAAAAATAAATTCGTTGTGTAGATCTAAAGCTGCGCCAAGGCAATCGAACCCAGGGCCTAGATTTGCAGTTGTGGAAGGAACTGTTACTATTATCTTTTTTCCTACTTCTGGATAAGGCATATAAAAAATTATCTTATTTGTAAAAGCATTTTTGCTCTGCAGGCTGCACTAAATAATCCAAACTCTTCATCTAAGATTACGCTCACAGGTATATTTTTAAGAATATCTTTTAATCTTCCCTTATCTGAAAATTGTTTCATAAATAAATCTGATTTAAAGTTTCTTAAATGTTTTGGGGCTGTCCCTCCAGAGATCCATAAACCTCCGAAGCATAATTCTTGAAGAGCAACATCTCCCAAGAAAGAAGCATAAGCACTTAACCATATCCTCTCTACCTCGGCCATTAACTGATCCCCTTCTTTTGAAAGATTACAAATTTTCTCAGGTAGTTTTTTTCTTACATCATCAGAAATTTCTATCTCTTGAAAATAATTTTGAAGAGGATGTCTTTGGGCATCCGATTTGCTTAGTCTCCATTCCGCAATTCTTGATAAACCAGTGCCGCTAATAATTCTCTCACAAGAAATCCTCTCAACATTTAGAGAGTTTTTAAGCCAAATTTTTAAATCCCATTCTAATTTTGACTTTGGCGAATATTCAACATGTCCACCCTCACTAGCTAAAACTTTTATATTACTGTCTGATATTATGCCTCTTGCAACGCCCAAACCTGTCCCAGCACCAACAATAGCATGAATATCATTGTTGCTACCTTCAAAACATTCTCCATTTTGGATGGTAATATATTGATTTTTTTTTAAATGAGGTATTCCATAAATTTGGACTGCGAAATCATTTATTAGCTCGCAGCTTTTGAAATTAAATTTGTTCTGTAATGCATTTCCAGAAATATTCCATGACAAGTTGATGATTTTTGCTTTATTGTTAGATAAAGGGCCAGCTACGGCAAAACATGCAGAAGAAGGATGAGTAATATTTTTGCATTCATTTTCGAGAAAATCTTCTAGTATTAGTTCAAAGGAATCCCAATCCGTAGATACATATTTTTTTTTGAATATTAACTTAGGCGAATCATCATTTATTTCTTTTTCGAATATCCCCAAAAGAACCTTGGTACCTCCTAAATCACAAGCGAGATAATTCATAATATTTAAAATTATTCTGTTCTACCTTTTTTTTCTATTAATTCATCCATTAATTTGTATAGATTGGGTAGGTCGAAAATTCCTAAATTTGTTCCATCTAAAGCTCTTAAAGCGACTGAATCAATTTCTTCTTCTTTATCCCCAATAACTGCAATTAAAGGAACTCTCCCTAAAGTTGCCTCTCTTATCTTATATCCTATTTTTTCATTCCTAACATCAACTTTTGATCGGTAACCATTATTATTTATTAATTCATTAAACTTTAAACACTTTTCAATATTTCTATCAGTAATGCTCAATAAAATTATTTGATGAGGCGCTATCCAAATTGGGAATTTTGCCTCATATTGTTCAATTAAGATTCCGATAAATCTTTCAAAGGATCCTAAAATTGCTCTATGAAGCATAACTGGATTTCTTTTCTCATTATCAATATCTACATAAGTTGCATCCAATCTAATAGGCATTGAGAAATCAACCTGAATAGTGCCGCATTGCCAGACTCTATTAAGACAATCTTTTAAGGAGAATTCTATTTTTGGACCATAAAAAGCCCCCTCTCCTGGTTGGAGTTCCCATTTTAGTTTCTTACTATCGAGAGCTTTGGTAAGAGCTTCCTCTGATTTATCCCAAATCTCTTTACTACCTACCCTTTTTTCAGGACGGGTTGATAATTTGATAATGATTTCATCAAAACCAAAAGTTTTATAAACCTCGAAAACAAGATCTATAAAAGTTGAAACCTCTTCTTGAATTTGCTCTTCTGTACAGAATATGTGCGCATCATCTTGAGTAAAGTTTCTTACTCTCATTAAGCCGTGTAGTGCTCCAGAGGGCTCATTTCTGTGACAAGAACCAAATTCAGCAAGACGAATAGGTAAATCCTTATAACTTTTTAAACCTTGATTAAATACTTGAATATGGCATGGACAATTCATTGGTTTGATTGCATAAGTTCGATTTTCTGATGCAGTAGTGAACATATCGTCCCTAAATTTTTCCCAATGACCGGATTTTTCCCAAAGTGATTTATCAACAGCTTGTGGGGTTTTAATTTCTGAGTAATCGTTTTTTTTGAGTATTTCTCTTATGTACTTTTCCAGTACCTGGTAGATTGTCCATCCATTTGGATGCCAAAAAATCATTCCTGGAGATTCTTCTTGTATATGAAATAGTGAATGTTTTTTACCAAGTTTTCTATGATCCCTTTTTTCGGCTTCTTCAATTCTTGTTAAGTAGTCATTGAGTTCTTTTTCTTTTGCCCATGCAGTTCCATATATTCTTTGTAATGATTCATTCTCACTATTCCCTCTCCAGTATGAACCTGATAATTTAAGTAATTTAAAGTGTCTCAAATGTCTAGTATTGGGTACATGAGGCCCTCTACACATGTCGATATATTCTTCGTGTTTGTATAAATTGATGAGACCTTCTTCAGGAATTTCTTCAATTATTCGTAATTTAAAAGTCTCATCTCTTTCTTTAAAAGTTTTAATTGCCTCTTTTTTAGAAACTTGTAAGATTTCAACATCATAGTTTGTTTTTATTAATTTATTAATTCTATTTTCGATTTTTATTAAATCTTCAGGAGTTAATCTGTATTCAGAAAAAATATCGTAATAAAAACCATCTTCGATTACAGGCCCAATTGCCATTTTAATATCAGAGTAAATTTGTTTAACTGCATGACCAATAAGGTGAGCAAAGGAATGTCTTATTATTTCAATTCCTTCTTTATCTTTTGAGGTGATTATTACAACTTTGGAATCTGTATTTATAGGAATAGTTGCATCAAGAAGAACATCATTTACTTTCCCAGCAATTGTTGCTTTAGCTAATCCAGAGCCTATACTCTGGGCAATTTCTAGAATAGTTACAGATTTTTCGAAAATCTTTTGTGAACCATCAGGTAAGGTAATTATTGGCATGATTTATTTCTCCATTTCGAAGAATCCTAATTTTGATTTAACTCTTTTTAAAGTCTGATTTGCTAAATCTTCAGCTTTTTCCTTACCCTCATCAAGGATTTTATTCAATTGATATGGATCATTAATTAATAATTTATATTTTTTCTGAATAGGTTCTAGTGATTCAATAAGTTGTTCTGTAATTAATTTTTTAAATGTTCCCCATCCAGTCTCTGAGAATTCTTTTTCACATTGAGAAATTTCTTTGCCAGACAATATTGAATAAATCATCAAAAGATTTTTAGATTCTGGTCTCTCAGGGTTGTTAAATTCAATTCCAATAGAGCTGTCACTTTTTGCTCTTTTTATTTTTTTTGTAATTATTTCAGGATCATCTAATAAGTTAATACGACTGCCCTCATTAGGATCACTTTTGCTCATCTTTTTTGACCCATCAATTAAACTCATTATTTTTGATCCATTCTTCATGATTATTGGTTGAGGGATTTTTAAAATATTTTTATCTTTACTAAATCTGGCATTAATTCTCTGTTGTGCAATATCTCTGGCAAGTTCAAGATGTTGTTTTTGATCCTCACCTACTGGTACAAAGTCAGCGTCATATAGAAGAATGTCTGCAGCCATTAGGATCGGGTAGTCAAATAATCCAATGGATACATTGTTTCCCTGTTGTATGGATTTTTCTTTGAATTGAATCATTCTTTCCATCCAATTTATTGGGGTCATGCAATTTAATATCCAACAAAGTTCTGAATGTGCAGAAATCTGACTTTGGACAAAAATTGAGCATATTTTGGGATCTATTCCACAAGCAACGTACAAAGCTGCAGTAGAAATAGTGTTCTTAGATAATTCTTTGGGATCATATGAAGCTGTGATTGCGTGCAAATCAACTACACATAGAAATGTTTCATATTTATCTTGAAGCGTAACCCAATTATTTATGGCCCCAAGCCAATTACCAATATGTAAATCACCAGTTGGTTGAACTCCCGAAAGAATTCTTTTTTTATTTGCCATCCTCTTCTACTTCGCTAGATTGGTTCTCTTCAGTTGATGTATTTTTTACTGGTCTTGCAAAGGGGTCAGGAGTTGTTTTTGTCTTTTCCTCATAAGGATTTTGTGATTGTCTATTCGGAGAAGAGTTTTTATGATTTTTTGCATATTCTGTGATTGATTCAATCAATTTTTCGTCTTTGATCATTTCGCTAAGTGTCCTAACAGAGAAACCCAGAACTGCAACGGTAGACCTTAATTGAAAGGTCTCTTGTATTGATTTGACAGCTTTCATTTCGTTATCACTCAATCTTATGCGAAATCCTCCTCCGTCTCTTCTGCCGCCTGATCTATCTCTGAAATTAGATCTTTCATTATTGGAACGACTTCTGTATTTCTCTTGTCCAGGATTATCGCCGAAATTTGAATTAGACATCTTAATGCTTCTTAAGTTATTTAAATAGTTTATTAACTTAGCATCTTGTTATGCAATAAATCTTTTTAAAAGCCTTAAAAATTTATCTTTTGATTAACGACTTATGTAATTTCGCTTTTCTCATTCACAACTTGCATTAAAATAAAATTAGAAAAATAAAATATTGTGTTTGATATTAGTAAAGACAACCTTTTAAAGGATTTCATAAAGTTCCCGAAAAAAAATCTTATTTTTGTTTTATTATTATTAGGTTTTGGGGAGTGGTTTGTCAGCGACTTAATTCATTTTGCAGGAGGCTCAATAGGATTTTTTGCTTTGTGTTTGGGGGGATATTTTTACTTAAAGAATGATAAGCCTAAATTTAATGAGCCAAATAATTTAGATGGTTGGATAAATCTATGTAATGAAGATTTAAATTTTTTTGAAGATCTTGAAGCAACAAATGAATTAGAAAAACAGAATTCAAAAAGACAAAAAATACTTGAATCGATTCTTAATAGATGTGAAAAAGAAAAAATAAGTTGCATTGGACAAAAAGATTTTCAGGGTTGTCAGTCTGTTTTGAAAAGTCATTTTAAAGCAGATAAGTTTGACTTTGATTTATACAAGAAATTGCCTAAATATAATTCTTCTCAAGTTATTCCAGAAGAAGCTTTGAAGAGTGATGCAATCTTGTATTTTATAAACTTGCCTTTGTCAGCAAATGATTTTTTGTGGCTGGAAAAGTTTCCTAAAAATATGCCAACCTGGTTGGTGGCTTTAACTTCCGACGAAATAGAAGCCAAAAATCAGATAGAAGAACTAAAGTCTCAAATTTCAAGTGAATTCATAAATAAAATTATTACCTTTGATGTGAATAAAAATGAAATAACAAATATACCTTTTTCATTAAGAAAGTTTTTCATAAGTTCATCTAAAAATATTGAAAATACAAAAAAAAGGTTATTAAAAGAACTTCATATTGCATGGCAATCTGAAATTGAAGGGATAAGAAGAATCCAATTAAAAGGTATACAAAGAAAAAATCAAATTCTTGTCGCGTCAACTGTTTTCTTATCTCCTATCCCATCAATTGATGTAATGGCAATGACGGTAATAAATTCATTAATGATTAAAGAAATTAAGTCTATATGGGGATGTAATTGGTCTCCTGAAATTTTAGATAAAATATCTAAAGAGATTTTAAAGACTGCAATTGCGCAGGGAGTTATTGAATGGAGTGGACAGACTCTAATTGGCATAACAAAATTACATGGACCAAATTGGCTTGTTTCTGGAACATTTCAGGCTGTTAGTGCTGCTTATTTAACAAGAGTAGTATCAAGCTCTTTGGCTGATTTTATGGCAATAACAAAAGGAGTAGAAGAACCTGATTTGGATTTTATAAAGAAAAATTCTGAGAAAATTGTTGAAAAAGCTTTTGAAAAAGAAAAAATAAATTGGCAAGGATTTATTTCTGATCTTAGAAAACCACTTAAAAAACTATCTTTTAGTTCATAATCCAAACATGAAAGTTAAATATGAAAAAAAAATTTCTTCTTTTAAGTTTGTTACTTCTTATTTCTCTTGCTTCAGGCTCATGTAAGAGAATATCAAAAAAAAATGAAAGTAAAGAAGTAATACTGGCAAGTTTCACTGTTTTGGCAGACATAATTAGTAACATCGCTAAAGATGATTTTATTGTTAAATCAATAACGAAACCTGGAGTTGAAGTTCATGGCTACCAACCAACTCCAAGCGATTTGGTAAATGCTTCTAATGCTTTTGTTTTTATTGATAATGGATTTGGATTTGAATTATGGGCTGAAAAATTTGTTTCTAATTTAAAAGTTAAAAGAATTACTGTCGCGAAAGATTTAGATCCTATTTTTATTAGTGAAGATTTCTATAAAGGAAAACCTAATCCTCATGCCTGGATTTCTCCAAAAAGAGGGATCCTATACGTAGATATTCTGGTGGATTCTTTATCAGAATTGAGGCCATCAAAGAGAACATTATTTGAAGAAAATGGAAAAATTTATAAAGATAAACTATTTAAATTAGATAAAGAATTCTCTCTTTTTATTAATAACTTAAATAAAAAAAGTAGGTATCTAGTAAGTTGTGAAGGTGCTTTTTCATATTTAACAAATGATTATGGATTAGAGGAAGTTTATTTATGGCCAGTAAATGCTGAGAGTCAAATTACTCCCAAAAGAATGTCAAGAACAATCTCACTAGTTAAAGAAAAAAATGTTCCATCTGTATTTTGCGAAAGTACTGTAAGTAACGAATCTCAAATGATTGTTGCAAACGAAACTGGGGCTAATTTTGGAGGAAATCTTTTTGTTGATTCATTATCTGATGATAGTGGGCCTGCTAGTTCCTATATAAAAATGCTTGAGCATAATTTGGATTTAATTAAAAAAGGGCTTTTTTGAATTATGGAATCGATTAATTATCAAAACTTTAGGATTGATGCAGAGAATATCTGCGTAGATTACAACGGTAAAGTGGCTTTGTATGATGCCAATTTAAGGTTGAAACCTGGCCAGATTTGTGGGTTAGTAGGGATGAACGGGGCTGGTAAAACAACTTTTTTTAATGCTTTAACTGGCTTTGTAAATATTTCAAAGGGAAAAATTAGAATAAATGGAGAGTCTGTAAGATCTGCTCAAAAAGATCAGACAATTGCTTATGTTCCTCAGAATGAGGGTATTGATAGTCAATTCCCAATAAGTGTTTGGGATGTAGTAATGATGGGAAGATATGGTTCGATGAATATTTTTAGGTGTCCTAGAGAGTCTGATGTTCAGGCGGTTAAAGATGCGATTGAGAGAGTTGATCTTACTGATCATTTATCTACACCTATTGGAAACTTATCTGGAGGTCAGAGAAAAAGAACTTTTTTAGCCAGAGCAATTGCGCAAAGAGCATCTATATTACTTCTTGATGAGCCATTTTCAGGAGTTGATATAAGAACTGAAAAACTTATCTCGGAATTATTTATTCAATTTAAAAATGAGGGGAAAACTATATTATTATCAACGCATGATATGATTCATGTTCGCGAATTTTGTGATTTGGTTCTTTTAATAAATAAAACTGTTGTGGCTTATGGCGAGACCTCTGAAGTGTTTACCCCTGAAAATATTACAACCACTTTTGGAGGGATTTCACCTGATTTCTTGTTTGGACCTGAATCCTAAATTATAAATTACATGGAGCTCTGTTCTTTTTTAACTTTAGATTCATTAATAACAGATCCTTTAACTCATGACTTTATGAGAAAAGCACTTCTTATGAGTTCATTAGTTGCAGCTGTTTGTGGTTTTCTATCAAGTTATTTGACTCTTAAAGGATGGGCTTTAATGGGAGATGCAGTATCACATTCGGTAATGCCTGGTGTTGTGGTTGCTTATGCTTTAGGTCTTCCTTTCTCATTAGGGGCATTTATTTTCGGAGTTGGTTCGGTAGCATTGATAGGGTTTATTAAGCAGAAATCTAGAGTTAAAGAGGATACTGTTATTGGGTTGGTATTTACTGGATTTTTCGCTCTTGGAATCGTATTGGTTTCTAAGATTAAAAGTAATATTGATTTGCACTCTATTCTTTTTGGTAGTCCATTGGGAATATCACTTTCAGATGTAAAACAAACCATATTCATTTCTTTTTTGGTAGTAATCCTTTTATTAATCTTTAGAAAAGATTTAATGCTTTATTGTTTTGATCCTAGGCATGCAAAAACAGTTGGGATTAACGTATTTTTTCTTCATTATTTACTCCTCACATGCTTATCTTTGGCAGCTGTTGTTGGCTTGCAGTCTGTTGGAATTATTTTGGTAGTTGCAATGTTGATTACACCAGGGGCTACAGCATATTTACTTACGGACAAGTTTGATAATATGACAGTAATTTCTGTATTAAGTGCAATTATCTCAAGCCTGATAGGAATCTATGTTAGTTTTTGGTTTGATCTTGAGACAGGTGGATCAATTGTGTTGGCACAAACTTTTATATTTTTATTTGCTTTTTTATTCGCTCCAAGATATGGAATATTTAAGTTAAAGAAATTATTTGCTGGGTATAAATGATTGTGGTGGAAGAAACTTTAAATAAAAAGTGGAATTGGTGGCCATTATTCCCCTTATATCCTTATGGAAAAAAGAAAACAATTTTGAGAGAATTAATTCCTGATCAAATATGGTCTTTGGAACAAATACAGGGACTATATTATGTTGCCGTTCCAATAAGAATGACTGTAATAAAGGTTGATAATGGATTAATGCTAATAAATCCACTGCCACCAACAAAAGAATTAATAAATGAGTTAGAAAAATTAATTACAATACATGGCAATGTAAAAACTATAATTCTACCGAGTGCCTCTGGACTGGAACATAAAATCGGGTTGCCAGCTCTTTCAAGAATTTTTAAAGATGCAGAAATTTGGCTTTGTCCTGGACAATGGAGTTTCCCCATAAATCTACCACTAGATTTTTTAGGAATTCCATCAAAAAGATCAAGAATACTGTTTGAGGAGGGTACTCCACATACAAACACCTTTAAATGGTCATCATTAGGCCCACTGAATTTAGGGCTTGGAAGATATCAGGAGATAAGCTGTTTCCATTATCCTACGAAAACTCTTCACGTAACAGATGCAATAGTTGGAATAGACTCCACACCACCTGAGATATTTAATTTTGATCCAACTCCACTTCTTTTTCATTCTAGAGAGAGAGGAGATGAACCTTTGATTGACTCGAACGAACAAAGAAAAAAAGGATGGAAAAGGTTAGTCTTGTTTTCATCTTTTTTGAAACCAGGTAAATTAAATATTCCACCTTTAAAAAAAATATTTAAGTATTCATTCAAAAAAGATCTTAGAAATTGGAGATCTCATTTCGGTATTTATCCCTTTTTATGGGACGAAGATTGGGAATCTTCTCTTGTTGAAATAATGGGTAAAGATACTCCTAAGATTCAAGTTGCACCAGTTTTACAAAAATTAATTTTTCCGCGTTCAAAAAAAGTTTTACTTAATTGGTTAGAAAATATAAAGACATTTGAAGATATGGAATATTTAATTCCGGCTCATTTTACGGCGCCTATAAAATTTACAATAGAAGATTGTCAAAAATTAATTAATGAAATCAATTCCCAAAAGTGGGACAAACTTCCTGAGGACAACAAATTTTTGATAGGTTTATATAAAAAGTTGTTTGAACTAGGAATAATTCCTGAAGAAGTAAATTTTTAAAAATTATTCTTCTTCTATAGACATGTTTTCATCATTTTTTAGAGTTTGTTCTAGCTCTTTTCTTTGCTCCATTTGTCTTAAGAAATATCCTGTCATCATTGCAGAAGATAATAAATTAGCAATGTTGTCCTTTGAAGATGTTATTTTTACATCAAATTGATCTGAAGGGAGCATTCCAAGAAGACCTTGAACATTATGTCTGATAATCTCTTGAATATCTTCACTAGCTGATTTTGCTACTCTTTGTAAAACCTCTGGAGATTGTTTTTGTAAATATTGGATTAAATCATTCTCATCGTTTGGATCATTATTTTCAGTAGCAAGAAATTCTGGATTAAACATTTCTACAGCTTCAAGATATAAAAACCCTACAACATCATGTACCCATTAATCTAAATTATTAAGAGCAGGGAACCGAATAGGTCCAATTTTATTAAACGGCCAATATCTAAAAATAGCTTTACCAATAACCTTTTCATAGGGTAAAAATCCCCAAATATGTGAGTCCATACTGTTATTTCTATTATCTCCCATCACCCATAATGACTCTTCTGGGACAATAAAAGGACCTATAGAATAATTAATATTTTTGTCAAAAACGTAATTCTTTTGAGAGATATCATTTAAGTAAAGGTTGCCGTCTCTTACTTCTACCTTGTCTCCAGGTATTCCAATTACTCTTTTTATTAGTGCAGTATTTGCTTCATAACCAATATTAATTAATTGTTCCGGAACGTTAAAAACAACTATTTTATTTTTTAATGTTGAAAGATTTGATTTGGATGTGATTTTGGGAGTTACTTTCTCAACAAGAATCTTATCTTGTATTTGAAGAGTTGGAAGCATTGAACCGGATGGGATCCATCTTGGCTCTATAACCTGCCATCGTATAATTAAAGCTATAGATATCCAGATTAAAAGATTTTTTAAATCCTTTAATATTGAATTTCTTTTTTCTTGAGTTTTAGTCATGTTTTATTTAATTCAGTTATAAGAAAAATCCCAAAGCATTTATATAAATTATGACATCATCTATTGAATGCCAAAATTTTCTTAGAAGTTTACAACTTTTGAATCTTCTTATAAAAATAGGAGTTCAAAATTTAATAGTGTGTCCTGGTAGTAGATCAGCACCTTTAGCAATAGCTGCGGGAGAATTAAATAAATTAGGGCTGGTAAATATTTTTAATTCAATAGATGAGAGATCTGCGGGATTCCACTCTCTTGGAATTTCTGCTGCATCAGGTAATCTTTCTCTAGTTATTACCACTTCTGGGACGGCCGTAAGTAACTTATTGCCAGCAGCAGTTGAGGCAGACAGATCTTGTAAAGGTATTATATTTCTTACTGCTGATAGACCTTTAAGATTAAAAGATTGTGGCGCTAATCAAACAGTAAATCAAGAAGAATTTTTGAGTTCAGTCAGTAGAAGGGTCTTAAGTACAAATCTAAATGGACTTCATGAAACACAAGAAAATGAAATCTTGAATTTAGTTAGAATTACTGAGAAACAAATATCAACCTTCCCTGGTCCTATTCATTTAAATATTCCTATTGAAAAGCCTTTAGGTATTTCATTTTTAAATAAAAAAAATGTTTTAGAGTTTTTTGAGAGAATTTATTTAAAGAAAAAATATATATTTCAGGAAGTTGAGATAAAGTCTGATAAAAACAAATTCCTAGAAATTTCAAAAAGTTTAAATTTAGATAAATCCGGTATTATTTTGGTAGGTCCCTATCAAGGTTCCATAAATGATTTAACTTCTTTCAATAAATCTTTAGAACGATTACAAGAGATTACTGGTTGGCCAGTATTTGCTGATCCTGTTTCAGGAGTTTATTCTGATTTGAGAGGATTAGTTGTTAATTGGGAATTAGTCTTAAGGAAAAACAAAAATTCAATAAATTGTCATCAACTTTTGAGGCTTGGCCCAATGTCATCCTCAATTGATTTGGAGAAGTTTTTAATAAACTTCGAAGGGATACAAATTCTTATAAAAGAAAAAAATTATAGAAAGTTGGATCCTATAAAAAAATCATTTGAATATGATTTTGGGCTATCAAATTTTACTAATAGATTGATAGAAAAATTATCAATTAACGAAAAAAACAAAAAGTCTCTTACTCCAATGGCTCTAGATCTGATAGAGGAAGGCGAGCAGATTAAAGAAATTTTAAAAGAGAAAATTACTCAAGATAATCAAATTACTGAGTATATGCTTGCAAATCTTGTTCCAAAACTTTGGCCAGCTGAAAATCCTATAATGCTCTCTGCAAGTAGCCCGATTAGAGATTGGCTTACATTTTCTGAGAATGGTACTTTAACGAGAAATTGTTTCAGCTTTAGGGGAGCCTCTGGTATAGACGGCACTTTATCTCTTGCATTAGGTATTTCTAGAATTAAAAATCCTCTACTTCTTGTGACTGGAGATTTGGCTTTTATTCATGATATAAACGGTTGGCTGATTGAAAATTCAATCGATATGAATTTGACAATTCTTCTGATAGACAATAATGGCGGAAATATATTTAATCGTATTTATAAAGAAAATTTAAAAGAAGATGAATTAAAAAAACTTTTTCTTATGCCAAAAGAAATAAAATGGCCAAAACTCGCAGAGGGTTTTCAAGTAGAATTTAAAAGCGTAGCAAACTTTAAAAAATTACGAGAGGCATTTGATTGGAGCATTTCTATCCAGAAATCTGTAATAATTAAAGTTGATATCGATCCAGAAAATGAAATTTGTGAAAAAAATGCCCTGCTAGAAAAAATAATTGGCAGTTAAATTTATCATTTTCTATCTTTGAATAATTAGGTTTCATGAAAGTATTACCTGGTAAAACAAATTTAAATTGGTCAGAATACAAATCTTATGAAGATATATTGTTTCACACATCAGATGAGGGAATTGCGAGAATTGCAATTAATCGGCCCGAGAAAAGAAATGCATTTAGGCCACAAACTGTAGATGAACTCATTAACGCATTTGATATCGTAAGAAATGATGAAACTATTGGCGTAGTTCTCTTTACAGGTGCGGGACCTGACAAGAAAGGTATTTATTCTTTTTGCTCTGGAGGTGATCAGAGTGTAAGGGGTGAAAATGGATATAAAAATGATGAAGGGAAGCAGAGATTAAATGTACTTGAACTTCAAAGATTAATAAGAAGTTTGCCTAAAGTGGTTATTGCCTTAGTTCCTGGTTTTGCAATTGGGGGAGGCCAGGTACTTCATTTAATTTGTGATCTCAGTATCGCCTCTGAAAATGCAATATTTGGTCAAACAGGTCCAAGAGTTGGTAGTTTTGATGCGGGTTTTGGATCTAGTTATTTGGCAAGACTTGTTGGACAAAGAAAAGCAAAAGAAATTTGGTTTTTATGTAGAAAATATAATTCCAATGAAGCTCTTAAGATGGGCTTGATAAATGCAATTACAAAGATTGAAGAATTAGAAGCTGAGGGTGTAATCTGGGCTAGAGAGATTTTACGAAATAGTCCAACTGCTATTCGTATTCTTAAAGCTTCATTCAATGCGGAGAATGATGGGATTGCAGGTATTCAAGAATTATCTGGATACACAACTCAATTGTTCTATTCGACTGAAGAAGCTCAAGAAGGTAGAGATGCCTTTCTTGAAAAGCGTCCACCAGACTTTTCTGACTATAAGTGGAAACCCTAGTTTATTTTTCAAAAGAACTTTTTAAATAATTATCAATGAGAATTCTTCTTGCTGCCGCTGAATGTGCTCCAATGATCAAAGTTGGAGGAATGGGGGATGTTGTTGGTTCGTTACCACCATCATTGATAAAACTTGGTCACGATGTGAGAGTAATAATTCCAGGATATGGCAAATTATGGAATTTACTGGAAGTATCAAGTGAACCAGTTTTTAGAGCTAATACTATGGGAAACGATTTCTCAGTATATGAAGCGGAGCATCCGATACATAATTATAAAATTTACTTAGTTGGACATCCAACATTTGACTCGGGAGATATATATGGTGGGGAAGATGAGGACTGGCGATTTACATTTTTTGCTAGTGCTACTGCAGAATTTTCTTGGAATTTCTGGAAGCCCCAAGTCCTACATTGTCATGATTGGCATACCGGTATGATTCCTGTTTGGATGCATCAAGATCCAGAAGTGAGCACTGTTTTTACAATACATAATTTAAAGTATCAAGGACCTTGGAGATGGAAACTTGAAAAAATGACATGGTGTCCGTGGTATATGCATGGTGACCACACAATGGCTGCTGCTATGTTGTACGCAGATAGGGTAAATGCTGTTTCACCAACTTATGCAGATGAAATTAAAACCCATGAATACGGGGAAAGTCTTGATGGATTACTTAATTACATATCAGGTAAATTACGGGGTATTCTTAATGGCATAGATCTTGATGAATGGAATCCAGCAAAAGATCCAGTTTTACCTGCAAAATTTAGTATTAACAATTTAGAAAATAGACAAGAAAATAAGAAAATTCTTCAGAAAGAAATGGGTCTCGAAGTTAACCCTAAAAAATATCTATTAGGTATGGTAAGTAGGTTAGTTGATCAAAAAGGAGTTGACTTAATTTTACAAGTTTCAAGGAGACTTTTAGCTTATACAGATTCTCAAATAGCTGTTTTAGGGACTGGAGATAGATATTTAGAGTCTGGATTATGGCAACTAGCATTAGATTACCCAGGCAGATTTTCAGTATTCCTTACCTATGATGATTCTTTATCAAGGCTGATCTATGGTGGCTCTGATGCATTCTTAATGCCAAGTAGATTTGAACCTTGTGGTATTAGTCAACTCCTTGCCATGAGATATGGCTCTATTCCAATAGTTAGGCGAGTTGGAGGTTTAGTTGATACAGTTTTACCTCATGATCCAGAAAATAATAGTGGTACAGGTTTTTGCTTTGATCGCTTTGAACCCATAGACTTTTATACTTCTTTAGTAAGATCTTGGGAAGCTTTTAGACATAAAGATAGTTGGGAATTATTACAAAAAAGAGCTATGAGCCAAGAGTTTAGCTGGCAAAGGTCAGCTCTTGAATATGAAATTATGTATAAGGATGTATGCGGAATAAAGGAACCATCACCAGATGTTGCTGAAGTTGAAAAATTTTCTTACGGACAATCAGCTGATCCATCTTTAAAAAAAAGTATGACTTAAAATTTTAATGGATTTTTCATTATTAGATTTAAACCATATTTTGGGTGATATTAAAAATCTTGGCGCGGAGGGGGTAGATTTTTTAGATTTTAAAAATATAAGTATTGACAGTAGGACTTGCTCAAAAGATGATCTTTTTATAGCTATCAAGGGTAAAAATTTTGACGGACATAGCTTCCTTCCAGAGGTTTTAAATAAAGGAGTTAAATCAGTAGTTATTGAAAAAGGTATGCAGAAATTACTCCCTAGTGATTTTCCTTTTTGGGTTGTGAATGACACTTTAGAGGCATTTCAAAAATTAACATTACTCAAAAGAAAAAAATTAAATATACCTTTGGTTGCGATAACTGGTTCAGTGGGTAAAACAACTACAAAGGAAATGATTGGTGTAGTTTTAAAGAAACTTGGAAAAATTAAATTATCCCATGCAAATTTCAATAATGAGATTGGCGTTGGTCTTACTATCCTTGAGACAAATATTGAAGATAAAGTTTTGGTTCTTGAGATGGGAATGAGAGGTCTTGGGCAGATCGAAAATTTATCTAAATATAGTGAACCCGATATTGCAATAATTACAAACATTGGGACAGCCCATATTGGATTGTTAGGCTCGAAAAAAAATATTACATATGCAAAGTGTGAAATTAGTAAATTTTTAAATCCCAAAGGAGTCGTTATAATCCCAGCAAATGATTTACTTCTTGAAGAAACTTTAAAAGAATACTGGAAAGGTAAAGTGATAAAAGTAGAACTTTTGAATATAGAAAATCAAAATGATAGTTTTAGGAAAGATGATAATTTGCGAGGATTTTATGATCCTTCGAATAGAACAATTTTGATTGAAAAAAATACTTTTCAGATTTCATTTGAGGGATTTCATAATGCTTCAAATTTCTTATTTGCTTATGCAGTTGCTAAAGAGCTAGGAATTGATTTCGCAATTTTCAATAAGTTTGATTTTCCAAGTTTAAATGGAAGGAATAAAGTTCTTAAATCAGTTAAAACAACAATATACGATGAATCATATAATGCCTCTCCAGAGTCAGTAAAAGCATGCATTAAAAACCTGCTTGAAAAACCGAAAAATCAATTTTTCATATTTGGAAGTATGCAAGAATTGGGAGAAGAATCTGAAAAATATCATAAAGAGATATTCAAATTAATTAATAATTCAGACATAGAAAAATGTTTATTTATTTGTGATAAAAAAAATGAAAAAATTTACTCTAATTATCTAAAAGATAAGAAAAAATTTTTAGTCTTAAATAGCGCTAAAGATGTACCTAAAGAGATAAATAAATCTACAAAAAAAGGTGATTCTATCCTTATAAAAGGGAGTAGATGTTGGCAGCTTGAAAAAATTATTGAACTAATAAATTAGATCAAGATTTCTTTCTTTTCCAATTTTCTATATTTACTTGCTTAGATCTAGAGATTACTAATGAATTGTCTTTGGAGTCTTTGGTGATAACTGAACCGGCTCCTGTTGTTACTGATTCCCCGAGAGTTATTGGCGCAACAAAAACTGTATTTGCACCAATACTTGAATTTTTACCAATTCTTGTTTGATGTTTTTTCTTGCCATCAAAATTTGCAGTAATAGTACCTGCCCCAATATTTGTAGATTTTCCAATAATAGAATCGCCAATATAACTTAGATGGTTTAATTTAGATTCTTCACCTATTTGACTATTTTTGATTTCAACAAAATTACCTATTTTGCTATTGGAAGATATTTTAGAATTAGGTCTTATATGACTATAGGGGCCAATTTTTATATTATCCATAATCTGAGAATCATAAACAGTGGAGTTTGAAATTTCACAATGTAATCCTATATAAGAATTCTCAATAAAAGTATTTGGTCCAATGACGCAATTACTATTTATTTTGGTACTTCCTCTAATATGAGTATTAGCCTCTACGATTACATCTTTGCCAATTTCGGCTTCTTCACTAATCGAACAACTTGCTTTATTTATAAAAGTTACACCATTAAGCATATGTTTTTCTTTAATTGAATTCTGAATATTTTCCTCGCACTTTGAAAGTTGAATTCTGTTATTAATTCCTTGAAGTTCTCCATTATCTTTTACCTCTAGGTTTAAGGAATTTTTTAGCAAAGATACTGTATCTGTTAAATAAATTTCTTTTTGATTATTATTGCTTTGCAAAATATTAATTATTTTTGACAAATTATCCCAGTTAAAACAGTAAATACCAGCATTTACTAATTGATTTTCTCTCTCTTGTTTATTACAATCTTTTTCTTCAACAATCCTATCAATAAAATCCCCCTTTAAAAAAACTCTGCCATACCCATAAGGATTTTTTTTCCTTGTAGTAATTAAAGAAATATCAGCATTTTTTGAATCATGTAAATTTAAAAGCTTATTTAGAGTTTCAGGCTTGATGAGAGGCACATCCCCATTAAGTACCAAAAGTTTTCCTTCGTTTTTTTTTACTGCTCTACAAAGTACCTGAATAGCATGACCAGTCCCTAACTGCGGATCTTGGGTAATAAATTGGATTTTTTTATTATCTGAGATTGACCCTTGAACTTGTTTTGATTTGTGCCCAGTAATAACGAAAACTTTATTAGGATTTAATTCAACACAAGAATCAATTACTCTCTGCAAAAGACTTTTGCCAGAAATTTTATGTAAAACCTTTGGCAATGAGCTTTCCATTCTAGTGCCCTTACCTGCAGCTAATATCGCAACACTTAACATGTTTTTAGAAATATTTATTTAAATCTAACTCTTAACGGATGACTTCGTCATTCCCCACCTCTTTCTCCATTTATTTGTGGATACAAGATTTGAGAATAATTGCTCATCTAATCTTCTATTAATTATGTCGTCTTTACTTGAGTTTAAATCTTGATCTCTGTACGGAATACTAGCTCTAGTCAAAAGATGTTCTTCTTCCATTACAGATAACTTTTCAAAATTGAAATTGGGTTTTAATGTATTCTTATCAGATGTTGAAATTGCGACAGTTCCCTGACTCCAAAAAGTTCTATTATTAAAGCTTGGTTTAATAGTAAAAATCTCTAATCCAAGATTTCTTAATGTCTTTCTTACTGCTGCCGAAGAAGAATAAGTTATTAAATAACCCTGAGAATTTAGCTTTTCTGTGACTTTAGATAAAAATTCAATTGTCCATAATTGTGGGCATTTTTGAGGAGAAAAACCATCTAAATAAATCAGATCGAATTTAATAGATGAAGGAATAATGTTAATTTTTTCTCTGGCATCACCCCACAAAAGACTACATTTAAAAAATTGATCCTCAAAGTAATCTTTTTGATACAATGACTCAAAGATTTTTTCGACTTTTGGAGACCATAATTTCAGGAATGATTTATTTCTAAGCGAATATTCAAGAGGCTTTTTATCAATCTCTAAAGCATACAAACTTAAATACGATTTTTGTCTAATTAATTCATTTAACAAAGAAGCGGAATTGTATCCTAATCCAAAACATATATCCAAAACATTAAGAGATTCACCCTTAAATCTTTGCAAGTTAGAAGGATCTGTAAACTTTAATCTTGTTTCTTCCAAAGCTCCCAATAGGCTATGGAAATTCTCTTTAAAACTTACACTTCTTAAAGAGTAGCTACCATCTTTGGTTAAAATTTCAATTAATTCAGACAAATACTTTTTAAGTTAGTTAGTTAGTTGGGCAAGGTCTTCCCAAAAAGTTGGATAAGAAACGCTAGCTGCATTTGCTCTAATTATTTTTGAGCCGCCTTTGGCGAGAAGTGAAGCAATAGCAAGACTCATTGCTACTCGATGATCCGTCTCACTATCAACCTCCGCAGAATGAAATCTTGATTGACCATTAATTATTAACCCATCCTCTTTTTCTGTTATTTCAGCACCAAATTTATGTAACTGTCTTGCCATTACTTTTAATCGATCTGTTTCTTTAAATCTTAATTCTTTTGCATCTTTAATTTCTGAAATCCCATTACAAAAACAAGCTGCTACTGTGAGTATTGGTATCTCATCTATAAGTTTTGGGAGAATATCTCCTTCAATAGTGAATGATCTTAAATTTTTTGCAGTTTTTACTTTAATAGATCCAATAGGTTCTCCTGCAATCGTCGATTTATCTAAAATCTCATAATTGCACCCCATTGAATCCATTACCTTTAATATCCCTGTTCTAGTGGGATTTAATCCAACATTTTTAATTAAAATTTCCGAATTTGGAACAATAGATGCAGCAATCATCCAAAAGGAAGCAGAGCTTATGTCTCCAGGAATTAATATTCTCTGACCAATTAATTTACCCCCTGAATTGATAACTATATTCCTTCCTAATTCTCCTCTAATACTTATGTCTGCTCCAAATGCTTTTAACATCCTTTCGGTATGATCTCTTGAAGATGCTGGCTCAATAACAGAAGTGGTTCCAGAAGCTTTGAGGCCTGCCAATAGTATTGCGGATTTTACTTGAGCACTCGCTACAGGTGTTCCAATAAAACATCCTTTAAGTTTACTCCCATGAATTGAGATTGGAGCTTTGTTCCCTCTTTCTCTACCAAAAATCTTGCCACCCATTAAAGATAATGGTTTCCCCACTCTCCCCATTGGTCTCTCATTAAGAGAAGTATCTCCTTTTAAAATAAAATTCTTACCTTCTTGTCCAGCTAGTAAACCCATTAATAATCTCATAGTGGTTCCCGAATTCCCACAATTTAGAATTTCTTTTGGCTCTTTTATTCCATCAAGACCTAAGCCTGAAATAGTAAAAGGCTCATCTTTTTTTATTTCTGGTATATTTACGCCTAATTTTCTAAGACAATCAGCTGTTGAGAGTGGGTCCTCAGAATATAAAAAACCTTCGATATTCGTTTCACCTTCAGCAATACTTCCAATTATCAAAGATCTGTGAGAGATTGATTTATCTCCAGGTACTTTTATAGTGCCTTGTAAACTGCTCCCACCATGAATGGTACGGATATGGTTAGTATTCAAATTAATAATTTGGTTTAATTTTTTAAATTTTTCTTAGGTATATAGTATCAATAAGTTTGTTTTTAAAAAAAATATTCAAAGTTAAGTTACTGTTTTCTATAATGGATCTAACTAAGAATCAGATTATTAACCTTTCCTACTACCATGTTGCAGATGATGTTCCAGAAACGGATTCTGATATCGCTGTTGTTATTGATGTTTTAAGAGCCACAACAACAATTTCTTGGGCTTTGAAAAATGGGGCAGATTCAATTCAAGTTTTTTCTGATTTAAAATTACTAAAAGATACTGCTACAAAGTGGGATATTAATAACAAATTATTACTTGGTGAAAGAGGAGGAAAAAAAATCGATGGTTTTGATTTAGGTAATTCCCCATTATCTGTAACTAAAGAGAAAGTTAAGGGTAAAAGACTATTTATGAGTACAACAAATGGTACTAGATCATTAAAAAAAGTTCAAAATGTAAAATATTTATTTGCGATGGCTCTTCCAAATAGAAAAGTCGTTGCTGAAAAGATAATGTCTTTAAATAAGAAAAATGTATTAATACTTGGGAGTGGATGGGAAGGGTCCTATTCACTGGAAGATTCTTTAGCTGCAGGTGCATTGGCTGCTTATATTATAGAAAACTTTAATTATGAAGTAAATATTTCCAATGATGAATTGCAGGCTTCTTTAGCTCTTTGGAATGAATGGAAGGATGATATCTTAGGATGTTTAAAGACAGCAACTCACGGTAAAAGATTGACAAGTCTGGGTGATTATGAAGATGATTTTATATGTTGTTCAGAACTTGATTGTTTAGATATTGTTCCTACTCAAGTTGAAAGAGGTGTAATTCGTGCCTCATAAATTGCAAATCTATTATCTTGGAGTGAAATTTTGACTGATTTTTTAGTTGCGGCTTTGCAAATTACTAGCACCTCTGATGATGAAAAAAATTTTGCTTCAGCTGAGGAGCAAATTGAATTAGCCTCTAGAAGGGGTGCAGAATTAATCGGATTACCTGAAAATTTTGCATTCTTAGGAGATGATAATGAAAAACTAATTCGGGCATCTGAATTATCAATAAAGTGTGCTAATTTCTTAAAAACGATGTCTCAGCGATATCAAATTTATCTTTTAGGTGGAGGCTATCCCGTTCCCGCAGGAGATAATCGTCATACTTTTAATAGATCTGCTCTTTTTGGAAAAGACGGACAGGTTTTAGCAAAATATGACAAAATCCACCTATTTGATGTTGATTTGCCAGACGGTAATTTATACAAAGAATCATCAA
Source organism: Prochlorococcus sp. AG-442-N17 (assembly GCA_003212375.1). Lineage (GTDB taxonomy): Bacteria > Cyanobacteriota > Cyanobacteriia > PCC-6307 > Cyanobiaceae > Prochlorococcus_A. The sequence goes on along the minus strand of QCPY01000001.1, from coordinate 163,959 downwards.
CTATTTTATCTGGGAAGGAACATCCACCAGTTGTTGAAGTGCCTGGCCTTTGCAAGGTAGGACTATCTATTTGTTACGATGTTAGATTTCCAGAATTATATAGGAACCTCTCTTCTAATGGTGCTGAACTCATTATGATTCCTGCAGCATTTACAGCTTTTACAGGAAAAGATCATTGGCAAATTTTACTTCAAGCAAGAGCGATAGAAAATACCGCTTATGTGGTAGCACCTGCTCAAACAGGTATTCACTATGGCAGACGGCAAAGTCATGGACATGCAATGGTTATAGACCCCTGGGGTACTGTTTTGTCTGATGCTGGTAAAACACAGGGAGCCGCAATAGCTCCTGCAGATAAAGAAAGAGTAAAAAAGATAAGAGAGCAGATGCCAAGTTTAAAACATAGAAAGACGAATCTTTTTGCTGAATGATGTCAAAGTTTTTTTTTAATAAACTTTTTCGCTATTTATCGATATTTTTATTTTTTAATTCAAGCATTTCTCCAGTTAGGTCATCAAGCGCGTTAGCTGCATGGAGTTTAAATTCTAATGGAGTTTTAGAGTTAAGGACCAAATCAAATTCAAAATTAAAGGCCTACTTTCAAAAAGGAGGGAATACTTTCGGGGATAGATTTTGGATAGATTTCCCAGGGGAACTTAAAAATCCAAGAACTATAGAAGGAAATGGTCCGATCAAAGAAATTAGATTGGGTAAACCAATTAAGGGAAAAACAAGATTAGTTGTTGAATTTTCTGCTAATACTAATTTGAAACCTCTTAATTGGAGGCTAGTAGGGATAGATCAGAATAGATGGGAAATAAAATTATTTTCTTTACCAAAAAATTCATTTAAAAAAATAGGTGAAGGTTTGGTTAGCAAATCTACTATCAATCCTAGGGCTAAACAAAAGTTTTTCAGTGTAACTGAAAGAAATCAAGAGTTTTTGCAATTGCCTGATGTTAAAAAAAATAAGTTTTATGTTGTTTTAGATCCTGGCCATGGTGGCCAAGATCCAGGAGCAATCGGGATAGGTGGTTTAAAAGAATCAGAAGTGGTACTTGATGTTTCTAAAAGAGTGAAAAATTTATTATCTGAAAAAGGTGTATTTGTAAGAATGACTAGAAATAATGAAGTAGATTTAGATTTACCTCCTAGAGTCTCAATAGCTAACAGAACAGATGCTGATATTTTTGTAAGCATCCATGCTAATGCCTCAAGAGGTAAAAGAAGAGATATTAACGGATTAGAGACTTTTTATTATACTGGCTGGAGGGGTAGATTATTAGCCAAAAAAATTCAAAAACAAATCCTCAAAGTTTCTCCTGGGAGTCCAGATAGAGGCGTAAGACAGGGTAGATTTTTCGTTATTAAAAATACTAAAATGCCAGCAGTTCTTGTAGAAATAGGTTTCTTAACTGGAAGATTAGACGCTAGAAGGCTCGAAAAATCAATTCATCGTAAAAGAATAGCTTATGCAATTACAAAAGGTATTCTTGAATATCTTTCTAGGTTAGGATGAAACTTAAAATAGGGATATTTGACAGCGGTGTAGGCGGATTTACTATCCTAAATTCTATATTGAAGACACGAAGAGATCTTGATGTTTTTTATTTAGCAGATACAAAAAGAGTTCCTTTTGGGAATAAAGATTTTAAACAAATTAGATCTATTGCAAAAGAAATTTGTGGTTGGTTTGAAGATAAGAATTTGGATGCATTATTAGTTGCCTGCAATACTACAAATGCATGTGCTCTAGATATTTTAGAAAATTATATTGGGGTACCTGTTTTTGATCTAATTAATTCGGTTTCTGAAATAGTAACTAAAGAAAAAATTGGTGTTTTGGCAACTCCCATGACCATTAAAACCTCTTATTACAAAAAAATAATAGAATCTAAAATAAAAAATGTAAAAGTATTTCAGCAAGCATGTCCCGAGTTTGTGCATGAGATAGAAAAAACTAAGCCAAACCTAAAAAAATTAAATGCTTTATCGGATTTATATCTTAATTCTCTATTGAAAAATGATATTGAAGAAATGATACTAGGATGCAGTCATTATCCTTTGATTTTTAATGTTTTAAAAAATAAAATGCCTTCAAATATAAAAATTATTGATCCCTCAGTTGCTTTAGTGAATAAATTTAATAATTCATTTTTAATTTCAGAAAATTCCAGCTGTACAAGTATCTCTCACGAGAATGTAAAGTTCTTTGTCACATCAAAAAGTGAAATATTTTATAAAAAAGTAAAATATTGGTTGGAAATTAATAAAGAAATTAGGTTAGTTAACCTCCGAACCAATGATTGATTCTTTAGTATATGAGGGAGGATAATCATGAACACAGTAACAGAACTTCTACAACCAGTTGAAAATGATCTTGATGATCTTATTCTTGAACTGAAAAATTTAATAGGTGCTGGTCATCCAATACTTCAAGCTGCTGCTGAGCATTTATTTAGTGCAGGAGGTAAAAGGTTAAGGCCTGGGATTGTCTTATTGGTTTCAAAAGCTATTTCTCCAGGGTTTTCTTTGTCTACAAAACACAAAAGACTTGCGGAGATAACTGAAATGATTCATACAGCATCTTTGGTTCACGATGACGTTGTAGATGAAGCATCTACTAGAAGAGGTGTTGATACCGTACACAGTAGATTTAACACCAGAGTAGCAGTGCTCGCAGGGGACTTTTTATTCGCACAAGCTAGTTGGCATTTAGCAAATTTAGAAAATGTAGATGTAGTTAAATTACTTAGTAGAGTAATTATGGATTTAGCAGAAGGTGAAATAAAGCAAAATTTAAATAGATTTGATTCTGGACAAACTTTTTCGAAATACATTAACAAGAGCTTTTGTAAAACTGCTTCCCTAATTGCCAATAGTACCAAGGCAGCAGGAGTTTTATGTAATTTAGAAAACGATAAATTAAACAGCTTATATGAATTTGGGAAGAATATTGGATTAGCTTTTCAAGTGGTTGATGATATCCTTGATTTCACAGGTAACGACAAACAATTAGGGAAACCAGCTGTAAGTGATCTTGCTAGTGGTTATCTTACTGCTCCGGTTTTATATGCTCTTGAAGAAAATAAAAATTTATCTGTTTTGATAAATAGAGAGCTTGTAGAAAAGGAAGATTTAAATAATGCTCTAAATATTGTAATGAACTCTCAAGCTATAATTCGTTCTAGAAAATTGGCTGAAGATTTTGCTGTCCTCTCAAAGGAAGCAATATTATGGCTCCCTGACTCTGAATACAAGAGGGCTTTATTAGCCTTACCTGAATTCGTCCTTAGTCGTCTTTATTAGATTTATCAAAAAATAAATTTTTGTAGTGAAAAATACATTATAAATTTTTGAAAATTATAATTAAGTTTGTTAAATAAATTGTGAATAAATTCATCTAATGAAATTAGATAAAAAACATTCGATAAATAATATTCTTGAAGAAGAGAGAATTTTCCAACCTTCAAAAGAATTTTCTGAAAAAGCAAATATAAAAAATTTTGAGGAATTACAAAGTTTAAAAAAACAGTCTTTAGAGAATCCAACAAAGTTCTGGGAATCTTTTGCAAATTCAGAAATTGATTGGTTTGAGACATTTCAGACAGTTTTAGACCGTTCAAATGCTCCCTTTTTTAAATGGTTCAAGGAAGGGAAATTGAATATAACTTATAACTGTTTGGATAGACATATCAAAAATGGACTTGGTAATAAAACAGCGCTTATATGGGAAGGCGAGCCTGGTGATGATAGGAAATATACTTATCAAGAACTTCTCAATGAAGTATGCAAAGCTGCTAATGCTTTGAAATCTTTAGGAATTAAAAAAGGTGACCTGGTATGTATTTATATGCCAATGATTCCTGAGGCGATGTTCGCTATGCTTGCTTGCGCAAGAATTGGAGCTCCACATTCAGTAGTCTTCGGAGGTTTCTCTTCAGAAGCTTTAAAGGATAGATTAATAGATGGCAATGTAAAATTTGTTATTACTGCAGATGGTGGTTTTAGAAAAGATAAGGTGATTGAGCTTAAGAAAGCGGTTGATGCAGCAATTGAAAGTGGGGTAAATACAATCGTTGAAAAAGTTGTTGTTGTTCAAAGAACTAAAAAAAATATTTCGATGGTTAATAATAGAGATTTTTGGTGGCACGAATTAATAAAAGATCAAAAAGATTGGTGTGAACCCGAAATTATGAATAGCGAGGATAGATTATTTGTCTTATATACTTCAGGATCTACTGGCAAACCAAAAGGGGTTGTTCATACTACTGCTGGTTATAATCTCTGGTCTCATCTAACATTTAAGTGGATTTTTGACATAAAAGATGATGATATCTATTGGTGTACAGCAGATGTTGGGTGGATCACTGGACACAGTTATATAGTTTATGGACCTTTGTCGAATGGGACAACAACTCTTATGTTTGAGGGTGTTCCGAGGGCCTCAAATCTAGGAGCTTTTTGGGAAGTAATCCAAAAATATAAAGTTTCTATTTTTTATACAGCCCCTACAGCGATAAGATCATTTATGAAATCGGGGCGCGAAATTCCTGATCAATACGATTTAAGCTCTTTGAGACTTTTAGGTACAGTTGGTGAACCAATTAACCCGGAAGCGTGGATGTGGTATAGAGATGTAATTGGTAATAATAATTGTCCGATAGTAGATACTTGGTGGCAAACTGAAACAGGTGGTGTAATGATAAGCCCTTTACCTGGAGCCGTTGCTACAAAACCTGGTTCGGCAACATTCTCTTTGCCAGGAATCGAAGTTGAAGTTGTAGATAAAAATGGAGAAAAGGTAGCGGAAAATGAGGGCGGATATTTGATTATAAAAAAACCTTGGCCTGGAATGATGCGTACAATTCATGAAAACTCTCAAAGATATTTAGAGAGTTATTGGGAATATATTTCTTTTAAAGGTGAAAAAAATGTTTATTTTGCTGGAGATGGAGCTCGGATTGATAATGATGGATATATTTGGATTATGGGAAGAGTCGATGATGTTATAAGTGTTTCAGGGCATCGTTTGGGGACTATGGAAATAGAATCAGCATTAGTTAGTCATAAATCAGTCGCAGAAGCTGCTGTTGTCGGAAAAAAAGATGATTTAAAAGGTGAGGCTATAGTTGCATTTATATCTTTAGAAAAAGATATAAATATTTCTTCAGAATTAGTTGAAGAGTTAAAGAAACATGTAGTTAAAGAAATTGGAATTATTGCTAAGCCAGAAAAAATAATAATTTCAGATTCACTTCCAAAAACGCGTAGTGGAAAAATAATGAGAAGAATTTTAAGATCTTTGGCAGAAGGCGAAAAAATAAGTGGAGATATAAGTACCCTTGAAGATAGTTCTGTTTTAGAGAAATTAAAGGAAATAACTTAATTTGATTTGTCAATCAAATTAGATATTTGTTTGATTGTATTTCTTTTAAAATCATCGTCAGCCCAATCACCTAAGAAATTTTCTCTTAGCCCTGCACTTGCAATAATAGTATGAGTTCCATTAAGCCTTATTCCTTTAGAGTTATCTTCTTTTCTTGTTCTGAGACAAGAAAGTAATTTATCTGTTTGATCTAATTCATCTGAGTTAAATTTTATTAGTAAATTATTTTTTTGATTATAAGTTTTTTTGATTATTCCAAATGTTCTTTCTGGACTTGGGCTGAATTCACTATTGAATTCTAATTTTTTAGAAATCTTTTTTAAAAATGGTATAGATTTGTTAGCACTAAAGTTATTAAAACTTATTGATATGAATTTCTCGCAATTCCTACCTCCATCTGGAGAAATTAAGTGAAGTTTACAACCAAGGCTATGACCAATTCTTATTGAAGGAATTGTTGTTCCTATCCTTTTGGATAAGAATCTTTGACAATTTTTAAAATCTTTCCATGCTCTTATAGCCAGTTCTTGGTGATCAAATTGAGGGGTGTACTTGTAAGCATGTACTGCATAGTTTTTACTTATTAAGCTTTTTATGAATCTTTTGTATGTTAAATCTGGTTTAGATGCTAAATAACTTCCTCCAATAAATTCGATAATTTTTTTTGGATTTGAAGGCCAATAACAGTAGTTATTAAATTGATATTTTGTATAAGTCATTTAATATTTTTTTTAAAACCTATTAAGTTAATTTCTAAAAAGATTTAATTTATATTATTTATTTAATTATTATTAATTTAAAAGAAAAAAATAATAAATGCGTCAAAATATATTAGAGGTTTTTTGATAATTGGAACTACCAAACAAAAAAAAATTAAATCAATTAGATTTTCTTAACAATGAAATTAAAGATAATACTAATGAGAAAAACAATTTTTCAAATAAATCAATCTCAAGCTCCAAAATTAACAATCAAAATAAGAGAATAGAAAATATTTTAATTCTTGATACTGAGACAACTGGCTTAGATGAAAACAAAGATGAAATTATTGAGGTAGGTTGTATTTTATTTAGTGTAACTTATAAATCTGTCCTCTCGCAGGTTTCTTTCTTATTCCCAGTCAGCTCAAATGAAGCTGAACATGTAAATGGGATTTCTGTAAATGTTACTAATATTAAACAACCTTGGGAAGAAGGCTTGAATTTCTTTTTGAAACTTGTGGATTGTTCAGATTTAATAGTTGCTCATAATGTTGAGTTTGATAAAAAATGGTTTGGAAAAGGTAGATTGCCAAAGCTCGATAAAAAATGGATTTGTAGTTTAGAAGATATTAATTGGTCATTTCAAAAAAACTTAAAAAATAGACCATCAGTTACTGATCTTGCACTATCTTTTTCAATACCAGTTTGGAGCTTACATCGAGCTTTATCAGATTGCTTCTATATTTCCGAAATTTTCAAAAAATGTGAGAATTTAGAAGAACTTCTTATTAAAGCAACGGAACCAAGATTTTTGTATAAAGCATTGGTGAGTTATGAAGACCGATCATTAGCTAAGAATGCAGGATTCCTCTGGAATAATCATGCAAAAGGGGTTTGGGCTAAAAAATTAACAGTCGAAGAAGCAGATAATCTTGATTTTAAAGTGCAGATATTAGATTAATACTTCAGCTTTAGAAATTCCAAAAAACCTTTAATGCATTTTACAAGGCATCCATTTTTCACCCATTTTATGAGCGCCAATACATCCATATTCTGATGCAGCTTCTTCAGCCTCCTCTTTTGTTTTAAAAAGACCTGGCATCAGAGTCTCTTTTTTAATATTTGAAGTTTTTTCAGTGGAAAAGTGATGTTCATGGCTATTTGATTTAGGCGAATATTCCCATAATCCCATAGTTGTTATTCCAGCAGATATTATTCCCATGCCAACTACTGATAAATTTACTATTCCCATAGCAACAGCACCAAAAGAAAAAACACCCATTGGCACTACTCCAATACTTATAACACCCATTGGAACTATTCCGATGGAAACGATACCTAAGGGAGCAATGCCGAAAGCAATTTTTTTTGGTTTTGTTCCACAATGCTGACTCTCTTTATTATTATTTATTCCCAATATTTTGTATGAATGTTAGATTTAATTATGACATAATCAATCACAGCAAAATTTAATTTTTATTTAAATTAAAAAATTTTGAATTATTAATTAGAACTTTGAATAATTTTAAAAATCTCAGAGGTACAGTAGATCTTTTACCTGATCAATTAATAAAGTGGCAAAATGTTGAAAAAATAATAAAAGAACAACTTTTTAGGTCTTCTGTAAAGGAAATTAGGACTCCGATACTAGAAATGACTGAATTATTTATGCGTGGAATTGGAGAAGGAACCGACGTTGTTAGCAAAGAGATGTATACATTTTTAGATAGAGGTGAAAGGTCTTGCACATTAAGACCAGAGGGAACTGCCTCAGTCGCAAGAGCATTAATTCAAAATGGAATAAAAACTAAACCTTCCCAGAAACTTTGGTACATGGGACCAATGTTTAGATATGAGAGACCTCAAGCAGGAAGGCAAAGGCAGTTTCATCAATTAGGTGTTGAATACGTCGGTTACAAGTCTTCAAGGAGTGATATCGAAATTATTACTTTGGCTTGGGATATTTTGGAGAAATTAGGAATAAAAGAACTAAATCTTGAAATCAATACCCTAGGCGATCATAATGATAGGTTAAGTTTTCAAAAGGCATTTTTAAAATGGCTTGAAGTTAACAAAAACTCTTTAGATTTAGATTCGCAAAATAGAATAGATAAGAATCCTTTGAGGATTTTAGATACTAAGGATATTCAAACAAAAAAAATTCTTGAAGATGCTCCAAGATTAATCGACTTTTTGTCTGAAAAAAGTATCAATAGATATTTATCTATTAAAGAGAAATTAAAACTTCTTAAAATACCTTTTATCGAAAATTTTAATTTAGTGAGAGGTTTAGATTATTACACACATACTGCATTTGAAATTACCAGCGGAGCACTTGGTTCTCAATCTACAGTTTGCGGAGGAGGAAGATATGATAATTTGATTAGTCAAATGGGAGGAATAGAAACTCCAGCAATTGGTTTTGCAATTGGATTAGAGAGACTTATTTTATTATCTGGTAATGAGCTTGAAGAAAATAGAGGAACAGATATTTATATCGTTAATAAAGGCTTTGATGCTGAAACATTGGCCATTAGCTTATCTAGAAGGTTAAGAAATTATGATTTAATTACAGAATTAGATCTTAGTGGAGCATCATTTTCAAAGCAATTTAAAAAAGCTAATAAATTAAACTCAAAAAGTATTATTGTAATTGGAGATGATGAAGCACTTAGAAATGAATTTGTTATTAGGCTATTTGGAGAAAATAGTCTTGATAATAAGGAAGACAAGATATCATTTGATGACAGTATCAAATTAGAAAAGTGGATAAGTAAAAATCTACTTGCAACAATAACCTCTGAAAATTAATGATAATTTTTGTTTTCATTGCGATCTGTTTTTATTTATATGCAGTTTTTAAACTTTTTACTAAAAAAGGTGTTTTTAAAAAAAATAAAAAAATCATCTTTAGTAAAAGAAATTTGAATAATTGGATGAATTTGACGAAGAAAGAAAGATATAATCTATTAAAAAAAGATTCAGCCTCCTACTTAGATAAGAGAAAAGTTTTATTAGAAAAAATAAGAAAAGAATATCAAAGCATTTCTAAAAAAGATAATAAAAAAAATTAGTTAATCATAAGAGTATGAAAAGTTTTTGGACCTCAATTAAACCAATAAATGGATTAAGACATTTTGTTTTAGTAAATAAGATTAAGGAGAAGAATCAAATTAATTTTTTGATGGTATCTGTTATAGATGTCGACGTTAGTTTAAAAATCTCCAAAGCGGAATTAGTTAATCTTGAAAAATGGAATGAAGGATGGCTAAATCTTCCTATTAGTGAATCTATTACAAAGGGTTATATAGAATACAAAAAAAATAAGAAATTTAAAGAAGAAACTAATAAAATTTTACTTAATAAAGATTCTATATTTAACATTTCTTAACTTGAAATGAAGATATTTAAATTAAGATCCGCTCTAAGATCTTAATTTTTACCAATTTAATAATTTTTAAAAAGTTTTCCCCTTTCAAATTAAAGAATTAAACGTTATTAAGGATTAATAATATTTATTCGGTTAATGATAAGAAATATTTGGATCCCATCTAATTCTGCAGCAAAGTATCTAGGCATAACAGAAATAAAACTTACCGATCTAAGGGAGAATGGTTTTTTAAAACCTGGACTTCATTGGAAAAGTTCTCCTTATGGACAAAAGAAACCATGGAATCCAGAAGTACTTTATAATTTGGCTATGTGTAAAAATTTTATTGATAAAACAAGTTCAATAGGAGAATATGGCCAATATGCAGCTTAATTTTTAAATAATCTAAAATTCATTCACAATTAAATAATTTGCTCAAATAATATTTTATTTTACTAAATTTTCATATTTACAAGCGATTAAAGTGCTTTGAAGTATCGGATAAAGATTAATCATTTTTATATACTGTTCTGATTTACGATAAGACTTTGCAGCTTTTTTGTAATGCCCCTCTGATTTCATTTCTAGTGAAATTTTTCTAGTATTTACTTCGGATGTTGTCATTAGAAGAATGGTCTTATTTTCTTTTTAGTAATTGTTTTAAGTTGGGGCAATAATTTATATGTTTTTATTACACAAAATATTATTTTATGTCAGCAAAGTGAGATTTTTTCAAAATTATTGATTAGATAATTTAAACAAATTTTTTAAAACTTTAGTTATATTAGTAAATCTTAAGCTTGTAGCTAACTTTTCAGCAATAGAAAAAAATATATAATTAGCTTTAAGTAAATATGACTAGGATTAATAACCTTTACAATTTTGTTGTGAATTCAACTCTTTGATGAAATTTAAAGTATTCTCAAAACGTTTAAGCTAATCAATTCCTAAATGCAAACCTATGGCAATCCAGATACTACCTACGGATGGTGGGCTGGTAATTCAGGTGTAGCAAATCGCTCAGGAAAATTTATTGCTGCTCATGTAGCTCATGCAGGATTAATTGTTTTCTGGGCGGGTGCCTTCACCCTTTTTGAACTTTCACGATTTGACCCAAGCGTCCCAATGGGACATCAACCTTTAATCGTTCTTCCTCATTTAGCAACCCTTGGAATAGGATTTGATGCTAATGGGGTTGCGATGGGAGATACTAAACCTGTTATCGCGATAGCAATAGTTCACTTAGTTTCTTCTATGGTTTTAGCCGCTGGAGGACTTTTACATTCTTTACTTCTTCCTGGAAATTTAGAAGATTCAGAAATAGCAAAAGCTAGAAAATTCAATATTGAATGGGATAACCCAGATAAATTGACATTTATTCTTGGTCATCATCTAATTATTCTTGGATTCGCAGTTATTGCTTTCGTTGAATGGGCTCGTGTGCATGGTATTTATGACCCAGCTATTGGTTCCGTAAGACAGGTTGAGTATGAATTAAACTTAGCCAAAATTTGGAATCATCAAACTGATTTCTTAACTATTGATAGCCTAGAAGAGGTAATGGGTGGTCATGCTTTCCTTGCTTTTGTAGAGATTACTGGCGGTGCCTGGCATATTGCTACTAAGCAAGTTGGAGAATATACCAAATTCAAAGGTAAAGGTCTTCTTTCAGCAGAAGCAGTTCTCTCATGGTCTCTAGCAGGAATAGGCTGGATGGCTATTATTGCAGCCTTCTGGAGTGCTGCTAACACAACAGTCTATCCTGTTGAATACTTTGGTGAACCACTTGAATTGAAATTTAGTATTTCACCTTATTGGATTGACACTGTTGACCTCCCTGATGGTGAATATACCTCAAGGGCTTGGTTGGCTAATGTTCACTACTATTTTGGTTTCTTCTTTATTCAGGGCCATCTATGGCATGCATTAAGAGCATTAGGATTTGACTTTAAGAGAGTTACAAATGCTATCAGTAATATTGATAGTGCTACTGTTACTCTTAAAGATTAAATTTTAATCACTAAGAAATATTAAAAGGTCTCAAATAATGAGGCCTTTTTTATTTGAAAAAATTTATTTATTAAATTAGATTTGTAAAGTATAAAGTTTCAAATAATTGAATATTTCTCTCCTACAGAATAAAAATATTTTTTCTAATTCACTTTTAATAAGTTTATTAGGGTTTTTGGTAATTTGTTTTTTCTTGATTTTTGGAAGAAAATTTAAACTTGCTGTTCAATTAGAAAGATTTGGATTACCTATAGCTGTTATTTCTGGCATTGTAGGAATTTCAATAGGTCCCTATGGACTAATAAATATACTATCTGAGGAGACTACAAATGTCTGGAGTAATTTTCCTACTCCTCTGTTATCTCTGGTATTTGCGACATTAATGATGGGGAGGCCAATTCCAAATATTAATGGTTTAATTAGACCCATTGTTAATCAGTTTTTGCTGGCATTATCATTGGGATTTGGTCAATTTTTTGTAGGCGGATTAGTAGTGAAATACTTATTGTCTCCATCTATGGAAACAAATCCTTTAATGGGATGTTTGATAGAGGTTGGTTTTGAAGGGGGACATGGTGCTGCATCTATCATTGGAGAAAGTTTTAATAGATTAGGCTTTTCAGATGGTTTAGATCTGGGTCTTGCGATGGCTACAATGGGCCTTTTATCCTCTTCGCTACTGGGTAGTGTGTTTATTTTTATTGGAAGAAATTTGGGGATTTCAGATAGACAGGAAATCGTTGATAATAAAAATAACGAAAATTTAAATTTGAAAATAGGAATTTTCTCAGATTTGAGAATTTTATTAATAAACCTTGGCTTTGTAGGTTTGGCAATTTCCTTTGGGGTTTTGATACTTAAACTTCTAAGGTATGTTTCAAATTACTTCGGTGAATTCTCAAAAGAAGTAATATTATCACTCCCTGTATTTCCTCTTATTCTTATCGGATCACTTTTGATAAGATATACATTAGAAAAAACCAATAATACAAAATTTATATCTAATCTTCTTCAAAGAGAAATTGGCATACTATCCACAGATTTATTAATTTTTACAGCAATGGCGAGTTTAGATATTGCGACTGTTTTTGATAATTGGAGATTAATTTTGGTACTTACTATTTTTGGGTTAACTTGGAATTTAATTTGCATTTCATATTTCGCATGCTTTATATTTGAAAAATATTGGTTTGAGAGAAGTTTAATAGAGTTTGGAAATTCAACTGGTGTAGTTGCCTCGGGACTACTTCTTTTAAGACTCGCAGATCCTAAAAATATTTCTAAAACTCTTCCAATCTTTACATCAAAGCAACTTTTTGCCCAGTTAATTTTATCAGGAGGATTTTTTACAGTAATAGCTCCATTAATGATCTCGAAAATAGGATTAGATTATTGGACGGAGATTTGTGCCTCAATAACACTTTTTATTATTTTTGCCGCTTTCTTATTTAATAAGAAGATTTCTACAACTTATCAATAAGAAGTTAAGTTACTATAAAAATATAATTTTCTTAATTCATGTCCCATACCCCATACGATATTCCTCCTCAGGAAAATAAGGAAAAATGGTTTAGGAGTCACTTGCTTGGTAGAGAGATTGAACTTGGAGAATTATATAGTCTTGAATTTAATGAATTAGATTTAATTATGGCCGAAACTTCTGAAATTAGGAGCGATATTGAATTTAAAGAAAAAAATATTGGGAAATTTAGAACGGCAGGTTATTTTTTAGAATTAGCCAGAATTATTGAAAGAAGAAAATTACTTGAAAGCTAATTAAAAGGAAAATAATCTTTTTTAGTAGATGGTTCCCATTTATCATATTTATGCATTAACTTTTTAAAATGTTGATGGTTTTCAAAATTTCCTAACCACTCTTTTATAGGGTCTTCAAAATAGTTTGTTATTTTTTGGCTCTCGCAAGCAATTTTAAATTGCCTTACAAATGGCCAAATCCCCCAATCGGCAATTGAAGGACTATCTCCAATTAGCCATCTGCTATCAGTGAGTTTTTTGTTCCATTTTTTTATGAATTTCATAGCTTCTAAGAAATGATATTCTTCTTCGCATGAATTAAATCTAGTGGAATATTTAAAACGGTCCAAATGATATTTAAATCCATTATCATTTTCGGAAATGATTTCTAAAATTTCTTTCTCTTTAGAATTTGGAATATATAAGTTCTTGATGTTTTCCTTCCCTGATTCTAAAAGTGCCCAAATGATAATGTCTAAACTTTCTTCTATGACTTCATTATTTTTTTTTAATAATATCGGCACAGTTTTAGTACTTGATTTTTTTATAAATTCTATTGGTTTATTTTTTAAATCTATTTCTCTTATTTCTACTTTAATTTCGCAAATTAATAATGCCCATCTAGCTCTCATTGCATATGGACATCTACGAAATGAATATAAAATATCTGTTGTCATTTTGTAAAAAATTTAAAATCTTTTGATTCTTTTAGTATCATTAGCATAGGAATAACCTTAATTTTACATCGCAAATGGCGGGATATGTTTACCTTATAAGAGTTGGAGATCTCTATCGAATTGGTAAAACAGATAATCTTGACAGGAAAATTAGAAAACTCAAACCAGATGAATTGTTAACTTCCATAATGACTAAAGAACCTGCAACGCTTGAAGCTAGGTTATTAAGAAAATATAAATCCCAAAGAATTCCTGAAACTGGATATTTAAAGCTTAATAAAAGGCAAATATCTGAATGCAAAAAGCAATTTGAATTAAAAGGAAATTTACCACATACACTTGATGCTGAGGTTTCCATAACTTTATTTGCATCTTTTTTGTTATTTGGAGCAAATTTCTTAATTTTAAATTATTTAAATATTGGATTTTTAAGAAATATTTCTTACTCATTTGGGGTCGCTTCGATACCGATGATGATTTTATTTTTTACAGGAAGTTTCGGAGGATATTTTTCTGAAGATTTATCTTTATTTTCATTATTTACTAACAGAATAAAAGGTTTTTTATTGGCAATTGCAATGATTACAATTGCCTTTTTAATGTTTAAATTAAATCTCGTAATTACAATTTAAGGCTATTTCAAATGGGACTGACTGAATTGGTAATTTTAGGATTGTAGAACATATCTCAGCTATGTCTTCTGGTTGAGTCATTTTCGACTTTTCTAAAGATGATATCTTCTCAGCCATTTTTGTATTGACCCAACTAGGACAAATTGCTGTAACTCTTATATTTTCTTCCCACCCTTTGTTCTTCATTGTTTGGCAAAGACTCATTAAAGCGAATTTCGATGATGAATATGCAGCTAAATCTCCTTTGGATCTTTTTCCACTCATTGAAACTAAAACTATAATTCTTCCATTATTAGATTCAGATAAGTATTTCCAGGAGTGTCTACATAAATTCCATATGGCTAAAAAATTTATATTAAATGTATTTATGATTTCTTCTTCATCTCCGTTTTTGTATAAGAAAGGAATTTTTGATAGAACACCTGAACAGTTTATTAAAGAGTCAAATCCTCCATAATTAAGGATTGTATTTTTGATCCATTTTTCGGCGGAAAGCTTATCTAGTGCATCATATTTATTAATGAGTATTTTCTCCTTTGGCCAATTATTAGGGTCAATAACGCTTCCTTTTATAGACTCTAAATCTCTTATGCCAATACTAATCCTATTTCCTTCTTTTAATTCCTTATAGGCAATTTTTAGGCCTATTCCACGGCTGGCTCCGCTTATTAAAATAGTTCTCATTTATCTTTAAATTATAAATTTGGGAAAACAATCCTAAGTAACATTTTTAATTCTTTTCCATGCATAATCATTAATCCTTTCTTGACACTCCAGGGTGCTCTTATAAACATAACGCACATCGCATATACGATTTCTCTTAATGACAATGTATCAGTTAGAAATCCATACCATTGAGTTTTTGGTAATTGAAAAAAACTACCAAAAAATTCTCTTAATAATTTCTCATCGAATCGCATTAATTTTTCTAAACCAAACTGGTAAATTGATTTCTTTCTTATTAATTCTTTAGGCCATAGACTCTCCCAGCCTTTTCGGGCAATATTATAAGTACTTAATTTCTTATCATTCATTGCGGTGGATATAGCTTTTGCTACTAAGGGAGCTCTTCTTAAAACATTACCAATCAAGTACCCCGATGCAGGGTGAACCATTGAGGCTGCCCCGCCGTAGCCTAATATTTGTTGTTTAAAGTCTGGAATTGGCATATTCATGGGTAAAAACAAACCTAGTTCTTCATGTTGCATGCTTGTAATTGATATATTTCTGTAAGAAAGTCTTTTCTCTAACCTTTCTTTTAAATTTTCCATTGATAAAGGATTTACTAATCCAAGCGAAGTTTCTTCAAGAAAATACTTTCCATTACCCATATCCATTGCATACAAAAAAGTAGGAGGTTCTTTTTTTTGCTCATCGTTTAAATGATCATTTCTGTAATCCATTAAGACAAATTGCCCTTTTTTTAGTGGAGGTTTACTAAAACTTCCTACTATCCCATAACAAGTTTGAACTGCTAATGGTCCACATGATTTTAATTTAAGAAATACAGGATCATATCCGGTTGCATCAATAACTAATCTTGCTGAGTAGGTTTTCCCATCATTAGTAGTAATTGTGCTTTTGTGTTTTTGATAATTAATCTTCTCTGCAAATCCTTCATGCCATTTAATAAATGACTTGTTACATTCATTTAACCAGTAACTATGTAATTTCTTCTTATCAAATAAGCCATAATCTAAAAAATGCTCGGTTGCTTTATTCTCATAGTGATGTTCTTCAAGTGATCCATGTCCAAAAAAACTAACAGTATTTTTCCATCTATATTCAAGTAAATCCTGTAACCCAAGTTGATCAACTTCTTTCCCCCAAATACCATAAGTATTTGGCCAAGGCTCGTCAGGACCTTTAGGGGAAAGAACTTCAACATTTAATTTCTCTTTTCCTAAAGCTGATGCAATAGCCATTCCTGCCGGTCCTGCGCCTAAAACTAATACATCTGGCAATCGTTCGGAAAACATTAATTTTGAATTTTGAAGTTATAAAAGTTTTTAAAAATATATATAAAATATGAAACTTTATTTCTATAAATCATTCAAAATTCTTTAATGAGAATAAATTTAATAATAAGCAAAATACGCTTATTCTAGATCTAATTTTTGAAGTGTTTTAACAATAATTTATAAGATTTCAAAAGAAAAAATAATATATAATTTTTATAATTAATGATGTTTTATTAAAAATTTAATGTTGAAAGAAAAAAATATCTTAATAACAGGGGGTAATTCTGGGATCGGTTTATTTGCAACTATTAACTTATTGAAGACTAAAAATAATTTATACATTCTGATTAGATCTTCAAAAAGAAGAGATGAATTTTTTTCAAAACTTCTAAAAATTTTTGATGAAAATTACTTAGAAAAATATTTAAATCTTATTGATAATATTGATTTATCCAATTTAGAAAATATTCAAATAATTAAAGATTATTTTATAAAAAAAAATATTTTTTTAGATATTGTTATTTTAAATGCAGGGATGCAATATACAGGATCTTTTTATCCTAAAGTCTCAAAACAAGGCATTGAGCTCACTTTCGCTGTTAATCATCTTGCACACTTTTACTTGGTTAATGCTCTTATTGGACTAATAAATAATGAAAGGGGATCAAGGATTATTATTACATCTTCTGATGTACATGATCCAAAAAGTTCAGGGGGCAATGTTGGCGAGAAAGCAGGTTTAAATAATCTGCACAATTTTAAAGAAGAAATTACTGGAAAATATTTAAATTTTAGCGCTGATAAAGCGTATAAGAATAGTAAATTATGTAATATTTTGTTTGCTAAAGAACTTGCAAAGAGATTAGAAATTAAAGAAAGTAAAATAGCTGTTATTTCTTGGGCTCCAGGTCTTGTAATACCAAATGATGATCTAGGTTTCTTTAGATATAGTAAAAAATTTAATAACTTTGGTTATGTTGTTTTTTCAATTATTGCAAAGAATATTTTAGGTATTTCAGAAAATGTAGAAAATGCGGGTAAGTTACTTTCTCAAATTGCTTTTGAATCTGAATTTAATAAAAATAAGTACTTACATTTAAGTAATAAGCTTGTCTTTTATAAAAAACATAAATTATCAATAAGTGATGTAAGTGAGGAAGCAAATAAAAGTGAACTTGCTTTAAAACTTTGGAATTTAAGCGAAGAATTATGTCGATCATTTGGGTTCGTTTCTCTCAATATTTAATGTTTGAGTTGGGAATGCAAATTCTATTTTATTTAACGAAAATTCTTCAATAATACGCAAATTAATATTTTGTTGTGCTTCCATAGCAGATAAATAATTATTTGTTGGTATGTAATAAACTAGTTCAAAATTAAGACTGAAGTCTCCAAAATCTGTAAAGTGACATCTATCAAAAGAAGCATCTTTAGTTTCTTCAACTATTTTTTCAATGATTTTTGGAATCATTTTCATAAGAGATGGAGAGGTTTCGTAAACTACTCCCAATTTATGAACAAGTCTCCTTTTTTTCATTTGTGCATAATTTGAAATGATTCCATTAGTTAATGCACTGTTGCTCATAACTATTACCTCTCCGTTGATACTTCTTATCCTTGAGGATCTTACTCCTACCCTTTCTACCATTCCTAATACACCATCAGACTTAATAAATTCACCTTTTTGAAAAGGTTTATCTAGCAAAATAGTGATATATTCAAAAAATTCTTGTACTGGATCTTTTAATGCTAAACCTGCTCCGATACCGCCCGCACTAAGCAGAGCCCAAATCGCAGTCATTTGAACTCCTATATTTTGCAGAAAAAATATTGAACCAATAGTCCATGTTAATGCTTTAATGAGTGGGGTTAGTGAGGATATCATTGAACTGATTGAGGAATCATCAATTTTTGATGTCGATTCTGTTAAAGATCTAATTAAAACTTTGTTGAGCGCTTTTATAATTATTATCAATATTAGTAATTTCTGAATATTTAATAAAACGGAGATAAAAGTTATTTCATCGGCGAAAAAATAGTCAATTGAGAAATAGGCTGACAAAAGAAAACCTATTGGTCTTATGATCCCAGTAAGTGTTTCAAAAATAAAGTCATCAAAATTTGTTTTTGTCCTTTTGGAGATTTTTTTTAAAAAAATCTTTGAAAGTTTAGCTATTATCATCGACAATAAAATTCCAATAAAGAAAATAGATATTGCTAAAATTAGGTTTTCAGTAACTAATTTCATATTCAATTAAAACCTCAAAATTTATTTATAGTAAAATTTTAAATTATCTCTAAACAACAAACCAGCCTCAATTTTTCTTTAGCTCAATATTATTTTTCTAATTTCTTTAAATTCTTTTCTATTCGAAGTTTTACATAATTCAAAAATCATTGATTCTGTAGTTGTTAAAACCGCTCCTCTCTGAATCATTCTCTGAAGTGCAATGTCATGATCTAATCTATTTCGACTACTCATAGCATCAGATACAAGAATAACTTCAAATCCTTTTTGTAAACAATCCAAGACTGTTTGTTGAATACAAATATGTGTTTCAATACCACAAACTATCAAATTTGTAATTTCTTTATTTTCAAGTTCTTTTAAAAATTCTTGTATATTAGCTAAACTAAATTCCATCTTCTCAATTTTTTTAAATCCTGATTTGGGCAATAATTTAGGGATTGTTGCACCTAACTTGATAGGGTTCTGTTCAGATACAACAATGTTTTTTTCTAAAAGTTGGTAGGCATCTAAGAGCTTTTTGATATTTTTGATTATTGAATCCTTATTTAATATTGGCCTCATAATTTTTTCCTGAGTATCTATAATTAGCAAGGCATTTACTTTAGTTAATTTTTTATCAAAAGAGTTTTTCATAGCCTCTATCATTTCTTCATAGAGATATATTCTAAATAATATTTAAAAAGTTTAGTAAATATTTTAAATCAAAAAGTTGTTTTAATCTCATCTAAGGTTATTATTGAGAATAGCTTTGAGTTTGTTGTTGTCATTTTCTTCACAATACAACGTTCTTACATCTCCATTAGTAGAGGATCTTCATAAAGATGGGAAGAGGTTAACCCCTCAAAGGCTTAAAGTTCTTAATTTATTTGAAAATATTGGTTCAGGGAACCATCTTAGTGCTGAAGAGGTTCATGAAAAATTAGTTAAATCAAGTTCTAAGGTTTCACTAGCAACAATTTATAGAACTTTAAGGCTTCTAGTAAAAATAGGTTTGCTGCATGAATTAGAGCTTAGTGAAGGTGGTCATAGATATGAATTGCTTAGTAATGAAACTCCCGATCATCATCACTTGATTTGTATTAGGTGTGGAAGAACAGAGGAATTTGAAAGTGACGAGGTCTTAAGAGCGGGTAAAATTGCTGCAAAAATTAATGGTTTTAAACTTATTGAATCTTCTTTAAATGTAAGAGCTATATGCCCTAAATGCATTTAGCAAATTTTATGATAAAGTCCCTCCGCAACTTGATCCTGCTCCTGCGGTGCAAGCAAAACAATGTTCTTTTACCGCTACCCCATAATCAAAAGTAAATGATTCATCCATTAGATCAAAAAGTGTTCTTGGTCCTTTGTTAGCTCTTAAATTAATTTGTTGGTTAAAGTCACAGTCATAAATTTCTCCAAGCCAATTAACACTAATAGTTTTTTTGCACATAAGATTTTCTAAATTATTCTCATTGAAATTATCTTTTAGTAATTTGTAATAATTATTTAGTTTACCTTCTCTTCTTAGAGATTCTTCATATCTATTTATTGGCATATTAGTTATTGTGTATAAATTATTAAAAACAATATTATATTTTTCTAATAGTATTTTTTTATAATCCTTCTCCAATATTGCCTGAGAAGGAGGAAGAACTGGATTTACGGGATTATAAACCAAATTTAACTGTAAACCATTTTTTTTCTTTCCATACCCCAAGTTGTTAAGAATTTTTATAGCATTAATGCTTTTTTCAAATACCCCATATCCTCTTTGAAAATCAACATTATTTTTTTCATAACATGGGAGCGAAGCTGTAACTATCACATTATTTTTAGCAAGAAATTGAGGAAGATCCTCATAACCCTCTTCAAAGAAAATTGTCAAATTACATCTATCAATAATATCAATTTTTTTTTTGCTTAAACTGTTAATTAAGTTTTTAAAATCTGGGTGAAGTTCTGGTGCTCCACCCGTAATGTCTAAAGTTTTGATTTTATATTTATCAATTATTTTTGGAATAAGAGAAATTAATTCATTTGACATCTTTTCAGTCCTTAATGGGCTTGAATTCACATGACAATGCTTACACGCTTGATTGCATTTATAACCTATGTTTATTTGCAATGTTTCTATAGGTTCTTTATTTATTGAGGGGAAATTTTCTTTCATAAATCTATTATTTATAAATTGACATTCAAATTTAAAAAGTCAACTATTTTTTTTAAAGTTTGATCTCTTACGAGCAAGTTCAATAAACCAACTTATATATTCTTTGGGACCATTTTTAAAAACGATATCAAACTTTAAGTTGTCATAATTATCACTGATCCCTATTAAACCAGTTTTTTTTGTAGAGGGCCTTTCAACTTCACCAGAACTACTATCTACAAAAATTATTTTATTATTAATCCCAAATTCATCACCTAATATTTGTATAAATTCTAGAAAAGACCTATCACTTCCTCCTCTTAAATAATTTTTCTTACCATTATTTTTTTTGGAGGTTACTGTGTCACCAACTCCTACAATCAAAGGCATATCTTTTATTTGAATAGTTCTTTTGCATAAATCAATTTTTTCCTTAATAGAATTTGGAGCGTTTCTAAAATTAAAATTAGTTCCAAAAGGAGCTTTACCAGTTTTATCCGCAATAAATTTATTTAAAAGAAATAAAACTCCAGAATCTTTAACTGCTCCTTTAATAAGTAATTGTATGTCTGTTGATCCAATATCATATTTAGAAGAAAGCTTAATTGTTTCTCTGCCATTTTTATTTCCTAAATTTGGAGAAATATGAAGGAAAAATGAGTTTTTGAGGCCTTCGGATTCTGCTTTTAAGATGATTTCATTCATCATTTTTTCAAAACTAATTTGAATAAGCTTTCTTTTATCAGAATTTTTGTGAACTAAATCAAATAGACTATTAAAATTAATCGTTGGCGAGAAGCGTGTTTTACAGATTGATTTTACTGCGTGAAAATTGATATCTTCTTGGGAAAGTTCAGGAAAAATTTTCTTAACTATAAAATTAAATTTTGGTCTTATTAAACTAGGTACTTTAGATAAAAAATTTAGTTCTTTTTCTGAGACTCCTTCAAAACTTATTTCACCTTTGTTGTCTTGATATTCTACTCCACAGGCAGCTAAACCTCTTAAATAAAGTTTTTTATTTTTAGGCTCAGTAGTGCTCCTTAAACTCCTTTCTATTATTCTGTTAACTCCTCTTGGCCCTTCATGTTCTCCGCAAGTTAATACAAAGAATTCCTCGGCAATTTCTTTTACTGCATAGATATATTTTGATTCTAACTTTCTAGTCATTGGATCTTTAACTAAAGGGATACAAACTCCGTCGATATCTTGAATAATTAAGATATTTTTAGAAGAAATTAATTGTTTTTGTACCTTTAAATTACTTGTCAAATATTCCATATTTTTGATTATTTATCTTTTAATTTAATTTTCATTTTTCATAGAAATTATAAATTAAAAAATTCAATGTTTACAATAAATAATTTGCTATGGTCAAGAATTGCTTTAAAGTAGAAAAATGTTGGTATGGGTAAGAAATTAAAAAAATTATCAAGAATTTCCAAAAATGAAAAATAATTTCATAGAAAATATGGATGATAAAAAATATTTTTATTCATTTATTGATGATCTAGAAAACAGCAAAGTTGGATTCTACAGTGTTGGTTTGTATCCTGCATCATTAGCATACAACTGTGCTATGCATGGAAAATCAAATAAAATTCTGCTAGCTCCTAGAGAAGATAGAGATTTGTTAGGTGCTTTCTCAAAGGATGTTCTTTCTGATATGGATAGTGAGACTATTGAAAAGGTTAAGAGAATGGGACATTGTTTATCAGACGGAACAAGAAAGTCTTGTGATCTAAAAGATCTTCTTTTGGAATGCAAAATAGTTATTCTTGCTTCAAATAGTAATCACATACAAGATGATGTTAAATATGCTTTAGAACTCAGAAAAACTTTAAAAAGAGAAAATGTGGTTCTTGGCTGTCTAGTCGGTTCTTTTTGCATTGATAATAAAACTAAGAACCCTTTTATTCTCTGTAATAAATATCCAAATTTAGCTTTTTTTACAGGATTTCATCGTCACGGAGCTTTACGAAATCCTAATGATAGTTTTACGGCAAATTTCTGCCATCCTGATCCCTTAACCGCTTTAATAGGAGCTCGCATTTTGAATCAATTGTCCCCAAAAATTCAAGTTTCTCCTGGAGTTCATAATATTGAATGTCAATATATAAAATCAATAAAAAATATCTCATCCATATTTGCAGGTTTTGTAAATAACTTTCATTCCGATAAGCCAGGAATGCTACCTACCATTAATACGATTTTATTAACTCAATGTTTAGATCAGGCCGCATCAGTATCATTACAAGTTAGAAAAGAAAATAAATTAGAGAACAAATATCTTTCTTTAAAAGAACTTGGTTATGGTGAAGAGATAATTAGTGCAAAGGAAATAATTAATGATGAATTTTGTGAAAAAGGGGATTATACTTTCTCTCAGTTAAATGCTGTTAAAGCTGATGTCTTAGGGAGCATGACTCTTCCAACTGAAGGAAAACCAACAAGGAATTTTCAGGCTGGACAAGTTTTATCAGATATGCTGTTAAATCTTAACAGATGTCCAAAAGATGTTTCAGAATTTGTAGGTTGGTGTAATAAATACTCTCTCAGTCAAGGAGGTTTAGAAGGTCTAAAATCCTTAAAATTTTGGCCAGATATTTATAAACAATTCAAAATAAAAAATAATAATTGTTCAATGATTAATATGATTTATTTATGCTTTAATGCTAATTCAGAAGAAAAAAAAGAAATTTATAAGGTTTTAATTAGTTCAGAAGAAATCACTAATTTTTGCCAAGAATCTGTGAAATCTGAATTATCTTTAGAATTAAATGAAAAATTAAAAGGATATTATCTATTAAATGATATTGACAATCTTTATAAGAAATTGTCTATTTACAAAGAGGAAAATGACTTTAAAAATAATGAATCTGGTAATAAAATTCATAAAAAAAATCCAAGTTATATTAATGTATTGAAAATTATTAATAATTATTTTAATAATTGATTATTTGTTGAATTTACAAAAAAACTAAGTTTTTCATTTATTTACTTATCTTGATTTCATGGTTAGAATTATTATGGTTTTAAAAGGTTTTTTTGAAAAAGGAATTATCACATCGTTCTCATGAACTGAAAGCTCTTGGTTGGAATCAAGAAGATTTAACAAGATACGAAGATTTATGGGACTACAGTCAAAGATGGGGATTAATAAATTTAGAAAGAGAAGACAGACAGTTTTTAAAGAAAGCAGAAAAGTTACTCCCAAAGATTCAAAATAAAAAAATATCCGTAAAAACTATTGAAGAGAAATCTTATTATTTATGGTTAAATTTTTACCTAGATGAAATTAATACTTTTAGTAACTCTAATCTCCCAAAAAATAAACAAGCTGTTTGGACACTCTTAATTGAAGAAGAAATAAAACTTCTCAAGGAATTACAACCAGTTATGGGTCTTCCAGATACTTTAAAAGCCAAGAATCTTTTCGAAAATAGAAAGCAGCTAATAAATAAAGCCTTTAGCGAATTTGACGCTAAAAACAACGATAAGGTTTTCAACTTTGATGAGGTTTTAAATAACTCTGAAAAAGATATTGGTAAGAATTGGAAATCAATTACTGAAAAAGATCCTGAGGCTAATAAAACTTTTCCAATAATTGATTCTGCAAATATTGAGAAACTTAGATCTGTTATAAAAGAGGATTTGAGTTTATATATGAAAGAGAATTTCCCCTCATTAAAAAAGGATTTATAAATATTTATCTTTTTATTGTTTTTTTTTTGGACTTTTTTAAGTTAAATAGATAATAGGATTATTTAAAAATTTTGAGCAACCAAAAGTTCGAGACACTTCAGTTACATGCAGGCCAAGTCCCTGATCCAACTACAAATTCTAGAGCAGTTCCTATTTATCAAACTAGTTCCTATGTCTTTGATAATGCCGAGCATGGAGCAAATCTTTTTGGATTAAAAGAATTTGGAAATATTTATACTCGGCTTATGAACCCCACAACAGATGTCTTCGAAAAAAGAATGGCAGCTTTGGAGGGAGGTATGGCAGCACTTGCAACATCCTCAGGTCAAGCTGCTCAATTCTTGGCAATCGTGAACTGCATGACAGCAGGGGATAATTTTGTCTCTACATCTTTTCTATACGGGGGGACCTACAATCAATTTAAAGTACAATTCCCAAGATTAGGAATAGATGTTAAATTTGCAGATGGTGATAGTATCGATAGTTTTAGAAATAAAATTGATGACAAAACCAAAGCAATATATGTCGAATCAATGGGGAATCCTCGGTTCAACATTCCAGATTTTGAGGGACTCTCTGCTTTGGCGAAGGAAAATGGAATACCTTTAATAGTGGATAATACCCTTGGTGCTGGTGGTGCTTTAATAAGACCAATTGATTTTGGAGCCGATGTTGTTGTAGAAAGTGCAACGAAATGGATCGGTGGACATGGAACAAGTATCGGAGGGGTTATTGTTGATGCCGGAACCTTTGATTGGGGAAATGGTAAATTCCCACTAATGAGTGAGCCAAGCGATGCTTATCATGGGCTCGTTCATTGGGATGCTTTTGGTTTCGGTAGTGATATCTGCAAATCTTTGGGAGTACCTAATAATAGAAATATAGCTTTTGCATTAAGAGCAAGACTTGAATGCCTGAGAGACTGGGGATCAGCTCAAAGTCCTTTTAATTCGTTCTTGTTATTGCAGGGTTTGGAAACTCTAAGTTTAAGAATAGAAAGACAAACTTCTAATGCTCTTGAATTAGCTAAATGGTTGGATTGTAATTCTAATGTAAGTAGTGTTAATTACCCTGGACTAGAGTCTGATCCATATTACGCAAGTGCCAAAAAATATACTACTGGAAGAGGAATGGGTTGCATGCTTATGTTCTCTCTAAATGGAGGTTATGAAAATGCAGTAAAATTTATTGATTCCTTAAAATTAGCGAGCCACCTTGCTAATGTGGGTGATTCAAAAACATTAGTAATTCATCCGGCTTCAACAACTCATCAGCAATTATCTGAAGAAGAACAATTATCTGCAGGTGTTACTCCCACGATGGTAAGAGTTTCTGTGGGAATTGAGCATATTGATGATATAAAAGCAGATTTCGAACAAGCACTTTCACAAATCAAATAGGAAAGGAGATTTATTGGCTTTAATAATTCCAAGTAACTATCACAAGATTAGTGATGTTGAGAAAAATCATATATCTTGGATCGAACCAGAATTGGCAAAAAGACAGGATATACGTCCTCTTAGGATTGGTATTTTAAATATCATGCCCCTTGGTAAGCAGTATGAATTTAACTTACTACATCCACTGGGTTTATCTCCTCTTCAGATTGAGCCAGTTTGGATAAAGCTTAATACTCACTCTTATAAAACATGGGATCTTAATCATCTAAATAATCTATACATAACTTGGGAAGAAGCAAATAATCCAGAACCGTTAGATGGAATCATTATTACTGGTGCACCTATTGAGCACCTAGCCTTTGAGGAAGTTAAGTATTGGGATGAATTTGTGAAAATTGTAAATGAAGCCAGAAATTCTTGTGCGAGTACTCTTGGATTATGTTGGGCTGGTTTTGCGCTGGCTTATTTGGCAGGGGTCAAAAAGAAAGTTTTTGATAAAAAATTATTTGGGGTATTCCCTTTAAAAAGTCTTGTTCCTGGACACCCTTTGATGGGTACACAAGATGATGAATTTATTTGTCCTCAAAGTAGATTTGCAGGATTACCAGATTCGGAGATGGAGAAGGCCCAAAAAGAAGGGAAATTGAATTTGTTGGCTTATGGAGAAAACGTCGGATATACAATATTTGAATCTAATGATCAAAAACAACTTATGCATTTAGGTCATCCTGAATATACAGTGCATAGAATTATTAGTGAAATTGAAAGAGACAAAGAAAAGGGAGATGTTCCTCCTCCTGAAAATTTTGATCTAAATAGTTCAAAAACCGCTTGGAGATCACATAGGAATTTGCTTTTTCAGCAATGGCTTTGGTTTTGTTATCAACAAGTTAGTCTTAATTAACTTTTTTAATGAGCGCTTTCAATACCACCTAGTCTTTCAAATAAGTTAAGACTTTCTTTATTTAATCCTACAATTTCAACTTTAGAACCACCATTCTGGAATTTTCTAATAATTTGCTCAAGAGCAACAACGCCACTTTGATCCCAAATATGAGCTAAAGACATGTCAATTACGATATTTTCTGTATGTTCATGAATATCAAATCCTTGTAAAAAATATATTTTACTTACAAAAAATAATTGTCCTTTTACTTTGTAGGTAGTCAAATTATTTTCTCTCGCTCTTGAGACATTAATAACTTTTGCGACTTTTCTGCTGAAAAGAATTGCAGCTAATCCAACTCCTGCAATAACTCCAAGTGCAAGATTATGAGGTTTTGTAAGCATAGTAACTGCAAAAGTCATAAGCATTACTGCAGTATCACTTTTAGGTATCTTTCTAATATTTTTTAATCCATTTATATCTGCTGTACTTATCGCGATCGTTATCATGATTGCTACTAAAGCAGCCATTGGTATTGCTCCAATCCAAGACTTCAAGAGGATGATCATAATTAGTAGAGATATACCTGAGGAGAGGGTTGATAATCTAGATTTTCCACCATTTTCAGTGTTCATAACTGATTGCCCGACTAAGGCACATCCTGCCATTCCACCAAATAAGGATGCCACAATATTTGCGATTCCTTGTCCTCTTGCTTCTTTATTTTTATTAGAACTTGTATCAGTTACATCGTCTAAAATGTCTTGTGTTAAAAAGGTTTCCATTAAACCCACAAGAGATATTGCAAGTGAGGTCGGTAAAATTATCCCTAATGTTTCAAGACTAAAAGGTACTTTCCCATTTTCTATTGATCCAAAAGGGAGAGAAATACTTGGTAATCCATCAGGTAATTTACCCAAATCGCTAACTGTTGGGACATCTAGATTAAAGAATATGCTTATAAGAGTAATTAATACTATTGCGATAAGTTGTGATGGGACTACTTTTGTGATTTTTGGAAGCCCATAGATAATTACTAATCCTAGGATTACAAGAACCCAAACTACTGGAATCTGTGAGTTAACTGGATATTGACTTATAGTTTGTTCAACTAATTCTTTTGATTCTTTAATACCTATTCCTAACTGAGGTAGTTGTGCTTGAAATATTAAAAGTGCCAGTGCATTGACAAATCCACTTAAAACTCCTGTTGGCACGAATCGCATTTGGTAGGCAAGTCTTAAATATCCCCAAAGAATTTGGAATATTCCAGTTAATATTCCAGCTGCGATAAGATATGAGACTCCTAATCCAGGAGCTTGTGATTCTCCATAAGCAACAAGTCCAGTCATTAAAAGTGCTGTTGAACCTGTAGCTGAAGTGATCATACCCTTTCTTCCTCCAACAATCGCAATAGTTATAGATAAGCAAAATGCACCAAAAAGACCAACTTTAGGATCTACACCAGCTATGCCTGAAAAAGCAATTGCTTCTGGGATCATTGCAAAAGCTACAACTAAACCAGAGAGAATATTTGACTTTGGATCATCAAACCAATTTTTAGATAAATATCTTGAGAAATTTGACATTTTAAGTTTCTTTATACTTAAAAAGTTACCTCATAAAGGAGGTAAAATACCTTGTGGGTCAAAAATATTCTTTAAAGTTTTTAATTCATTCAATCTATTCCCAAAGGCAAGTGTGATTTCTTCATCATGTGAATTTAAATGATTATGCAATTGGGCTAAGTGAATATTTGGATAAAACCTTTTTAGCTTGCTCCACGATTTATAAATCCATCCTAAAGCGACTTCTTTTTCTTGAAGATCATTTTTTTTCCATGATGCATATATCCATGGTTTCCAAGTACTTTTTCTATGAACAAAAAAGCTTGAGCCATTATTCAACTTTTTAGTTTTGCAACCTAATTGTTGAGAAGCAACATAACAGGAATTATTAGGTTTATTGGCCATTATTTCATTCAAACATTTAATGAAAATTGGGATTTCATTTTTTAAATCTTCCCCAAGAAGACTAATTACCTCAGAATGGTTATTTGCATTCAGCTCATATAAATTCAATTCCTTTGGGAAGAAGTTTATTTTGTGAAAATTGTCATAAAGTTTTTTTTCTAGAGAAGGATATTTGTCTAGAAGCATTAAGTATTCTTTTATCACTTTATCCTCTAAATTATTTTTGAGTTCAGCAAAAATATATATATAAATTTTTTTGGCATAAATCCATTGAAGACTAATATTTTCTGGAAATTCCTCTGATAGTTTTATTATTTCTGAAAGTTCATTTAGATTTACAAATCCTTCAATAATCTTAATTGGATTAGATTGGATAGTCTTAAGTTCTATTTCGGTAATAATTGAGAAGAAGGGTGCTGCGCCTTTAATTGCTTCCCAGATTAATTTTTCTTCTGGATTTATTTGATTTTTTTTTAAAGAGATAAATGCGCCATTACCCAAGAAACCTTTTATTGATTCAATATTATCAATGGCTAATCCGTAGGCTCTACTGAGCGGGCTTACTCCACCCGTAAGTATATAGCCTGCTCCAGGAAGTTTAGAAAGTCCGATTGGAAAACTTCGATTATGTTTTTGTAAATGATTTACTAGATCCCCCATTATTACTCCACCTCCAATTGTTACTAAATTGGTTTTTCTATCTAGGTGAATTTTGCTGTGATTTTTTCTTAGATCAAGAGTTGGAAAACCATTTTTTGCACAGCTAGAGGTTGTACCTCCACTGCATACGCAGAGGTGCTCGAATTTTTCCTTAGAGTAATTATCAATGTTAAATAAGGAATCATCCACGTCATAAATTAATTTCTTTAATTTTGCATCCTTTGAGTTGATATTTGGAACTTCAAGCAAGTTATTATTATTTTTCACTACATGATAATGTTCTTTACTATTATGGTATAAGTAATAACTTGATTTTGGATAATTTAGATTCGAAGTTAAATAATCAAGTCGCGATACTTATTTGTGGACACGGGAGTAGAAATAAACTAGCCATTACTGAATTTCAAGAATTAACTAAGTTCATTCAAGAAAGATATCCAAACTTTTTAGTTGAATATGGTTTCTTGGAATTCGCTAAACCTTCACTGATTGATGCTCTAGACAAGTTAAAGGATCTTTCTATAAAAAAAATAATTGCAATACCCGCAATGCTTTTCGCTGCTGGCCATGTAAAAAATGATATACCTAGTTTGCTTATGCATTATTCAAGTAAAACAGGTATTGAAATAATTTATGGAAGAGAATTAGGTATTAATAATTTAATGATTAGTGCATCTTGTGAAAGAGTAAAAGATGTATTTAAACAAGATAATACTCTTAAACCTGAAGAATCATTATTAGTTGTTGTTGGTAGAGGTTCTTCTGACCCAGATGCGAATTCCAATGTTTCAAAAATTACGAGAATGATAGTAGAGGGTCTTGGTTTAGGATGGGGGGAAACAGTTTTTTCTGGAGTAACTTTCCCTCTTGTTGAACCTGGCCTGAAAAATGTTGTGAGACTTGGTTATAAAAATATAATTATTTTCCCTTATTTCCTTTTCTCAGGAGTCCTTGTCACGAGAATAAAAAGGCAAAGTGATTTAGTCGCTATTAATAATCCAAATATTTCATTTATACATGCAAAATATCTTTCATCACAGTCTTTTGTGGTAGACACTTTTGTAGAAAGGATAGAAGAGATTCTTAATAACGAAGGTAAGAATTTTATGAATTGCTCAACTTGTAAATATAGATCAAATTTATTTGGCTTTGAAAAAGAAGTTGGAATGGTACAAGAAAGTCATCATGACCATGTAGAGGGTTTGGGTATCAGCTGTGATTTATGTGATTTAGAGTGCAATGGGGCTTGTGAAAATAATGGCCAAAATTTAATTGAAGGCAAAGATCAGATAGAAAAAGGTATTGATAAAAATTATGATAATCATGAGGATCATCATCATCATCATCATCATCATCATAGTATTTACCCTAATTCAAAACACCCATTGGGACCTGTCACGCTTCGCTTGCTTAGTAAAGATCAAATCTTAAGAAATTCAGTTGAAAAAGACTGAATCAATTGTCTCTTTCTCGCGTTGGTCTTAATAGACTTATTATATATAAGTATTCTTTATAGAAAATAAGTAAAGCATTTTAGACCATATTTTCCACAGTAAATAATTAGTTTTCCACGCCCATTTCCACATGGAATAAGTTATCAAGCCTTTTTTCAAGAATGACAGCACTTCAACATTAATTATTGATTTTTCTTAATTCTCCTATCAATTTATCCGGTTGAAGATTGTTTTTTGTGTAAATCAATCTATAACATGGGTCTTATTTGAGAATATTACATAAATGCTAGAAAGAATTTTTTGACTTTTAAAAAAAAATATACAAATATATTTAGGAACGTTGATTTGTATTTTATGAATAAATTAAATCAGGAGGATAATTTTGAAGTTAAGTTTGAAAATGCCTTCTCTTCAAAAATTTCTTTAGAAACAGAACTATCAGAAAGTCTTTATGAGACTATGAAAGATTTTGTTTTACATAATCCAACTTGGGATCAGTATAAGCTTATAAATTCTGCTTTAGCCTCTTTTCTAAGGCAAAATGGTTGTACTGATAATTCAGTTTCAGAAATTTATATAAATCAACTTTTTACACCCTCAAAGTCTTTTTAATACTTAAACAAGCTCTTCTACAAATTGCCATCATTGTTAAAGTAGGGCTTTGCCACGAAGAAGTTGGCCAACATGAACCATCTACCACAAGAACATTTTTACACCTCCATAATTGATTTGATTTATTGACCACGCTTTCTTCCTCACTAAATCCCATGGCTGCTCCCCCTACTTCATGAATATAGTACCCTGGCGGTGGAGGATTTCCTGAAAGGGCGATAGATTTTTCCGTAAAAAATCCTACATATGGAATATTTATAAGCTCATCTATACTTCTAATTTTTCCATCTGCAGCCTCTATTAAATCTCTTATCGTACTCTCCATATGTTTTGCCATATTTAATTCGTTTTTACTCCATTCGAAATCAATATGAGGGATAGGTATCCCCCAGGAATCTGTTTTATTAGATAAGGTTACCGAATTTTCTTCTCTTGGTAAGACCTCTCCATGGGCGATAAGGAAACCTGTAGAAGAATTTAAATCTTTTTGTAAAAACTTAGGGATCCCTAACCTGTCAATTGCACCCCAAATTCCATATCCTCTTAAAAAGTCAATACTTTCAGGTTTAGGTAAGTTTGTCCCGAAAGGTATGAAAAAGCTTCCTGCCCCAGAAAGGTAAGAAAAAGTATCGGATTTATTTTTTGTTTGAATTTTATTTTTAACTGAAAAGAATCTGCATATAGAAATATGATCCATTAGAAATTTTCCTAATTTATCTGAGGAATCTTTAAAACCATATGCATTTGACTTGGTTTCTGAGTTAAGCAGAATCCTAAGTGTTGATATTGTAGAAGCACATAAGATAATTAAATCGCAATTTAATGATATTTTTTGACCATTTTCTAAATTTACAATGATTATTTTAGTGGCGAGTTCAGTAAATTTATCTGTTTCAAATGATTCTACTAAGTGATTTGAAATTATTTGAACATTTCCAGTTTTCAATGCTTTTTTGAAGGTGCTTCCTACACTTGATGATTTTGGCCATTGGTCCTCTTTTACTGAACAATTACGATCAAAACCTCTGGATTGAATGAATGGGTAGTTTAATTTTGATTTAACTTGTTTACCAAAAATATTTTCATTTGTTGTAAGTGGTATTTCACCAATATATTTGCCATTTGGAACTTCTTTAATGTCATCTTTATGTCCATAAATTCCACATAATTTCTCTATAAAATCGTAATGAGGTGATATTTCATCGTAGGAAATGGGCCAATTTGGTCCGTATCCATCTTTTTTTGATGGATGAAAATCATCTGGAGAAAATCTCAAAGTAATGCCGCCCCAAGTTAATGATCTCCCTCCATATTGCTTTCCTTGAGTCCAGAGGAATGGTTTGTTTTTGGGTTGGACATATGGATGATTTAATTCATTCGAATATAAATTTGGGTTGTTTTTCCAATAACCGGGATGTTGACTTTGATTTGCGTGTTTTTTTGAGATTATTCCTCTTAAGCGGTTTAAGGTGTCTTTTGGCTCATTGCTGCTAGCCTCATTTCTTTTGATTTGAGGTCCTGCTTCTATCACTAAAACTCTTATTCCTTGTTGGGCTAAAGTAAGTGCTGCTACTCCTCCTGTAGCACCTGAACCAACTACAATTGCATCATAAGGACCTATATCCAAAATCTAATTTTATATTTTTAATATCAATAAATATAGCATTCAGTAAAAAAAATATTTCATGTAATCAACTTAAGAAGTTAGAATTTATTTAAACTTTGCTATATCTAAATGCGATTTATAATATTGATTATTTTTTCAATTGCTCTATTATTTCCATCTATTTGCTTCGCAGCATTAGATTATGGAAAACAATCATTATTAGGAGTTGATTTTTCGGGATCAGACTTACAAGGTGCGACTTTTTATTTAACAGATTTACAGGATGCAAATTTATCAGATTGCGATCTCCAAAATGCAAGTTTGTATGGAGCAAAATTAAAGGATACTAATTTAAGTAATTCTAATTTAAGAGAAGTTACTCTTGATTCAGCGGTGTTGGATGGAACTGATTTGACAAATACTAATTTAGAGGATTCTTTTGCTTATAGTACTCAATTTGAAAATGTAAAAATTAAAGGGGCAGATTTCACAAATGTCTACTTACCAAGAGATATCGTAAGAGAATTTTGTAAAGATGCTTCTGGAACTAATCCATTTACGAATAGAGAAACTAAGGAAACTTTAGGATGCGATTATATTTAAATTTGAGCAAATGAAAGTTTTTTATTAATTTTTCTCTGTTTGTAAAGCGATCGCCCCACGGGCCAACCTAAAGTTGATAAATGTTTAATTAGAATATCTGAGTATTTAAAAGTTAATTTCCTAGAAAAATAGATATTAAATTCATTTAATGTTTTTATTAATAAATCAAGGTCTTTTGCTCTACCTATTTTTTTATCTAATAAAATTAAATCACTTTGCGAAACCTTAGTTTGCAGGATTTTATCATTTTCAGCATAGCCTACTTCAATTGAATTAAATCTATCAGAGTAAAGAGTATAAACTATTCCAAATTTAGATTTTTGAGGAGCTAAATTAAAAGATGATGAAATTAATTTGCGACATTCTTTATTTATTTTTTGTAGGGCCATTTTATTTTTGCTTGTTTTGAGAAATTTCATATTTTTCTAATAAATTATTCACTTCTGCTAATGCAATTCTTTTCTGACATGCAGAATCATATCTAGTTATTGCTATCGATGGAATCGAACCTTTGCTTTTCATTTCTCTTAGACCAGTTTCTAAGCACTGAAACGCAACACTTGATAGATCGCGGCCTTCTGCAGCTGCCCAAACCTTTAAAAGGTAATTAAGATTTGATGGAACGGAAATTTGAACTTTGTTCGAATTAGAAGTATTTAAAGCAATATCATCTAAGCTTATTTCTTTTGAGGAAAAAGTTTCTTTAACTTTCTTCTTTAAACTTCTTACTTGTCCTAATGCATCTTCATTATTTTTAAATTTTCTTTCTATTTCAAAAAACTCTTCTTCACTATTAATTAAGGCTTCTAACGCCCACTTTGCATCATCTTCCGCAATAGTTGTGCTCTTTAGCCATTCATCTCTTATGTAAGACCAATTCTTGGACATGAATTTTTAGATGTAAACTAAGAATACTTCATTCTATATAGATTGTCTACATATTCTATTTAGACTATGTATAGATTGTATTATTTATTAAAATCTTTCAAAATATGGTAACTATTTTATCTTTGGCCTAAAAATTCCGACCTTCGGTTGGCCAAGGTTATAGATAAATAAAAATTTTATGGATCAAAATCTTTACATTTTGAGCCTGATTTTCATAATCTTTGATCATATGATCATATATATTTTCATTAAATCCTGAAATCACCAAAACTAATCTCTTTCAATAAGTTCAATCTTATATCCATCAGGATCTTCAACAAATGCTAGTACAGTAGTGCTATTTTTCATTGTCTTGGGCTTAGTTGTAATCTTACATCCGTTTTCTTCTAGATTTTTGCAAATACTATGTATACCCTTTACACCAATAGCAATATGCCCATACTTATTCCCAAGCTCATAGTCTTCTGATTTTTTCTTCCAATTATGAGTTAGCTCAATTAATGTATTATCTTTCTCAGATCCGTAACCAACAAAAGCTAAAGTAAATTCTCCGTGAGGATAATCTTTTCTTCTTATTAGAGTCATCCCTAATCTATTAACATAAAAATCAATAGATTTATTTAAATCACCAACTCTCAGCATGGTATGTAAGATTCTCATTAAAAACTCTTTAAAAATTCTTAGTTATTAATTAATGATATTTCGTTAATTTTGTTTTTATGAAATTACGTTAAAATAATGATGCTTAGGAATAAATTTCAATTGAATCAAATAATACAAAGACTTTCGTCAGTTGCCTTTTATACTTTGCCATTGAAGGCTTCTTTACCTTTTGGAAATTATTTGTTTTATAAATTTTCTTTCTTAAAAATTCTTTTATATCTAACTTTTCCAGTAGCGATAGTTGAGAGATCTTTACCTTTTGGGGGATTATTATTTTTTTTAATGTTGTTTTTTGGTGTTGTTAGGAATCCAGATGTCCCTTACTTTGTAAGATATAATGCATGCCAAGCTTTACTCCTTGATATTGCTCTTATCATAATTACTTATCTTCTACGTATCTTTCCTTTAGCGGAATTTGGTTTAATAGCATTTGTCTTTACACTTTCTATTTTTCTTTTCGCAATTTTTCATTGCATTAATGGAGTTGAACCTGAGATACCACTTATTAGTAAATCAGTAAGAATGCAAATTTAAAAACTTTTTAAATTTCTGAAATTGATTTTATGGACAATCATTTAATAAAGATTCCCATCTTTTCTGATTGGATATTATAGCCTCCATTGGTGGTTCTGTTTCTCCTATTTCAAATGCTTTAATTAAAGATTCATTAGCCAATAATCCTAATCTTGCAGCCTCTCTCTGTTTCGCACATACATTTCTTCTGGAACCTTCTTTGAGATTAATTTCTATCTCTTTTAGAATTTTGCTGGCTCGGTTTGACTTAGAGTAAAAATCACTCATATAAACTTCAAATGGAGTTTCAGCTAAAGTCTGATTTGGTGAATTTGATGAAGTTAATAAAATAAATAAAGAGGCAAGTATTATAAATTTTCTCATTATATTATCTCAGGAAATTTTTTTTAGATCTTTTCAGTACTAAGTAAAAAGTAAGTACACTAATGGTTCCTGATGGACCTATAAAAATATGCCAAATTTGATTGCCTGTTATTGATAGATTTATTCCAAAAAAAGTGGTGAAAATGATTCCAAATATAGGGTAAGCAAATAAGAGCCAATCTTTAAATGTTCGTTGCCAATTTACTATCAAAAAAATACTAATCATTACTTGAAAAGAAAGAGCGGTGGTTTTATCAATTAATAAGTAGGAAACTATTGAGCCAAAACATAAGAAAAGATTGGTTCCAATTAAAAATTTATTTTTAATTGCGGATATTGTTAAGCTTGTTAAGCCTAATGAAAGAAAACTGTAAAAAAGCCAATTAAATAAAGAAGTGTGATTTATATAAAGCCAATCTGTTTTTGTATGATCAATCATCTCAAATAGTGATGCTAAACCTAGAAAAACAAAACTAAAGGGTATAAGAAAGTAGTTTTTTAAATTTTTAAATTTATTAATAGATTTAAACCCAAAAATTATTGGGATGATTACTGCTTGTAAATGAGCTAAAAATAAGAGAAAGAAAAACAAATTAATATAAATATTTTAAATTACGTTAAATTTTAATTTTATTTGTTAAGAGGATTTATCTCAAAAGAGAAATATACCATTGCCCAACTAATAAAATTAATATTGTAAGCACAAAAGGAAAAGCAGGGTAGCGTGTTTGAAAATTTGCAGGTGGCCAAGGGGACCATGCTATAAGCCTATCTTTAGATCCTTTTGAAGAAGAAGAAGAATTTTTTGGTTTGTTAACATCTGAGGTTTTTGTCGCAAATCCTTTATCCATATATCAATCTAAAAATAAATCTTAACATGAACAAAAACAAAGAGTGTATTTGAAAAAAATAAAATCTTTTTGAGTTATTAATTTAATTACTTTTTTGGAACATGGGGAAGCTAAAATAAGAGAAGAATTAGGTTTCCCCGCTAGAGAAATAAGATAATATATTCCAAGAATTAAATTTAAGAAAGGTTCAGCAGAAAGTTAGAAATATACTTCATATTATCCGATTGTTTTTTGCATCTTCCATAGCGCTAATCAAGGTTTTTTTTAGCTTATTTAGCGTTATCAAATACAATAAGAACGTATTAGGTATTTCTTTTGAATAAATAATAATTTTGTAATTAGAAAAGATTACAAAATATTTGAAGTCATTATTATCTTTAATATTTTGTTTTAACTAAAGCAATTTTAACTATGACTCGGGCAAAAACTAAGAATAGATGTCTTCAATCTTTTTTATTTTTGATTCTAGGACTAATTTTAGGAGTTGGAGCTATTTGGCCAGGATTGACAACTCAAACAGGAAGAAAATGTTTTGTAAAAATAATTAAAGATGGTAGTGATGGTAATGTATCGCTAGGCACTATCTTTTCTATAACTCCAAAATATCTCTTAAAAATTCGTAATGAGAAAAATAAATATAAAAAAATTTTGTTAATTGGAGATTTTTGTTTTAGAAAATCCTAATTAGTTTGATTTATAAAAAAGTGTTTTTTACTTTAAAAATTTAGTTTTCTATCTAGGATTTCAATAATTTTCAAAGCTTGTTAAAGCTTATGAAATAATATGATGGCTTTTTAAAAACGGAGGGGGTGGAATCATTTACGAGTCGAAATGACAAGCTATGACAACCTATGACAGTGAAAAACTGAAATCGGTTACTAAATCCACCAACAAATCCACCAACAAACTTTTCTGGTAGAAATAATAATATTTCGGCAAGTTTTAATCGTTTCATTTAAAAATAATCCCTATATGGTTCCCCATTATTGTTGTATCTGATTCTATATCTACCTCCTCTCTTCCCATAGAAAACTTTAAGAGATTCATAAGTACCTTCAGTTTGAAATGGTCGCCAAGGTTTTCTTTTGACACCATTTTTTCTTCTTAAAGAAAGAGTAAACCAAAGAACTGTAAATAAAAATAGAAAGATTATTCCAAATCTAACCACATTTTCAATATCTATTTTGTTTTGATATTCCTCAAGTGAACTTCTAGTAGCTGCTATTAAAACTTCTTTCATTTAAAAATAATGTCTATAAGGTTTACCAGTTTTTTCAGAAATTCTCATTTCATATCTTCCGCCTCTTTTCCCGATTGAAACTTCTGAGTCATTAGAAGATTGAAAAGTAGCATTTTTAGCAAAAAGAATCACTACTCCAATAAATAATGGAACAATTAAAAGCATTGGCGCAAGAACAGCACTCAATATGACAATTAAAAGTGAATACCAAAACCAATTTTTTTTTACGTGCTTTTGTAAGCGTTTCATTTAAAACAAGGTTTTAGTTT
Organism: Prochlorococcus sp. AG-442-N17; assembly: GCA_003212375.1. GTDB lineage: Bacteria > Cyanobacteriota > Cyanobacteriia > PCC-6307 > Cyanobiaceae > Prochlorococcus_A. The sequence continues at coordinate 125,375 of QCPY01000001.1, read as the reverse complement.
TTTCAGCTTTTTTGCAGTTGCCTTCTGCCGAACTAAGAACCGAACCATTTGATAAAACGAATTTTACATAGATTTTTCCATTAGTTCTATCTAACTGCCAATTAGCTATACCTGAACTATATAAAATCGCAGTATTTGTAAATTGTGCTGGTACAGTCCAAGTGCTTCCAGACTCAGGATAGATATAAGTAACTTTTCCTTGATTCTGATTAAGTGTTATGTCAACCTTTTTAGGGTTATCGTTTAAATCACAAGTTAAATAAGTAGCTTCAGCATTAACAGCAGTAGGTAGAGCGAGGGATGCTAGTAGTGGAAATAGTAAGCGTTTCATTTTAGTTTCGCCTCGATTAAATCCCATCTATTTTCATAGTCACTTAAATCCCATCTAAGATTTTCTTGACGAATTTTGTAAGGAGGGATATCAACTGTTCTCATTGTAGTTTCATTGTGTTTGGAACCGTCTCTAGCTGGTGTATCGAGCCAATTTTGATGAATCCTAGTGACATTTTTAGAAATTATGGGAGAAGGAATTATGTAATAAATAAAGTTTGTTTCATCCCCTGGTCTGGGAATTCCTCCTAATATCCAAAAGAAATTATCCCCATAATTCTTCTCTGCTTTTTTACCAACGGAACAGGTTTTATTAGAGGGAACAAATGTTTTAACTTGAATATGTACAAACTTAGTACCTTCTAAATTGCTGCATAAGATATCAGTATTTGGGGTATTTCCTAAAGTGACTACAGCTGAATATCCCCTCCTACATAATTCGCCTGCTATGAAAAACTGACTTGCATTGCCTCTATAATTTTTATCCATTAAAAATATCTCCTATAAGGTCTTCCATTTTTAGTTCTACCTAATGTATATTTCCCACCTCTTGGACCTGTTTTAATTTGGGGAGTATTACTACCGCTATAAAAATCACGACTAATTTGTCCTGTAATTGGTCCATTTATCCTAGGACTTGCAGGAGCAATTCCACATATTTCAGCTTCCATTTCTACTATTTTTCTAGTGTATTCTTCGTCAGACATTCCTTCAGGTCTTTCAAAATGTGAAACGTTTTCTAGTTCTATCAATTTTTCTCTTATTTCTTCTTCTCTAATTCTTTCTTCTTCAATTTGTTTTGGGGTCTTAACAGCTATGTAAGTACCATCTTTTCTTTGTGCTTCTTTTAATAAACGCCTTCTTTTCTTTCCTTCACCTAATTTCTGGAAATCTTTTGAGGCTCTAAGTAATTTCTCATTTTTCCCAATATTATCTATTGGATTATCCATTAAAAAAGGAGCTAATTGCCCCTTATTTTATATCGATAATTAATTCTGACTTCAATCCACCAACATTATTTAAAAATCCACCAACAAATCCACCAACAAAATTTTGACGATGTATGAATACTGATGATGAATTATGAAATAGCTAAGATTCTTAAATTTTATATTTTTGGCTTTATATCTACTCTTACAATTATTTTGAAAGCTTATGAAGACTTATGGCGACATATGACTGCTTTCTAAAAACGGAGGGGGTGGGATTCGAACCCACGGTGCCCTTGCAGACACGCTAGTTTTCAAGACTAGAGCCTTAAACCACTCGACCACCCCTCCATAGGGTTATTCAGTTGTATTTGAACCAAATTATTATAGCACAAAATGTCAGTCATAGTCTACTAAGTCAAGTAATAGCAATAGCTTAAACAAGAAATAATATTTAATTTAATTTAGCTTGACGGAATACTAGTTAGTTTACATCGCAATAATAGACGATTTTACTCCTCTTGGAGCGACATTAGGATATATCTCTAAAAGCCTCTAGAAATTTAAAAAAGGTTTCTCGAAATAAAAAATAGCTTTAATATTTCCTATGTCAATAGTTTTTGATTTAAGGAAAGAGAAAATTTTACTAATCTAAATCCCTAATCATGCATCTTTCGAGTGAACCAATCTTCTTTTGATGCTGGAGGGATCTCATTATTATGAATTAATGAAGCAGCATTATCAAAATTAAAGAATGATATATCAATGATTTTTTTTCGTTGATGATTGAATATCATTTTTAATTTTCATGTAAATTATTTTAGCGATCTTTTTGTTACCTTTTTCATTATGATGCCTAGGATCATTATACAAATCTCCTTTAGGAGTCACTTTAGATGAGATATCAATACAAAAATCCAATTTACTACATTTAAGTCTTAATTCTTTATATAAATTATTTATATTCTTGTAATACAATTCACTTCTATTGCCATATATTTTAAAGTCATTTGAATTAATATCTTTTGGAATTTGATTAGGTAACAGACCCATAGTTGGCTGCAAAAATACAAAATATTTTGCTCCATTTGAGGTAGTAATAGCATTCATATTTTTGACATTATATTCCCATTGATTAGCAACCTCTTCAAAAGGATTTGTATCTATTAAATTACCGAATGGAAGATCAAAATTATGTAACCATTTTTCCCCTGATTTTTTGATAAGATTGTCATTAATTTTATTACGGGAAATATATTGAATTAAAGTATTTGTTGATGGTAGAAATTGGAATGTTACAGGAGGAGATTGATCTAAATATTTTTTACTATCAGCTAATTTTATGTGTAAATAATTCCACAATGGTAATTTAAAAGAGAAGTAATAGTAATCTCCAGGTAATTCATTGATACCATTAAGAGAAATAACATATTTAATATTTTTCTCTCTTTTTATCCTTGGGATGTCAATTAATAACTTAAATAATTCTTCTGAACTCCCATAGGAGCCTACCCCTCCATTTAAAACTGAATATTTTGAGGAGTTTTTATATAAAAGTTTTGATAATTCTGTACTCCATGTTATCCCATTATTTATGTCATTAAAAAAACCATCTGTAGTGCTACCTCCAAGAGTTATTATTGTATCTTTATTATCTCTCCCGTAATTATAGAGAATGTATGGCCCAATTATTTCACCATCTTTGACTTTGCATTTATCATTAATTTCATGCGTATGACCTAAAATAGGATGAGATACAAATCTATTACAGGGATTTTTAAGACTTGCTAAATATTTTTGGTAACCAATATTCAACAAATATCCTGCGAATGGTTTTTTTATTAAATATCTTCCCATTAATGAAATTGTTTCTATCCCAAACAACAAAATCCCAAAAATAGCAAAATTTACTCCTAGTAATTTTAGTATCCACTTGGTATTTAAATTAGTTTTATTAGAATTCATGATTTAAACTTTTAAGAATACTGAAAGTGATAATCATCATTTTTTAGATTAGTTTTTTAATCAATCTTTTATACATCTAAATGTAAAAGATTAATTATAAATTTAGAAGATTAATTAAAAGTTTTTTAAGAAGCTATGAATTTTAAAGAAAATTCGCTAGAAATTAAAAAAGAAGTAGATTATTTTTGTTTTTTTTCTGAATTTTGGAATAATTTTGTTTACTATAAAAATTAAAATTTTGAGCATTAATCAATCTCTACAAAGTTTCTATATTATTAGTGAATTCAATCCAATTAAGAAAAACAGTTATTTAGAAATTTATCTATTTACGCTTTGAATAATTATTGAACTAAAAAGAAAGTTGTGATAGGTTTGATTTTATTAAAAGGATTTATGATTATAGTAAAATTAAAAAATAAAATACCTTTTAAAATATTAGTTATTTTTCAGAGAATTAAACGTTTAATATTAACAACATACTTCAGATTAAGAGGATTCCAAATCCTAATTTCTTATAGCCAACAGCTTGAAGATGTTTACCTTTTTAATGAATTAAGTCCTCCAAAAAAATTTCTAAAAAATATGCATCTCATTGAGGTAGGAGCTTTTGATGGAAGAAGATATTCAAATACTCTTATGCTAGAAAATAAACTTCAACTTCAGACAATCTTAATAGAACCAGAGCCAAACAACTACAAAAAAATTTTAAAGAATCGCCCAAAAAGTACTTGCCTAAATTATGCGATATCTCGTAAAGAAGAATTAGTGAAATTCATATGCGGTGGGGCAGTTGGTGGGATATTTTCGAAAATGAGTAAAGATCATAAGAAGTTATTCTCCTCAAACTTTGGTAAAGAAATTGAAATTTTGGCTCTCCCACTTTCTAAAGTAATAAATGAAAATTCTGTTAAAGAAATATATTTGTTATCAATAGATTGTGAAGGAGGAGATTTAGATGTTTTGAAATCAATTAATTTTGAGGAAATTTTTATCCACATTATTATTGTTGAAATTTCGCATAATAAAAGTGAAATTAAAGATCTAATGTTAGCTAATGGGTTTTATCTTAAAAGGAATTTATTTGGGAATCAAATTTGGGTAAATACTAAAAGCATCATAATTCCTAAAGCCGTTAAACCATCTAAACCAATAGCTTGGAAAACTCTTTTTTTAGAAAACTATCTTAAAAAAGAATCAGAAGATATTTGTTCAAATTTTAAACAAAAAAATATCTTTTATTGATAATAATTTTTGCAAATATAAAAATATGTAAAGTCCGATGAAATATTTGGGCAATACAAAATTTATGACGTTTTGACTAGTTTTCCTCTTAAACCACTTGGCAAATGATAAAGTCCAGTCCTTTGGTTTTATACTAAGGCCTCTAACTTTAATAATATACAATCATATATTTTTCTATTTTAAAAATTTTTATAAATTCATAGTATTTATTAGTTTTGCTTTTTAAATACTATTTCTTTGAACTACTAGAAGATTACAATAGTTGAAAGGTTATTAAATTTTATATTTTAATTTCTGAGTATTTAAGGCAAAATAAATTGCCCAAAATTCACGTTCTGCTGAAATATTCCGAATAAATTATTGCCAACTATGGCGGCAATAATTAAAACAAAAGCAACTATTGCAAATAGAGCACTAACATCCCTTATGTCATATGGAGATTTAAATAAAGGTTTTTGATTACTCATGTTTTCTTTTGATATTTAACATTTAAACACTTTATATCAATTCTTAAAAGAAGTATTGAGTATTTGTGCACTTGACTTCTTTTTCAATACTGTTTTAAAGCATTATTAGTAACAAAGAAATTTTATGAAACTAACGAAACCTCTTACATGCCTAAATAAACCTTTAAATGATGTATGGAAAATGTATGATTCTAATTATCAATTAACCAAGGGTAGTTTTGGTGAATATTGGGATGAGGAATGTATTTTGCATCCAACAAATTCTTACTGCAAAATTTTTGATGAATAGTAATTTGATTTGATTAATAATCAACAATAAAAAGGCCGCTAAAAGCGGCCTTTTTATTGTTGCAATGAGCTTAACTTGTGTAGGTTTTTCCTCGGTATGTTAATTCATTGTGCTGTTTCTTAGCGGCTGCTTTATTTTGGACATATTTTTGCCCTCTGTAAATTAGAGTCATTAATTTGCTCCTATTACGCTTAAGTCCCCGTTCCATGGCTTAAGTCTATCTGCATCCTGCTTAAAGCAAGTTGAACGTTTTGTAGCGGTTGCTACATTATTATCCTAACATCATCAAAACTTTTTTGTCTATACTGAAATTTAATTTTTTTAATTATTATTTAGAGTTTTAAAAGTTTTTATTATTAGTTTGTTGATATCCTTGAAAATAATGCAGGTTACATTTTGTTCAATTAATCGTTTTATTTTTAATAAACTTACTTTTTATATGTAAAATTCTAAAGATTATAAAATTGTTTTATGTTCTCAAGAAACAAAAAATCTCCTAGTAAAAAAGCTATTAATGTTGAAGAAAAGCCTTTGTTTGCACAGCTACTACCGTTTGCGAATGTTATGACCGAGAAGGTTCAAGTAGTAAATGCTTTAGCTTTTACTTTAATTATGGGCGTTTCAATTTTTGGGATAGCTCTTTGGAGGCTTTCTGCCATAACTTAATTTTCTAATTTTTCAGAGTTTGAATTTCTAATTCTTTATTATTGATTATTATAAAAAGCCATTTAGAAGCCAATGCTCTTGATATACTCCTATTTTTCAGAAACTTACATAAGTAAAAATGTAAGTTTTTTTCGTTTTTAGAGTTAAATTTTTCTTCGAATTCCAATATTTCTTTTTCAGTATTTTTCTTCCTTAGTTCGTCAACTAAAGCATGGCTTGCCGAATCATTAAATAAATTTCCTATATTTAGGCTTAATGTCATAGTCAATTTAAGAACTTACTTAAGATGTAGCTATAAATTGATTTTTTAGAAACAAATATTACTTATATTTATAAGTATTTAATATTTAATTTTCTGGTTTAGCTAACGGAAGGAGACACTTATCTGAATCACATCCAGCTGGGCCTGCTTCAGATAGCTCTCCTACATCATATTTATTGAGTGCATCAAAGAAATCATCATTGACTTTTCTTTCAATTACTTTTGCCTGTAAGGATAAATATTCCTCTTTTGTTATAGGTTCAAAAGGTAATCTTGGGAATGTGGCATTTGCGCTGAATCGCGCTAATAATGCGGCAGATATGTAACCTTCGTTATTTTCTATTGCACTATGAATAGCTTTTGCTAAATCTTTAATTTCACTTTCTCTGAATTCAATGGTTGCAGAAGTATTATGTTCTGTATAAAACTTTTGAACTTGCATATAAAAATCGAATTGTGCAAGAGCAGAAAAATTATTTATATCTATTTGATCTGCTCCCTCTATATTTGCCCAACTCACTTCTGTGGGTATTTCAACTAGCCATTCTGTACATCTTGGGTCAAATGGATTATCAAGCAAGCACCCTTTTTCATCTTTGTCAGATTGGGATGGAACTACAGAATAACCATAATCCATACAAGCTAATGCAATAGGATCATTCTTCCTGAAAGTTATTCTTCTTATAAACCTTTGTGCTTTGGGTGGATGCCATCCAGGCGCAGCTCCTGTTAGAAGACTTTTGGTACCTGCAGGTTGAACTGTTGTACATCTATTAGGTCTTCTGAGATTATGCTTATCGCAGTATTCCCAAACAGTTTCTTTCACAGTTTTTCTCCAGGAGTCTAAGAATTTAGATTCTTGCTTTTTAAATTCTCTCCCTTCTTCGTTATCAGGTCTTCCTGCTTCCCACCACTCTAACCATGGTGTTCCAAAGGCATGAACGCAAAAATCAAATAATCCAGTAAAACTTACTCCCACGATTGGGTCATATTCCCTGCTTTTTCTATATCTCTCAACTTCAAATTCATGATTTAGTAAACATGCCACTGAAAGAGCAGCAGCTTTAAAAGCCTTTTTTTGTTCTTCAATGTTTTCTGGGTCAATCTGATTTAGGTGAACTTCGGCTAGATTGCAATGAAAATCGTTCCCCAAAATTTCTCCGCATGGATTAAGTCCATATCTACTCATTCTATGATTTAATTCTTCTTCAGAAAAAGGTCCATAATTAAGATTAATCCAATTTTTTGCTTCTTCCTTCCCCTGTTCTGAATAAATTTCTATAAATTCGTTTTTGAGGTCTTCTCCATTCAAAATATCTGCATTTGATCTTGCTATAGCTTCTGGTGCAAATTGTATTGCTCCTTCACCTGAATGAAATTGCTTATTAACAGCATCCAAAATTGTTTGGTAAGAGGGCTTTGTATGATAAACCCTTGTATGATTTGCCATTCTAAGAGCGTCCTTTTCTGGATCAATTCTCCAATTACCATTTTCGTCTTGACTCCATAAATTCTCTTTTGCGGATGCGGCTTCTTTATCATCAGATGCAAACTGTCTCATCCCAGCACTTCTTCTTATATTTCCTGCAACAATTGTTACAGCTGCCTCATCAATTAGTAAACAACACTCTACTGTATTTAGCTTTCTACCGATAGCTTTCCCTAAAAGAGAGGCAACTCGAGAGTAAAGATCTTTTAATTTAATAGGATTTGCCATCCCTCCAAACCCTTTTAATGATTCCCCTGCTGGCCTAATATCTTCTAAGTCAATGTGGACGTTAATTTCTTTTTCAAGATTTTCATCACTTGATGCTTCAAGTAGATATTTATAACTATCTACCCAGCCTCTTCTGCTATCTCCTACTTTTATAAAAATTTCATTGCCAATAATCTTTAAAGTAGATTCTTCTTTTCTTTGCTCTTTATCAGTTATACCTACTTCGCTAATTGATTTAATATTTATTTTATTTTTTATAGTTGGCAGATTATTTATAAAATGAGGCTCTATTATTGCTCCTGTTCCACAGCCCATCATCGCTAAATCCATCATTAAAGCAAAAGCTTCCCAGTCAATTAAATTTGTCGAGGTGCAATTATAGGCTCCTGAAAAATTCTGATTTTTATTAATCCATGGAGTACCCCCAATCCATAACCATCTACCCGAGGGCTGAGCCTTTTGATTGCTCTGCATTTCTCTCATTAATTTCAATTCTTGATCAGATAGTTTTCCTAATTCTTTTAGGCCAGATAAATTTCTTTCTCCAACTTCACTCCAATTCTCTCTTTTGCCAGAAGCTGTCTTTCTGCTGTAAGACCTAAAGAAGACAGGATAAGCTGCAGGAGCTGTCTTTGGAAAATCATCTTTTTTAAGATTATTAGAATTGTTCTCGGAGGAAGCTTTATTTGGTGCAATTGTCACGATAAAAAAAAGTTATGTAAATTTACCCTTAAAGGAAGAATAACTCTACCTATGGCGTCTGCAACTATTCTTACCACTATTTAACGGTTTGTGTAAAAATATCTTTATTATGAAATTTTTGTTTACGGAAGTTTATGGATAGAACTGTTGAACCTGAATTAATGGAAGGAGAAGATCAGGTTATTTCTTATGCTAAAGCTGACTTTTCTGAGGGGGAAAATAATCTTATTAATCAAATAAATTATTACCTTGTTAAAAATAATATAGATTTGAATAAGCAAGAATTAATTGTTGATTTGGGTTGTGGACCAGGAAATATATCTGAAAAGTTATCCATAAAATGGCCTAATGCTAGGGTTGTTGGGATTGATGGCTCCAAAGAGATGATTCGAAAAGCTGAGTCAAAAAAAAATAAATCTACAAATCGAAATCGGTTTAAAAATTTACGTTACATTTGTGCCGATATAAAAAAAATTGAAGCAAGTGAATTTTTTCCTGGAAAAAATATAAGTTTACTTGTCAGTAACAGCTTAATTCACCACATTACTTATCTTGATGATTTTTTTAATTGCATAAAGAGATTATCAACTTCTCAGACTATAAATTTTCATAAGGATTTAAAAAGACCGGATAATGAACAAATAGCCCTAGAGCTAAAACAAAAATGTGCAGATAAATATGATGATATATTGACCGATGATTATTACGCATCATTAAAAGCTTCTTATACTTCAAAAGAGTTGCGAAATTTTATTTTTGAAAAAAAAATATTTTCTTTAGAGGTGTTCGAGGAAGGTGATCAGTATTTAGTAATTTATGGTAAAGTTTAAGATTAATGGGTTTGTTAAAATAAAGTTTAATGAGTTCAAGCATTAAAAATTTAGATAATAAAAATATTATTGATGCGGTAAATAAAAGGAGAAATTTTGCGATTATTTCACATCCTGATGCAGGTAAAACAACTCTGACTGAAAAACTTCTTTTGTATGGAGGTGCAATACAACAAGCAGGGGCTGTTAAAGCAAGAGGTAATCAAAGGAAAGCTACCTCTGACTGGATGGAACTTGAGAAACAAAGAGGTATTTCAATTACTTCAACTGTTTTACAATTTGAATATGAAAAATCAATAATAAATCTGTTAGATACTCCTGGCCATAAAGATTTTTCTGAAGATACTTATAGAACCTTAGCCGCGGCTGATAATGCAGTTATGCTTGAAGATGCCGCTAAAGGATTAGAACCTCAAACAAGAAAATTATTTGAAGTATGCAGAATGAGGCAAATACCAATATTTACTTTTTTTAACAAAATGGATAGACCAGGAAGAGAACCCTTTTCTTTACTTGATGAGATTGAATCCGAGCTTGGTTTAAATACTTTGCCTGTCAATTGGCCTATTGGTATCGGAGAGGAATTTAGAGGAGTTATTGATAGGTTTAAAAGAGAGGTCATTTTGTTTGACAAGGCTATTAGGGGTAAACAGTCAAATGAGAAAAGAATTAGTTTAGATGATAAAGAACTTTCAAAATATGTTGAAAGAGAATTACTCGATATCTCCTTAGAGGAGCTAGAGGTCTTAGATGAGGCAGGTTCAAAATTGGAAAAAGAAGAAATTATAAATGGTTCACTTACCCCTGTTTTCTTTGGTTCGGCAATGACCAATTTTGGGGTAAGACCTTTTTTAGATAGCTTTTTAAACATGGCTCAAAAACCAACATCAAGAAATAGTAATAAGGGAAATATTGAACCTGCAAGTAAGGAATTTAGTGGTTTTGTTTTTAAGTTACAGGCAAATATGGATCCAAAACATAGAGATAGGGTTGCTTTTGTAAGAGTTTGCAGTGGGAAATTTGAAAAGGACATGTCAGTTAAACACTCTAGAACCGGAAAAACGATCAGATTATCACGACCTCAGAAAATATTCGGTCAAGATAGAGAAGTCGTGGATGATGCCTATCCTGGGGATGTGATTGGACTAAATAATCCTGGGATGTTTTCTATCGGAGATACCCTATATACAGGAACACATCTTGAGTATGAGGGTATACCTTCTTTTAGTCCCGAAATATTTAGTTGGCTAAGGAATCCAAATCCTTCAGCATTTAAAAACTTTAGAAAAGGGGTAAACGAACTTCGTGAAGAGGGCGCTGTACAAATTCTCTATGATTTTGATGAGAGCAAAAGAGATCCTATTCTTGCAGCTGTAGGACAATTACAGTTGGAAGTGGTTATACATAGATTAAAAAATGAATATGGAGTAGATGCCAATCTTGAATCAATGCCATATCAATTAGCAAGATGGGTTTCGGATGGATGGCAAGCTATTGATGAATTAGGAAGGCTCTTTAACTGTAAAGTAGTTAAGGATTGTTGGGATAGGCCAGTCATTCTCTTTAAAAATCAGTGGAATCTTAATCAATTTATTGAAGATAATGATAGTTTAAACTTAAAAAAAGTAGCTCCTGTTGTAAGTGGAGTAGAACCAATTATTTTATAAAGTCCTAAAGGATAATAGAATTGGTTAATCTATTAACATCATAAAAACAAATTGGATTCTAATAAAAACGAAAACAATCTTGAGAAAACACCCTATGAAATATTGGGAATTAATGAAAGTGCTGATTTTGAGGATATCCAGAAAGCGAGAGATATTAAAGTTAAGGAAGCTGGGGATGATTTGATACTTAAGGCAAAAATCGAATCATCTTTTGATCAATTGTTAATGGGTAGTTTGAAAGCAAGACAATCAGGCAGTGTTAGTTTAGAAGCTAAAAATGCTTCTAAGAAAGAAAAACAAATTAATAAACTCATTAATAATGATTTCCCCCTGTTATCAAAAATAAAAAATTTAAAAAATAGCTTTAATAATTCAAAAGAATATAGACTGCCAAAAATAAACGCTCCTTCTTTTGATAATCTTTCAATCAAATTGTCTGTCGGCTTTTTATTCTTAATATTACTTTTAATAAGTCCTAATTCTTACAATAGATTACTTCTCTCTATTTCAACATTAATACTTACTTATATTCAAATTAAATCAGGAAAAAGATTTATTAGTTCTTTAGGTTGGAGTGTGACATTCCTTTCAATAGGATTAATATTTGGTGGTTTATTTGAAACTAATTCGTTTATTCAAGAAATTTCTAATAATTCTCTGTCAATTCAAAAAATTCAAAGTTTACCAGCAATGATCATTTTGTGGATAGGAGTGATATTCCTTTAAATTAATTTTTAATCATCCCTTTAATTTCTTCAAAATTAATTAAATATTTATTCTTACAAAATTCGCAAACTAATTCTGCTTTGCCTTCATTTTTGAGAATATCTTGTAATTCATTGTTATCAAGCATTTTCATTGCATTCAAACTTCTTTGCCTAGAACACCTGCATTCAAATCTAACTTCTTGAGTTCGAGCTTTCTCTGAAATTGAATCATCATCAATATCTGGAAAAATATTTTTTATTAATGAAAGGAGATTATCTTTTGATTTAAATAAGTCCTCACTAAAAGTATTGATTTCTTTACATCTTTCTTCAAGCAATGAAACTAATAAGGGATCAGTATCTTTTTTTGGCAAAACTTGTGCTAAAAATCCCCCGCTACAAATAATATCTTTATTTTGAATCTTTTCCCCAATAAATACAGCAGAGGGAGTCTGCTCAGAGTGATATAAATAAGAGGCTAAATCTTCTGCAATATTTCCATTAACTAACTCAACAGTGCTAGTAAAAGGTTCTCCAAAACCATTATCTCTAATAACATTTAAATATCCTGTTCCTAATGCTTGGGTAAAATCAAATGAATATTGATTAGATTTAGTTTTTACTAAATCTAATTCCAAATCTGGATTACCTACATAACCTCTAACTTTGCCGTCTCTCCCAGCATCTACTATTAATCCCTTTAAAGGACCATCGGACCTTACTCTTAAAGTAACTCGTCCATGCATTACTTTCATCGAACTGGCTAAAAGAAGCGAGGCACTAAAAGCTCTACCTAGTATGGATGTTGTTAAATAAGATAACCCGTGCCTCTTTTTAGCTTCCACAGAAGAATCTGTTGTTAAAACTGCAATTAATCTTATTCCTCCATTAGCGGCAGTTGCGCGGACTATTTTATCGCCCATGATTTTCAATCAATAATTTCTTAATCTTACCTCTATCAATATTTATTATTTTAGAAGTTATCCCCTTGAATAATGAGGGTTCATGAGTAACTATTATTATTGTATTTTTATTTTTGAGATTGAGAACTAAATTTTTAACATCATTTTTCATTGACCAGTCAAGTCCCGCAGTGGGCTCATCTAGTAGAAGAATTGATGGATTTCTCAAAAGTTGAACTGCTACAGCTAATCTTCTTTGTTGCCCACCACTCAATTGTTCAGGTGGTTGGGTTAAATTTATATTAGATAATCCAACTTTTTGTAAAACTATATCTATATTTTTTTCTCTCATATTTTTATGGCCAATTTGTAATTCTTTCCCAATTGTTGTTCCTAAAAAGTACCTCTCTGGAAATTGAAATACTACTCCACTTATCCATCTTCTTTGCCTCGCAGAAATAGTTTTATTTTTCCAAGTAATTTTTCCTTTTTGGGGAATAGTTAGTCCACTTATTATTTCTAGTAAAGTTGTTTTACCTGAACCACTCTTCCCGCAAATCAATATGAGTTCATTTTCATGAACATTGAAACTAATATCATCAAGTATTTTTTTATTTCCTGTTTGAGGCTGATATGTTATTTTTTTTAAATCAAGCATTATTAATTTAGTTTTGGGTATAAATTTTAAACTTTGATTAACCAACTTATAATAATAATAGAGCAAAAAAACTAACATTAAAAATGAATATTGTATTTAGAGAAGTTGATCCTTTCAATTGTTGGATTTGGATAAAATTTTTTGAAATTCCAACTGAAGCAGAAAAAAATTATTTAGATGGTGTTTTTGATAGTTGGTACGTCTTAGGTAGGTTAGGTGGTTTTAATTCAGAGAATTTACAAACTCATGAAGAAGGTTCCGATTTAAGTTGGATGTCATATGATAATGCACAAAAAGAATCCTCCCTCCCAGCATTGATGCATAATTTAGGGGTTATGGAATATCAAAATCTTTGGTCTAGATGTTGGGTGGATTTTGGTACTTCTGATTCTCTTTCTATCGATATTTTAATAAATGCCTTAAATGAGATATCTAATAATTATGTAAAAATTGATGAACTAATAATTGGGGGTGAAAATAGTGATTGGTCAATCGAGGAACATGAAGATTTGGTTTTCAAAAATTAATTTTATATATGGATGATTTAATAAGACTACTTATTCATAACGAGAGAATAATTGGTAACAAGAATAAGAATTTAAAACTTACAAAAGATGAAGCGCACTATTTAAATAAAGTAATGCGAATAAAAATTGGGAAAGAAATATTTATAACTAATGGTCAAGGTTCATTATGGAGAGCAAAGAATTTAGAGAATAATTTCGTAGAGATAAAAAATATTGATAACCCTTATGTTTTTAAAGAAAAGGAAAAGTTTAGTTTAGGGATAGCTGTGGTTGTTCCTAAAAACGGCTTTGAAGATATTCTTAAAATGTGCACTGAAATAGGTATTGATTTTATTCAACCTTTATTTTCTGAAAGACAAGTTAAAAAAATTTCTAACTTTTCAAAAAAATTTTTAAGATGGAATTCGATAGTTAATGAAGCAGTTGAACAAAGTGAAAGATTATGGAGACCAAGCATATTAAATGGGGTTAATTTAATAGATTGGATAGATTCTAGAGATTCTAAAAATATAATTTCTATCTCTGTTACGCGAAATAATAGTTCAGAGAACTTAAAACATTGGTTAACAAAAAAGGAAAATCTTTTTGATAATAAGGAAGGTGCAATAATATGGAACGCGATTGGACCGGAAGGAGGTTGGTCAAAAGATGAAATTCAATTTTTTGTTAAAAATAGTATTCCTTTTGTGAAACTTTCAGAAACTATTTTAAGAACTTCAACGGCTGCGGTAAATGCAACTTCTATACTTAGTCAATGGCGTGATGATTTGTATTAATTAATTAAAAGTATGAATTTTATTTATAGTGATTTTGTAATAGGTTTTTTTGTCAATTTCATTCTAATTTATTTATTTTGTAGAGTCCCTTTGATGACTAAAGGGGGATGGATATGTGCTGGAGTTTTAGGATCTATTTTATGGGGATGCTTGTCATGGCAGGGTTGGATGTCAGTTGTGTTTTATTTATTATTTGGATCTCTCGTAACTAAAATAGGTTATAAATTTAAAAAAGAACAAGGAATAGCTGAAAAAAGAGGTGGGAGAAGAGGTCCTGAAAATGTATGGGGCTCTGCAGCTACAGGATTAGTTCTTGCTATGATGACTAAATTTAATCCTGCCAACGAAGTTTTTTTTAAAGTAGGTTTTGCTGCAAGTTTTTCAGCAAAGTTGGCGGATACTTTTGGTAGTGAAATTGGAAAAAGATTTGGGAAAGACACTTATTTAATTACTTCACTTAAAAAGGTTGAGAGAGGAACTGAAGGAGGAATAAGTCTAGAAGGAACTTTAGCAAGTATTTTTGGATCAATATTTATGGCTTTTATAATGCTTCGTCTATCAATTATTTCTACAAAATATCATTTTATAGTTGTCCTAGTTTCTGGATTCTTTGCAACACTTTCTGAAAGTATTATTGGTGCTAAATTTCAAAACAAATATAAATTAAGTAATGAATTGGTAAATGCTATTCAGACAAGTATTGCTTCAGTTTTGGCTATTTTTTCTCTTATTTCATATTCATATTTTTTAAATTAAAAATATTTGGAAAAACCTATGATTCCTTCCATTTTGTAAGAATCTCCCAGCTCTTCAGTCTTTGGAAAATCCAGAAATGACCTTCGGAATTAAGATGAATTCCATCATTCGTAATCCAATTTTTACTCCTTTTGTCAGAGTACATTTCTCTAAAAGTAGGAAGAAATGGGACATTTTGATTGAGGCATACCTTCTCCATTCTCCTTTCATAAGAATTACAAAAATCATTTGAGTACCATAAACATCCTGCGAAGGGCATTTTGTTCTCATCAACTGGTGTAAGACCAATAACAAAGACATTTGTTTGAGATTTCATTTCATTAATTAGCCTCTCTAATCCATATTCAAATCCATCTATATCTAATTGATGCCTTCCATTTTTTTGGCCAATTGCGGCAGTGTCGTTAAGACCAACATTTAGTAGGATTGCTTTAGGTTTATTTCTTCTCGTTTCTCCTCTAGATGACCATTCTTTTTCCCATCTAGATGAAACTTTTTCTATCCCATCTCCCCTAACGCCAAGTTGATAAATAACTGGCCCATTTTGGTTATTGCACCAATCTTTTCTAAGCCTCTCACACCATCCGCCACCTTCATTATCTCCCCATCCATAAACTGAGCTATCTCCAATTACAACTAGCTGTTTTGGTAAACTAATCACTATAACTGGGTAAAATAATTACTTGATTCAACAAATTATTCTTACAAATCAAGTTAAACTATTTTTGATTTTACCATTTATTAATTCGCCAACTATTGCGATAGAGCTATAAGCTATCAAAACTAATATTACTTCTTGCCATGCAAAGGAACTTAGTGATTCTCTCAATTGCCATCCAAGACCAACACTTCCAATAACCCCAACAATTGCAGTTTCTCTAATAATTATGTCAGATCTGTAAGCACAATATGCTAAGTAACTTTTTGCTTGTTGAGAAAATAAACCCAAAAGCCAACTAGTCTTTTTTGATATTCCTAAAGATTTCATTGCAATATATTTTTTCTTATCTTGGCTATCTAGATTTGTAAAAAGTAATTTGCTAGTAATGCCAGCGTTATGAAGACCTAATGTTAAAGCTGCTAAAGATAAGGAAGGATTGTTAAAAGTTAATAAAGTTAGAAGTATTACAGGTGTAGGTATTAAACGTAATAAAAAAGCAAAAATTTTTATAAGAATTTTAGAAGTATTATTGTTAAAAATTCCTATTAGTAATGGAGGGAGACTAATTGCGATTCCTGTTGATAAAAGACTTAAAATTATTGTTTCCAATATAAGTTTTAAGAAATAAAGTAATCCTAAATCTGAGCTTGATTTAAATAGAGAACTAAAATAATTAAAATTTTCAAAATTATTATTAAAAATATAATAAAGAAAATATGAAAAAGAAAATAAAATTGTTATGAAAAAAACTGCAATAAAAAAAATAGATAGGATTTTATTTATTTTATTAAATTTTATTTTTTTGAATATTGATCCAGAAACAATTATGAATATTGCTAAGGACCATAAGTAAGTCCATAACTCTCTAAAATTTAAAGTCTGGAAAGATAAAAAAATGCTAGTACCTATTCCTCCAATCCCAAAAAGTCCTAAAATTACAGTACTTCTTATTGAACACTCTAATTGATATATACCAAAGTTTTTAAATGTAGTTATTATTGGATTCCATATTAAAGTTAATAAAGAAGAAAATTTAGGCGCATTTATTTGATTTATAGATTCAAAACTTTTGTGTTCAATATTTTCTAATTGTTCAGCAAATACTTTTGAATTTACAGCGATATAAGGAATACATATAGCTATTATTCCTATTGAAAAATTTATGCCATATATTTGCATTAATAGTATTCCCCAAACTACTTCATGAATAGATCTAATTATTGTTAGAAAACCCTTTATTATGCTGTAGAAAAAATTTGGAATATTAAAGATTTTATAAAAAATCTTTGAAGATAATATTCCTAAAATGGCTCCAAAAATAATACTCACTAACCAACTTAAAAAACTAATTAAGATAGTTTCATTTAATCGATTAATTACGGTAATAATAATTTCATTATTGATCTTCGGATTAAAGGCAGAAATTAAGAATTCTTCGAATAATTCAAATCCTCCAAAATGAATATTGGTTAATAATTGATACCCTAAAGGTATGCTAACCAAAATTGGAAGAAAAGATAATGAGGTATAGTTTAACTTTAAATTATTCAACTAATTAATATATTTTGTCTAAATGAAGCTGCTTTAAGTTAGTTCTCTTAATATTAAAAAAAATTTTACCATCCCTTATTCCAATAACTTTATCGAAATCGTTAAGAAAATCTAATCTATGTAATGAAACTAATGTTGTTTTTGGGGATTTTTTTGTATTATTTTTATCTACATTTTCTAGTAGTAGGTTTTTAATTGTTGTTATCAATTTAGGATCTAAATTATTAAAAGGCTCATCTGCAAGTAAAATATGCGCTCCTTGAATTAATGATCTAGCTATAGCCACCCTTTGTTTTTGTCCCCCAGATAGTTTTCTGATTTTTTTGTCGTAAATAGAGTTATGAAGTCTACATAATTGCATATATTTATGCGCCTTATTAAAGGAACATATATTTAGCAAATTTTTAATAGCGAAATAAAAATTGTTTTCCGCTAGTAGTCCACAGTTAACATTTTGTTCTGCTGAGAGATCTTCTATTAGTCTTAAATCTTGCCAAATAGTTGTTATCTTTCGTTTCTGCTTTCTATCCAATTCATCGAAACTTTTATTGAATAATTTAACTTCACCTTGAGTAGGCTTTATAGTGCCATTAAGCACTGATATAAGAGTTGTTTTTCCTGATCCGCTTTTACCTAAAAGTGCAATTTTCTCCCCTGAATTTATTTTTAAATTTACTTTATTCAGGATCAGATTATTTTTGTATTTATAAGATATATTTTTTAATTCTAAGATAGTATTATTCATCTAATTTTATTTAATTTCCTCCCGATGTCCTCAATATTTTTATACTGTTTTGCTTCTGCATTTATAAATCTTTTTGCGTTGAACATATCTAATATCTGTTTATGCGATTTTTGATTTATATCTAAGTTAAGAATTACTGATTTAAGTTGTTTTATAAACCCTTCCCCGAATCTATTGTCAAGATCCCCTTGAGCTAACCAATGATAGTCAACATATTCTGGGGTGATCCAGAATAATTTTAAATTACTTGTTCTTTTGGAATTATTTTTAAAATTGTTTTCCCAAACTTGTTTATTTAAAGCTCCAACATCAAATGCCCCACTATTAACTAAAGCTATAGTGGCATCATGACTCCCACTAAAACCTGCTTTCTTTCCTTTAAAATCTTTAATCTCTATCCCTGCTTGATTTAAAAAATATTCTGGCATTAATCTTCCAGAAGTTGAGTTTTCAGAGCCAAAAGTAAATCTTAAATTCTTTAGTTTTTTAAGTCCTTTAATGTTTGAAATTGGGTTAAGCTCTAAATTTTTGTTTACTATAAAAACACTTTTAAATTCCTTATCAATATCTCTTTGAGCTATGACAATTGAATTAGGAGACTGTAATCTTGCTTGAACTCCTGATAAACCGCCAAACCAAACTAAATCTAAATCTTTAGTTCTAAATCCAGTTACTGCTGCAACATAATTAATAACAGGAATGTATTTAACTTCTACATCCAATTGTTTGGATAATTCTTTTGAAAATAAATTAAATCTTTTGTCCAAAATATCTTGGTTTTGATCAGGTATTGCTCCAACTTTTAAAACTTTGGGATTTGAAAATACAGGTGATGAAAAAATAGAAAATAATAGAGATGTACTTAATATGAGATTTTTTAAATTCAACATAACTAGTTGATAATCAATAATATTCAGAGATCGCTTTTTCAAATCTTTCTAATCCATCTTTTATTTTAATCTCCGAAGCTGCACAAGATATCCTAATACATTGATCAGCCCCAAATGCTTTTCCAGGTACAACAACTAATCCGTAATCTTGAATAGCTTTATTGCAGAAATCAACAGAAGTTATTGAGGAGTTAGGTAATCTTGGAAATGCGTAAAATGCCCCATTCGGTTCTTCAATATAAATCCCGTTTATCTTCTTAAGGCCCTCATAGAGAAGACTTCTTCTTTGATCATAATGGCAATTTATCATTGAGAAAAATTCATTTTTAATTTTTAAAGCCTCTAAAGCACCTTTTTGAACAAAAGAGCAAACATTACTTGTACTTTGACTTTGTAATGCTGAAGATGCTTTGATTACATCTTTGTGACCTACTAAATAACCTATCCTCCAGCCAGTCATAGCCCATCCTTTCGCAAACCCATTTATTATAAAAATCCTATCTTTTAAGTCATTTGCTAATGAAGATAAACTGTGGTGTTTAAATTCTTTTTTAAGGATTAGCTCGTAAATCTCATCAGAAAGAATATTGATATTTGGATGTTCTCTTGCTAAATTGGCAATTTGCAATAATTCTTCCTTTGACATAACTCTTCCAGTAGGGTTATTGGGAGAATTAATAATTATAAATTTAGTTTTTGAGGAGATTTTAGACTTCAAGTCTTTTATATTTATTTTAAATCCATCTTCAGCAGAAGAATTTGTAAAGATTGGCTTTCCACCAGCCAACCTAACCATCTGGGGATAACTTAACCAGTATGGAGAAGGAATAATAACTTCGTCTCCAGCATTTAACAAAACTTGGAAAAGATTATATATTGCTTGCTTAGCGCCATTTGTGACCATTACATTTTCAAATTCAATATTTAAATTTTTTTGAATTTGTAGTTTATTTGCAATTGCTTTTCGGAGATCTAAATTGCCCGCTGCGGGCCCGTACTTTGTAAATCCATCAAATATAGCTTTACTTGTAGCTTCTATAACTTCTTTTGGGGCACTAAAGTCAGGTTCTCCTGCACTTAAATTGCAAATATCTACTCCTTCTGCAGATAATTGATTTGCTTTGGCACTTATCTGCAGTGTAAGAGAAGGCTCAATTGAAAGTACCCGTTGAGATAAATTAACTTGACTCATTGACTTATAACTTTTCAAATATGACTTTTAATAATGACAAATGCATAAATTTACAATAAGTAAAAGTATCACATAATGGTTTAATTTAGTTCATTTTCTTAATCTATTTTATTTTCATGTTTTGAGTTCTTAAGATAAAAAATATCTATGTTTTATTATTTGTGAAAAGGTTAGTCATTGGGCGTGGAAGTGTATTTGCAGATTTGTTAATAATTGGTGAGGCTCCTGGAGCACAGGAAGACTTAGAAGGAAAACCATATGTAGGAAAATCCGGTAAGTTATTAAACGAATTATTGATAAAAACAGGGATTGACTATAAGGAGGATGTTTATTTTTGTAATGTAATTAAATGTCGTCCACCAAATAATAGAAAACCCACTGCTAAAGAAATTAATATTCATAAACCTTGGTTATTACAACAAATAAAGCTAGTTGATCCAAAATTTATATTGCTTACTGGTTCGACAGCTATGAGAGCTATTTTAGAAGTTAAAGATCCCATAAGTAATTTAAGAGGTCAATGGATTAAGAAAGATGGGAGAGAAATTATGGTAATTTTTCATCCATCTTATTTGTTGAGATTTCCTTCAAAAGAAATTAATAAACCTTACCAACTAACATTAAAGGACTTAGATAATGTAAGTGGTAAACTATATGCCGTATAATTTAGTGAATCCTTTTTGAATATCAAAAATTTTAATGTCATTAACTCAATCAAAAGAGGTTAATAGTCTCTCCAAAAGATATTCAACTCATATTGAGAGAAGGATTACTAGAACAGTAATGGTTGGTAATGTAGCTATTGGAAGTGATTATCCAGTAAGAGTGCAATCGATGATAAATGAAGATACTATGAATGTCGACAATGCTTACTTAGCTATCAAGAGACTTCATGATGTAGGTTGTGAAATAGTAAGATTAACTGTCCCTTCTTTAGCACACGCAAAAGCAGTAGGAGATATAAAAGCAAAATTATTAGAAAATAATATCAACACACCCTTGGTAGCTGATGTTCACCATAATGGCATGAAAATTGCAATGGAGGTTGCAAAACATGTTGATAAAGTAAGGATTAATCCTGGATTGTTTGTGTTTGAAAAATCAGACCCTACAAGAACTGAATATACAGATGTTGAATTTGAAACTATTAAACAAACAATACTTAAAAGATTTACCCCTTTAGTTGAAGTTTTAAAGGCTGAAAACAAAGCACTAAGGATTGGAGTTAATCATGGCTCTCTATCTGAGAGGATGCTTTTTACTTATGGAGATACGCCATTAGGTATGACAGAATCTGCGATGGAGTTCGTCAAAATTTGTGATGAGCTTGATTTTCATAACATAATTATTTCTATGAAAGCTTCCAGAGCTCCAGTCATGATGGCAGCTTACAGAATGATCGCAGATAGGCTTGACTCAGAAGGATATAACTATCCTTTACATTTAGGAGTGACTGAAGCTGGAGACGGTGATTATGGAAGGATTAAAAGTACTGCTGGAATAGGAACGCTTTTGGCAGAGGGATTAGGAGATACTATCAGGGTTTCTTTAACAGAAGCTCCAGAAAAGGAAATACCAGTTTGCTATTCAATTTTGCAATCTTTAGGACTCAGAAAAACAATGGTTGAATATATCAGTTGTCCCAGCTGCGGAAGAACTCTTTTTAATCTTGAGGAAGTTGTAGACAAAGTTAGAAACGCTACTTCCCACTTGACAGGTTTAGATATCGCGATTATGGGATGTATAGTAAATGGTCCTGGAGAAATGGCAGATGCTGATTACGGCTATGTAGGAAAAGGAAAAGGGACTATTGCTCTTTACAGAAGAAAAGAAGAGATTAAAAGAGTGCCTGAGGATGAAGGGGTTGACGCTTTAATTCGACTTATTAAAGATGATGGGAAATGGATAGATCCATAAACAAATTTTTAATTTATAATTTAATTAATAAAATCTAATGCCGAGTAAAGACCTTTGAATGTAAAAAAATTATTTAAAAAGCAATTTGTCCTACTAATAGCAACTACTTTTTCAGGAATAATAATAAGTGATTATACAAAGGCGACAATTTTAGAAAATAACTATAAAGAGGTTATTGATCATGTTTGGCAAATTGTATACAGAGACTTTCTTGATTCGGATGGAAAATTTGAACGTTCATATTGGATTAATGTAAGAAAAGACTTTTTAGCAAAAAAATATTCAAATAGTGATGAAGCTTACGATGCTATTAGAGATATGCTTTCAAATTTAAATGACCCTTATACAAGATTTTTAGATCCAAAAGAATTTAATCAAATGAGAATAGATACTTCTGGAGAATTGACTGGGGTGGGGATACAAATTGTTAAAGATAAAGAGTCTGATGATTTGATAATAATCTCTCCTATAGAAGGTACTCCTGCTTATGAAGCTGGGATTAAATCGAGAGATAAAATTTTATCAATTGATAATGTTTCTACTAAGGGTATGAATATTGAGGATGCAGTTAAGTTAATAAGAGGGAAACAAGGGACAAAAGTAAAGCTTGAAATTTTAAGAAATGGAAATTCTTTTTATAAGTCTTTATCTAGAGAAAGGATAGAAATAAAATCAGTGACAAGCAAAATAAATCAAACTAAAGATGGTTTTTTAATTGGTTACGTGAGAATAAAACAATTTAATGCAAATGCATCAAAAGAGATGCGAGAAACTCTAAAGGAACTTGAAGTAAAAAATGTTTCTGGATATGTTCTCGATTTAAGAAGTAATCCTGGAGGTTTATTAGAATCAAGTATTGATATTTCTCGTCATTTTATTGATAAAGGCGTAATCGTAAGTACTTTATCTAAAGATGGTTTGAAAGAAACAAAAAGAGGAAATGGTAAGGCTTTAACAAAAAAACCTTTAATTGTACTTGTTAACGAAGGTTCAGCGAGTGCGAGTGAAATTGTTTCTGGAGCAATTAAAGATAACAATAGAGGTAAATTAGTTGGAAAGAAAACTTTTGGCAAAGGCCTTGTTCAGTCTATGCGAACTTTGGTTGATGGTTCAGGGTTAACAGTTACAGTAGCCAAGTACTTAACTCCTAATGGAACAGATATAAATAAGTTTGGTATTAAGCCAGATATAGAAGTAAGAATGAACTCTAATTTAATACTTCCGAGAGAAGTAGGCACTAGAAAAGATAAGCAATATAGAACAGGAGAGGAAGAACTTATTAAGATTATTAGAACGACAAATTTAGTAAGCCGGTTTGAACCTGATTCTGTAAATTTGTCAGAGGTATTTAAAAAGAAAAATAAAGATCTCGTTTATTCGCTATATTAGATGCTCATATCTAGCATCCTTTTTATTGGCTTGTAAGCCTTTTTAATTATTTCGGGTTCCAATTCAATTGAGGGGGAATTATTTTTTAAACAATCTAAAATTTTTTCTAAAGTATTCAATTTCATATATGGACATTCATTACATTTACATCCATCAATATCTGGGACTTCAATAAATTTCTTATTAGGTTCTTCTTTTTTCATTTGATGAATTATCCCAGGTTCGGTAAGAACAATAAAAGTATCAGAGTCATCATTGCTGACGAAATCTAATAATTTACTTGTTGAACCAATAAAATCTGAAAGTAATAACAAATTTTGACTACACTCAGGATGAGCTATTACTTTTGCATTGGGATTTTGATATTTTAATTTTAATAAAGCTTCTTCACTAAATGTTTCGTGAACTATGCAGCTACCAGGCCAAAGTTTAAGTTCTCTTCCTGAATTTTTTTGAACCCACCTACCAAGATTTTGATCTGGTGCAAATATTATTTTTTTATCTTTTGGTATATTCTTTACTAATGAGACAGCATTGCTACTAGTGCATATTAAATCACTTTGAGCTTTTACCTCTGCAGTACAGTTTATATAACTTATGACAAA
Source organism: Prochlorococcus sp. AG-442-N17 (assembly GCA_003212375.1). Taxonomy (GTDB): domain Bacteria; phylum Cyanobacteriota; class Cyanobacteriia; order PCC-6307; family Cyanobiaceae; genus Prochlorococcus_A. The sequence continues at coordinate 101,033 of QCPY01000001.1, read as the reverse complement.
ATGATCTGGATTCTTATCCCTAAATTTTTGGAACTCATCTGCAGGGCAATCATCAGCTAATGAACATCCGGCATCAATATCAGGTAACAAGACTATTTTGTCTGGGCTAAGTATTTTCGCTGTTTCTGCCATAAAATGTACACCACAAAAAATTATTATATCTGCATCATTATTTGCAGCTTTCCTAGAGAGATCTAAAGAATCTCCAATAAAATCAGCAATATCTTGAATTTCTGGTGCTTGATAATAATGAGCAAGAATAATCGCATTAGCTTTTGCGCAACGCTCCTTGATTTCAGAAATCATATCTTTTTCGTTTTGAATGGATTTCTGTTTTTTAGTAGAAGTTATAATGGTCAGGATTTACAATGTATCTTTATAGATTATATCTATTTAAATAGAAAAAATTCTGACAAATTTAAAAATTGCTATTGTTGGTGACTGTCACGGTCAGTGGTCTGAATCGGATGTTGGAATTTTATCGCTTATAAAACCAGATCTTGTTCTGTTTGTAGGGGATATTTCTGAAGGTAGTATTAAAGTAATAAAAAAGATTAATCTATTAAATATTCCCACTTTTGTGATTTTGGGGAATCATGATCGAGGTAAAGATTCTTCAGGAGAGACTCTTTTAAAACAAATTCGGGTTCTTCAAGAAAAATATTGTGCTTGGGATTTAAAAATTTTTAATAAGCAATTAAATATAATAAGTGCCCGTCCATGTAGTTCGGGCGGTGGTTATTTTCTTTCAAAGGAGGTAAGAGCTGTTTATGGGCCAATAAGCGAACAAGAGTCAGTTAATAAAATTATCAAGTGTTCAAAAAAAATTGTTAATGATTTGCCTCTTATTTTGATGTCTCATGCGGGGCCTTCAGGCTTGGGATCTGATTCAAACAGTATTTGTGGTAAAGATTGGAAAGAACCCTCTTGTGATTGGGGGGATAGGGATTTGGCTTTAGCTATTTCAGAAATTCAAAAAAAAAGAAAAATAGACCTCGTTATTTTTGGTCATATGCACAATCGTCTGAAAAGGAATCAAGGATTTAGAAAAATGTTCCAAATTGATAAAGAAGGTACAGCTTATTTGAATTCTGCGATAGTTCCAAGATACAAAACTAATACAAAGGGTGAACTATTAGTAAATTTTTCATGGGTTGAATTTATGGGGAATAAACTGAATCATATTTCACATCGATGGTATTCAGAGTTGGGAGAGATATCTGAAGAAAAAATTCTTTTTTGAAATGGAAAATTTTAATATTTTTTCGGTTTCTCATATCTTGAGAATAGGGTTTGAGATAATAGGTAGCCTGCAATTGCTGCTGCAGTAAAAGCAAGACCATTCTTAAATAACGGTATTAATTCACTTGTTCTCGATATTATTGGTGCTAAACCAAAAATGCCAAATAGCATTCCCCAAAGAGGAGAAAGAAGAGCTAAAAATCCAACTGATATGATTTGACCTTCTTTTCTAGGCGCAGCAGAGAAACCTGCAACTAAACCTCCTAAAATGGAAGTACATAAAGTCCATATATATTGTTCTTTTGGTAATCCAGGAACAACTTGGCAACCTCCTCTATCTAGGCAAATTTTTACTGAATTAATTGCATCTAATACTGCGCCATCTTCCCCGTGATCTTTTACGTAATATTGATTTCCAAATCTTGTTTGAAGTTCGACCCAAAATAATCTTGGCATGAATGCAAAATATGCTTCACCAACATTAAAATTTAATAAATTCCCTCCTCTAGGATCTGCAATTACTAATAAACTTGTTTCATCTAAATCCCAATAATCTTTTATTGCAATTCCAGGGACACTTTCAAATTGAGATAAATATTTTATTTTCCAACCACTTTCCTTCTCTAAGTTATTTAAATTTTCCTCAAGAGATTGTTTTTGTTTAGAACTTAAAGTTTTAGCTAAATCAATAACAGGTGTTTTTTCTTCTGGTAAAAGATTTGGATTATTAATAGCTAAAGAAGGTTTATTAAAAAGTAAAATTACTATAGATAGAAATATTCCTAAGAAATAGTTAATCTTTGAAGGCATAAAAGTTTTTTGTCTTCATATATTTTCGCCGATGAATAGCCTACCCGCGAATAATCCAGAGTGGTTAATAAAAAAAATAAAAAAAATGGGAGGTACTATAAGTTTTTATGACTATATGAATTTCGTTTTGAATGATCAAAATGATGGATATTATGGAAGTGGAAAAGCTAATTTAGGATCTAGGGGCGACTATGTAACATCACCATCGATGTCTGACGACTTTGCCTTTTTATTATCAAAACAAATTGATGAATGGTTGATACAAATAAAAAATATATTAAGTATTGATGAAAAATTATCTGTTCTTGAGTTTGGAGCTGGGGATGGGAGTCTTATGAGTGGAATTCTTCAGTATTACATTGTAAATAATAAACAAATATTGAAAAATGTTTCTTTTATTATTGTTGAACCCAATAAAGGAATGATAAGAAAACAAAAACAGAAATTAGAAAAATATTTACAATTGGGCTTTGATATTGTGTGGAGAAGTTTAGATGAATTGGGAGATAGAAGTTTTAATGGAGTGATATTGGCAAATGAAGTACTTGATGCATTGCCAGTAGAAAGAATAATAAATTCAAAAGGTAAATTATATCGTCAAGGAGTTTCTATAGATAAAGATTCAGGAAGATTAATCTCTAAAGAAATTGCAATGACAAATGAATTAAAAAAAAGTATAGCTATTGCTCAGGAAAATTTAAATATTACTATTCCACCTAAGGATGCACCAGAAGGATGGACGACGGAATGGCATACAGACAACAAAAATTGGTTAAAGGGAGTTTATAAAAAAATTAATAATGGAATTTTGCTCGTAATTGACTACGCAAAAGAAGCTAAAAGATATTATTCGTTAAGTAATAATAATGGGACATTAATTTCTTATAAAAACCAAAAAATTATTGAAAATGTTTTTGAGTCGCCGGGTAATTGTGATTTAACTTCCCATGTTTGCGTTGAAATTTTAATTAATGATTCGAAAACTTTAGGTTTTGAAACTATTGGAGTAGTCAAACAAGGAGAGGCTTTATTATCACTTGGCTTAGCAGAGCGACTTTTTGAAATTAAGAATGAATTAAAGAATGATATCTCCAAGGCTCTTTCTAGAAGAGAAGCCTTATTGAGATTAGTTGATCCAATATGTTTAGGTGATTTTAAATGGTTTATTTTTAGTAAATTTAAGAATAAAAAAATTAAAATAAATTCAAGTTGTATTCGCTAATCGAAATATTTTAGAAATTGTGATTCCTCGATATCATTAAATATATCAACTTCTCCTATCCCTCTAGGTAAGATAAATCTCATTTTCCCATTACGTACTTTTTTGTCTCCCATTAGTATTTTTAAAACTTCATTCTTTTTGATTTTCGGAGTTTGTATTGGCAGACCATAGCTTTCTATAAGTTTATTTTGCTTCAAAGAATCCTCTTTTAGCCACAATTTTTTTTCGGATGCAATATCGCCTGCAATTTTCATGCCAATCGCGATTGCTTCACCGTGTAGAAACTCTCCATATCCACATAAATTTTCTATAACGTGTCCAAATGAGTGCCCATAATTCAATATTGCTCGAATTCCATTTTCTTTTTCGTCTTCAGAAACTATACAAGCCTTTGTTTGAATTGAATTTTTGATTATTTGTATTAAAGAATTATTTTCAAGGTTAAGAATTTTATCTCTATTCTCTTTATTTTCTAAATATTCAAAAAGTGCTTTATCTTTTATAATTCCATATTTTATAACTTCTGCCATGCCTGCCTTAAATTCTCTGGGTGGTAATGTTAAAAGGGTTTCGGGGTCAATAAAAACTGCTTTTGGCTGATGAAAAGCCCCTATTAGATTTTTACCTTTAGGATGATTGACGGCTGTTTTACCTCCCACCGATGAATCAACCATAGATAATAATGTTGTAGGTATCTGAATATATTCAATACCTCGTAACCATGTAGCAGCAGCAAAACCAGTAACGTCACCAACAATCCCTCCCCCAAGAGCGATCATTAAGGAATTTCTGTCTAAACCAACTTTGAATGCGGCGTTATATATATCACTTAAAGTCTCTAAATTTTTATACGATTCTCCTGCTTTAATATTAAATATTTCGGCATGGAAATTGTATTTTTTTAAATTATTGACAACTTTTTCACCAAATAATTTTGAAATTTCTTTATTAGAAATTATAAGTAATTTTCTATCTTTATGAATACCTATTTTATTTAGTTCTTCACCGATATTATTAATTACACCTTGTTTTATTCTAACTTCATATGAATTATTTTTTAAAGGTACTAGTATTTTGTTCTTATTCACAATAAATATCCAAGAATAATTTTTTTATTAATAATTAGATTTTAATTTTTTTATTCTAACCTTATCTTGACTTAAAAATTAGACTAAAATAATCAGTTGTTAAGAATTTAAAATCATAATAAGATCATCATATGAATCTAAAAAAAAATATACAAAACATAAAGAAAAATTATTCACTAGGAATAATTGGAGGAGGACAACTAGCATTAATGCTAGCTGAGGCTGCAAAGAATAGAGGTATAAAAGTCTGCGTTCAAACTAAATCCTCTAGTGATCCTGCAGGTTCGAAAGCTGATTGTGTAATTGAGGCTGATCCTTTAAAAGTAAAAGGAAATAAAGAATTAATTAAAGAATGTGAAAAAATAACGTTTGAAAATGAATGGATAAAAATTGAAAAATTAAATCTAATTGGCTCAAAAAATATTTTTGTGCCGAGTCTTGAATCAATCCAACCTTTAGTGGATCGAATTTCACAAAAAAAATTAATAGATAGAATGAACTTCCCATCCCCAAAATGGTTATCATTAAAGGAATTTAGAAGGCTTGATGATGAAGAAATTAAAGATTGGCATTTCCCTCTAATGGTTAAATCATATAAAGGAGGATATGACGGTAAAGGAAATAAAAGAATAAATAATCAAGATGAGTTAAATTCTTTTGCATTAAATGCTAATCTAGATGAATGTTTGATTGAAGAGTGGGTAGATTATAAAAAAGAGCTTGCTTTGGTTGGATCAAGAGATTTTGATGGCAATATAAGATTTTTTCCAATTGTTGAAACATATCAAAAAAATAACGTTTGTGATTGGGTTTTTTCTCCTGCTGAAATTAATTACGATTTGAAAACTTTTGCAATTAATATTTTCTCCTCAATAGTAAATGAACTTAATTATGTGGGTGTAATGGCAATCGAATTCTTTTATGGTGATTCTGGACTACTAATTAATGAAATAGCACCAAGGACTCATAATTCTGCTCATTTCTCTATAGAGGCTTGTTCTTCAAGTCAATTTGATCAACATATATGTATATCTTCCGGTATCAAACCTCCAGAAATAAATATGCATTGCCAAGGATCTTTGATGATTAATTTACTAGGCTTGAAAAAAAAATACCCTTTGTCTATTGAAAAAAGGATAGAACTTTTATCTCAAATTAAAGGGTCTAATCTACATTGGTATGGTAAATCTGAAGAAAGTCCTGGACGAAAAATGGCACATATAACTTTTTTACTTAATGAAAATAATCATTTAAAAAGAGCATTAAAAGCAAAAGAAATTTTAATTAAGGTAAGAGAGATATGGCCATCTCCAAATTACTAGGTAAATAAGGTAGTATTTACATACTGGATCTTTGGTTAAGTTCTTCTTTCTGTGCTCTGATCTGACTCTTTTTCGACTTGAGGAGACTGTTGTGACGTGGACGTAAACCAATCCTGTAATTGGAAACGAAAGCCCACTTTGACTCCTATTCTGGCTTTCCCAGGTCGACGCTCAGAGGACTGACGGGGATTCGGTATTACCTATCAAATCTGCCTTTTAAAAATAGGCATTTGATAGGTATTTTATTTTAAGGAAGTTATTTACTTTTAACTTATAGATTATCTTGAAATAAATTAAACAATCTTAACTTTGGAATTATATATTATCTATAAGTTATTATGAAGCTTTGTTTTAAGAATAATAATGGTTAATTATTTTAGATTAGAATATTTGAAGTAATAATCAATTTATACCTAACCATTTAATTGATTATTAAGATTAAGACTTATCTTTGAAAGTGAACAATAATTTGAATAAAATTTTAAAAATTAAAGGAAAAATTATATACATTTTTCATTATTTTAAAAAGGAGTTAATATATGGTTTTTTAATTCCTCAATCTGTTTATAAAATATGGAGATTTAATTTATTATTTAGAAAAAAAAGAATAAACTCAATTAATAAAAAAATAAAGAATTTAATATCAAAATTTGAAAAAGAAGGAATAGTTTTATTTAGGCTAGATAATAAGACTTTAAAATATATAAAATTTATAAATCAAAAACTTACTTATGCATTAAATAATTTAGAAAGTGGTATGGAAATGAATAATAAAATCGATCACAATAGACCCCTATTTAAGCAATATAGAGCCAGTCTTTTGAAACAAATTAATCCAATATGGTTTGTGAAAATAATTTCTTCAAGCAATATTTATTGTTTTCTAAGTAATATTTATCCAAAAAAAAATATTCGAATTACTTACGTAGATATATGGTTAGATGGTATAAACCATGATTCATTTAAGCACTCAACGGAGACTAGATTATTTCACAGAGATTCTTCTCCAAGTGACAAAGGCATGATTAACTTTTTTATACTTATTTCAAATGTAAAGAGAAAAAATGGCCCATTTACATTTGTAAAATATAGTCATAAGGACGAATTTAAAAAAAATGATCATTATTTAGAGGAAGTTAATGATAGATTGACGCGATACACAAATCAATCTGTTGAAAAAGTATATGGGAAAGAAAATATTTTTTATTTTGAAGGAAAATCAGGCAAAGCGATTTTTGTAGATACGCATCAAGGATTACATAAAGGTACTATTCAAGAACCAGGCTTTACTAGAGTAATGCTAAACGTTCAATTTAAATTAAGATAGTAAGCTGGTTTTAATCTCAAAAAGAATTAAAAAAATATTTAATGAGAAAAAGTTCTGATTACTTTTAATTGATGACATATAAAAAATTAAATACCTTTTTAAGGACCTTTTTATCAGTTGTTACAGAGGAGATATTTAATAATCAGATTTAGAGTTTTTCTTGAAATAAGTAGGTTAGCTTAGAAACTAGCTGGGATTCGATAAAAAGCTAGAAAGAGTTGCAGTGAAATTTTTCAAACATTCTTTTCACATAAGATTTTTGCCATAACACTATAATTAAGTTTAAAAGATACTTGACGTTTTATATAAACGCTCTTACAGTAATAATACACTTGTACTATTTAGAATGACTCTAGGAGGAGCTAATGTTTGGACTAATTTTTCTTATGGTTATCGTAACGAGTCCCCAAGTGGTTGGCTACTTAACCCTGAACGTAACAGACTAATTTTATTTATAAAAAATAAAAAGTCTGCAAGAAATGATATCAGGATTTTTGCATATACATATTATGTCACTGATCTATGTGAACCATCCGCAATTAAATCTGTCAGTCAAATGCCTTTAGATGATGCCTGGGACAAATGGCATGACCTCCAATTAGAAGGTTGGACTTTTGAAGAGCTTGAATTACCTGAATAATTGTGACTATGTTTTTTTTCAATCAGAAATAAACTACTAAATAAAAATGGAAAAGTATCAGTTCACGCCACTTTCAAACTCTTATCAGAATTTTTTTGTGGTTTATTAATTAGTCTTTATGAAAATTGTATCTATGAATAACGAAGAAACCACAATCATGGGCTTATTTCATGCTCCACATAGAATTAACAATCAAGCAGATAAAAGTTTGCGTGTCATGCAGTCACTTCAACTACAGCATGACAGATTCTTTTGTAATTATTCAGACCTGTCCATTTCAGCAATAATTAATAAAAGGTGAAAATCAAATTAGGAATGATTTTAGGTTTGACAAGAATGCTAGGATTACTACACAAAAAATAGATATTTAATCTATCTAATACCTTCAAGATTCATATAATTTATTAAATAAATAAAGGATAAGAAATTAATGGTTTCAAATCTTAGATCTAAGTGAGATAAGAAATTGATGAAGTCGATTTAAGAATTGGTTCAATAAAAAATTATGATTCTTATTTTCTTAATAAGAGAAAGCGTGACAAGTTTTCAAAAATGTTTTAACAGATAATAAAAAATTATTTATATAAACCCTGGAATAATCCATCCAAAAAAACCATAATTTACTACCAATGCTAATAGTCCAATCATTGCTAATCTTCCATTTGTTAGTTCAGCATTTTTCCAGTAACTTTTTCTAGATCTTTTCATTTTTATTAATGTTTGCTCATTTGATAACTTTGGCTCTAACGGCTCTTGCATCCTTTTTATAGCGTATAACGTAAACTGAAAAGTTATAACTATAAGAACAATAATGAAACCAGTAAGTGGATCCATTAGATTAAACTATCCCTGGAATAATTTGACCAGTTGTTAAATACGCCCCAAGAGCAGCTATAAAGCCTATCATTGCGAATTGACCATTAAGTCTCTCAGCTACAACTTTTTCTTTTTCGATTGTTTTAAAATTTGACATTTAATAAATTCTTATATGTTAAATAATGTAACACAATTATTAATTAATGTAATATAAAGCACTTAAATTTAACCATATCCAGTTATTTGGACACATAAATGTATCATAATTGTAAAAAAGATTTGTTGGTCCTAATTTTAAGTCGTAAGATTGAGCTCTTAATTCGCTCTTGATTAGGAAGATTTGGTACTTATTTTTTATTTACCTCAGGAAGATAAAATTTGTTTCCTAAAGTATAGCCAATAGACATTAATACTAAACCTATAAGTTGTGGTAAATGAGAATTTGCTATTGAGATTTTATCCATTTTGGGATTTGTTAAATATCAATAATAAGTAATATTTTTTTATTCTGTAGGCTTTAATAAATTATCTAGAAAATTTCTTTTTTAATTAATCTATTTCACCAGATTTTTTTAGCGAATTAACAATTCTTTCCTTTTCAGTTTTCAGATTTTCAAGTGCAGATTTAGTAAATTGTTCTTTTGCTTCAAATTTTGCTGATCGTATTGTTTTTTTATTAGGTAATTTCTTTCCAGATTCTGACTTCATTTTTTATTTATTTCTTTGTGAATATTAAAAGATTGAAATTTTTATTAAAGTATGATTTTTTACAAAAAATTAGTTAATAATATTTATTTACAAAAGATCATAAATTTATCTAATTTTATAAATTTGTTTTAAGTCTGAGAATTTTTTAATTAATCTTTTGGGAGTCTTAACCACCCACTTGTCCAAGTTGATTTTAAAGTCGTCCAAGAAATCCTAATAATTTCTTTTTTGTTTTTTGTCGGAAATAAATCTACCCATCTTTTGTCAGATTTACCTCCATATGACTTTACTTGATAATGTCGATTACCATTTATTGTTTTTGGTGCTGTCCAGCAATTAGTTGGAGGCCATCTCATTTTAAGACTTTTAACTAAACTGGAGGTTTAAAGATTACTATTGCCAGTTAAAACTAAACCATAGTATGCAATAGTCCCAAGAATTAAAACTATACCCAATACGCGAATAATCATTTTTAACTAAATTCAACCTTTGAATACTATTAAAAAAAAATCGAGTAGTAAAATAATTGTATTAATTTTTAATTAGATTTTTGAAATAATTGTTTGATTATTTAGTATTTTTTTTGTTATTTCTAGCTAATGAATTGCATGATTCTGGATGCCATTCATGTTGGATTCTGCCTAAGAAATCGTAAATAAAAGTATCTGGACATCCTGTTGCTTCTTGGAGTTCCAAAAGTTCCTCTTTAATAAATCCATAAACGCTTGAAATTATCCCAATATTTTGTTCATAATTGGGTTCCCAAGTTTTTCCTTCTTTTTTCATTTATTTTTAGGTTTATCTAACCTTTTACAATATCGTAGTAATTATTATTTTCATAATCAGCATCGGAGCAACATACACATCCATATAATTTAACCAATAAATCATATGCTTCTGAATAATTAGAAAAAGTTTGATAAGTTACATTATCTTCTTCACCGTCAATTCTTATAATTTTATACGTCATGAAAATTTAATTCCTTTAAATTCTTTTAGTGAGTTTATTTTAAAGCTAAAATTTTTTATTTAAGAGTTTTAGGGTAAAGTTTTCCAATCTTATCTTTTTGCTTTTTTAATTTTTTTTTCTCATAATTTTTTGACAAAATTCTTCTAATAAATAATTGAGGGATTAGCCATATCAATGCTATTGAAATAGCCATAAAAGCTGGATTTCTCCATGTAAGTCTTATTATTTCTTGAGAAACTTCTTGATTAAAAATATCCATAAATTAATCTTCAAAAAGTAGTTCGTTGTTGGGAAATTTATCTTTAATTTTTAAAAGATATTCTTGTAAATTTTCTTTGTTATCTGAGCACATCTTTTCTAATGACCTTTCCATAAATTGGTTTAAACCTTTACCTTCTAATCCTTAAGACTTTGTACCTGAAGCATACATCATTACTAACAAAACTTTTGCTTCGTTTTCTGTCATCCAAGAGTGAGATGCAATTAATCTATAGACTCGGTTTAATGGACTTTTGCTTTCAGACATTCATAAATTATAGCTAAAAATTTTCTATTATCTTTGTTAATTACTAATTTAGATTTTGTTTTTAAAGCTTATGAAATTATAATATTCAAAAATTCTATAAGAATATGTCTAATTTCCTTATTACAGGCTCAAATAGAGGGATTGGATTGGAATTATGCAAACAAATTGTTGCGAGAGGAGATAAAGTAATTGCAACATGTAGAAAGGCTTCTTCAGAATTAAAAAACTTAGGAGTCAGAATTGAAGAAGATGTAGACATTTCTTCAGAAGATTCATTAAATAATTTGAAGCAAAAATTATTAGGGGTCGAATTAGATTGTTTGATTAATAATGCGGGTATTTATGAATTTAATTCAATTGATGATTTAGATCAAGAAAGTATCATTCGTCAATTTGTAGTAAATGCTTTAAGCCCACTTTCTTTGACGGTATCTCTTAAAAGTCTCTTAAAAAGATCTTCAAAGATTGCTTTTATCACAAGTAGAATGGGATCTATTGGAGATAATTCATCAGGCAGTTCTTATGGTTATAGGATGTCTAAAGTGGCATTGTCTATGGCAGGGAAATCACTTGCAAGAGATTTGTTAAAAGATGAAATATATGTTGCAATTTTGCATCCAGGATTAGTAAGTACTCGTATGACTGGATTTACACAATATGGAATATCCACAAGAGAATCTGTAAACGGATTATTAAAACGTATTGATTCTCTTAATAAAAATAATACCGGTACATTTTGGCATACCAATGGTGAGATTTTACCTTGGTAGCTTTTACTTAAATGCTCATGCTTAAATTTTATAAAGATTTGATTTGTTAAAAAAGCTTTAAATTTTATTTAATTTAGTTTCTTTATTAAATCATTGTAGTTATGTTAAGGAAAATATTAGTAAAGGAGGTGATTCATTGTCGTATCTACCGAAAATTACGGTTACGAAAGAGGCCGTGAAATCAGTATCTTCAACCTGCTCATTGGTCTCTTATTCTTTAATAAAAAACAAGGGTTTTATCATTAATAGATTTATATAGTAAATTCTGATTTAAAATAAAGACTCAGTATCTCAAGAAGATCCTGAGTTTTTTTTTGTTAATTTAGTAAGTTAAAAAGCTTATTTATGAAAAACTTTCTCTTTACGAATGTTTTTTCCCCAAATTGTTTATCTTCCTCCCTTAGAATTTCCTGACCCTTGGCTCCTAATCCTTTTTTTATAAATAATTTGTCCTCATTTATCCATCTTTCGGTCATTTCTTTACTTGACTCTATGTGGAATTGTAATCCGTAAGCTGAATCTCCAATTTTAAAAAATTGCTCTCTACAGCGCTTACTGCTAGCAATAAGCTCAGCATTTTTCGGCAGTAAAATTCTATCGCCATGCCAATGCAGTACATGAAAAGGAGTTTCGAAAAATTTGTTTAAGTTATTGTTTGATTGATTAGGAAAAACTTGAGACCATCCAATTTCTGGCAAAGGCTTTGGAGGTGATCCATATTTTAAAATTTCAACATCGCCTCCTGCTGCGTTAGCTAATAACTGCGCTCCTAAACAAACTCCGATTATCCGTGTCTTTTTTTTTAATTCTGACTTTATAAAATTTCTCTCAGATTTAAGCCATGGATATTTTATGCTCCCAATATCTTTGATGCCCATTGGACCTCCCATTATTAAAAGTAAATCGTCATTATTAGTTTTAGGTAGGTCATCTCCGAGGTCTAAACGGAAGATTTCTATATTCATCTTTCTCTCCATAGCTATATGATAAAAAAGTCCTGGACCTTCGATTTCCAAATGCTGTAATACTAAAAGACGTTTCATTTGTAATTTTTATTAACTGCTTATTAAATAAATTTTTATTTTGAAGAAAAACGAATCAAATTAATTTATTTTTTTTTACCAAAATATATCAAAGACAAGAAAGAAATTGTACTTACGATTGCAATTAAATACCAACCTGATGATGAGTTGCTTGAAAATTCTGACATTTATTTGGGGTATTTATCTGAAGACTTAATAATTTCGGCAAAAATTAATAACGAGGCCAATAAAAATATTAAAAGTATAAACGTTATATCCATTTACAGAAATATACTAACTATGAGAAAAATAATTCCAATTACTACTGCAATTATTGCCCCATCAGCTAACAAGTCTTTCCATGTGTAACTATTGAGCATCTTTATTTTATCCTCCTCTGTCATTAAATTTTTTAACCATGACCAATCCAAAAGTTTTGTCAAAGCTATAGCAAATATAAAATGCCCTACTAAAATTCCAATTAAGTCAATTCTAGAAATTTCTTTAGTAAAACTTGTGATACTAAAATATTCCACTATTTTTTATCTTTACTAGAAAGGGCACCGCCTTCCTCTTTATATTTTTCCCAAGCCTCGCTTATTTTTGCTTTTGAAAAACTTTGTTTACTCTCTTGAAATTTGTTTTTAAGACCATTAAAACTATTTAAAAGTTCTTTTTTTGTTGGCTCATCGAGATAGTTGGATGTGAGTTTCCATAGATACCAACTACTAGCCGCGAGTAAAATTAAACCTAAAAATTGCATATACTTAATATTTTTAACATCCTACAACTATTTGAATCGAATCGATATTAATTAACTAGTTAAAAATAGGAATTAAATTAAAAAAATTGAAATCCACTTTTAAAACTTTAACCAGTGAAAAAAGATTCGTTCTAATAGCCATATGGTTAATCCTCCCTCTATAAAAGCAAGCCAATACATTCCATAATCTGATAATCTCATTTGTTCTTTAACTGTTCTTATCATCTTTTTGTGGGCTTGAATGAGATCCTTCATTTTTAATACAATATTTAGTAAGTTAAATTCTTTTAATCTCTTCAACCAAAAACCCTTTTCCAAAGCAGCAGAGACAAGTTCTTGATTCAGCTAAGGAGATTCTTAAGTAACCAACGCCATTACATTTGGTGCAATTGACTTTAGTATATAAAGAGATTTTAGATTTGAGTTTAGCAGCTCTATTTAAATAGGAAATAGTTTCTTTTCGGCCATTTGCCTTATCTTCTTTGTTTAAAAGCTTTTTGTAATTTACATTTAGTTCTTTTGTAGACATGGAATAAAGAAGGTATTGAACTTAGTTAAATTGTTAGGTTTTAGAAAATGTCTAAAATTTCAAGATATATAGAAAATATATTTATCCAATCTCATCTAGAGATATTATTAATATAACTAGGATTAATTGCTATTGTTGCGGTTTGATCGTAATAAATTATTTAATTGATGATTTATATTCTCAATCTTCAAGTTAATAATTAAATCCACTAGACAAAATTTTTACAGAAATTAATTTCTATTAGGATTATTTTTTTCATTTTTGTTAAGTAGACTTATTTAAATTTAAATATTAAATTTATAAATTTAAGCAGCTCTGAAGGATCCCCCTGGTCTTTTAAGGCTTTTAAGCAAATGATCATTTTCTTCGGTAAGAATTTCAAGATTTGCTTTCTTATGATCTTTTTTGGATTCGGGATTTAAATCTTTTTTAATTATTTTTTCAGTCATTAAAGATTTAATTGTAAAAAAATTCAAATTTATGTTATCGATCAAAGAAAAAATCTGCGTGACATTTTTTACAAAATATACTTATATTCTATTTCGCACATAGAAAAGTGAATTTAATCTACATGCTGTGGAAAAACCTGTTGAAAAAGGTTGAAAAAGTGGATAACTCTTCGGGATCATGTTCAAAACTAGGTTTTATAGATTATTTTTTAAGTATTAATACTTCATCAATAAAAGGTTAAATGTAGTTTAAAAACTAATTAAACTTATTGAAATAACAATGGGATCATCACTTTTATCTGAAAAATAAAATTATTGATTCTTAAGAAAATTATTGCCAATGAAACTTGTTTTTAATTTTGAACATGTTTCAAAATAAAAATTTTATTAAAAAAATTATTTACAAATTTCTTAAATTTTTAAAATTAGTATTTTTTAAAAAATTTTTTAAATTCGGTTTTCTCTCTGTTCTTATTTTTCAGAATGAAATTAATTCTTATAGATTAAGTTGAACAACATCAAAAAAAAATGTCAGAAGAGAAGAAAGAATTAAAAAAATGTGGCGGTAAGAAAAAAATCATGATCGCTTATGGTTTTATTCAACTTGGTTCAAATTTGGTATCGGCAATAGCTTTAGCGGCAATTGCGTTTGGTTTTTGCTCTGTTAAAAAGCAATCTAAGGTTTTTAATAGTTGCGTTGTTGAAATAGTAGAAAATGGCAGTTCTAATGCCCAGGCTGTTAGATATTGTAATGGTGGAAATTGAATTTAATATAATTCCAATAAATTCTTTTCCTACTTTTGTAATTTACTCTAGAAGATAAGCCAGTAGGCAAGGCAGGAGTCTCGTTTTTTATAGAAATTGGTATTGAACCATTTTCCAAAGGCAATGAATTTATTTAAATTTGTAATTTGAATACTTAGAAAGAAGTCAAGAATATAAACTTTATATCAGCAAGGAAGAAAAATATATTGCAAATTGTAGAAAAAACTTTCACTTTTATTATTAATTTTTAGTTTTTAAATCAATATGAAGGTTCTAAATCATGAACGGACTCTTTAACGCTGCTTTCACTAATTATCTCAAAAGTAAGTTCGTCATTTAGAGCATTTATGTATGAAGTGTAAAGTTTACCCCATACAAATTCAAATTCATCTTTACTTAGATTTTTAAAGAGAATTTCTCCTTTAAAGTAAATGTGATAAGAATCAAACATCATAGAAAATTATTCTTGCTCCTTTTTAACGCAGTTAAGCAAGCTTGGAGTATTGATGGCTACTAAAAGATAACTAAAAAAAATACTCTATAGACTTTTTAATCTATACGAGTATTCATTTTTTGCTTTTTAAATAAAGACACAGTTTCATCTAGATCCAAACAAGGTTGAATATTAATATCCATAAGCCTTCTCCAAGGATGCCACTGTTTCCATATTGTCTCTAAGGAATCCGCACTTACAACGGAATGACCAATGCCATTTTGAACCATGAAGATCCACGAATGCACTTCGTAGTTTTCAGGCCTATTTTGAGGACCACCTGATTCATACCAATTAATAAGCATCTCTCCACCTTCTTCTTGATCTTCTCCATCTGTAAATTCATAAGAGATTAAATACCTTTGCATAAATTTTAAATTTTAATTATCCTAACTCGATGATAAGATATTGCCTTTCAATTCTTCGATTGTTAAAAATCTAATAAGAAGTACCTATTACTAATGATCAAAAGAATAGAAAAAATTAAAAAGAAAATTTTTAGTAATGTCTCATTTATAAATAAAACAATTTCTGAGTATTTTCAAAAACATGATCTTTTTGTCTAATTAGATTCATATAAAATTTTGACTTAAGTTTTTTCTTACAAAGATTTATAATATTCAATAGATATAAAAGTTTGATAAAAAGTTTATGGGTAGTATGAAAAATACTTCTAACTCCACTTCTAAGCTAGATTATGAGGAGATTCTCGAGGAAGAAATAATTAGTTCTTACGAAAATAAATATGGACAAGATATTGATATAAAAAACAAAACATTTTATAAGTTAAAAAGAACTCCTCTTGAAATTATAAATAGATTACTTTTCTTTTTCTTTTTAGGGAGTTTTATGTTTTCGTTCTTCTTAGCTTATACAGAAAATAAAGTTTGGTTCATTTTATATATAGTTAGTGCGTTCTCATGTATTTTCTATACTCCTAATAGAAAAGCTCTTAAGGAATTAATAGCAGCTTGGCCTAACATAGAGGATCTTATTAAGGGAAGAAGTTTGTGGAGCAAGGATAAGTAAATAATGAATCCAATTAAGTCTTTTAAAAAATGGTTATTAAATATTCTTGTTCCTTATATTGAAGGATCTAAAAAGACAAAAGAAAAGAAAAAATAATGGATATTATTGGTATTGGAATTATTATTGAACTTTTCATATTAATTGGAGTTTCTTTTTGGATAAAAAAATTGAAAAGTAATCAGAATAGACAACCATCTTTATCAAAAAAGATAATCAAAGATCTGAAGTTTTAAAAAAAATCTAAAATAAATAAATTATTCAGAAAGATTTATTGTTTCAGGAAAATTAGTTTTCTTTTTGCTCTCACTTTGCATCAAAAATCAGTTAGAACGTTTAAATAGTTTTTAATAAAATGATTTTTACTGCTCAAGGCCTTGCTCCAATAACAAATCCCCTAAATAGTGTTTTAGTGGAAAAGAAGCTAATAAATGTTGATCAGAAATTTTTTCAACTAGTATCTTTAGCAGAAGCTTTACCTAGAACTGAAGTTATTGAGAGTGGTAAAAATTACTGGAGAGGTATTTGCAGAAGCGCAATTTTTAGATTTCCAGATGATCTTGAGATACTTAAACTAGATTTAAGAAGTTACGTAGATAGATCTAAAGGAATTATTCAAGTAAGGTCTGCTGCAAGATTAGGTCAATCAGATTTAGGGGTAAATTCAAGAAGAGTAGAATATTTGTTTAATCAATTAGAAAAATTATAATTAGGTAATTAGTCTGATTTTTATTTATTTAAGGTTCTTTTTACCCTATAAATGTGCTTTAATTCGAGAGAATATTTGAAATACTATGCTTAAAGTAATATTAGTCGGAATTATTGTAGTACTGGTTTATTCTCAACCTGATTTACGTCTTACTGTAGCTGATTGGTTAAGAACAGCTTCTGATTTTTTAATTGAATCAGTAAAAGTTGAGCCGAAATAATTAAAAGAATAAATTAAATTGCCCCTGAAACTGAGAGCATTTGTTTAATGCAAAGAGCTACGAAAATGCATATTATTATCCTGCTTAATATGTATTTCACTTGAACAAATAAATACTTTTAGGAACATAATAGAAAAATTTTTTGAAATTTTTGAATAGTTAACGATAATAAGGGATATGAAGCTTAGATTATTTGAGTTCTATTTTATTAAAGACTACTTAAGGCCTTGGTTTGGTCTTATTTATTCTTTATTCTTTCTGTTTTTTTTAGGTGCTATTGGGTATCGAATTACAGAAGGTTGGGAATGGGGTGATTGCTTATGGATGGTTTTAATCACAATTACCACAATTGGTTTTGGAGAAGTTCAACCATTAAGTCCTGAAGGAAGAATAATTACTGTTCTAATAATCGTTGGCGGATTAATTTTTATTCAATTTACCTTTCAAAAAGCTGTTAGATTATTTGAATCCGGCTATTTTCAAAGAGTAAATGAATTACGTTTTAAAAGAATTCTTAGAAAAATGGAAAATCATGTAATTTTGTGCGGATATGGGAGGGTAGGTCAGGAAATATCTAATCAAATAAAAACACAGAATATTCCAATAATAGTTGTAGAGAGTGATGAAGATAGAAAAAAAATAGCGGAAGAAAATGGTTTAGAAGTACTTTGTGCCGATGCGACTCTTGATGAGACTTTAAAACTTGCAGGATTAGATAAGTGTAAAAGTTTGGTTGTTACCTTACCTAATGATGCTGCAAATTTATATGTTGTTTTAAGTGCTAAAGGGATAAGAAACTCAATAAGAGTAATTGCAAGAGCTGGAACTGAAGAAGCTGCAAGCAAATTGAGATTAGCTGGTGCAAGTATAGTTGTAAGCCCTTATATAGCAGCAGGAAGAGCGATGGCATCAATGGCTTTAAGACCAATAGCCATTGATTTTCTAGATCTTTTAGCAGGAAGTGAATGTGAAATTGAAGAATTTGAATTAAGTAATGATATTAGTCTTTTTGAAACAGCAGAGAAAAGATCACTCTCGGAACTTGGAATTGGTAAAAAGAGTGGTGCAAAAATATTAGCTATTAAAGAAAATGAAAAATTGTTCACTAATCCAGGAGGTAATTTCATACTTCAGCCAGGTCAAGTATTAATAGCCTTTGGTAGCAAAGAACAGCTAAATATTTTGAACGGACTATTAGGAAATCTTGTCGTAGCAGTAGAACTATTAAAGTAGATAGATCGAGATTCAGAATTAATTGCTAAATTATTTGTGGGTGAAATAAATCAGATGAAAATATTTAAATTTCTAAATAGATGTCAAATTATCATGACTTTCATATACCTTTAAGTCGTCTTAAAGTCTTTTACAGCATTTAGTAGTAGATTTATAGAGATATTCTTTTTTTAATGGAAGAGAAATTAACTCTTTTCAAGAATCGTAAAAGATTCGGTATCGAAAAAAATATAGATATTATCTTCAAGAATACTGCTCTAGTCTTGTCTAGTTTCGTAGCAATAATACTTTTAGGAATTATTTTAGTAGTTTTTTTTCAGTCATTTGAATCCTTTTCAAGGTATGGATTGAAGTTTCTAGTCACCTCTGAATGGAACCCAGTAAAAGATGAATACGGAGCTTTTACTGCAATTTATGGCACATTGGTAACTTCATTTCTTTCGTTATTAATAACTATCCCTTTGGGAGTTGGAACAGCAATATTTATTACTGAGGACTTTGTACCTAAAGTTTTTAGAGAAATAATAGGTTCTTTTGTTGAATTATTAGCAGCTATTCCATCAGTTGTGTTAGGACTTTGGGCAATATTTGTTATGGAACCTTTTTTTAGAGTCTTTTTTGTCTTTTTACATAATTTCTTTGGTTGGATACCTATATTCAGTACAGAACCTACAGGCAGGAATTCCTTGTTAGCGATATTGATTTTAGTTGTAATGCTTTTGCCAATAGTGACCTCCATTGCAAGAGATTCACTTAATCAGGTTCCTAAAAAGCTAAGAAATGCAGCATATGGAATTGGAGCAAGCAGATGGAAAACAATATTTTCAGTGATTTTGCCGGCAGCATTATCAGGAATTATGGCAGGAGTTCTATTGGCTTTAGGCAGGGCTATGGGTGAAACGATGGCTGTCACAATGATTATTGGGAATTCCAATGCATTTAGTTGGTCTTTATTATCTCCTGGATATACCATTTCCTCTATGCTTGCAAATCAGTTTGGTGAGGCAGATGGAAGTCAGGTTTCATCACTTTTTTATGCGGCTTTTGTGCTGATGACCCTATCTTTAGTGGTCAATATCTTTGCTCAATGGCTAGTTAAGAAATTTAGTCTCAAATATTAGATAATTATGAATTCACTTTATTATCAGAAAAGATTATCAAGAAATATAGGAGATAAATTCTTTACTTCTTTATCCGTTATTTGTGCATTGATAGCAATACTTCCTTTAATTTTTCTAGTGACTTATATACTTTACAAAGGTGGATCTCAAATCACACCAGAATTATTTACTTTAGAACCAAATCCTCCTGGAGATGATTTAGATGCAGGAGGTATTAATCCTGCATTAATAGGGACATTAATAATTACTAGTATTGCTTCAATTATTGCCATACCAATAGGTGTTGGCGGTGGCATATATCTAGCTGAATACTCTAAAGGTGGTGCTTTTTCAAAGTTTATTAGATTTGGGGTAAATGTTTTAGCTGGAGTCCCCTCAATAATTGCCGGTGTATTTATTTATGCCTTAATTGTTTCAACAAAGATCTTGTTTGGAAGTATGTACAGTGGCTTAGCGGGAGGAATGGCTCTTTCAATATTAATGTTGCCTACTGTGATAAAGACAACTGACGAAGGTTTAAAACTGGTGCCTAATGAGTTGAGATATGCTTCTCTTGGAGTTGGAGCAAGTATGTATACAACTATATTGAAAGTTACATTGCCCTCTGCCTTTAGATCTATTGCTACTGGGGTTGTACTTGGAATAGCAAGGGCGGCGGGTGAAACAGCACCCTTGATATTTACGGCATTATTTTCTTACTACTACATAACAGGCTTTGGAGACTTGTTTTATGAGATGGGTTCTTTGGCTGTATTGATATACAATTTTGCTCTAGAACCATATGATGCCCAGAATAAATTAGCCTGGGCAGCTTCCTTTATTCTTGTGTTGTCGATACTATCAGTAAATATATTTTCAAGGATATTGGCTGCTTTTAATGAGAAACCTAAGAGAGTATAAATATGATTAAAACTAATAAAAAAACACCTAAGAATGTCATTTTATCTCTTGAGAATGTCTCTATTAGCTACGGAACTTTTGAAGCGGTAAGAAATGTTTTTTGTAACTTTAAAAAAGGAAAAATAACTTCCCTTATTGGCCCTTCCGGTTGTGGTAAATCAACTGTTCTTAGATCTTTAAACAGAATGAACGATTTGATACCTAATTGTTCATTAAAAGGGACAGTACTTTTTGATGGAACTAATATTTACGATAAAAGGGTAGATCCAGTTGAAGTAAGAAGAAGAATTGGAATGGTTTTTCAACAACCTAATCCTTTTCCTAAATCTATCTACGAAAATATTGCATTTGGAGCAAGAATTAATGGCTTTACGGGTGATATGGATGAACTAGTTGAAAGCTCATTGAGAAAAGGTGCTTTATGGGATGAGTGTAAGGATAAATTAAACGAGAGTGGTTACTCTTTATCTGGTGGACAACAACAAAGACTTTGCATAGCCAGAACTATTGCAATTGAACCTGAAATAATACTCATGGACGAGCCATGCTCAGCTTTAGATCCTATCTCAACTCTAAAAATAGAAGAAACAATGCACGAACTAAAGAAGAATTATACAATTATAATCGTTACTCATAATATGCAGCAGGCTCTAAGAGTTAGTGATATGACAGCATTTTTTAATGCAGTTGAATACGAAGATGGTGATGGAGGTAAAGTTGGTTATCTTGCAGAATTTAACTCAACTAAGAAAATCTTTAGTTCTCCGAATGAAAAAACTACTCAAGAATATATCTCAGGAAAATTTGGATAACTTTTATTTTTTTGATTTTTAAGCAAGATTATGTTCTTTAATGGAGAGCCACGGGGTAGACAAACAGTATAAATACCTATATACTATTTTCGAATTAGAAAAATCCTAAGTTGAAAAATTTCCCTTATCTTCCTTTCCTAATCTTTGCGGGAGCTTTAATTACAACTGCAACCATTGGTCTCCCAGTATTTACTTCATAATCCAAAACATATAAATATTTTTTAGTTAAAGGATAAAGTCTATGATTTTTTTGAATAATAAGGTTTTAATTGGAAGTCCTCATAAAACATCAAATACAAGAAATTTATTTGACTTTATAGAAAATAGAGTGAATATTAGTTTGTGTGTGATTGAAAAATTTGTTTTAAACCATCTATTCAAGTGATGTATTTCTAACTAATTAACCATGAATAAAACTCAAGAACAATTAGAGAAATTAAGAGAAGTCGCTGAGGCTTCTTTGACTAAGACAGAAGAACTTCAGAAGGTTCTAGCTCAAATAGAAGCACTTATGTCTAGAGAAGAATTACAGAAGGTCTCCCAAAAAAATAAATAATTCAGCATTTAAAGATATTTTCATAATTGTACTTATTATTACATCTGTACGTTATTAACTTAGTTATTAATAAATTAAGCAGAACCCGTTCCAAAGTTTTCTGTTAGGTCTCGAGGTCTCACCTTCCATGTGTAAAAGACCTCTTTAAATTTTTTGAATAATATCTTTTAAAGATATTTTTTCTGAAATTAATTTATAACTTTGTTTACTTCTTTCTTGCAAACATTTACATCGAAGGATTCAGTCCCGACAATCTCTAGCCCTGTCTTTTCAGTAACTTTAACTGTTGCATTACATTCATCTTGCTTAAGTGCCATAAAGCTTGGTTTCTTATTATTTAGTTCAATTTTAGTTTCGTTCTCAACCTCAATATCTTTTTCATATTGTTTCATTACAAGTGTTAGGGCCTCAATTTCTACAGAAAAGTTTTCATTGGCAGTAACATCGAATGGGACTAACAAAACTTGAAAAATAATAATAGTTATTAATTTTTTCATTATTAAAAATTAAGTTTATTTTTTTTATAACGTATTTTTTAAGTTAAAGAAAGGGTAATAATTTTTCTCTTTTTTAATTTCAAATTTGACTTTAACATTAAAAATTTAAACTTTTACCTATGATATGAAATTAATAATTAAAATGAGATCATAATGTATAAAAGTATATGTTCAATTGATAAAATTATCTTATTTTGAATTTTGTTGAGATTTATATTTGAACAATTCTTTTATCAGAAATAATTGCCCATTTTTTAAATGAATTTTTGCAAGGATAACCTCCCGTAAGATCACCAAAAGCGGGGAGATAAAATACATGTTCCTTTTCATCTAAAGCAAAACATCTAAAAGATAATTTATCTCTCGCATTTTTTAAATATATTTTTGGATGATAATGCCCACAAATGTTTAAAATATTTTCTTCATACTTATCCAATGGCGCGTGACTAAAGATAAGATTATTAGATCTTTTAAAGTTAAAAGATCTTATATTTTTGACTTTGCAACCGATATCATGATTTCCAACTATTAATTCTATTTTTATATTTAATGTTTCAATTAGAAGTTCTAGTTTATATTTTAAAGATTCACTTATTGAATATTTGCTATGAAATAAATCTCCTAAAATAATCAATTTTTTAGGACTGTATTTTTTTACAATATTTTTGATTCTTAATAAGTTTTGTTCATCTGCATTATTCGTGAGAGGAATTCCATTCTGCTGAAAATATTCACCTTTGCCAAGATGTATATCGCATATTAATAGTTCACTAGTTTGAGGTAAAAGTAATGCTCTTGTAGGAAGCATTTCAAGAGATGATTTGCCCCAATGCAAAATAGAAGAGTTTTTATACATTTTTCAATTATATTTTTTGATTAGTTTTTCAACTCTTTTTTCTATTGATTCATTGCTTAATGTATTTTTTAATCTTTCAACTAATAAAGGGAAAGCAAATGGGCTTGGAGTTTGAGTCTCTTTTAATATCAATTTAAAATTAGATAATCTTTCTAGTGTATTAGCTATTCTTTTATTTTCTAATTGATATTCTTTTACCTCTTGATGTGCTTGTTTGATTAACAAGTGGCCTTTTTCATATCTGGTAAACACATCATAAAAAAGACTTGAACTTATTTGTAATTGAGATGAACTTTTTGTTTTAGTGGGATTATTTTGATTAACTAACCCACTAATTTGAGCAATATTCTTAAATCGCCTCTTTGTTAATTCTGAAAAATTTATCGCATTTTCTAAATCTTCTTCCAAATTATTATTTTTTATTAAATAAGAAAATTCTTTTTCAACTATTGAAAAGTCATAATCTTCTGATGATGTTAAGCTGAATCCAAAATCATTAGCAGTAATACTAAATGTTGATTGTTTTTTCTTTGCGAGTCTAGAAGCCCATAAAAAAGCAATTCCTTCATTAACTAATTTTCCATCCAGAGTAAAAACAAAAAGATTTGTTAAATCCTTAGTCTTAAATATTTCAATAAGAAGTTGATTTCTTTTAGGTATATCAGAAATAGTTTTCTGTTTTTTTAAAATTGGTAAAAGTGAATTTAATTCTTTATTAATATGGTTACCACTATGATTTAAGTCCTTGCAAAGATCTATTTCTTTCCTCAAACTATCACTAAGAAGATCAGAGATCGCCATTTGTCCTCCCACCCAAGCTGGGATTAAAGAACTTTTCCTTGAAGATTTTTTTACGTAAAGTGTCATATCCCTTATTTTTACAAACTGGAGCATCTTGCCAGCAAAGTAAAAGGTATCACCCGTTTTTAATTTTGTTGCAAAATTTTCTTCTAAATTACCTAATGTTTTTCCTCTTAAATACTTTACATTAATAAATTTATCGCTTGTGATAGTTCCAATATTATATTTATGCATCCTTACTAAGGATTTATCTTTTACAAAATAATTAAAGTTATTTTTGTCACCTTTTGATTTTTCTTTTTCTATCTTTTTATATTTTGGATATGCTTTTAAACATTTCCCTCCATACTCTAAAAAATCAATACACCAATCCCAATCTTTATCATTTAGATTTCTATAACTCCAACAATCTTTAATCCTTTTTTTTTCAATACTGGGATTAAAACCTGGCCCGCAAGCTAAACTTACAAGATGCTGAAGAAGGACATCAAAAGATAATTCAGGAAGATTAATTTTTTCAGATATCCCACTTTTTATTATTCTCCGCATAGCACTTATTTCGAATAATTCTAATGAGTTTGTAGGCATAAAAATTATGTTTGACTTTCCTCCAGGTCTATGAGCACTTCTTCCAGCTCTTTGGATTAATCTTGCTATATTTTTGGCACTACCAATTTGAACAATTTGATCAACCGGTTGAAAGTCTATACCTAAATCTAAAGAGCTTGTACAAACTACCCATTTTATTAATCCGTTTTTAACTCCATCCTCAACTATTTTTCTTTCATCTTTATCTAGTGAACCATGATGTAAAGCAATCTTTTCTTCCATTTCTGGTAAACAGAATTTTAGGCATTGGTACCATCTTTCAGATTGATTCCTTGTATTAGTGAATAATAAGGTACTTTTATTTTTATCTAAAATTTTTAAAAGTGAAGAATAGTTTTTAATACCTAAATGTCCACCCCATGGAAAGGTTGTTTCTTCTTCTGGTAAAACACTAGTTATCTCTAATTCTTTTTGTATATTTGAACTAATTATTTTTGGTGCCTTTGCTTTAATACCAATAATTGCTCTTCCAGCTTCTTCAATATTTCCAATAGTGGCAGACATTGCCCAAATTTGTAAATCTTTATTATTTCCTCTTAGCCAACTTAAAGATAATTCGCATTGATTACCTCTTTTACTTCCCATTAACTCATGCCATTCATCAATAATAATTGAAAATAAATTCTTAAAAATTCTCTTAGACTCTTTATTTGACAATAAAAGAGATAAAGATTCTGGGGTTGTTATTAGAATATTTGGAGGATTTAGTATTTGTTTTTTCTTTTCATATTGACTAGTATCACCATTCCTAATTCCAACAGTTATTTCTTTATCAAAAAAATTAGCAGCTGAATCGATTGAATTTTTTAGATCTCTACTTAATGCTTTTAATGGTGTAATTAATAAAATGTTTAGACCAGAATTTTTTCTAAAGTCTTTTAATTTTGAAAGAGGTCCCATTAATGCTGCGTATGTTTTACCGCAACCAGTAGGAACTTGTATTATCCCATTTTCGCCATTTAAGTATGCCTCCCATGATTCAAGTTGAAAAGTTAGTGGTTCCCACTCATTTTTATCGAAGAATTTTTTTATTTTTTCTAAATAAGTTTTACTAGTAGTGATGTTCATGATTTACTTATCATTAATTTTTTAGCATTTTCTAGGGTATCAGCATCCTTAATATGTTTGTCTTTTCTCCATTTAGAGATTCTTGGAAATCTTACTGAAATCCCTGCTTTATGACGATTGGAAACTTGTATATTTTCAAAAGATATTTCGAAAACCATTTCTGGTTTTACTGACCTTACAGGACCAAATTTTTCAATTGTATTTTTTCTTATCCATTTATCAAGTTCTTTAATCTCCGCATTGTTTAGGCCAGAATAGGCACTTGCAAATTTTATTAATTGCCCGTCTTTCCATAAAGCAAAACTATAGTCTGTGTATAAACCAGCTCTTTTACCGCTTCCCCCTTTAGCATATATTAGAACAGCATCAAGTTGCATTGGATCAACTTTGTACTTCCACCAAATACCTTTTTTGCGACCTGAAGCATATATAGAATTTTTATTTTTTATAACCAAACCCTCAGTTCCATTTTCTCTAGATTTATTTTTTAAGTTTTCAGCATCTTCCCAATTTTTTGGAAATAATAAATTACTTATTTTAAAAATTTTAGAAATATCTTTTTCACTTTCACTTATCCATTTATGAAAATTCTTTTCTAAATTAATTCTTCTATTTCTTAGATTTAATTGTCTTTTATCTTCACCTTTTAGTTCTAAAAGATCATAGGCAATAAAAATAATTGGTAAATTATTTTGTATTAGTTTTGATGGTGCTTTTCTATTAATCCTTTTTTGAAGAAACGAAAAATTCATAGGAAGTTCATCTTTAAAATTCCAAACCAATAATTCCCCATCTATTACAAAGTCATCTTTTATAAATAGAGTATTCTCCACTAATTCTGGGAAAGATCTATTAACTAGATCTTCACCTCTAGTCCATATTGAAACTTTACCTAATCTTTTTATTAATTGAATTCTTATACCATCCCATTTCCATTCATATTGAAAATTATTTATTGATTCTTCTGAAATTTTTTTTTCAAATGTAGTGGCAAGAAGAAAAGGGTATGGTTTATAACTTAATTCTTCTAAATCTATTTTTTTATTTACTAAAAATTTATATGCTTGAGCTGAGGGCTCAAAATCACCCATTAATCTATGAGAAATTATTGACTCGTCTAGATTAACAAGTTGTGAGATGGATTTTGTTATTAATCCAATTGAGACACCAACTCTAAATGTACCAGTCAATATTTTGTTGAAAATTAGCAAGTTTTCTTTTGGTAATTCTTCCCATATTTCCTTTATTCTTAATTTCTTTTCTTCTTCTTTAAGAACAGCTAATTCAGGCAAAACTTTATTTAATAATTCATCTAAAGAAATATCCTTCATTACTTCAGTTTTCCCAATATTTTTACTATTTAGTAATAAAGTTATTACTTCAGCTGAATCTCCAACTCTTAAATAACAAGTATCAATTAACCATAAAGGGAATTCATAAATATCTGAAAAAAAACTTTTAATTGATCTCCCACTAATAAATCTTTTATTTTTTTTCCCGGTAAGCAAATATATCGACCAAGAATTTTCTAAATTATTATTTATTGAAAAATAATTTTTTAAAATTTCAAGTTTCTTATTTGTACTACTACTTGAATCTAAATTTATAAATAATTCTGAAAAGTTTTTTAAACTCATTTTCTAGACTCAAAATTAAGCACATTTATAGAGCTTTTTTCATTTAAATATCTACTCAAAGCATCGCTATCTCCATGATGAAAAAAGACATTTTTTGCTTCTGATTCTTTTACAGTATTTAAAATAGCTTCCCAATCTGCATGGTCTGATATAACAAATCCTTTATCATAACCCGATCTTTTTCTTAAGGCTCTAATTGCCATCCATCCACTAGCAAAACCTGTTTGAATATTTTTGAATTTTTTTAGATATGATCCTTTATGTAATGCTGGTGGAAGTAAAATAAGACTCCCTTTAAATTTATCGAGATTTTGGGTTTTATCGAATTTTTCTGTATTAACTATATTAATTCCTAATTTCTTATAACAGTTGTTCATATTATTAATACTATTGTGCGTATAAATATTATTTTTAAAATTTGATTTACTAATTTCATTTAATAATCTTTGTGCTTTTCCTAAGGAATAACAAAATAAAATAGATGTTTTATCTGGGGATGAATCTACCCATTTTGAAATATCTCCGGCAGTTTTTTGAGCTTCTTCCCATTTAAAGATAGGCAATCCAAAAGTTGATTCACTTATTAGATAATCAGTTTTAACTTTTTCATATTCTTTACAAGTATAGTCTTTTTGACGTTTGAAATCGCCTGTGATTAACCATGTCTCACCTCCAAAATTAAACTTGATTTGGCTTGATCCAAGTATATGTCCTGAAGGATGGAAAGAAATATTGATACCATTTATTTTAAATTCTTTTCCATAATCATAAGTTTTAATATTTATTGCATTACCTACTCTTTCTTTTAAAATTTTTGAGGTTTCATAGGTGGAAATATATTCATCGCAACCAAATGTGAAATGATCCATATGCGCATGAGTAATTAATGCTTTTTTTACCGGTTTATGTGGATCTATCCAAATATCAGCAATTTCACAGTACAAACCTTGAGTACTATATTTAATTAAATCTGAACTATCTTTGGTCAAAAAAATAAAAGGTTTTATTTTAATTAATTTAGCGAATTAAGCCCATGCTTGTTTACTTAAAGCTATTGCTGATAATACAAAAAGAGAAATAAATACAAATTTATTACTCCATTTCATCATAAATACAGCTAGGTTGAATGAAATCTTTTGTGTAGGTTCTAATCTTTTACCTTGATTCTTTTCGCCGTTTGATAACTGACTGTTATTTGAACTATAGTTTTTAATTTTATTGATTAGTTTTGATTCAATATTAGATAACTCCTCTATCTCACTTAAAAGAATTTTCTCTTCAGGATTGATAAAATTAGAAAGAGTTTCGATTTCTTCTTTCTTATTACTAAAGAAATCGTTTACTATGCTTTCTGAATTTGCTCCATTCTTTATTTTTACTAATACTTCATCTCTTGACCATGAATTTTCAAGAGAATTTAAGGCCTCATCAATTTTCATTTTAAGTATTTTTACTTATCCTAATTTATTTATTATTTCTTCTGTGGTTGTTCAAACTAAAAAAAGAAAAAAATTTGTTTTATTTAAGATTTAGCTATTAGTCTATTTGGGAAATATTTTGTTTTTACTTCTCTTTTTATTTTTGGTGTTTTGCTTTTTGTAATATAGTCATTTTTGTTAATTTCAACTATTTCTTCAGAGACGTTCTTACCAGTCCTAAAGTAATTTTTTACTTTTTCTAACTCTTCCTTATTAAGTCTTTTTGTAGAGCCTTTAGCTGGGATACCAAGTGATTTGCAAGCTAAAATGATTCTATTGCTATTTACATCAAGTTCCCTAGCAAGACTATAAATGGGAGTATTAGGAGACATTATTTTTAACTTATGGTTATTTATATTATATCTGGATTAATTTATAAATTATTAAAAATGAAATTATTATGAACTTTCTGTTGCTGTCTTGTTTTATTTTAGTCTTCTTCAATTTTTAAATCATTAAATTTATTTTTCATAGTGGGATTATTTTGTGTTAATTTTTTAACTGTTAAATCTTGTGACTTGCTATTGGCAGATAAAAGATGTTTTTTTGATATCAGCAAAGCCTCTTTCGTTTTTTGTAAATGACTTATAGATTTTTCAATTTCCAATATTGCGTTATTAAATCTGTCCTGAGCTAAAGAAACGTTTTTCCCTACGGCATTCTTGAATTTATCTAGAGTGCTTTCAAAATTTGTGATGTCATAATTTTCACGTTTCATTAAATCTAATTGTGTTTTATATTTTAAAGTTTCTAAAGATGCATTCCTTAGAAGAGAAATAATAGGTAGGAAGAATTGTGGTCTTATTACAAACATTTTTGGATATTTATAAGATACATCAACTATTCCAGAATTATATAGTTCACTTTCTGGTTCCAATAATGAAACTAAAACAGCATATTCACATGATTTCTGAGTTCTATCTTTATCCAATTCTTTAAAGAAGTCTTCGTTCTTGCGTTTATTGTATCTCCCTTCAGTTTCGTTTTTCATCTCAAACATAATTGAGACTATTTCAATTTGATTATCATCATATTCTCTGAAGATATAATCGCCTTTGCTGCCTGAACTGGCATCATTATCTTTTTCGAAATAAGAGTTTTTAAATGCTGTTGCTCTATTAAGATTAAACTGTGTTTCACAATGTATTTCTAATGTCTCACCAACCATCTTTGTAGATAGTTTAGATTTCATATCTCTAAGTTCTTGAATTGTCAAATCTCGTTCAGTAATTTTGTTTTTAAACTTTTCTTCAATTACTTTCTCACTTATAGAATGTTCTAACTTCATTTTTTCAATTGAGTTTTTTAATGCAGATTTTTCTTTCTCTAAACTATTAACAGCTTCAGTGACTTTATTCTTTAATGATAAATCATTAATTATAGATTGTTTTTCAATATCTTCCTTTAGTTTGTTTACCTCGTTATTTAGTATATTAATTTTACTAGATGCTTTATTCTTTAGCTCATTTAATTCATTTAATTTTTTTTCTTCAGCTATATTGAGCTTAGACTCAAGTTCTTGAATTTTTGAATCTTTTTTCTGACTATCCTTTATTAACTGTATTTTTAATTCTTGTTTAGCAATTTCTATGCCTTTCTTCTTATCTTCTTCTGCTAGTTGAAGTCTTTCCTCTATTTGTTTGTTAAATTCCTCATCTTTAATTTGAAGAAGTATCTCTTCAAAGCTAGTTGGATCTATTCTGAAGTTTTCACCACATGATGGACATTTTATATCTTTCATTTTTTATGGAAAAGATTTTAAATTAGAAAATGTTAAAATTAAAAATTTTTGGGAATATAATTATTGATACACAATAACCATAGATTAAAAATAATGCACCAATTACTTACCACAAATTAAAATAATTCCAAATTTTTTAAATCAAACCTGATTTTTTTAAGATATTAATCTTATTTGCTAGTTCAATATCCTCAGTTGATATAGATCTATCTAATGTTTTTTGGGAAGAAATCGTATATCCACTGTCATCAACAAACTCATCCTCAGAGTCGTTTGTATTTTTAATTAGTTGATTTTCATAATTGATGGATTTAGTTTTGCTCAAATTGCTATATCCAAAATTTGCTATACCTCTAGCATCCAACGCTTCTTCTACTAGTATGCCTACAACTTTTGATCTACTTATAGATTCACTTTTTGATATTTGATCTATAATTTCGAGAACTCTTTTCCTTGGTAAGTACCCAATTCTTTTGACAGGATTTTCCATTTATATAACCATTTGTCATTATTGTAACATTTCTGTCAAATCAACTTATAACATTTTGGGAAAATTTTAAAATTTAATTAGCCAAAAGCTTTAATTTGTATTATAAATAGATCGTTATTTTGTTTTTAATTTTTAATTTAATTTGTAATTAGATTTTAGATTTTTATGAAAGGTCGTACTTATAACAACGCAGATAGTTTTGCTATCTCTTTTGATGAAGAATGGCAAAAAGTTGATTGCGATGATGTAACTCAGAAAATAAATAAAGTAATTGAAATTTTATCTGATCATCCATTTGTTATTTCAAATCCTGATAATGCAATAAATATCGCTAGATTTAGAATATTTTCACTTAAAAAGTTTGAGAAATTCTAATTTTTTTGCGAATTCTTTTTGATAAATATTTACTTATTAATGAATATTTAATTATTAAATTAAATATTTGGAGAATTAAAAAATCCTTTGCTAAATAGGAAGATTATAATTCCAATTATTGGCCCTATCCCAAATATAAATAAGATTAATTTAGCTGAATTTTTTGTTTGACCCAATTCATTATTTTTTTTCCTTATTACTTTTTTTTGATTCTTTTTTGATGATTTTCTCTTCATAAATAATATCTTACAACAAATTAATAACGTTATTAAATAAAAAATTTAGTTTTGTTTTTATATTTATGGGAGATATCTCTTAGATAATTATCAATAGCATAATATTGTATAATTGAAATGTTAAACGGCAGATATGAGTGCATCTAAGAGAGAAGAGGTGAGTTCACACCTAAGATATATCAGAGTCGAACTAAGAGAGATGCATCAAATGCTTTTAAAGGATGATTTATTGCCTGATCTTAATGAAGTAAAAGAAGTGCATGCACAACTAGATGCACTTCATGAATTGTTGTCTGACAAAAAAAATAAGCTAAAAAAGGATTTTAAAATTTCTAATTTTTCTCTAGTAGAAAAGAACTAGTTATGAGCTGTACTCTATTTTTTTTCTTTGGTCATGCATAATCTCTAGCTTATTGTATATTTCTCTTATCTGTACTTGCAAAACATCTGTTGAATTGATTTTACTTAAAGATTCCAAAGCCGACAATAAACTCTCCTTAGAATCAATCAAATGTCTACATTCTTTACTACCAGCTTCGTAGGGCATAATTTCAAATAAAATAATTATCATAAATATAATATGAATAGTTCAGTATTGTTTGATACTCATATTGAACGAATGTCTATTAATGTTATTTGTAATACAAAAAATTGAATATTACTAATTAAAGTTTTAATTGTACATAGAATATTTTATGAAAAAAGATACTAATGACTTTAAATTTTGTATAAAAATAGCTATTGAAAATGCTAAGAAAAGAATCAAAATATTAGATAAAATGGATCAAGAATGTATTTTAGAGGAATATAAAGAGTGGATAAAAGATGATTTAGATTATCAATCCATTTTATTACTTAGAGAAGACCCGATAATATGAAAATTAAATTTTGAATGTTAAATTTAATCTTTCACTTTAGAAGTAACTTTAAATAAAAAATATAAACTAAATATGAAAAAAATGATTAAAAGTATTGTTAGAGATGAAAAATTATACATTTACTTTTGATATTTATAGAGTTTATTTTATTTTGACATTTTAACAAATTATTATTTTAATTTTATACTGTTAATTATTATTTATGAGAGAATCGATAAATTCAATAAGTTCCTTTTTTTCTAACAATATTTTTTTTGATGTATTATTTTTTAATTTCTTAAATATTAATTCCATTAAATGTTCTTTTTTGTTAGCCATTATTGTTAATTAATTTTTTTTTCTAATAAATAAATTTTTTCTTTACCTATTTTATCAGGGATTGTAATTTTGCAGCCTTTGTCTTTGTCTATATCGCAATCTTTATTAGCAGGAACCGATTTCCATGTACATATTTTTTCTTGTGTATATTTTTCAACAATAACCCAATCATTATTTAGAAATTCAGAAATTCCATCCTTCTCACATGAAAATCTTACTTCCATTTTCTTATTTGTTATGTCCAGTTGCTCACTTGTCTGTTGTTTAGAATCCTTTATTAATTCTTTTTGGTTAAATGTTTTTTTGCAAGCAGTTATAATTATCAGAAGTAAGAAAAAATTGGTAAGTTTTAAAAAATTTTTCATTTAATCTTAATGTTTTTGCAAACTACTCATTAATTAATATTAAACTATAGTTTATTTTGATTCTATTGCTTTTAACAATTTTTCCATTTTATAAATTAGAGTTTTAACCTCATCTGGTTGTGGGAGTAATAATTCTTGAGTTACAGCAAGATGCATTCTTTTTAAATCTAGTCTTAAATCTTTTAAATGCATTTTTACATTTTCTTTTTGTTGGCTAATATCAGTCATTGAATAAATTATTTAAGTTAAAAAAATTTTTTATAGAATCATGTTTATACATATTAAATTTTTTGGGACATAAAAATTTGATCAATCATTGAGATTTTCAATTTCATATATCTCATTACCACCATTACAAAAATTTGTAGATAACATTCCTAGTTCCTTTCTATTTATTTTGTTGAGATTCTTATTTTTTAAAATATAATTTTTGGAAATAGTTTCACACTCTAATTTTGATCTAGCGTATTTAATTACTGGTAAAAAATAACTGAGCCCTGCTAAAACAAATAAAAATGTAAAGATGAATCTTTTTTCTTTTGTGAGCAACTCTGTAATATTTTTTTTGGAATTTAAGATTTTAATTAGCCATTTATCTGGTAGTCCGATTTGTACAAATAATAATTCAACCCACCAAGGTAGGGGCTTATCCCTATAGTTATTTGAATTTCTAGAACCTTTTAATTTTTTTCTTTCAAAGCTAGGGTTTTTTATATCTGGTCCCTTTTTTGATTCTTTCTTCTCCATATTATGAGATTGTTTATTTGGAATATACTGGTTTTATATTGATTTGAAAACTATATTTTTATTTTTTAATTTTTAATTTATTTTATTCATGATTTTGATTATTGTAGATTTGTATTTTAAATATATCTTTTAATAATGCCCAAAAAAAGAAGAAAGTTAAATAAAGATTTTGAGAAGGAAATAAACACATCAAAAAAAAATGTAGAATTAGTTTTGGCAAAAATTTATGATATAGACGATGAGGATATCCAAAAAGAATATATGAATGCTTTTAATAAAGTCGTATATTCTTATGATCAACTAAAAAATGATTATGAATTAATTGGCTTTAATGAAAATTCTGAAAATTTAATTGCTAACTACAATAAAGCTTTTTCTCTTTTTGAAGCAGAATTTGAAATTTAAAATATATTTATTTTTTGAAAGGCACCACTGGGATTTCAATTCGATTGCCTTCTATTAAATCTAAATTTTTAAGTTTTAAATTTTTTATACAATCTAACTTTCTAGGCTTATTTTGACATATTTGTTTTATTTGATTATCCGAAAGTGAATAAGCACTATTCTCAAATGAAAATATTAACAAAATATATAAGAGGGTATTGAAATAAGATTTCATTAAATTTTTTATATGAGTTAAAAACATATTCGTTACATTAACTATGATTACAGACATCTAAAAGCTTTTTTAATTCATCTTTACTTAAATCAGTTGAAATAAAAACTTCTTGAGCAGTTTTGCCCTTTCTTGCGATGGCTTTATAACCATTAATTGTTTTAATAGAAACTCTTATCACTAAATTAGAAGATTTTCCTCTTGCCCTTGATATTGTTGCTGGAGTTACAGTTTTAACTTTATTGTTTAATGCAAGTTTTTTAAGAACTGGAATCAAACCATCTATATGTGTACTATGATTTAGAACAACTCTGCCCAAAGTAATTTAATCTTTTATTTATATTGTATTTATTAGATCATACTTCTGAGAAATAATTTTTTTATTTGAAAATTAATTATGTAGTTAAAAATATTTGAAAGTTCTGTTATATTTGAATTACTGACTGAGTTATTATGATTTTTCAATTGGGTTGGGCTGCCTTAGCAGCAATATTTACTTTTTCAATTGCTATGGTTGTTTGGGGTAGAAATGGGGATGGCTCTATTGATATATGATTTTCCATCATTTCCATATGAAGATTATTTAAATAAATTCCTTATTTTTGCATCTTTTATTTTATTAACCCTTATAACCATTGCTATAATTTATATCTCTTTTATTTCTTGGAAAGATAAAAGAAGAATCGATAAGTAGTTTTAAATTAAAATTATTTTTTCTCTTTTTTCTTATTTTGTATTTTTGTTTCTTCGATCAGTTCTTTGGCTTGTTGCATTTTTTTAATGCTGCTTTTATAGATACTAATATCTTTTTCCGCTTTATTAACTGATAAATTTAAAGTATCGATAATATCAAATATAGCTTTATTTTTCTCAGAATCTTTTATCTTATTGAAATCAGTGGCATTAACTATAATCAAATAAATACCTATATTCAATATCCTAGATGAATAAAGGTTAGAGGTGGTTTTTTCTTTTAATAAATTTGAAATTTCTTTTAATGATTTTTCTTTGAATAATCCAACAGTTTTCTTAGAAATTTCTCTTATCTTTGATGGTTCAAAATTTGAAGAATTACATAATGATTCGAAAAGAATCTCTATATGTTTCTCGGGCTTGTAACCTTTAATCAATTCTTTGAATGTTTCCGTAAGACCATAGCAAAACAAATCATCTTGAACGAATTCATTTTGGTGATTCAATAGATTTAATTCTACAAGCATTTCATCAACTATCCTTTTATATAAACCAGGAATAACGTAAGGAAATTGTTCATGAAATAACTTTTTGCTATCTGAGACAGTCAATTTTTCTTTCAATTTTTTTATATGTAAACCTTAATAACCATAGCGTATGCTGACTCAATATCGTTAAGATCTAATAAACAGATAAATATTATTATGATCCCTTTAGTTTTGGAAGAATCTGGTGGAAGTGAAAGAGTATTTGATATTTACTCAAGACTTTTAAGAGAGAGGATAATATTTTTGGGAGAACAAGTTACAAGTGATACTGCGAATAGGATAGTGGCTCAATTACTTTTTCTTGAAGCTGAAGACCCTGAAAAAGATATTTATATGTACATAAATTCTCCTGGAGGCTCAGTTTATGATGGCTTAGGTATCTTCGATACCATGCAACATGTAAAACCTGATATTCATACTGTTTGTGTTGGACTGGCAGCAAGTATGGGTGCTTTTTTACTCGCTGCAGGCACGAAGGGTAAAAGGAGTAGTTTGAGACATTCAAGAATTATGATTCATCAACCACTTGGTGGAGCAAGGGGTCAAGCTAGCGATATAAGAATTCAAGCAGATGAAATTTTATATCTAAAAGAGCGTTTAAATTCTGAATTATCTGAAAGAACTGGCAAAAATCTGGAAACAATTAAAGGAGATACAGATAGAGATTTTTATATGTCTCCTCAAGAAGCAGTGGATTACGGTTTAATAGATTTGGTTCTAGACAAAAAACCAGTTCGAGGAACTTAATTTAATAGTTGGGGAGTTCTTTCTTTCTCAGGAATAGTAGTAAATTCAGAGAGTATTTTTGTAAATTCTTCACCATCTAAAGTTTCTCTTTCAATCA
Organism: Prochlorococcus sp. AG-442-N17; assembly: GCA_003212375.1. GTDB lineage: Bacteria > Cyanobacteriota > Cyanobacteriia > PCC-6307 > Cyanobiaceae > Prochlorococcus_A. The sequence goes on along the minus strand of QCPY01000001.1, from coordinate 64,197 downwards.
ATAAATCAACTAATTTATCCATTGCATTTCTATTTTTACTAATTATTGAATAAGTTTCTTTGTAGCAATCTTTGACCATAACTCTTACGCTCTCATCAATTTGTTTAGAAATAGAATCAGAAACTTCACTTCTTGTCATTAAATCTCTGCCGACAAAAACTTCCTGGTTACCACTTTCAAGAGCTATTGGACCTAATTCGCTCATACCAAATCTGGTAACCATTTGTCTCGCCATTGAAGCAACCTGTTGAAAGTCCCCACCAGCTCCAGTTGTTATTTCACCTCTACCAAATACAACATCTTCTGCTGCTCTTCCTCCAAGAGCTCCCATTATTCTTGCTTTTAAATTCGCTCTACTAATAAGAGATTGATCATCATCAGGTGTAAACCAAGTAAGGCCTTTGGCTTGTCCTCTCGGAATTACTGTTACTTTTTGAACAGGATCATGAGCTTTGACTAAAGTACCAATAATGGCGTGCCCCACTTCATGATAAGCAATTAATCTTTTGCTTCTTCCATCCGTTAATGGAGAACCTTCCATTCCTGCAACGATTCTATCAACTGAATCATCTATTTCTGAGATACTTATAGACTTTTTTCTTCTTCTAGCTGTTAAAATAGCAGCCTCGTTTAAAAGATTTGCCAAATCTGCCCCAGTAAATCCAGGAGTTCTTCTTGCTATGCTTTCTAGAGTCAGATCTTCTTGGAGCTTTTTATTTTTCGCGTGAACTTCGAGAATCGATAATCTACCCTTGATATCTGGTGCATCAACTGTAACTTGTCTATCAAACCTTCCAGGTCTCATCAAAGCAGAATCTAGAACATCTGGACGGTTTGTAGCAGCAATAATAATAATTCCACTATTTCCTTCGAATCCATCCATCTCGGTTAGGAGTTGATTAAGTGTTTGTTCTCTTTCGTCATTGCCTCCTCCAATACCAGCTCCTCTTTGTCTTCCAACCGCATCAATTTCATCTATAAAAACTAAGCATGGACTATTTTCTTTAGCTTTTTTAAAAAGATCTCTTACTCTACTAGCTCCTACTCCAACAAACATTTCAACAAATTCTGAACCTGATAGTGAAAAGAATGGTACTCCTGCTTCGCCCGCAATTGCCTTTGCTAAAAGAGTTTTGCCTGTTCCAGGAGGACCAACTAGTAGAACTCCTTTAGGAATGCGTGCTCCAACGGAAGTAAATTTTTCTGGTTTTTTCAAAAAAGTAACAACTTCTTCTAAATCTTGTTTTGCCTCATTAACCCCAGCCACATCGTCAAATACAACTCCTGTATCTGCATCCATTGCGAATCTGGCTTTTGATTTTCCAAATTGCATAGCTTGTCCTGGACCACCAGGCATCCCATTTGATCTCCTGGCTAATAGTATTAATCCCCCTATTAATAATGCGGGGAAAAGAAGATTTCCTAGAACTCCTAATGCAGGTGGGGCTGTCTTTACAGGATGAACATCGAAACTAATACCTTCATTTTTAAGATTATTTATCAATTCAGGAGTTAATCCTGGTAAATCAACTCTTAGTCTTTGAACTTTATTATCTAAATCGGAATCTATGGTCTCAACAACGGCATTTCTACCTCCATCAAATATGTCTACAGATGTAACTCTGCCAGATTTAATATATTCTAAAAATCTACCATAACTAACTCTAGCGACTGCGGTATTCTTAGGAGCTACTGTAGTCCCATTTGATTTTAAGCTATCTATGCTACTAGAAGAAAGAAATTGATATGAAAGAGCTATAACAAGAACTATAGGTAAAGCCCATAAAAAAATAGTTTTGAGTTTTTGATTCATTAATTCATATCACAAATACTTGTCAGATTCTAGAATGAAACGATGCATTTCGTTGATATTTTTTTAACACTGTTTTTTGTAGTAGATTAATTATTGAATTTATTGTACAAATAATGAAATTTAATATTAAAGATAAAGTGAAACTTAAAGTTCCTATGCCTTATCTTAAAACTTCCGAAAATATGCCAATGCTCAGACCTCCTGATTTGGTCGCTATCGATGAAGTTGGAGAAATAATATCTATAAAATCTCCTTCAACGGTTGAAATAAAATTCAGGAGAGGTTGTTTTTTGATTGATATCGATAAAATTGAAAAAATAGTAATTTAAGAGTTTTTTATCCAGAGTTCATAAATTTCGTTAGAAATTTTTTTATTCCCACTTATACTCAGGAAAGGTTTTGATAAATATTTTTGAGTTATTTTTAATGTATATTCTGAAGTAATATCTTCAATTTTATTAAGGTAATCAACATCCAAATCAGGCCTTAGGTTAAATCCAATCATTTTAATTTTTCTTTGCAAAATTTCCTCTAAAGATTGATTAGAGATTAAAAATGAACTTTTTAATTTTACCTTAGCTAAATTAAATTCCTCGTCAGGAATTTTATTCGTTAATAATTTTTTCCATAATTCTATTAATATTTTAAAGGCTAAAATTGCATTTCTATTAGATACGGAAAAGTAAATTAAGAATGGAGAATTTTGTTTTCTGATAGGGTGAAATACACCGATGTCATAAGTTAAACCATTGTTTTCTCTAAACAGTTTGAACAATAAAGAGCTCATTCCATACGAAAGATGAGATTCTAAGATTTTTAAAGGTAAGTATTCATTACTTGATAGAGAACAGGTTTGATTACCTAACATAAGAATCACTTGATTTGACTCTCGATTTGTACTCACAAATCTCTCAATATTTTTGCGATCTTGTTTAATAGATTTATATTTGGTTTCATAATTTTTTTTATTAAAAAAACCAAAACTTTCGCTATCAATATTCGAATTATTGGAAATTATATACTTATTTCTGTTTTTAAAATTCTCATATTCAGATAAAATATTATCATAAGTTATAGATAAAATATCTTCTTCATAACCCGAAGGATTATATGCGTAGTGATGTTTAAAATAAACAATATTGCGCCATTTTTCAAAGGCAATATTGTAGGGATTTTCATTTTCTTTTTTTAATAAATCAATAGTAGTTTTTTTAACATTCTGGAACTGGCTTTTTAAAAGTAATGGTTCGTTAATTAATAATTTTAATAAAGGTAAGAGTTTATTGAAATGCTCGTTTAAAGATTTAAGGCTTATTAGGATACCATCCTCCAATGTCTCAAGATTTAATTCTGCTCCATGTGAATCGATATATTCAGAGAATTCCATATTTGTAAACCCATTACACCCTCTTGCTAATAATGAAGAGAGAATTTTATTTATACCTTTTTTACCTTCATGATCTATACCACTTCCACCATTTATCCAAACCATAGCAATTGAGAAATCTCTTGTAGTACTACTTTGAAAATATTTCTGTATCATTTGGATGCTGAAGCAATTAATGTAAATTTATCTCTTGATAAATAATTTATTATTTCTTTAAAATGCATTAAATTATTCCAATATTTTAGATGATTGTTTAATTCTTTTATGGAATTTTTTCTTCCCCACAAAAGTTCACTGCCCAAAAAAGATGCAAATTGGGAAGAGGTTTCTAGATTAAATATATAGTTGCTTTTAACAATATTTATTGCTTTATTTAGCTCATTAATAGATATATTCTCATAACTAACCACTTCTTTAATTATTCTATTAATTTCTTCCTCCACGTTTTTTAGGTTTATGCTATCGCAGCACGCTTCAACAATTAATAAACTTCCAAACTCTCCAGCATTAATATCAACATATATTGACTGAACTAGATTATTTTTTTCTTTTAAAACTTTAACCAACCTGCTACTTCTTCCTACAGAAAGTATCGAAGCTAAAATTTCAAAACCGATATTTATACGTTGGTTCCTCAGAGAGGGTATACTCCAAGCCATTAATATCCTTGAAAATTCAATGTTATTGAACTTTACTTCTTCTCTACCAGTTCTTGAGATTAAATTTAATTCATCATTTTTTTTTATTTTAGGATCTTCTTCTTGAATAAAATTAATAAAGTTATTTTCATAGTATTCTTCGAAAACTCTTTTAGATAAATTACCGGCAACTGCAACACAAAGATTTTGAGTTTGATAAAATTTTTTATGGAATTTTTCTAGATCAGTTATACCTATTGATTGAACATCTTTTTCAGTACCTAATATTGTTTTACTATAACAATTGTTCATCCAAACTCTGTTCAAGAAATAATTAAAAAGCTTTTCATCAGGCTGATCATTTTGTTGCTTTATTTCATCAATTACAACGCTTTTCTCTTTCTCAAATTCTTCATCATTAATATTTGGCGATAAAACTATATTTGTCAAAAGAGCCAGTGATTCTCTAAAGTTATCCTTAGGTACTAAAACATAGTAATGCGCGTCATCATATCCTGTTGAAGCATTGCTTAACCCACCAAGAGATTCAATTTTATGATCAAATTCTCCTGGAACTATTTTATTACTACCCTTAAAAATCATATGCTCTAATAAATGAGCTGTTCCATTTTTATCTGATTCCTCAAATGCAGATCCAGCTTTAAACCAAAAATCTACGCAAATTAGAGGAAAATCATTATTTTCCACAAATACGCATTTGGGTTTGCTTGAATGGTTGTAGTAATGTATTTCTCCTACATTCATTTAGGTCAGTTTCTGTACTCTTTATTTTGATACCTTTTACTCTTGTTGTCTAAATCTTTAACTAAAACTAAATTAATTGATCCACTCATTTTGACTCTATTGCAAAATATAAGAGGACATAGATCTAAGCTTAAAAACCTCAATTCTCTTAATATAGACTCTAAACTTTCTAATATAGTTTCCATCGAAGAAGGGAAAGAATTTTTTATTGAAAATGAATTTCATAAAGCAAAAGGATTTAGAAAGTTACATATTGAAATTGCTGAATTTTCTAAACGTCTTAAGATTTTACATTGTGTATTTTTCCCTGATCCAAAATATGATATTCCAATATTTGGGATGGATTTAGTTAAAAATAATGAACTAGTTTCAGCTGCTATTGTCGATTTATCACCATCATCCAGGAACCAAAATATGAAATATGATGAATATCTGTCTAAAGTTGATAAAAGTATTTTTAAATTCGAAAGGAAGATTCCAAAATGGGGAAATATTTTTTCTAAAAATGTATTTTTTGCTTCTTTAGAAAATCAATGTGAAAAGAAAGCTTTTTGCAAGATAGTTGATCATTATCTTTCGATTTTAGTAGAATTAAGTCAAAGTGCTATCCCAGATTATGAGCAGGAAATAATTGAGGAAAGAACAAATTATCAAAAAAATTATTGTATTCAGCAAATAAAAAATGAAAAAACTAGCATGATACTGCTTAAATATTTTGAAAAAAAATGGGTTGATGAATATATAAAGAAAGTTCTATTTGATTTTTGATGTTTTTATTTAATTTAAGAAATATATTTTTTTATTTGTTGATATTTTTACCACTATCGAGCGTGATTAGCTCGTGTTCACAAGATAAAAAATTAAATTCTGGACTTGATACAGTAATAACTTCTGAAATTATCCCTGCAATAGATGCAGTAGCCGCATTAGGTCAACTTTCACCTGCTGGAGAGATTCGGAAATTAGCCGCACCTATTAGTCAAAGTGGATCTTCCCCTCGATTATCTTCACTGCTAGTAAGTGAAGGAGATTTTGTTAAAAAAGGCTCAGTTCTGGCAATTTTTGAAAACAGAAAAAAGTTAATTGCAGATCTTGAAAAAAAGAACAATCTGATTAAGATCAATAATTTAGAGATTTCATTAAAAGAAGATCAAATTAAAAGATATGAATTAGCCCTAGAACAGTCTGCATATTCATTAGTTCAACTTTCCCAGAGAAAAGATGAATTGTTAAAACTACAAAAACAAAAAATAGTTAATATTGGAGATAAAAAAAATATTGAAATTGATCTTTTTAACTCTAAACTTAGAAGTCCAGTTGATGGCTTTATACTTGCAATCAATACCCGAGTTGGTGAAAGGGCTAACAATGAAGGGATACTAGATATTGGCTCAAGCCAAAATATGGAAGCTCTTATAGAGGTCTATGAATCTGATATTAATAGAGTATTTATATCGCAAAATGTTGAATTAAGTAGTGAAAATGGAGGCTTTAAACAAATTCTAAAAGGAGAAGTAATAAGAATTAGTCCTCAGGTTAAACAGAGAAAAGTTTTATCCACAGATCCCACAGGCGACGCGGATGCAAGAATAATTGAAGTTCTTGTAAAGTTAAATGATGAATCGATAAAATTGGTAAAAAATTTTACTGGTATGAAGGTCATAGCAAGATTCCTACCTAGATGAAATTTTCCTTAATAAAATTTAGAAAAATTCCTCTAGCTTGGTTGTTACTTACCAGACAGCCACTTAGATTAATAGTCGCGATTGCAGGAATTAGCTTCGCAGGGATCTTAATGTTTATGCAATTAGGGTTCCGAGATGGATTGTTTGATACTAGCGTAACTATCCATAAACTTTTAGATGCTGATCTTGTTTTGATAAGCCCTAGATCAAAAAGCTCTATAAGTATGAGTGGATTTCCGAGACGAAGATTAATTCAAACTTTAGCTTTAGAAGAAGTAGAAAAAACTGCGCCAGTTAATTTGACTTATCTTCTCTGGAGAAATCCAGAAAATTTAAAAACGAGATCAATATTAACATTAGGATTTAATCCTGCAGATTCTCTTTTACTTGATAATCAATTTCCAATAAAGGCGGATAGACTTAAAAATCCAGGAAGAGTACTTTTTGATAAACTTTCAAGACCAGAATTTGGACCCATAGAAGAATGGTTTATCGCAGATAAGAAAGTAGAAACAGAAGTTGCTGGTAAGAGAGTAATAGTTGAAGGACTTGTTGAGTTGGGACCTTCCTTTGGAGCGGATGGAAATATAATAACTAGCAGAGAAACATTTTTAAGACTATTCCCGGCGAATCCAAAAGGAAGTATAGAAATAGGATTAGTGAAACTTCGAAGTGGTTCTAATCCTATTTTGGTATCTGAAATATTAAATAAATCTTTGCCTAATGATGTACGTGTTTTAACAAAAGATCAATTTATAGAATTCGAAAAAAATTATTGGAAAAATAGTACTGCGATTGGATTTATATTTAGTTTAGGAGCTTTAATGGGCTTTGTTGTTGGATGTGTGGTTGTATATCAAATTCTTTATAGCGATGTTACTGATCACCTTCCTGAGTATGCAACCTTATTGGCTATGGGCTATAGATTAAAGTCTCTTTTCTTTGTAGTAGCTAGAGAGGGTTTTTTATTAGCCTTATTTGGTTATTTACCTGCTTATTTTTCCGGTCAAATACTTTACTCGGTTATTAGAAGTTCCACAAAGTTGCCTATAGTAATGGATGCTGATAAAACAATTTTAATTTTTATTTTGATTTTGATTATGTGTATGGGTTCTGCTGGAATTGCTATGCGTAAATTAGTAGATGCAGATCCTGCTGAAATATTTTAAGTACAATTGTCATTATGCCCAAAACTATAAATAGAGAAAATAATTTAAAAACTGTTTCAATAAAAAATTTGAGTCATTTTTATGGATCGAATGAAAATAAGAAACAAGTTCTTAACAATGTAAATTTCTTTATCAAAAAAGGAGAGTTAGTTCTTTTAAAAGGACCTTCTGGTTGTGGCAAGACAACTCTATTAACCCTAATTGGTGCACTTAGAACATGTCAAAGTGGAGATTTGACGGTTTTAAACAACCAATTAAATGGTTCATCAAGAAAAACTAGACAAAAACTTCGAAGGAATATTGGGATGATCTTTCAGGGACATAATTTGCTCAAATGTTTAACAGCGGAACAAAATGTTCAAATGGGCGCAGATTTACTAAGGAATTTAACTTATTTGCAAAGAAGAGAAATAGCTAGGAAGTGGTTATCAGCTGTGGGTTTAGAAAATCATCATAAAAAACTTCCAAGTGGATTATCAGGAGGGCAGAAACAGAGGGTTGCAATTGCAAGGGCATTATCTGCGAATCCAAAACTTCTACTTGCAGATGAACCAACTTCAGCTTTAGATAGTGTGACTGGAAGAGAAATAGTTTCTCTCATGCGGAAATTAGCAAAGGAGCAAAATTGTTCTGTCCTTATGGTTACTCATGATCCAAGGATTTCTGATATGGCCGACAGAATATTAAATATGGAAGATGGTAAAATATATAATGCACATAGTGAGTTAGGATAGTAAAAAGAAAAAAAATTTCATGTCAAAAAGAAGAAATTTAAAAAAAGAGAAGCAAGACCGTAATAGAGCATATGCTAGAAGGTTCAAGAAAAAAAAGCTTAGAACCGATGGTAGGCCTGATGGAAGCAATGTAACTGGAACTGCCAATAATGGTGGAGCTGCCGATTAGGATTATTTTTGTTTTTTATTTATAGATTATATATATTGATACCCTGAACAATATATGGTTATGAATGTAAGCGTTGTTATCCCAACCTATAATAGAAAACCAATATTAGAGAAATGCCTTAAAGCTCTCGAGAAACAAACTTTAAAAAATATTATTACTGATTATGAGATTGTTGTTATTGATGATGGTTCTACTGATGGGACGTCTACTTGGATAAAAAACAATAGCGATATTCTTCCCCACGTTGTTTTGTATCAACAAGAGCATGGAGGACCTGCTTTAGGGAGGAATCTTGGTGTAATGAAATCCAAATTTGAAATCATAATATTTATTGATAGCGATCTCATTGTTCGAGATGACTTTATAGTGTGCCACGTCAATAAACTTTTATCTTCTTGGAAAAATAATAAAAAATGTTTTACTTATGGCTCTGTTATCAATACCTCTAACTTTGAAAATCCAGAAAACGAAATGTTTAAGTTAACTGACGTTTCTTTTGCATATTTTGCAACAGGAAATGTTGCTATAGCAAAGGAATTGCTTTTGAATGTTGGTTTATTTGATAGCTCTTTTAGCCTTTACGGATGGGAAGATTTAGAGTTAGGAGAGAGATTAAAGAAAATAGGTACAAAATTAGTAAAATGTCCACAAGCCGTTGGTTTTCATTGGCACCCCCCTTTTGATTGCGGACAAATTAAATCATTAATATCCGTGGAAAAAGATAGAGCAAAGATGGCATTATTGTTTTATAAAAAACACTCAAATTTGAGGGTAAGATTTATGATTCAATTAACCCCGATTCATAATTTACTTTGGGAAATAATTTGTCTAGGTGGATTGATAAGTATAAATAGGTTATTCCCATTATTAAAATTCTTAGTTGATTCAGGAAGAAATAGAATCGCACTAGAGATTGTTAGGATCCCACTAAATCTAATTTATGTTAGAGAGCTTAGAAGATTAATTTAATTTAAATTTTAATTTTAATTAGACGCTTTTATAATTACGTGTAATTTGTTATGATAAAACAAATTTTAAACCCACACATCTGACAGTTTCGGGTGATTTAAATATTTAAATTTCCCGTCAGATGGAGGCTAACCCGAAACTTTTTAAACATGGCTGTTGTATCACTATCTGAAATGATGGAAGCTGGTGCTCATTTTGGGCATCAAACTAGACGTTGGAATCCCAAAATGTCTAAGTATATATATTGTGCAAGGAATGGGGTTCATATAATTGATCTTGTTAAAACTGCTTTATGTATGAATAATGCTTACAAGTGGACTAGAAATGCTGCAAAGAGCGGTAAAAGATTTCTTTTTGTAGGAACAAAAAAGCAAGCGTCTGATGTTGTTGCTCAAGAGGCTCTTAGATGTGGTGCTGCATATGTAAATCAGAGATGGCTAGGAGGTATGCTCACTAACTGGACTACCATGAAAGCTAGGATAGAAAGATTAAAAGATTTAGAAAGAATGGAAAGTACCGGAGCTATCGCCATGAGGCCTAAAAAAGAGGCTGCTGTTTTGAGAAGAGAATTGGAACGGTTACAAAAGTATTTAGGAGGTCTTAAAGCTATGAGAAGGCTACCTGACGTAGTTGTTCTTGTTGATCAAAGGAGAGAATCTACTGCTGTACTTGAAGCTAGGAAATTAGATATTTCCTTAGTATCCATGTTAGACACTAACTGTGATCCTGATTTGTGTGAAGTTCCTATTCCATGTAATGATGATGCCGTGAGATCAGTTCAACTGATTTTAGGGAGACTTGCAGATGCAATAAATGAGGGTAGAAAAGGTTCAAATGAGCAAAGAAAAAATTAATCATATTTCTAATATTCAATAAAAACAAAATTTTATCTTTATTTAAATGGGAAACATTACAGCAAAACTAGTTAAAGACCTTAGAGACAAGACTGGGGCCGGAATGATGGATTGCAAAAAGGCTTTAAATGAAACAGACGGAAATGTCGAGAGAGCTTTAGAATGGTTAAGGAAAAAAGGCATAGCAAGTGCTGAAAAGAAATCTGGCAGGGTTGCTGCAGAAGGTTCAATTGGCAGCTATATACATACTGGATCAAGGGTGGGAGTTCTTTTAGAATTAAATTGTGAGACTGATTTTGTTGCAAGAGGAGAAATATTTCAATCTCTTCTCAAAGATGTATCAATGCAAGTAGCTGCATGTCCAAACGTAGAGTACGTGTCTATTGATGAAATACCAATGGATGTAGTAGAAAAAGAAAAACAAATAGAAATGGGAAGAGACGATTTGTCTGGAAAACCAGAGAATATTAAAGAAAAAATTGTTGAAGGTAGAATAGCCAAAAGACTAAATGAGTTAGTACTCCTTTCTCAACCTTACATAAAAGACAGTACACTTTCAGTTGAGGATCTTGTAAAACAGGCTGCAGCAAAAATTGGTGAAAATATAAAAGTGAGACGTTTCACAAGATACACATTAGGGGAGGGTATTGAAAAAAATGAAATGGACTTTGCCGATGAAGTCGCATCATTAAAGTCAAATTAAAAAGTTGAATCAAAGTATTAAATGTAGAACTTCAAAAGAAGTAAAGCTACAACTCAAAAGGGTTGAGGTCCAAAAAAAAATATTAATTAAAAATATCTATAAAAAATATGAAATTTATTATCAGATTGTTAGGCAATCTATATTAGCTTCGGCTGAAAAAGGGTTTTTTGGACTTTATTCTGACTTGTCCCAAAATAATAAAACACTTGATGCAAAGGAATTAACTAACTTTTTTAATAAAAAAATTAGTTCATTAATATATTCAAAACTCCCCTTTATAACTATTGAACAATTAAAGTTGGAAGATATTAGTTATCACTCAAAACATTTTAAAAATTCAAATTCTATAAAAGAAAAAGCAGAATTTAAGAAATATCAAACAATTAAGTTTGATTATGAGAATGACTTAATTTCTGAAGAAGCCTTTGAATTTCATTGCAATAATGATTCAAATAGATATGAATATTATGATTCTATTAGTGAAGATAAACTAACATCTTTAAATCTAGATGCGAGAAATAATTTTAACTATCTTACCAAAGAAAATAATTCTAAAAAATTTATATATAAAAAGAATATTGAATCTTTTCTTGAATTAAAAGAGGAAATAAATGATAATCAGTTTTGTGAAAATGAAAATGAAAATGAAAATGAAAATGAAAATATAAAAGATAAAGTAAGAGATGTTTTTATATCTAGTGATAATTTAAATTTCTTTGAAATTATAGATAAATCATTCAGTCATCTTTTATTGAAACTTTCATATCAAGTAAATCTAGAATTATTTAAAATAAAACTAATACATAAAATTATATCTGAGGATACTCTCAAAACTTTATCAAGTAGTAATTATTTAATTAAACATCCTCATCCTTTTGTTATAAGGTACAGTTTTAATCTAAATAATTTTTCTTCAGAAAGTAATAAACCTTTTGATATATGTCTATTTAATATATCTAGTGTTGAATTGGAATTCTATAATTTAGAACTATCAATTTGTAGAAATAATATAAATGAATTAAAAAATAGGTTCTTATTGTTAAATAAAAAATATAGGTATTGGAAAAATAAGGAATTTACTTTAAATAATTTAAATTAATTACAACCTAATTTTATCTCTTTGATAAAGTGACTAATAATCAAGAATATATTAATTTAATTAAGGATTGGATTAGACCTCTGCAAAAATCCCTTACTCTTGAATCTGAATATAAATTTTCTAATTTACTTGGGAAAAAAAAATTTTTTAATGAGTATCTTTATGACTCTTTAAGTAATTTAGATAATCTAGAATTAACTGAGGAATTTATAAAATTGTTTAGTCAATTTTCAACTAGATATTCTAAATATAATAATTTAGATATTAATCAAAGAAAAAGGCTTGTAATAGACACTAGAAAAAGTTTATTTAAATTAGGAAAATTTATTGATACAAAATTTTATAGTGAAAATACTAACTCTTATTATTCTAAAGATATAGATTCTAATCTATCTTTAAACTCGGATATTTCATTAATAAAAAGTATTGGAAAAGTTAATAAAAAAAAACTAAATGAATTAGGCATATTTAATATAAAAGATTTAATTGATTATTTCCCTAGAACTTATTTAGACTATACAAATAGAGTGACAATAAAAAATTTAAAACCTGATAATTTATATACCTGCATTGCTACAATTAAAAAGTTTTATATTTATAAGAGTCAAAATAATAGCAACCTATCAATAATGAATATAGTTATTTTTGACGATACAGCATCTATTAAAGTTACAAAATTTTTTTTAGGAAAAAGATTTAGATCTTATTCCTTTTTTTCATCTCAAAAGTCTTTATTTATGCCTGGTACTAAATTGGCAGTTTCGGGCAAGGTCAAACTATCTGAATATGGAAAAAGTTTTGTAGATCCACAGATAGAAATTTTAAATAATAATAATGAGTCTTTTAATTTTACTGGAAAAATTATGCCTTTATACTCTTTATCAGAATCATTTTCAAATATAAGTTTTATAAAACTAATTAGAAAAGTAATTATATACTCAAAAGATTATCCAGAATTATTTAATAAAAAGCAACTTAATTCATTATCTTTATTATCAAAAAGTGAATCATTAATAAATATTCATTTACCTCCAAATCAGGATGCTTTAGTTGAATCAAAAAAGAGACTCGTTTTTGATGAATTATTTCTATTGCAAATGAAGTTTTTATTGAGAAAAAGGAAAAGTAATAAAAATTTTACTATTAGAAATTCTATTCGTAAGAAATTTCTGTTTCAAGATTTTTTAGATAAACTTCCTTTTCAATTAACAAAGTCCCAGGAAAAGGTAATTGATGAAATCAAATTTGACTTATCAAATTCAACACCTATGTCGAGATTACTCCAGGGAGATGTTGGTAGTGGTAAAACTATTATTGCAATCGCTTCACTTTTAATTGCCCTAGAAAAAGATCAACAAGGTGCATTAATGGTTCCGACTGAAGTACTTGCTTCACAGCACTATAAGAATTTAATGAAATTTTTGAACCCCCTTTTTGTTTCTGTTGAACTTCTTACAGGTAATACCCCTCAAAAAAAGAGAAAAGAAATACTTTTAAATTTAAAAAATGGAATGGTTAATATCATTGTAGGTACTCATGCATTATTTGAAGATAAAGTTATTTTTAATTCATTAGGGATGGTAGTAATTGATGAACAGCATAGGTTTGGGGTAACTCAAAGAAATAGATTACTTAATAAAGGGAATAATACTAATTTGTTATCAATGACAGCTACACCAATACCTAGGACTCTTGCGTTATCACTTTATGGTGATTTAGATATAAGTCAGATTACAGAATTACCCCCTGGAAGAGTTCCAATAACAACCAAAATAATTTCAGAGGATAACTTATTGGAATTATTTAAAACTGTTCAAATTGAAATAGATAAGGGCAAGCAAGCATATGTAATTTTGCCATTAATTGAAGATTCTGAAAAAATGAATTTAAGTTCTGCAAAAAAGGTTTTTAAATATTTATCAGAGGAGATCTTTTTAAAAAATAACGTTGGCTTATTACATGGAAAATTAAACTCTGATGAAAAAAATAATGTAATTAATTCTTTTTTAAAAAATGAAATTAATATATTAGTTTCGACAACAGTTATTGAGGTTGGAATTGATGTACCTAATGCGTCCATTATGTTTATTTATAATTCCGAAAGATTCGGATTATCACAGTTACACCAGTTAAGAGGGAGAGTAGGTAGAGGCACTCATAAATCATTTTGTTACTTAGTAACTTCTGAAAATAATGGGTTTGAAAATAAAAGATTAAGTGTTTTAGAAAAATCTAATGATGGTTTTTACATCGCTGAAAAAGATCTGGAATTAAGAGGTCCTGGTCAACTTTTAGGATACAAGCAGTCGGGATTACCTGATTTTGTATTAGATAACTTGCCAAATAATAAAGTTTTAATTGAGATGGCCAGACAAGAGGCGCAGAAGGTAATAAATGATGATCCAGATTTAAAAAAAAATATTTTATTGAAAAATTTACTAATTAATAATTCTGACAACAAATTTATACATGACTTCTTAAATTAATATTTTTTGATTGTCAATTTTTAGATATATGCAAATATGGTACAAATAGGAGAGATTTGTTGAAAATTTGGAATAAAATACCAATTAAAGATAATAAAGATAAATTAATAGCTATTCCCAGTTGTTTTAAATTTTTTAGTCCACATCCTTATTATTATTTAGGAGCTCCTTATGATGAAAATAAAGGGATTTGGAATTTAAGAGCAGAAGTTGTTAAAAAATTAAAAAAAGTAAATGACTTTTTAAAATTAAGAAATAATACTTTTCACCTTTTGATTTATGACAGTTGGCGACCTTTAGAAGTGCAAGAATTCATGTTCAATAGAGCATTTATTTTTGAGTGTGCAAGATTAGGTATTAATGCTTCTATAAAAGATATGGAAAAATATCCTTTAATTAAAAAAAAAGTTGAGAAATTTTGGGCATACCCATCATTTGATGAAAAATGCCCTCCGCCTCATTCAACTGGAGGTGCTTTGGATATAACTTTGGCTGATAAATATGGAAATACTCTGGATATGGGAAGTAATATTGATCAGATGGATGAAAAATCAAAACCAGATTTTTATAATAATGTTGAAGAAGAAGAGGCAATTATGTTTAATGATAGAAGAAATTTATTAAAAGAAATAATGCTTGAATTTGAATTTGTTCAGCATCCAAATGAATGGTGGCATTTTAGTTATGGAGATCAATTATGGGCTTGGAAAAATAAAAAAGCTAATGCTTTATATGGGAAGATTTAAATTTAATCTATTACTTTTATTAAATCTACGATAATAGAATCTTTTTGATTATTTATAAAATCCCCAAAGTCTATTTTTGAACTACTTTTCTTCCAAGATTCTAATAAAGGTTTAATTGTTTTTTCTAAATCTTCAAGATCCATTTTTTGTAGATATGGTTTAGCTAACCTTTGAAGGTTTTTACTTCCTCCCATCCATAGTTGATATTTATTTTGCCCACTTCCAACAAGCGCTAGTTCTGCCATATAAGGTCTTGTACATCCATTTGGACATCCTGTCATTCTAAATAATATTGTTTTTTCTATATTCAAATTATTTAGTAATTTTTCTATTCTAGTTAGTACTTGAGGTAAAATCCGTTCAGCTTCGGTAATGGCTAGCCCGCAAAGAGGGAGGGCTGGACATGCTAAAGCGTGTCTTTGAATTTCATTTATATCATTCAAATGATCATATCCAACCTTGATTAATGCCTTTTTAATTTCACTCTTGTTTTTATTGGGTATATTACAAAGCAAAATATCCTGATTAGGAGTAAGTCTTATATCAAGATTATTCTCTTTAACAATATCTCTTATTAATGATTTTTTCTTACCTGAAAGTCTTCCTGATAATAAAGGTAATCCAACGAATGAATAATCTTTATTTTGTTTATGCCACCCTAGATAATCAATCAATTTGTTTTCAGGTTCTTTTCGTAAAGGCTTAATTTCTTTTTTAAAATATTTTTCACAAAGAATTTTTTTAAACCAATTAATACCCTTTCTATGAAGAAGGTATTTCATTCTTGAATTTTTTCTTGATTTTCTGTCCCCATAATCTCTTTGTATTGCAACAATACTTTGAATTAATTCATACGTGTCTTCCTTTGAAACATAACCAAGAGGATCTGCAATTCTTGCAAATGTCTCTTCATTATTATGCGTTCTACCCATTCCACCACCGATATAAAAATTACAACCTTCTAAGCTCCCCTCTTTTGAAGTAAATGCAACTATTCCTATATCATTTGTAAGAAGATCAACAGAATTATCACCAGGAACGGTAACAGCACATTTAAACTTTCTTGGTAGGTATGTGGAGCCATATAGGGGCTCCTCTTTGGTTCCGCTAAAAACATGCTCTTTAAACTGTAACTTTCTATTCTCTGCAATTTCCTTATCTGGTTTTATTGTATATTCCAAATCTCCATCAGCCCAAAGCTCTAAAAAAGTTCCTTGTCCTGCTACTGGTGTTAAAAGATCCGCAACTTTTACTGCTAGGGCTCTTGCTGTTATGTACTCAAATGTTTCAAAAGGTGCGGCCGGGGCCATAACGTTCCTATTTATATCCCCACAAGCAGCTAATGTTGAGCCCATTGAATTAACAATGGATTGAATAACTTCTTTTAGATTTTCTTTTCTTATCCCATGCATTTGGAAGGCTTGTCTAGTTGTTGCTCTGAGTGTTCCATTACCTAGCTTGTCGGATAATTCATCTAAAGATAAAAATAATTTTCCTGGTATTTCCCCTCCAGGACTTCTTAGCCTAAGCATCATCTGCCAATCTTTACTTTCCCCAGGCTTTCTGTTTTCCCTATTATCTTGTTGATAGCTTCCATGAAATTTCAGTAACTGAACTGCATCATTAGTAAAATGGTCACTTTCATTTTTTAATTCACTTGCAAGTGGTTCCTTTAGAAATCCACTACTTTTCTTGAAATTCTCAAATTTAGATACTTCTAGACCATTTGCCAAACAAACGGGATCTTGATTGACATTCTTTTTTTTCTTTTGTACTTTCTCAACCTTGATCAAGGGATCAAAACATATCTCTTTTTATACAATAGCGAAAACCTTATTTAACTGGTAGTAAATTATAGTTGTAATAGTCATAAATTTTTCTTGTCAAAATATTTACTTGAAATAGGGACAGAAGAGCTGCCTGCAAATTTTTCTTTTTCTGTTGTAAACCAAATTAAATCTCTAATAGAATTTGAATTTGATAAAAAACTTATCAAATATAGTAGTGTCTTTTGCACATCAACTCCTAGAAGAATAGTAATATTTGTTGAGGGATTAGTTGATCATTCAGACGATAAGACAGTAGAAAGAAAAGGTCCTAAAGCTACTTCTGCATTTTTAAATGGAAGCCCGACTAATGCTGCTAAAGGTTTCGCAAATAGTTTAGATATAAAGATAGAAGAACTTGAAATAAAGAAAACAGAAAAAGGTGATTTTGTATTTGGTAAAAAAATTGAGAAAGGAGAATCTACAAAATCGTTTTTATCTTCAATAATTCCCAAGTTAATTAAAAATTTGCAAGGACCTAGATTCATGAAATGGGGATATTGCAACTTTAAATTTTCAAGACCTATCAGATGGGTTGTCTCACTTTATAATGATGAAATTCTTGATTTTGTATTCGATGAATTTGATCCAAAGATCTCAATAGGTAATAAATCAAAAAGTCATCGACTTTTTAATAAAGTTATTGAAATTAATAGTCCTGATTACTATTTTGACTTAATGGTTAACAATGGAGTTTTGGTTAAGAGAGAGGAAAGAAAAGAAAAAATTTTAAACCTTATTACCCTTGAATCTGAATTGGTTAATTTAAAACCTGATCTCTCTGAGGATTTACTTAATGAACTAACTGATTTAGTTGAATCACCTAATTTAATAAAAGGTAATTTTGATAAGAAATTCCTTAGCTTACCTGTGGAAGTTCTTTCAACAGTAATGAAGAGTCATCAAAGATATATACCTCTACTGAAAAAAAATATAATATTTTCTAAATTAGAGTTAAGTTCTGAAAAGATTTTAAGTACAAATTTCTTTTTAATCTCAAATGGTTTAAAAGAATCTATGAATATTATCGCAAATGGGAACGAAAAGGTATTAAAGGCAAGATTCTCTGACGCAAAGTTTTTTGTTGAAAGTGATAAAAAGGTTGCCTCTAATGATAGAAATGAAAAGCTTAAATCTGTTTCTTATTTAAAGGGAATGGGGAATGTTTTTGAGAGGGTAGAAAGAATTGAGGTTATTTCGGAAAAGATAAATAAATATTTAAATGATCAATCTTTAGACATTAAAAAAATTAAATTAGCTGCAAAGCTTTGCAAAAATGATTTATGTAGTGAAATCGTTTATGAATTCCCTGAGTTACAAGGGATAATGGGAGGAAAATATTTAAGAAATGAAGGCTTTAGTGAGGAAATTTGTATTGCTGTATCTGAACATTATTTGCCAAGTTTTTATAAAGATGATTTACCTTCTACAAAATACGGAGCTATTATTTCTATATCTGATAAAATAGAAACTTTAATAAGTTTATTTATTTCCGGCATAAGACCTAGTGGGTCATCGGACCCTTATGCATTAAGGAGAAATTTAAATGGTATTGTTCGAATTATATGGCAATTTGAATTAGGATTACCAATTGAAAATATTTTTGAGGAACTTCTAGAATATTGGAAAATTTCATTACCAAATTTTAAATTTGTCAAAGAAAAAGTTTTAAATGATTTAATTAACTTTACTAATCAAAGAATTGTTAGTTATCTTGATGAACTATCAACTAGAAAAGAAATAATTAAAGCAACTTGTTTAACTGCCTCTTCTAATGAAAAAAGGATAATTAATATCCTGGATTTAAAAAACAGAATTAATACTATTAATCAACTCAAAGGGAAAGAAAATTTTTCTGAAATACAAAAAGTTATCTCGAGAGTTAGTAAAATTGCTGAGAATGGAAATTTTAAAATAACGATTTTTTCATCCACAAATTATGTAAATCCAAAGCTATTTGAAAAGAAATGTGAAATTAAAGTTTTCGAATTCGTTAAAGAATTAGAAAAACTCCATTTATTAACTGATTGTGATTATTTTAAATTATTTAGTCTTTTTGAAAGTAATACTAAAAATCTTAATGAACTATTTGATAATGAAAAGGGCGTTCTAGTGATGGATAAAAATCTTGAAATTAGAAATAACAGACTAAATTTATTATCTTTGGTCAGAAATTACTCTTTAAAAATAGCTGACTTTACACTTCTTTAACTCTTAACTTTAATTCCACCTTTGATTGAATAATTTTTAAGCATCTTTTCGACTTCTTTATCTTCTCTTACAGCGCTATTTACAGGTTTATATTTCAATGGTGCTAGTGCTTTCCCTCTTAAAATTGATCCAAGTGTAAGCATTGTAATCTTGAGCTGTTGGAGAGGTCGCATTGAAACAACTCTTTTGTATAGATAACTATCAAAAGTTAGTCTTTGAACATCCATATCATCACACATTTCAACAAAAGCTTCTCTGGCAGAATCGTTTCTATAAAAAATATTTTGAAGGATTTCTAATACCTTGTAGGTTGTGCCATATTTTTTATCCCATTTTTTAAGGTAATTTTTTAATTCATTTTCTGATGGAATCTCTTGTCCATTTTTTGATGCCGCCACGATTTCTTCGGCGCACATTCTCCCACTTTTTGCAGCAAAATATATACCTTCTCCGGAACTCTTAGTGACATAGCCAGCTGCATCACCAACTAGAGCCATTCTTCCTACAACTCTCCGAGGTCTTGGATGCTCAGGAATAGGATGAGCTTCAACTTTAATTACTTCACCATTAACAAGCCTTTTTTTGGCTCTATTTCTTACTCCTTCTTGAAGTCCCTTTATTAAAGATTGATTCTTTTGCATTGTCCCTGTCCCTACTGCCACATGATCATATTTAGGAAATACCCAACCATAAAAGTCAGGAGAAACATCAGTTCCTACATACATCTCAGCGAGGTCTTCGTAGTAACTCATCTCTTCTTTAGGTAATTTAATTCTTTCTTGGAATGCGATAGCCACTTTGTAATCGCCTGCATCCATTGCTTTAGCAACTCTGCTGTTAGCACCGTCAGCACCGATTAGAAGGTCTACCGTTAACTCTTTAAGTTCTCCTTTCTTATTTCCAGAAGAAAAGTCAGAATATGATAGCTTGTATGGCCCTTGGTTTTCAATCCCAGTATCAATTGAAGTGACTAATCCATTAATTAATGTCGCTCCAAGTTCAGATGCCCTATTCCTCATGAAGGCATCCATTACTTCTCTTCTGCACATCCCAATAAATTCATTGTCACTTTTGCCATAAACATCATCTAAACTAATGTCCACTTCTCTATTAGAAGGCGATATCATTTTCATATGTCTTACTTTTCTATCAATAATTGATTCTGGCAAGTCAAATTCCTCAACCATGCAGAGAGGAATTGCTCCTCCGCAAGGTTTTGCATTATCTAATTTTCTCTCAAAAAGCCAAGTTTTTATTCCAGATTTAGCAAGTATTTCAGCAGCACATGAACCACTTGGACCTCCACCAATTACAGCAACTCTCAACATATCAAAAAAAAATGTAACCTATTAAAAAATTACATCAATTTTCCTACAAAAGTGCATTTCGTAAATTAATAGTTAATATCTAAATAAGTTTTTCAATTTTAATTTTAGAATTGGACAAAAAAAAAGAAGTAAATGAAGCATTTGATATCCCAGTTGCTGAAAGAAAATATATTAAAGAAACTTATATAAAATTCAATAAATCCATACTACTTTTATTACCAATTTTATTTTTACTTTTTTCATTGACAGGAATAAGATTAAGAAGGAATTCAGGACTAAGTCTTATTCGCGAAAACAATATTCAAAATTTTAAAAATCAAGATAACAGTATCTTGGGCCATCTACCTTACAATGAAGTGTTAAAAGAAAAACTAGTCCTTATTGAACCTAATATTGAAGTTCATATTGATATGAAAGATTCTCTATTAAAAATGAGGGAAGATGCCAAAGATGATGGGATATTATTGGTTTTCTTGAGTGGATATAGATCAAAAAATTTGCAAGAAAAAATTTTTTATTCTTTAAAATCTAGCAGAAATCAAGTCGCTCATGAAAGAGCAAGGGTATCTGCCCCTCCTGGATATTCAGAACACAGCACTGGCTTCGCTATAGATATTGGTGATTTCAATAGAAGAGATACTGATTTTGAGGTTGAATTTGAGAACACTGATGCTTTCAGATGGTTAAAAAATAATGCTGCTAGGTATCACTTTAAATTATCTTTCAATAAAAATAATAACAAAGTAGATTTTGAACCTTGGCACTGGAGATATGAAGGATCAATTGAAGCACTCAAAGTTTTTGAACAATCAAATAGGAAATTGATTAATACGAAAAATTAATAAAATACTTAAAAATTCACATATAGTTTTCAAAATCTAGACGATTATTCCTTCAGAATAAGCATTCTTTGAGTTAGCCTTGATATAATCACCCTTTGATTTGTTAGTTTTAGATGTCATCCTCAATTAAAGAAATAAGAAATGTAGCAATAATAGCTCATGTAGATCATGGAAAAACAACGCTTGTCGATGCATTATTATCTCAATCTGGAATATTTAGAGAAAATGAAGTTGTTCCAACTTGTGTAATGGATTCTAATGATCTCGAAAGAGAACGAGGTATAACAATTCTTTCTAAAAATACAGCTGTTACTTATAAAAACACAAGAATTAATATTATTGATACGCCAGGACATGCTGACTTTGGAGGAGAAGTTGAGAGGGTTTTGGGTATGGTCGATGGTTGTTTATTGATTGTTGATGCAAATGAAGGACCAATGCCTCAAACGAGATTTGTTTTAAAAAAAGCTTTAGAAAAAGGACTTAGGCCTATTGTTTTCGTAAATAAGATTGACAGACCCAGAGCCGTCCCTGAAATTGCTGTAGATAAAGTTCTTGATTTGTTTCTTGAATTAGGTGCTGATGATGATCAATGTGATTTTCCTTATTTGTTCGGTAGTGGCTTATCTGGATTTGCAAAAGAAGAAATGGAATTAAATAGTGATAATATGATGCCCCTTTTTGAGGCTATTCTTAGACATGTTCCTCCACCTGTAGGAGATTTAAACAAGCCATTACAGCTTCAAATTACAACTTTGGATTATTCTGATTTTTTAGGAAGAATTATTATTGGAAAGATACATAATGGAACTATAAAGAATGGTCAACAAGCAATTTTAATAAAAGAAAGTGGAAAGACTATCAAAGGTAAGGTAAGTAAACTTTTAGGATTTGAAGGCTTACAAAGAATTGATATTGATGAAGCTTTTGCTGGTGATATTGTCGCGGTATCTGGTTTCGATGACGTAAATATTGGAGAAACCATTGCTTGTCCTGATTCTCCTCATCCACTCCCTTTAATTAAAGTTGATGAACCTACATTAAATATGACCTTTGTAGTAAATGATTCTCCTTTTGCCGGCAAGGAAGGGAAATTCGTAACTAGCAGACAATTAAAAAATAGATTAGAAAGAGAATTATTAACAAATGTAGCTCTTAGAGTTGAAGAAACTGATTCACCTGACAAGTTTTCTGTTTCAGGAAGAGGTGAGCTTCATCTTGGAATTTTGATTGAAACAATGAGGAGGGAGGGCTTTGAATTCCAAATTTCTCAACCACAAGTTATCTTTAGAGAAATTGATAATGTTCAATGCGAACCTATAGAAACATTGGTTTTAGATGTGCCAGAAGTAGCAGTTGGTTCTTGTATTGAAAAACTTGGATCAAGAAAAGCTGAAATGAAAAATATGCAGACAAGTTCAGATGGGAGAACACAATTAGAATTTTTAGTACCCTCAAGAGGTCTAATAGGCTTCCGTGGCGAGTTTGTTCGAATCACTAGAGGGGAAGGTATTATGAGTCACTCCTTTTATGAATATAAACCCAAAGCAGGAGATTTTGAGACCAGAAGAAATGGAGTGCTCATCTCATTTGAAGAGGGCGTTGCAACTTTCTATGCTTTAAAAAATGCAGAAGATAGAGGTGTTTATTTTATTAAACCAGGGGTAAAAGTATATAAAGGCATGATTATTGGGGAGAATAATAGACCACAAGATTTAGAGTTGAATATCTGTAAAACTAAGCAATTGACAAATATGAGATCAGCCGGTGCAGAAGAATTAGATACTTTACAGTCTCCTGTAGAGATTACCCTAGAAAGAGCACTTGAATATATAGGACCCGATGAAATGTTAGAAGTAACACCTGATTCTATAAGAATGAGAAAATTAAATAAGAAGAAAGCTTTGAAATAATAAATAATTATGAATTCAGTAAATTTAGAAAGCTTCGAGGATAATTTTTTAAGCGCTTTAAATCTTTTTAATAATCAAAAATGGTATGAAGCTCATGATGCTTTTGAGGATATATGGAATATTCTTGATGGGGACGAAAGACAAATCATTCAAGGAATCCTTCAAGTTTCTGTTTCTCAATTTCACTTAAGTAAAGGAAATATAAATGGAGCAACTATATTATTGGGGGAAGGTTTAGGGAGGATAAAAAATAGAACTAACATTAATTTAGGAATAGATCTGCAAACTTTTTGCCAATGTCTTGAGGAATTATTAAGAAAACTTCAATATAAAGAAGAATTAAATGAAAACGATAAACCTTACTTAATTCGACTATCGAAAAATGACTTTTGAAATTAGAAACGTATCTTTAACTATTAATGGAAAATCTATTGTAAATGATGTATCCATAACTGTATCCCCAGGTGAAATTGTAGGGTTAATGGGACCTAATGGCGCCGGTAAGACTTCTACTTTTAATATCGCAGTTGGTAATTTAAAACCAGATAAAGGAGATATTTTAATGAACGATAAGTTCATAACAAATTTGCCTTTACCTATTAGGGCCAAACTTGGTCTTGGATATTTAACTCAAGAGGCAAGCATTTTTAGAGATCTTACTGTAAAAGAAAATATCGACCTAGCTTTACAAAATTCAATTTTTAATAATGTAATAGCAAGAAATAAGAGAGAAAAAATAATTA
This sequence comes from Prochlorococcus sp. AG-442-N17, assembly GCA_003212375.1. Classification (GTDB taxonomy): domain Bacteria; phylum Cyanobacteriota; class Cyanobacteriia; order PCC-6307; family Cyanobiaceae; genus Prochlorococcus_A. Next base: position 40,117 of record QCPY01000001.1, on the reverse strand, counting down.
ATGAATTTAATCTAAATAAAGTTGTTGATACTAATGGTTATCAACTATCAGGCGGAGAGAGAAGAAGGTGCGAAATAGCTAGGGCTATTTCTGTTGGTAGAAAAGGTCCAAGATTTTTACTATTAGATGAACCTTTTGCAGGAATAGACCCTTTGGCTGTTAATGATTTAAAGAAACTCATTATTAAACTTAGTAAAAATGGGATGGGAATTCTTATCACTGACCATAATGTAAGAGAAACTCTTCTAATAACTAATAAGTCATATGTATTAAGTGAGGGAAAAATTTTAGCTTCTGGATCATCTAATGAACTTGCAAATAATCAAATAGTGAAAAAGTTTTATTTAGGAGATGATTTTAAGCTTTAGTGTTAAATTTAAATTAAATTTAAATTAAATTATTTGATATATAAATATATTTCTTTTTATTATGATCGTAGTTGTTATTTTTATAGCTAAATTATCTAATAAAGTTTTATATTTTTCTGATGATATTTGATGGTTTTATTAAAAATTTAATTAACGATCCTGTATCCGCTCTCGGAATATTAACTTTTTATTTTTTATTGATTAATTTACCTATTTCTTTAATAGCCCTATTTAATAAAAAATCATCTTCATATGTAAGATCTATAACTCTCTTAACAAATATTCTAATAGCTTTTCAGCTTTTCTCAAGATGGCTTTTATCTGGACATTTCCCTATAAGTAACTTATATGAATCTCTTTATTTCTTGGTTTGGGGAATATCTTTAGGCCAATTATTAGTTGAGAAAGAATACCCAACTCCGATAATTCCAGCAATAGCAATTCCTATCGAGCTTTTAACTGTTTCTTTTGCTTGCTTTGTTTTACCTGAAGATTTAAAACTTTCATCCTCTCTTGTCCCGGCATTAAGATCAAGTTGGTTAATTATGCATGTAAGTGTAGTAATGCTTAGTTATGCAGCACTAATCATTGGTTCTTTACTCTCCGCTTCTGTACTTTTTATTAACGATAGACAACCTCTTCAACTTAGAAGTAGTTCTACAGGTATAGGAGGTTTCAAAATTTCTAATTCGTACCCAAATAATGTCGTAGATCCCATGAATTTTTCTCATTCTGAGGAAATAGATACTCTTAGTTATAGATCTATATTAGTAGGATTTGTCTTGCTCACTCTTGGCTTAATTACAGGGGCTATTTGGGCTAATGAAGCTTGGGGTACTTGGTGGAGTTGGGATCCTAAGGAAACCTGGGCTTTAATATCTTGGTTATTTTATGCCGCCTATCTGCATATGAGAATTAGTAAAGGATGGCAAGGCAGAAGACCTGCACTGCTTGCTACTAGCGGTTTTTTTGTTGTACTAATATGTTACATCGGAGTAAATTTCTGGGGGGTAGGTTTACATAGTTATGGGTGGATATTTGGTTTATTAAATTAATTTCAGTAACGCATTTTAAGGTTCTGATAATATTTTTCCATTTTGAGCATCAAGAGCAACTGATCTTAATTCATCACAACCTTCTTTTAGAGTTGGATAAGCGAACATTCCACTTCCTGCAATAAAACAATTAGCGCCAGCTTCTGCACATTGCGAAATTGTCCAATTTGCTTTTATTCCACCATCAACTTCAATGTCTATATTTAAATTCTTTTCAATTATAAATTTTCTAATCTTTCTAATTTTATTTAGCATTGTTGGTATGTAAGCTTGCCCTCCAAAACCTGGGTTTACTGTCATAACTAAGACATGATCAACCATATCCATAATATTTTCAATCATTTCGAATGGAGTATGAGGATTTAATGCAACTGATGGTGAGCCCCCAAGATCTCTTATCCTCCCTAGCACTCTATGAAGATGATCATTAGCTTCAACATGAGCTATTACAACTCCAGGTTCTCCATTAGGCCCTTTAGAAGCTTTAACATATTCCTCAAGCATTGTTTCACAGTTATATTGGCTTACCATTAATTGAGTCTCAAAAGGAACATTGCAATACTTCCTGCATGCAGAAATCATTTCAGGTCCAAATGTTAGGTTTGGAACAAAATTTCCATCCATAACATCGAATTGAATTCGATCAACTCCAGCTTCTTCAAGTTCCTTTACGCATCCGCCCATATTTGCCCAGTCTGCTGGTAAAACTGAAGGGATAATTTGTATTGGTCTATTAATACTTTCTGAATTTTTAGAATTAGAATTGGGCATTTAATTTTTAAAATATTTAATAAAGATACTATATTTGGCTGTTTATTCCTAATTTCAAGGCACGGCCTGATAAAGTAACACCTGCAAAGAGTTAAAAAAAGCTAATTAGCAAAATAATTCTTATAAAAAAGGCATTTTTTATGAGAACATATTTTTAACCTCTAAGAAAATCTTAAAAATTTAATTGTGAATCAAACTTTAATTCAAGAAATTCTCGAAGTAGTCGAGCAAGCCGCAATCGCATCTGCAAAACTTACTGGTCTTGGCCAAAAAGATGAGGCTGACGCTGCTGCTGTTGAAGCAATGAGATTAAGAATGGGTAAAATTGAAATGAAAGGAAAAATTGTTATAGGTGAAGGAGAACGTGATGAAGCACCAATGTTATATATCGGTGAAGAGGTTGGAAGTGGCAATGGTCCAGGGGTTGACTTTGCGGTAGATCCTTGTGAGGGTACTAATCTTTGCGCTAACAATCAGAGAGGATCCATGGCAGTACTAGCTGCCTCAGACACTGGGGGACTATTTAATGCACCTGATTTCTACATGAATAAATTAGCTGCGCCTCCAGCAGCAAAAGGAAAAGTCGATATTAGGAACTCAGCTACTGAGAACTTAAAGATATTAAGTGATTGCTTGAATCTTTCTATTGATGAACTTACTGTTGTTGTAATGGATAGAACTAGGCATAAAGATTTAATAAAAGAAATTCGAGGATGTGGTGCAAAAGTACAGCCAATTTCTGATGGAGATGTTCAAGCTGCGATTGCATGTGGTTTTGCAGGCACAGGAACACATTGCTTAATGGGTATTGGGGCTGCTCCAGAAGGGGTTATTTCTGCTGCAGCGATGAGAGCTCTAGGAGGACATTTTCAAGGACAACTAGTTTATGATCCAGCAGTTGCTCAAACTTCTGAATGGGCCGATTACACAAAAGAAGGAAACATAAAACGACTAGATGAGATGGGCATAACTGACATAGATAAAATCTATGAAGCTAATGAATTAGCATCGGGAGAAAATGTTGTATTCGCTGGTAGTGGAATAACCGATGGATTATTATTTGATGGAGTTAAATTTGAAAGGGATTGTGTTAGAACAAGCAGTCTAGTAATTAGTACATTAGATAGTACTGCAAGATTTACAAATACTGTTCATATAAAAGATGGTGCTAAGAGTATCAGCCTTTAATAATTTACTTTTAATTTTATGCATATTGTTGTCGTCGGACTAAGTCATCGCACGGCACCTGTTGAAGTGCGTGAGAAATTAAGTATTCCTGACCAATCCATAACAGAATCATTGAGAGCATTAAAAGCTTTCTCTGATGTGTTAGAGGTCTCGATTTTAAGTACTTGTAATAGGTTAGAAATATATGGTCTCGTAAAAGATAAAAAAATCGGAATTTCATCAATTAAAGAATTTTTATCAAATTATTCCAAACTAACTTTTGAAGATCTAAATCCTCATCTTTTTGATTTTAGACAAGAAGAAGCAGTCTTACATTTGATGAAAGTATCAGCTGGATTAGATAGCCTTGTTTTGGGGGAAGGACAAATCCTCTCGCAAGTTAAAAAAATGATGAGATTAGGTCAGGAGAATCAATCTACTGGACCAATACTTAATAGATTATTGAGTCAATCAGTTAGTGCAGGGAAGAAAGTTAGATCTGAAACTAATTTAGGAACTGGAGCCGTATCTATTAGTTCAGCCGCTGTAGAACTCGCTCAACTGAAAATCGGACAAGATCATGGTGTTGATGGACTTGTAAGTTTGCAATCAGAAAAAGTTCTTGTTGTTGGAGCTGGACGAATGAGTAGGCTTTTGATTACTCATTTGAAATCCAAAGGGTGCGATAAACTTACTCTTTTAAATAGAAATATTGATAGAGCAGTAAATCTTGCTGCAGATTTCCCAGATCTTGAAATTATTTGTAAGAATTTAGATGAATTGGATGAAAACTTATCATCATCTTCTCTTGTTTTTACAAGTACTGCCTCTGAAAAACCATTTATTGATTTAGCTAGAGTTGAAAATATAAGTTTAAAAAACAAACTTAAATTTATTGATATTGGCGTACCAAGAAATATTTCTAATGATGTTAAAAATCACGCTTTCATAGATTCTTTTGATGTTGATGACTTAGAGGAAGTTGTTTCTAGGAATCAGGAATTTAGACAAAAAATAGCAAAAGAGGCTGAATCTTTAGTAAAAGAGGAAAGAATCATTTTTTTGGAGTGGTGGGCAAGTTTAGAAGCAGTTCCAGTTATAAATAAATTAAGGTCAGATTTAGAGTTAATAAGAAAAGAAGAGTTGCAAAAAGCTTTAAGTAGAATGGGACCTGATTTTTCAGCGCGAGAAAGAAAAGTTGTAGAGGCTTTAACTAAAGGAATTATTAATAAGATTCTGCATACACCAGTTACTAAACTGAGAAGTCCACAGTCAAGAGAGGAAAGGCAAGCATCATTAAAAATAGTTGAAAAATTATTCTCTTTGATAGATGATGAGAAAAAATAATTAAAAATTTCTGACTTTATATTAAGTTTTTCTAGTGATTTATCGAAATACCTTTGTAAACTGACCATTCCTATTTCTAATTCTGCCCATAATCAGTTACTTTAAATAGTTGTATCTCTACCTCCATTAGATTGAATGAAGCGTGTTTTGGCCATTATCCTCGGAGGAGGAAAAGGTTCTAGACTTTACCCTTTAACAAAAATGAGGGCGAAACCTGCTGTTCCATTGGCGGGTAAGTATCGTTTAATAGATATCCCAATAAGTAATTGTATAAATTCAGGTATTGAAAAAATGTACGTATTGACTCAGTTCAATAGTGCATCTTTGAATAGACATATAGGGAGAACCTATAATCTTAATGGCCCTTTTGGTCAGGGATTTGTTGAGGTTTTAGCCGCGCAACAGACTCCTGATAGTCCAAAGTGGTTTGAGGGTACTGCTGATGCTGTAAGAAAATACCAATGGTTATTTCAAGAATGGGATGTAGACGAGTATCTGATATTGTCTGGTGATCAACTTTATAGGATGGATTACAGTTTGTTTGTTCAACATCATAGAGATAATGGAGCTGATTTAACTGTTGCAGCTCTACCTGTTGATGAAGCACAAGCAGAAGGATTCGGACTTATGAGAACAGATGATTTAGGAAATATAAAAGAATTTAGTGAAAAGCCTACTGGAGAGAAGTTGAAGGCAATGGCTGTAGATACTTCAAAATTTGGATTAACTAAGGAATCAGCCGCAAAAAAACCTTATCTAGCCTCCATGGGTATTTACGTTTTTAGCAGAAATACTCTTTTTGATCTACTTAATAAATTTCCAAGTTATACAGATTTTGGAAAGGATATTATACCAGAGGCACTTAAGAGGGGTGATACTCTTAAAAGTTATGTATTTGATGATTATTGGGAAGATATTGGAACTATTGGTGCATTCTTTGAGTCTAATTTGGCGTTAACTGAGCAACCAAAACCCCCATTTAGTTTTTATGATGAAAAGTTTCCAATTTACACAAGACCTAGATTTCTTCCCCCTTCTAAACTTGTAGATGCTCAAATTACTGATTCAATAGTTTGTGAAGGCACAATCTTAAAGTCATGCAGTATTTTGCATTGTGTTTTAGGTGTGAGAAGCAGGATTGAAAGTGATTCGGTTCTTGAAGACACTCTTGTTATGGGTGCCGATTTCTTTGAATCGCCTGAAGAGCGAATTGAATTAAGAAAAGGAGGCGGAACCCCTCTTGGAGTAGGTGAAGGAACCACTGTAAAGAGAGCAATTCTTGATAAGAATACAAGGATTGGTGATAATGTCGTGATCATAAATAAAGATCGAGTAGAAGAAGCAGATAAGCCAGAATTAGGCTTCTATATAAGAAATGGAATTGTTGTGGTAGTTAAAAATGCAACTATTGCAAACGGAACTGTTATTTAAATCTTTTCGATCATTTTTCGCTGACATAAGTATTTTTTTTTGAGCAATTTTGTTGAGTTGCAGGCACACTATATTTATTGAGTTTTTTATGTTTTATGTCCAAGGCACATTTTGGGTTAATAGGTCTTGGTGTTATGGGCGAGAATTTAGTTCTTAACGCAGAGAGAAATGGATTTTCTAGTGTAGTTTTTAATAGAACTTATTCAAAAACTGAAGAATTTTTACAAGGTCGTGGCCTTGGGAAGAATATAAAGGGAGCTGAAACTCTTCAAGAATTTGTTAACAAGCTAGAGAGACCTAGAAGAATCCTAATGATGGTAAAAGCTGGACCGGCAACAGATGCTGTTATAGACAATATTTCTGGATATCTTGAGGAAGGAGATTTATTAATAGATGGTGGTAATTCTCAATTTAAAGATACAGAAAGAAGGGTAAATACTCTTGAAAGTAAAAGTTTTGGATACATTGGAATGGGAGTCTCAGGTGGTGCCAAAGGAGCTCTTGAAGGGCCTAGTATGATGCCTGGGGGTACAAAGGCCTCATATGATGCAATAGAGAGCCTATTAACAAAAATGGCCGCCAAAGTTGAAGACGGACCATGTGTTGCATACGTTGGACCAGGAGGCTCAGGTCATTTTGTAAAAACTGTTCATAATGGAATTGAATATGGAATTGAACAAATACTTGCAGAAGCTTATGACCTTATGAAGAGAGTTAAAGGTATGAATGGAAAGCAGATGTCAGAGGTATTTGGTATTTGGAACAATACTGATGAATTAGCTTCTTATCTTGTTGAGATAACAGAGATTTGTCTAAATACAAAAGATGAGATAACTGGAGATGATGTTGTGGAGAAAATATTAGATAAAGCTGGCCAGAAGGGTACTGGGTTATGGACTGTTGTAAGTGCTTTAGAACTTGGAGTATCAGTCCCAACTATTTATGCTTCCTTAAATGCAAGAGTAATGAGTTCTCTAAAAGATCAACGTAGTGAGATTGAAAAAACTTTACCAATTAAAGAGATAGAGGATTTTGATTTAGGAAATATATCAGATGGAATGAAACCTTTATTCGATGCTGTAGTCCTTGCCACAATTGCTAGCTATGCTCAAGGCATGGATATTTTAAGAGAAGCATCATTGGTATATAACTATGATTTGAATATGCCGTCAATTGCCCAAATATGGAAAGGTGGTTGCATAATTAGATCAAAATTATTAAGTAAAATCCAAGAAGCTTATAACAAAGATCCTAATCTTAAAAATTTAATTTTCGATGATTGGTTCAATAATGAAATTGCGACAAAATTAGATAACTTAGCCAAAGTCGTTTCTTTATCCACAAAAGCAGGTATACCAATTCCATGTCTATCCAGTACTTTAGATTATTTGAATAGTTATAGAACTAATAGACTTCCTCAGAATCTTGTTCAGGCAATGCGAGATTGTTTTGGTTCTCATACATATGAAAGAATTGATAAGGAAGGTAGTTTTCATACTGAATGGATGAAATGATTGAAAAGGTCAAAAATGGATTCACCATAAACATATATAAAGACAAGTTAGAATTATCAACAGCGGTTTTTAAGTTTATTGAAAGCCAAATTATTCATACTTTACAAGAGAAAGATAGATTCAAATTTTGTGTAAGTGGAGGTTCAACGCCTAAACATGTGTATCAGCTTTTATCAAATAGTGATCTTAGATGGGATATGGTTGATGTCTTTTTAGGGGATGAAAGATGTGTTGATCCAAATTCAGAATTAAGTAATTCATTAATGTTAAAAAATTCATTGTTAACTAATTTTGGATCTAAAGCCTTTTTTTATGAAATTTTTAATGATTTAAAGGCTGATGATGAAGTTACAAAAAATCAATTTATTTCTAAATTATTTGAAAAATGCGGATCAAATCCTCCGTCCTTTGATTTAACTTTGTTAGGTCTTGGAGATGACGGTCATACAGCTTCACTATTTCCTTATCAAAAAAATAATAATGTTGATGATTTTGTGATTTTTAATGAAGGTAAAGGTTTAAAAAGAATTTCGTTAACTCCAAAGGTCCTTTCAGCCTCATCAAAGATAGTATTTTTAGTTAGTGGAGCCTCTAAAAGAATTGCTCTTGAGAGGTTATTAGATGAAAAAGAATCTCCCGATAGAACACCATCAAAATTAATAAAATCCATGAATCAAATTTCAATATTTTGTGATCAAGAATCAGCAAAAGAACTAGAAATTTAGTTAAAGTTTATATACAATCTAGATTTTTTAATGAGTAAGAAAAAATTTTTATTCCAGAAAAAGGATTTCAATGGTTGGAAAACACTAAATGATACTGTTATGGGGGGATCAAGCTCAGCTTTTTGTGAAATTTCAAATTCTGGTTTGATATTAAAGGGTAATATTGTCGAGAAAGCAGGAGGATTTGTTAGTTGTAGATCGTCTATATATAAACCTTCTTTAGATATTTCTGAATATTCATCTTTTGAATTAAATATTGATGGACAAGGAAGAACTTTTAAATTTGCTGTCGCTTGTGAAGATGATCTACTGGGACTAACCGAATTTATTCCCGGTGGACTCAGGTGGATTAAATCATTCCCTACAAAAAAATTTGGGACAACAAATGTTCAAATTCCTTTTAGTGAGCTAAAAGCTTCAGTGAGAGCTAACAAGGTACGTTTTCCATTTAAATTCAAGCCATCTAAAATCAAAAGATTGCAACTACTTCACTCTAAGTTCGGTGATGATGGATTACCTAATGAAGAGTTTAAACAGGGTTCGATAAAAGTTTTATTTAAATCAATAAGTGTTATTTGAAAATCCACCTAATAAAAGTATCGAGAGCTTGATCGCTAAGTCCGCAGATTTAACAAATAAACCTTTTGTTCACTCTGTCGTAAAAATAAATGGTGAATACGAAAGCGAAGAAGAAGATATTGATTTGACCGTTAATATCTTATGTCGAGATAAAGAAGGTAAAAGATTAGAAATTTACGATCTTGAATTAGAACTTTTTAAATCAAATAAGGAGTTGGTGTTAGTTGTCTCTAAGCTTAATTTTCCTGATGAACCATTGTTATGGTGTGGAGTTAAAACATTATGGATGGATAGCAATAATGGAAAAAAATGCGACTCACCAAAGTACAGCGCTAGATTAGAAAATTTAGCAAATAGGATAAAAAGTTACATTGATTGATTAATTAAATAAACCTTTAACTGATTTATAAATCAGTAACTGCTCCTAAACTTGATGTGCTTACGATTCTCGAATATTTTGAAAGTATGCCTCTTTTGTATTTTCTTATAGGTTTTGTCCAATTTTTTTTTCTTTTTTCTAATTCTTCATCAGATAAATCAACTTCAATTAGTTGTTTTACAGCATCTACGGTAATTAAATCACCTTCTTTTATTAGAGCAATATTTCCACCAACAGCAGCCTCTGGAGCTATGTGGCCCACAACTAGACCATAGGTACCACCGCTAAATCTACCGTCCGTAATTAAGGCTACTTTTTCTCCCAGTCCTTGACCAACAATTGCAGATGTTGGTGCTAACATTTCTCTCATTCCAGGCCCTCCTACAGGCCCTTCGTTTCTAATGACAACAACATCTCCTGCTTTTATATCGTTATCTAATATTGATTTCAAACAGTCCTCTTCACTTTCAAATATCTTTGCTGGACCCGTTAGAACAGGGTTTTTAACTCCGCTAATTTTCGCTACAGAACCTTCGCTTGCTAAGTTGCCTTTTAAAATTGCTAGATGTCCTTTTTTATATAGAGGATCATCTATGTCTCGTATAACATTTTGATTTGCTGGAGGCTTATCTGGAATGTTCTGTAAGTATTCTGAGATGGTTTTGCCTTCAATGTTTTTACATTCACCATGAATTAATCCTGCATTTAAAAGTATTTTCATTACTTGTGGAATCCCGCCTGCATTATGAAGGTCAACCGTAACATATTTCCCACTCGGTTTAAGGTCACAAATTACGGGTACTTTTTGTCTTATTCTCTCAAAATCATTAATGTTGATATCTATGCCTGCAGTATTTGCAATGGCTAAAATGTGCAATATCGCATTTGTTGAACCCCCAATTGCCATAATGACTGATATTGCATTTTCAAAAGCTTTCTTAGTCATCAGGTCTAAAGGTCTTATATCTTTTTCTATTGCGGAGACTAGTATCTCAGCACTTTTATCTGCACTTAGTTCTTTTTCAAGATCTTCAGCAGCCATAGTTGAACTGTGAGGAAGACTCAAACCTAATACTTCAATAACCGCAGACATTGTATTAGCTGTAAACATCCCTCCACAGCTACCGGCACCTGGAATACAATTTTTCTCAACTTGGATTAGTCTTTCTTCATTGATTTTGCCAGATGTTAATTGTCCAACAGCTTCAAATGCACTAACAACAGTAAGATCTTCTCCATGTAATTTCCCAGGTTTAATTGTCCCTCCATAAATGAAAATTGAGGGGATATTCATTCTTGCAATTGCTATCATTGCACCTGGCATATTTTTATCACATCCACCAATAGCAAGCACTCCATCCATACTCTGAGCATTGCATGCTGTTTCTATTGAATCAGCAATAACTTCTCTTGAAACTAGTGAATATTTCATGCCCTCTGTTCCCATAGAAATGCCATCACTTACTGTGATCGTTCCAAACATTTGAGGCATCGCACCGGATCTTTTTATTGATTCTTCAGCTCTGAGAGCTAACTTATTTAAACCTATATTGCATGGCGTTATGGTGCTGTATCCATTTGCAACTCCAATAATAGGTTTATTAAAATCTTCATCATTAAATCCAACAGCTCTTAACATCGATCTGTTAGGGGATCTTTGCACACCTTGGGTTATTGCAGATGATCTAAGTTTATTCATATTATTTGAGAACCTTTTTTATTCTATTGCCCCAACTCTTCAAGTTGCTTCCTTACATCAGCAATTGCAGAATTAAGTTGTTCAACTTTCTTCTCTAGATTCTCTCCTTCGACTTCATTTATATTTTCATTTGAATCAATCGCTTCAGAGCCATCTTGAATTCTGGAGGAATACATCATAGCTTTTTGTTTTTTTTCCTCCTTCCTTTTGTCTGCTTCAGATATTAACCACCAAGCTAGACCTGCAGCCCCTATGAAAGCCCCGCTTATTAATGATAAAAAGTTATTTGAAGACGAATCTCTGTAATCAGACATTGGTAAAATATTTACTCTTACATTATATATTAGTTCTTATCTTGAAATATAGTACTCAATCGCAATAAAGGATTCCCAATACCAGGAACCAATAGTTTTGTGTTATCGTCTTCCTCATCTATGCAAGATGTATAAATTACCTGATTAGGGAATAATTTTGCAATTTCATTCAATCCCTTATTTGAGCAAATAGCGGCTATTAACAAAATCCTATTGGAATCAACTCCTAACTCCTTTAATTTTTTTAAAGTTTCTAATGTTACTGATGTTGTCGTTATTTGTTCCGAATAAAATATAATACCTTCATTTGACTCAATACTCTTAGGAAGTTTTCCTAATGAAAGTGTTGAATTAGGAATTACTTCTTTAGATCCAAACCAAAGAGATAAGCCTTCAGGCATCATTGAGAGGACTTTAATTGGATAATCGTTATTAATAAAAAAACCTTCTGCATCACCATTATCAGTATTTACTATTTCTTTTTTATATGGTAGCCAGTTCCGTAATGCCTCATATGTAAGCCATTTCCCTAATTGTTCATATCCTGTTGAATACAAAATATTCGGGGTGTTTTTTTCTCGTAATATTGATAGCCAATGTTTTATTAATGGATGAGGAGGAACAATAACCTTTAGTGACATTGCCATATATTTTCCTATAAGATACTCTTACCAACTTTAAATACCTAAGTTCTAAAATACAGTCTTATTATGATTAAATCAATTGTTTTCCCTACACTAAAGAATGCATTAATTACTTTGTTATTCGTTGGGATTTTATTTTTTAATTCTGTAAATTCTGCATGGGCTAAAAGACCTCCTGAGATTAGAAACCAACAAGACCTTAATTTAGAGCCAGATATGCATGGTCAAGATTTAAGCGGTAACGAATACGTTAAGTTTGATTTAAATGGGTTTAATTTCAGTCAAAGTAATTTAGAAGGTGCGGTATTCAATAATAGTAAATTACAAAACTCAAAGTTTAATGGAGCCAATTTAAGAGATGCACTAGCTTATGCAACTGACTTTACAGATGCAGATCTCTCGGATGTTAATTTTACGAATGCTTTATTAATGGAGAGTAATTTCGAGGGAGCAATAATAGATGGTGCAGATTTTACTGATGCTGTTCTTAGTCGTACACAACAAAAACAATTATGCGCGATTGCTAATGGCATAAATAGTTCTACAGGAGAAAGTACAGAATATAGCCTAGGGTGTTAATCAATAAGGATGAAAAAAAAAATACCAGTAATAGTTGTTTCCGGTTTTCTTGGCTCAGGTAAAACAACTTTTCTAAGATATCTATTAAAAGAGAGTAATAAAAAATTCGGTTTAATAATCAATGAATTTGGTGATGTTGGAATTGACGGTGATTTGATTAAAAGCTGCGATAGATGTGATGAAACAGAAAAAGAGTGCGTAATTGAATTAAATAATGGATGTTTATGTTGTACTGTTCAAGATGATTTTGTCCCATCAATAAAAGCTCTTCTCGAATTTAATCCTCCTATTGAATCAATAATTATCGAAACAAGTGGTTTGGCACTACCAATTCCCTTAATTCAAGCACTTAACTGGCCTGAAATTAGGTCTTCTATCTACCTTGATGTTGTAGTTGGTATCGTTAATGGAGAGTCAATGCTTAATGGTTCACCAATTAATGATCTAAATAAAATAACAAAACAATATAATGATACAGATAAAATTGATCACAACGCCTCTATTGAAGAACTTTTTCAGGAACAACTTGAAGTCTCTGATATCGTTTTAGTCTCTAGATCAGACATCTTAAATGATGATCAATTTGACTTTGTAAAAAACAAAATCAAGGAAAGTTTAAACTCATCTGTGCCAGTTCTCAAATCGAAAAATGGCAAAATTGATTTAAATTACCTTTTTGATTTTAAATTTAAAAAAGAGACTTATAAAGAATTTTTAACTGAAGAACATGATCATAATCATGTTGAGCTTATATCAGATTCAATTAAATTAAATTATTTCCTTGAAAAAAATGACTTTGAAAAAGAGATGTCAAAAATCTTGGATGAATTAAATATTCTTCGAATAAAAGGACGAATATGGATACCAAATAAATTATTGCCTTTACAAATACAAATAGTTGGGAAAAAAATAAATACATGGTTTGAAGAGGCTCCAGTTCATTGTTGGAGACCAAAAGATAATGCTGGTCTTGAATTAGTTATCATTGCCTTCGATGAAAAATCGATAAAAATTTTGAATAAAAAAATTAAAGAGAAATTTAAGATTTTAAGTGACCCAAAAATAAGGATTTGATTTTATAGTTACCTGTCGGGATACTTAGAAGAGTTTAGAGTCCTAAATGGAAAATTCACAAATTGCTTTAAAAGAAATTCTCTCTGATGATGCAATTTCTATTGATAAAATTAAATGTTCCAAATGTGGAGGGTCAGGAAATTTTAAAACACCTGAAAATTTAAGAAGAACTTGCTTAGTTTGTTTTGGTAAAGGCTACATAAACATTTAATAATTCAGAAAAACCTAAGGTAAAAAATATTTGTTTATTAATCAAGAGTACTTTTTATTAAATTTTAAACTAATCTTCTAATAGAAATTAATTTTTAATTGGACCAATTTGCTGTAAAAGTTTTTGTAAGACTAAGACCCTCAGTTTTAGATCCAGCAGGAGAGGCTACCAAATCTGCTTCTATAAAACTTGGAGCCGAGGGGATAAAATCACTACGTATAGGAAAAATGATTGAAGTAAAAATAGAAGGTAATGGGGAAAACGAAGTAAGAGAAAAAATTGATTTATTGTGTGATAGGTTATTTGCAAATACTGTTATTGAAGATTATGAGTATTCACTAGAAAAATTATAAGATGGATAATTTTATTGTAGGAATTGTTGTCTTCCCTGGTTCTAATTGTGATCGTGATGTTTCATGGGCATTGGAAGGTTGTTTAGACATAAGAACAAAATACCTATGGCATGAGTCTTCAGATTTAAGCGAGGTAGATGCAATAGTTTTACCCGGAGGATTTAGCTATGGTGATTATTTAAGATGCGGAGCAATTGCGAGATTCTCTCCATTAATAAATGCTTTGGATGAGTTTGTTAAAAGCGGAAAAAGAGTTTTAGGAATTTGTAATGGGTTTCAAATTTTGACAGAATCAGGCTTTTTACCTGGTGCCCTTACTGCAAACAAAAACCTTAATTTTATCTGTGATGATGTTGAACTTGATATTGTTTCTTCAAAAGGAGGTTGGTTTAATAATGGAGATGAAAAACAAACTATTAAGTTGCCAATAGCGCATGGTGAAGGAAGATATCATTGTGATTCTGATACCTTAAAAAAACTTGTAGATGATGAATTGATAGCTTTGAGATATAAAAATAATCCTAATGGATCCTCATTCGATATCGCAGGCATAACTAATGAGAAAGGAAATGTTCTAGGTTTAATGCCTCATCCAGAGCGTGCATGTGACGAGACAATTGGTGGGACTGATGGTCTTTTTACATTAAAATCATTAATAGTGAAATAAAAAAAAGACCCCCAATTTTGGAGGTCTTTTTTGTTTGAATTAGATATGAATTATACAGTAACTTTTACTTTTGGATCTAAATCACCTTTAGCGTAAAGATCAGCAAAATAATTAGTGCTGTTTTGTTTGATCTTACTTGCTTGACCTTCGCACCAGAACTGCTTGTATCTGTCAAGACAAACTTGCTTCATGTATTTTCTAGCAGGTTTGTTGAAATGTCTTGGGTCGAAGTTTGCCTTGTCAGCAAATGCTGCCTCTCTTACCGCAGCAGTGAAAGCAAGTCTGTTGTCGGTATCAATGTTGACTTTCCTCACTCCATTTCTTATTCCCTCTTGAATTTCTTCAACAGGAACTCCATATGTTTGAGGAATTTCACCACCATATTTGTTAATAATATCCAACCATTCCTGAGGAACTGAGCTAGATCCATGCATTACAAGATGGGTATTTGGAAGTGCTTTATGAATTTCAGCAATTCTGCTTATTGCAAGAACTTCTCCTGTAGGCTTCCTTGTGAATTTATATGCACCATGGCTTGTACCTATGGCAATTGCTAATGCATCAACTTTTGTTTTGGCAACAAAATCTGCCGCTTCTTCAGGATCAGTCAAAAGCATATCTGTAGAAAGTTCACCTTCAAATCCATGACCATCTTCTGCCTCACCTTTCCCTGTTTCTAATGAACCTAAGCAACCCAACTCTCCTTCAACACTAACTCCAACTGAATGAGCAAAATCAACTACTTTTTTAGTAACTGCAACATTATATTCGTAACTAGCGGGTGTTTTTGCATCTGCCTCTAAAGAACCATCCATCATTACTGATGTGAAACCATTTATTGCTGCTGAATAGCATGTTGATGGCTCATTACCATGGTCTTGATGCATTACCACTGGAATATTCGGATATGTTTCTGTAGCGGCAAGTATTAGATGACGTAGGAAAATTTCTCCTGCATAATTTCTTGCCCCTCTTGAAGCTTGGAGGATTACAGGACTATCAGTTTCATAGGCTGCTTCCATGATTGCTTGAACTTGCTCAAGATTATTAACATTGAAAGCTGGAATACCGTAACCATTCTCAGCAGCGTGATCTAAAAGTAGTCTTAGAGGAACGAGGGCCATAATTAAAATAAGTTAAATGCTATATGAAGCATATGTTTCCGAGAGTTTAGTATAAATAGGTATCAAATGTCACGTCATTAGATATACAAAACACTAAATTAAAGAAACTAATTTTATGACCCAGAGTATATTTTTGGATTTTTTTTAGTTAGTAAGTATAGCCTGCTACAAACAATTGCTCATCAGATGAAGGTTGAGATCCTGCTACATAGGCACCTTTTGAAGCTTCAGAGTTTGCTTGAGCTCTTGCTATCAATGCTTTTTGCCCTCCTTTAACGTCGCTTCCTTTCCAGGCTTTTAAGCATGAGTGCTGCAATGCTCTTCCATAGGAGAATGAAACATTCCATAAAGCTTTCCTGTAAAGAGTGTTCATATTATTTAAATAAACAGAAGCAGCTTCTTCGCTTAACCCTCCTGATAAGAATACTATTCCAGGAACTGATGCAGGAACACATCTTTCCATAGTTCTGATTGTCATTTCAGCAACTTTCATAGGATCAGCCTTTGTTGGACAATCTGCTCCATTAACTGTCATAGAGGGTTTTAATAGAGTTCCTTCTAGTAAAACTCCATTTGCTTGACAGGCAATATAAACATGCTTTATTACCTCTTCTTGGACTTCAGCAGTTTTTTCAATAGTATGATCACCGTCCATTAAGATTTCAGGTTCAATAATTGGTACCAAACCAGATTCTTGAACAGATCTTGCATACCTTGCAAGTCCCCAAGCATTCTCTTGAATTGATAGTTTTGAAGGACAACCATCGCTTGTAATTTGCAGAACTGCTCTCCACTTTGCAAATCTTGCACCCTGCTCATAATATTTTGCTGCTCTTTCAACTAACCCATCTAGTCCAGAGCAAAAAGTTTCTACATCTCCTCCTCCAGGAAGTGGATTTAGACCTTTATCGACTTTTATACCTGGAATAATACCTAAATCATTTAGTTTCTTAACCATTGACTCACCATCTTGGTGATTTTGATAAAGAGTTTCTTCAAAGAGGATTGCACCGCTTATATATTTTCCAAGACCTTCTGTGGTAAAAAGCATTCCTCTATATGCCTTCCTATTCTCTTCAGTATTCTCAACGCCAATTCCAGCGAGTCTTTTACCTACTGTTTTAGTGGATTCATCTACCGCTAATATCCCTTTTCCTTTAGAAGCTAGCAATTGAGCATTTTCTTTAAGCTCATTTTTGTAATAATTTAAAGCCATTCTTTAATAATTCATTTCAATTGATTTTTCCAGAATATGAAAAAAAAATAAAATCAATCCAATACTTTATCGGGTGATAATTGCTACATATAAGTGTAAAGCCTTAAATTTTGATTCTTAATCCACTTTTCGAAGATTCTCTTATGGCTTCGCAAACTTTATGACTAGCAAGCCCCTCAGATAAGCCAGGGATTACAGGTGTTCTGTTAATTATACTCTCAGCCCATAAATTTTGAATTCTCAAAACTGGAGCTATCCTCCCATCAGTCCATGTTTTTTCAAAATTAAAACTTGAATCTGCAGTTAGGTTTTGTATTTTATTTTCGTTGTTTGAATATTTCAAATTAAAACCATGGACATAATCTTTTTGGTTCTCACTTTTAAGGATAAGTGAACCTTCGCTACCATATATTTCTAAACTAAATCCTCTACCATTTTTAGAAATCGATGATAAAGATACCTGACAGGGAATAAGATTGGAGCTGTAGTTTGATATTTCTATATTAGCGAGACAAACATCCTCACTAGTAACATCATTTAAAGCAGATGAGTTAGGTAAAGGTCTTTTTTTGATTGATGTTTCTAACTTGCCAGATACATTTATTGATTCTCCAAAAAACCAATTCAACATATCGAATGCGTGAGTTCCTAAGGCTCCAATAACTCCTCCACCTTTTTCTTCCAAAGAATACCAATTCCAAGTTCTTTTAGGATCGGATCTGCTGCCCATTAACCAATCTAATTTGACTAAATATATATCTCCTAAAATATTTCCATCAATAAGTTTTTTGGTCTGAAGAAAAAGGGGTACTGCTCTATATTCGAAATCAACACATACACTTAAGTTATTAATCAAAGATATTCTCTGAAGCTCTTCAATTTCAGAGGAAGATATTGAAACGGGTTTTTCTAGAAGTAAATTTTTATTATTCTCAAGTGCCCTTTTTGCTAATTTAAATCTTGATTCAGGAGGGGTAGCAATAATAATCCCATCAATTTCTGGAGATTTAACTAAGTCTTCCCAATTATGAAAAAAATCTAAGCCCGTTTCTTTTTCTAATATCGATTTTTGCTTTTTCTCGTAATGATAAATAGCTACAGGAGTTAAATAATCCGACTCTTTTAATGCCTCTAAATGAACTTTTTTTCCAAACCCTAGTCCTGCGATTGCTATTTTTAATTTATTTTTAGTACTCATTCTTATCAATTAATAAACTCTGAACAGCTATTTTCGATAACAACATCTATTAGTTCATCATTATTAGAGGTCTGCCATTTTGAATTAAATTGAGGAATTCCATTTATCGAAGTATCTTTGAACTTTTTTTCATCGCAATTAATTCTCATTACATAAAGTGATAACGCCCCATCATTATCAGAACTAGTTGGATTTTTAAAAAACTTTGTTAAGACACTTATTTCACCATTTGTAAGCAGTTTGATACTACCTTTATCAAGCCATTCTTTCCCTTCATTATTTTCTTTTAGGAGGACCCAGTCAACATTTCCTATCCCATATGAATATGGAGCAAAATTTAAAATAAAAAATAAAAGGCTCAAAGAAAAATAAAATAAATTTGAAATAATTCTCATTTTATATATTTACTTTTGCATGTTCTTTTACACCATGAATTTTTAAAATTTTAGTCAGAGTATCCTTGAGATCTTTCCTTTTAACTATTACATCAACAAAACCATGATCAAGAAGATATTCAGCTGTTTGAAAATTATCGGGTAATTTTTCTCTTAATGTTTGTTCTATAACCCTTCTTCCAGCAAATCCAATAAGAGCTTTAGGTTCCGCCAAAATTAAATCCCCTAACATTGCAAAGCTTGCTGTTACGCCACCAGTGGTTGGATGAGTTAATAAGGGCATATATAGAAGATTTTTTTCTTTGTGTTTTTTTAATGCTCCAGATATTTTTGCCATTTGCATGAGACTTAACATGCCTTCTTGCATCCTTGCCCCCCCTGATGCACAAACAATAAGAATTGGAAAATTTTCTAAAGTTGCTTTCTCAATTATCCGTGTAATTTTTTCACCAACTACTGAACCCATTGATCCTCCCATAAATCTAAAATCCATAACAGCTAACGCTAAAGGCATTAAATTTACAGAACAGATACCTGTCACGACTCCATCTCTTAAACCTGTGCCTGCTTGACTTTCTTTAATTCGATCAGCATATGATCTTCTATCTTTAAAACCTAAAGGATCTGTTGGACTTAGTGAACTATCAAACTCTTCGAATGAATTTTTGTCAGCAATTATATTTATCCTTTCATCGCTATTAATTCTATTGTGGTGTCCACAATTACTACAGACATTGAAATTTGAAATTAGGTCTTTTCTATAGGCTACTTGTGAGCATTCTGAACATTTAACCCATAAACCATCTCCTTCATCTGTATCTTGCGAAACTTTCCCAACAAATTGATCTTTACGCCTTGCGGCAAACCAGTCGATTAATGACACAATGTTTCCTGTTTTTTCTATTTAAATCTAAACAAGGTACTTTTATCAAGAAAGATATATAAAAATTTGAGATTTTCTAGATTAGAAACTTCTAAAAGTTAAAAATATAATGATTTGAGTTGATAATAGAATAATAATTGTTATTTATTTTTCTCCTCAATCATTTTATGAATTATTGGAGTAAGAATTAGTTCCATTGCGAAACCCATTTTCCCACCATTTACAACGATACTTGTTGGACTTGACATAAATGAATCATTAATCATTCCAAGCAAGTATTGAAAATCTATCCCCCATTTCTCTCTTGCCCCTTTTCTGAAATGTATGATTACAAAACTCTCATCAGGAGTTGGGATATTCCTGCATATGAAAGGATTGGAAGTGTCAATTGTGGGAATTCTTTGGAAGTTAATATCAGTTTTGCTAAATTGTGGACAAATGTGATTTATATAATCAGGCATTCTTCTCAAAATAGTATCCACAATGGTTTCCGCTGAGTAACCTCTTTCTGCATTATCTCTATGGATTTTTTGAATCCACTCTAAATTTGTTATAGGAACTACCCCAACAAGTAAATCAGCATAAGAAGCCACATTGTATCCATCACCTTCTACCCCGCCATGCAAACCTTCATAAAAAAGTACGTCTGTTCCCTCAGGAATATCTTCCCATGGGGTAAATTGCCCAGGTTCTAATGATGTCCCAAGTCTTGTATTATGTTCTTCTGCTTCTTCAAGACTATGTAGATAATATCTTTTCTTTCCTCCTCCAGTTTCACCATAGATTTTAAAAAGTTCCTCTAGCTTGTCAAAAAGATTAGCCTCTGGACCAAAGTGAGAAAAATTTTCACCTTTTGAAAGAGCCTCTGCCATAGCTTTTTTCATAGGCATTCTCTCAAATCTGTGGTAACTATCACCTTCTACAACTGCGGGAACAATATCTTCTCTGGCAAAAATATGCTCAAAGGCTCTTTTTACTGTACTCGTTCCTGCTCCTGAAGATCCTGTTACAGCAACTACTGGATGACTTTTTGACATTTTTTTTAGGCAATATCTTAATGATTCTGACAGGTCATCTGCCAACTTTATGTTCAACTTAAAAAAATTTTTTATTTATTAATTTTTTTAAATTTCATCTTTTATTTTATCTCCGATTTCGCTGCAAGATAATACTTTGGAAGATCCATCAGCTAAATCTGCTGTTCTAAATCCTTTAGATAAAACATTATCAACGGCAGTTTCTAAATTTTCTGAGGCTTCTTCTTCATTTAATCCAATCTTCAGCATCATTGAAGCGGACAGAAGCATTGCAATAGGATTTGCTATATTTTTACCGGCTATATCAGGAGCTGAACCATGAACAGGTTCAAAAACTCCTGGACCATCATTGTTTAGAGATGCGGAGGGAAGCATACCAATAGAACCAGTTAACATTGCGGCTAAATCACTTAAAATATCACCAAATAAATTACTTGTTAAAATCACATCGAATTGACTAGGATCTCTAACTAATTGCATTGCTGCATTATCAACGTACATATTTGTTAAAGATATATTTTTATCTTTTGACGAGATATTTAAAACTGTATCTCTCCATAATTGACTAACCTCTAGAACGTTTGATTTATCTACAGAACATATTTTTTTATTTCTTTGGTTGGCAATTTTTATTGCTATTTCAGTTATTCTCTCTATTTCGGCTGATTCATAAACCATCGTGTTGAACGCTTTTAGGTTTTTTGTATTTGTTATATGTCCTCTTGGTTTTCCAAAATAAATGCCGCCTATTAATTCTCTTACAACAATAAGATCTACATTCTCAACAATCTCTTTTTTTAATGAACTTGCACCTACAAGAGATTTTCTTATTTTGACAGGCCTGATATTTGCAAAAAGGTTTAAGGCAGATCTTAACTTAAGTAAACCACTTTCAGGTCTTAATTCTCTCGCTAGAGAGTCATATTTAATATCACCAACACATGCTAAAAGTACTGCATCACTTTTCTTGCATTGATCTAGTGTTTCCTCTGGAGCAGGATTCCCATATTTTTCATAAGCGATACCTCCAAATAATTTCTCAATAATCTCAATATCAAAATTATGTTTTTTTGAAAGCTTTTGTAAAATTTTTTTTGAAACTTCTGAAATCTCTGGTCCAATTCCGTCCCCTGATAATAAAACAATTTTATATTTCTTCATTAAAATTTTAGTTTATATAGAACAATAAATTATTGCTTGTCTAATTGTCTAAGTTTTTTTGCTAATTCTGGTAATTTTTTAAAAATACTTGAACTCCTTAGCCATGATTTATTTCCCATTGCGGGGAAACCACTAATTACCTTGCCATCTTCTATATCGCAATGGATCCCGCATTTTGAACTCGCTATGACATTATTCCCAACTTTTACTCTGTTATTAACTCCTACTTGCCCTGCCAAAATAACACCATCTCCAATACTTGCTCCTCCCGCGATACCAACTTGAGCTGCGAATGCGCAATTCTTACCAATTTTAACCCCATGACCTATTTGTACTAAATTATCCAACTTTGTTCCCTCATCAATTAAAGTAAATCCTACTGCGGGTCTATCAATACAACAATTCGTTCCAATTTCTACAAAACTCATAATTTTTACACCACCTTTTTGAGGCATCTTTACCCATTTGCCATCTTTAGGAATAAAACCAAATCCTTCTGATCCAATAACAGAATTTGAATTAATTACACAATTACTTTTTAGAGTGGTATTTTCGTAAATAACACAATTTGGATGAATTATATTATTATCGCCTATTCGAACATTGCCTAAAATTGATGCTCCAGGAAGAATTTTATTATTGTTACCAATTACAGTATTTTCTCCAATATATACATTAGGTCCAATATGGCAATCTGCTCCAATTATTGCTGTTTTATCTATAACCGCTGAAGCGTGAATCCCTGGTTTGAAATTTATAGTTTTATATAAACAATCCAATACTTCTGCAAATGCAATCCTTGGATTTTTAACTATTATGTTTGATACATTGAGTTTCTTTAGGGCACTGATGATTTCATCGTTATTAGTTGTTATTATTGCTGATGCTTTAGTAAGATCTAATTTTTCTTTAAGGATATTATTTTCTTCTAAAAAAGATATTTGATTGTTAACTGCAGCATCTAATGAGGCAGCATCTTCTATATTTAAATCTTCAAAAATATTAGCACTAAGAAAATCTGAATTTCCTTTTTTTATTAGTTCAACTAAATCACTTAAAAGCATTTTTCAGTTTTAATTTTTCTAAGAGAGAGCAAGAACATCTCTGTGTACGACAATTATCGAGGGGTTGTTATTTTCTTTATTATTTAAGATACTTCTTAATTTGTCGCTACTTATTGAAACTAAACCTTTTGCAACTTCTTTATCATTTATATTTACAATTTTAACTGCCTGATTAGCTGTAAAGTTTCCTTCTACATTCTTTACACCAACCGCTAAAAGTGAGGCACCTTTTTTTTTAATTGCAAAAGAAGCTCCATCATCTAAAGTGATTTTACCTACTGTTTGTATTGCATGTGAAAGCCAACTTTTTTTGTTTCCTATAGGTTTTTCTACTGGATGAAATAAAGTACCAATTTTATTATCATTAAAAATTTCAATTAAGTTGTTTTTATTAGTTCCATCTACTAGTTGGACTTCAACTCCTCCTTTTGTTGCTATTTCTGCAGAAATTAATTTTGTAGAAATTCCTCCTGTTCCCCATTCATTATTTGAGTTTTGAATATTTTTATCTTTAATTTTTTTTAATTCACTATTATGTACTTCTTTAATAGGTTGCGCATCTTTATTATTACGAGGATCTTTAGAGTATAGATTTTCAATATCTGTTAATAAAATAAGCTTGTTAGCATTTACAGCTAAGGCAACTAAAGCAGAGAGGGTATCATTATCTCCATATTTAAGCTCTTCATTTGCTACAGTGTCATTCTCGTTTACTACTGGAATAACATTCAAATCGATTAATTTTTTTAAAGTTTTAGAAGCATTATTAAAGGATTCTCGTGAATTGAAATCAGCTTTAGTTATTAAAATTTGAGCAATATTGTGACCTAATTTAGTAAATACTTTATCGTACAAGGACATTAAATTAACTTGACCTACTGCAGCAGTAGCTTGAAGGGTACTTAAATCGTTTGGTCTCGTTTTAATATTTAATTTTTGGCAACCTAATCCAACGGCTCCACTAGTTACTAAAATTAATTTGTTGCCTTTTGAAAGAAAATTTGTGAAGGATTTAGAAAGGCTTTCAATAACTTCTTCTGTAGATGTTTCCTCTGTTCCTCTTAAAATACTAGTACCAATTTTTATAACCCAAGTTTTCATTTTATAAAATGAGAAATTAATTTTTCTATTATCAAAGTTAAATTAAATTTTATAGGCAAGCCATCTCTATTTAATCGCTTAACTAATATTGTTTTTATATTACATCTATTCCCAACAATTATATCTGTAAAAATTCTGTCGCCAATAATAGCTATATTTTTTGGCTCACTGCCAATTTCTTTGATAACAGACAATGTTACCTTTTTTCTTGGTTTTGATGCATTGTATTTATACCTTAAATTTAACTCTTTCGCTATTTTTGCGATTCTTTTTTTTGATGGATTATTACTTATTAGATATAAGGAGAAAAGTTTTTTAGATTCTATTATCCAATTTTTTACAGATTTTGGTATTACATTTGATTTTCTATTAACTAGAGTCCCATCCACGTCTATCAATAAATAATGAATTCCTTTTTTTTGCAACTCAGATTGAGAAATAGCATATATTGGTAAGTTTGAATCCCATTTAACTTTTAGGATAGATCTCATTTATTTTAAGAACTACTTTTTTCAAGCTCAGTTTCAATCAAAGGTTGAATTTTGTCGAACTCATCATTTTCAACTAATAAGGCCCCTTTGTCTTTTAATTTACCCACAATAAAAAAAGGATCTAGTGGAATATATAAGCCATATTCTTGGTCAAAAAGATTAAAGTTAACAAGTAATTCATAACTTTCGGTATCATCATCGACGTAATCTTCTTCTAATTCATCGTAAATTGGTTCTTCAAGTTCTCCAGATACTGTTAGTGTAACTGCAGATCTAATAAGTCTTAAATCATGTTCTTGAAGAACCGCTTCGGCATTTTTTAGTATTTGTTCATTTTTATCTATTTTCTGAATTAGTTCTGGTTCATCTTTTTCATTTATCTTAAAAAGACTTACTGGAGTATCAACTGGTGTTAATAAAGCATATTCTTGTCCTTCAACACTTACTAATTGTTCAAGATAACAAAATAGCTCGTTTCCATTTGAGTCGTTTAATATTAGCGTCTGTGCATCATAATTATCATTTGAGTTGGTTTCTTTCATTTAAAAATTATCTATCCTTTTTAATACTAATATTTTATTTGACGTTTACCAGCTAATTCTTCTAATTCAGGACCTTCTTCGATCCATTGTTCAAGTATTATTTTTGCTGAAAAACTATCAATTAATCCAGATTTATCTTTTTTTATTCCAAATCTATTTGAAGATTCCCAAGTTGAACTATGTTCGTTGACGTAAGAAAATGGAAGCTTTAATTCATTTGAAAGTAATTGACCATATTTTTTACAATCAATAGCTTGAGTGGTCATTTGACCTTTCTCATCAAGTGGAATACCTACAATAAAACCAGTCAAATTTAATTGATCTATATGATTTCTAATAGTTTTAATCTCTTGATTATTTTTAAACCTATTTACTGCGGGAAGTATATTTGATGTTATGCAAAGGGGATCACAATAAGCTAATCCTATTCTTTTGGTACCTACATCCAAACTCAATATTGATTTGGGTTTGGGTTTGCAAAATTTCACTTTGTTTTTAATGGGAAAGGAGATGGATATGGATTACCTTGTGGATTTAATTTTTCAAAGATTGATTCCAAAGATTGATTTATTTTATTTACTTGTTTGGATTCATTCTTCACTATTGTATTCCTGATAAGAATAATTTCTTGATTTTTTTCTTTGAGATTACATTCTTCGAGAAAAAGATTTAATTGAGAATTTTCTTTATAGGTTTTTAAATATGAAACAGGTGATTTTTCAAAAAAACTTTTTATAAATTCTTTTAAAATAGAATCGAATCTCTTATCCCAATATCTACTTATAGTTAAAGTATAAATTTCTTCGTTTTGATAATTTATATCTTTTAAAATTGTACATAAAACAGAATTTTCATATATTAAGGCACCACTTTTAGAGTTATTTCTTTTAAGGATGTCGTCTTGATCAAAATCTAAAATATTTCTTATTAAGGGAGATTGATTTGATCTTATGAAATTAACTATTTTCAATATATTTTGTTTATTTATGTTTTGGAATTCATTAATTAATGCATAATCATGTGTATTTTGCTTTATTGATTTATTTAGGTGGCAACCATCCCAAAGTATTATTTCTCCTAAAGGTTGGAAGCCTAATTCTCTTGAGGTTGATATAAGTTCAAGATTATTTATATCAGAGTTAATTATCCAACTTGAAGTTTTGATATCTTTTATTGAGATAGATTTATTTATCAATCCTAAAGTTAGTTTTTTATCTATCAAAGAACACTTGCTGTTAATTAACTTGGGCTTAGATATTTTTAAACAAGTCTCTTTTTTGTTTAAAGGAAAAATATTCAAATAACCAATAATTTCGTTTCCAGATATAGCAATTATGCATTTTTTTTTATTTTTTTTAAGATTATTTAAAAAGATTTTTAAGTCATCAAAGGTATTTATAATTGCCATCTTTAAGAACCAATTATTCAATTCCTTATTTTTGATATCTATTAGAAGGTTAATGTGACGTATATGGAGTTCTTCAAAAGTTACTTCCATTTCTTTTTTAGATTGAAAAGAATTAGAGGTATCTTTTTTCATTTACTTTTTTTCTCTTATTAACACTATAGGAGTTTTTTCATCTCCATTGCCAGCTGGATTAGATATTAAGTTTCTTATGAGTATTTTATTTACTGTCTTATTTGAACTAGCTAAGACTTTCACACCTCCAAGATCGTTAACATCGACTACAGCAACATCTATATTTAGATATTTCGAGAGTTCCTTACAAAATAAATCCGCATTAAGAGGTCCCATGACTATACTTTTGTCATAAGGTGTGACTGTACCGCTTATATCATCAATTAGAGATGATTCTGAACCAGTTAATCTATAAAACATCCCCTTAATCCCAACTAATTTAAAAAGAAAACCAACAATTAATGCAAAGGTTATTCTTGTGACTCCAATTTTATTTATTAATAATTGCATGCCGCAAGCTGTTGCGAGACTGCTTGTGGGGTGAAAAAAATAACATAAAGCTTTCGAAAATAAACTACATTCTAAATTTTGAGGAGCAATATATCTATTTTGCATAATCGCAAGTGGACTCTCACCGATTGTTAAAATATCATTTTTCTCTACAATTCCTTCACAGTATTCAACCACAGTATTTACTGAGTCATCAAAGCAACCAAGTAAATCAGTTTTTATAGCAAAAGCCGTATATTTATTATTTAATGAAATTTCAAAAACTTCTTTAGGCCTTTGTTTATGACTATCTAAATTAATTAAAAAACAATCCTTATTTTTTGAAATACCAAAATGTCCATAGCTCTCCCAAAATACTTTTAGCCATAGATATTTTATTTTTTCCCTAAAATTATTATTACTAAATTTATATATGATTCTTACAAATAATTCTGAATTTGACTTGATAATTCTTGTTGGCCAATAATTATTTAAATTCTTAAATTTTTTATTATCGCGTACATAAATATTTTCTTGATAATTTATATTTTGGCAATATTCGTTACCTTTACTTTTAAAAAAATCTAATTCAAAATTTATATCTGATACCATTGTCTCTTTGATTTTACTTGTATTTGTTATTTTTAAATCAATAATTAATTCATTTAAATCATCTTTCCTTTTGACTTTGTAATTTATAGGTACCAGATTTAACTTTGTTTTGGGTGAGTTTTTAATATATAAATCTGAGAGAATTAAAAAAATTAAAAGAATTGAAAGGATATATATTAATATCATTTTTTTAATTAATTTTTGTTTTTATTTTTTTTTTCAGAAATGATACTGTTGTATTCATTAAAACTTTCCACAGAAAATGTAGTATCTTCTATATCAATTCCTTTTAGTTCTCCTATGACTTTGTTTAATTCATCGATATTAATCATTCCATTTTGATCATATTTAACTTCACCATCACTACCTATAATAATGGTTTGTGGTATTAATCCGTTCCAATAATAATTAGGTTTATTTGGAAGATCAGACTTTTCTTTATCCTGTAATTCATCAGTAGTTAGAGCAATGATATCTATATTGTTTCTCCAGATTAAATCTAAACCAGATATTATCGGAGCCATAGCTTTACTATCAGAGCTATCATCAAGATAAAAAAATAAAACTATAACTTTTTTATTTTTTAATGATTCCTGTAGAGTTGTCTGGGGAG
The DNA here is from genome assembly GCA_003212375.1 of Prochlorococcus sp. AG-442-N17. Classification (GTDB taxonomy): domain Bacteria; phylum Cyanobacteriota; class Cyanobacteriia; order PCC-6307; family Cyanobiaceae; genus Prochlorococcus_A. Next base: position 11,894 of record QCPY01000001.1, on the reverse strand, counting down.
GAACTACGGCTCCATTACCTGCGTATATAGGAAAGATGTTGCCATCGTAACTATTAGAATCTCTAGAGGCATTTGCTTTATACGGACTTAAGAAAATTAATGCTATTAGGATCCATCTAATTATTTTCATTAAAGTTTAAAAACTTACTTTGTACTTGATTTTCCTAATCCTTGTAGGATTCCTTTCCCCACTAAACCGATAGCTTTGCCAACTACCTTTGTAAGGAAAGTTACGAAAAGATTACCGATATATTTTACCGCAACTTCTAACTGCGGTGCTACGGCATCTCTTATCTCAACTAAGAATGTAACTTGTTTTTGCAGCCATTCTAGATTTTCTAATTCTTTCTCCCTATTTTCATTTTTAAAGTAACGGGTAAATTTTTTATCAATAATATCAATATATTCTCGTTTACTCTCATACAAGTAGATAGGCATATAAATATAGTCATGCCAGCGATTATAGTTATTTATATTATTTCTAAATCTTTCAAAATTTCTTGTTGATTGTAATTCGGGATTAATAAGTACAGTTCTTAATTCAGGCCAAGAAGAACAAATATTAAAGATTTCAGAGGCTAATAAATTACAATTCCTTATTGTCCAATTTGAAATTATATTTTCAAGTATTAAAAACGATTCTGTTTCATAAAGAGGTAGTAATTTGCCATCATAATCAAGAGCTTCATTTTTAATAATTGGCTCGATAAACATTATTGATTCATGAGATTCTTTATCTATCTCTTCACAACTAACTTCACTATAAATAAAATCATTTATAGAAATAGATTCGCTTCCTCTTTTTAATCTAAAATAGCTATCTGTGATATTTGAAATTGTATTAACTTTAAGTTCTTTTATAAGAGAATTTAAATCATCTCTAAAATCTTTCTCTTTATAGTTTTCCTTAATATTTTTTACTAAATTATCTAACTCATCTAACATTTTGCATATAAGACGTGAGATAAACTCTTTTTTTATCCCAGAGAGAATTATTGATGAATTATTAAATTCAACCTGCAAGTTAGTTAAGCTATACCTTTCTTTTAGTCTATCTAAAATTAAATTCCATATTTCTATAGTATTTTTATCTTTAATGAATACAGTATTTTTATTTTCAAGATTAATTTTATTTTCGGTATAAACTGCCTCTGTATAAAGTTCTAGTGAATTACCCCATAAGAAAATAAGAAAAGATTTAGCAGTAATTAGTTCTCTTAATCTTCCTCTTAAAATAAATTTATAAAAGTCTGGCGTTGAATCAGAGTTTGTATATTTGAATATATAGTTAATCTCAGTGTCTATTTGTTTCAGACCTGAAGTTAGAACTTTTTGACTAAAAGAGAGAGGTTTATCTTTGTTTAATTGAACCCGGGAATTATTTTCAATGTCAAATACCCTACCTCCTTTTAAAATAGTATCAATAGATTCAAGAACTTTTTCTGCACTGGGATTTAAAAGAAAACCTTCAGCATTTAACGATGGAGTTTTTTTTGCTTCATAAACAAGTTCGCCAGAGAGTATTAGAAGAAACTTTGACTCATCATATCTTTCTCTTAATTTTAATAATTCTAACCTTATAAGATCTTCTGATTGGAAATTAAGAACATTCCAAATAACTAAATCTGGAGTTTTATCAAATATTCCATTATTAAAATTAATGTCTAAATTTTGGTCTAGTGATGTTAACTTGAGCGATAAAGATTCTGCTATTAAGCTTGGAGCAATAATCAATATCGATTTTTTTGAAATTAATTCCAAGACTTGATTTCTTATCTCTTATATAAAATTAACTAACAATTACTGTAAATACCAGCCTTAAATCAATTTTTATACTCTTTTAGGCGTAGAAATTTCTGTTTAAATCAAAGTCATTTAATCTCTCTGATGACAATATATTTTTCGCTTCGTTTATCGTGAACTTATTTTCATATAGAGCTTTACCTACAATTACGCCAAAGAGTCCAGAGTTTTCAAATTTAATTAATGATAATAAATCAGAAATTGAACCAACACCTCCTGAGGCTATTACTGGAATATTTGTAATTTCAAGAATGCTTTCTATAAATTCTTCATTTGTTCCTTCTAAAGTCCCATCTGTATTTATATCCGTAACAATAAAACTAGCAATTTTAAATGAAGAAAACTCCTTTACTAGATCTTTGGCAAAAATATTAGATTGCTCAAGCCACCCCCTTGTACTAACTTTTCCATCTTTAGCATCTATACCAACAATTATCCTTCCAGGAAATTTATTTGATAAGTTTTTAACTAATTCTTTATTTTCTATCGCAGAGGTTCCCATTATAACCTTCTCAATACCATAAGAAAATAATTGTTCTATTCTTTCTTGAGACCTTATCCCCCCACCTATTTGTATAGGTATGTTAACTGTTTTTGCAATCTTTTTTATTGAGTTATCGTTTGCAGGGGATCCAGTTTTTGCAGCATCCAAATCAACTATATGTATATATTTTGCTCCTTCGCTTTCCCAAAATTTAGCCTGTTCATGAGGCTCTTTTGTGAAGTCTTTTCTTTTATTAAAGTCACCTTTAAAAAGTCTTACACACTTACCATTCATTAAATCAATTGCTGGTATTAGTTCCATAGGATCATCCTTTTCATTAATTGCTTCTTAGTAGTACTATTCAATATGTGATTCTATTTAAGATTACTACTTCAGTTAAATATTTTTTGAATATGAAAATTCTTGTAATGGGTGGCACTAGATTTGTTGGCAAGTCTTTGGTTGGAAAGTTATTAAGTCAAAATCATGATATTGATATTTTTACGAGGGGTAATAAAAATAATCCTGAAAAAACAAATCTAATTAAGGGTGATAGGAATAATTTAGAAAGTATAGTTAAACTAAGAAATGAAAAGTATGATGTTGTCTATGATATTTCTGGACGAGAGTTAGAACAAACCAAACTTCTAATAGAAAATTTAGATAACTCTTTCCAGAGATATATCTATGTCAGCTCTGCTGGTGTTTATAAATATAATTGTCAATTGCCCTTATCTGAAAATGATCAGATTGATCCAGATAGCCGTCACAAAGGAAAATTTGAGACGGAAAATTGGTTAATAAACCAAAAAATTCCTTTTACAAGTTTTAGACCTACTTATATTTATGGACCAGGAAATTATAATAAAATTGAAAATTGGTTTTTTGAGAGATTATTTACAAATAAATCTATCCCAATCCCTGGTGACGGGTCTTTAATTACCCAGTTAGGCCATGTTTCGGATCTAACTGATGTAATGATTAGATGTATGAATTTTGAAAATTCTAAAAATAATATTTACAACTGTTCAGGCGAAAAAGGAGTTACTATTAAGGGCTTAATTTATTTTTGTGCAGAAGTTCTTGGCTTAAAACAAAATGAGATTTCTTTAAGAACATTTGATTATCAAAAATTAGATCCTAAATCTCGTAAGGTATTTCCAATTAGATTAAATCATTATCAGACTGATATTTCTAAGATTAAACATGATTTAGAGTGGGAGCCATCTTTTGATTTACTAAATGGCTTAAAGGATAGTTATGTGAAAGATTTTAATAGTAAAAAGATTGAGGGGTTTGATGAAAATTTAGATCAGATTCTTTTTGATTCTTAAGTAGCCTAATAAAGTCACAAAAGTCAGGAAGAAACCTAACCAATAAAAGATTAAAGCTAAATTATTCAATAAACTTATTTTTAATGGTGTAAAGAAGGTGATTACAGAAGTAAAAAAGAAAAATGTTTTTAATTTACCCAACATAGATGCTGGTAAACCGTCTTTTGTGATGTTCCTAAGGCTTGAGATTATTAATTCTCTAAAAAGTATTAATGTCAAAGACCAGAAAGGTATTAGATTATTTTTACAAAGGAAAACTAAAGGAATTAAATAAAATACTTTATCGCTTAAGGGATCAAGAATGGCTCCTAATCTAGTTTTAAGATTAAATTTCCTTGCAATTAACCCATCAAAATAATCAGTTAATCCACCAATAATAATCAAAATAAAAACATAAAAAGGTTTATTTATTTCTAAAAAAAGTATTAAAGGAAATACAAGAAAAAGGCGAGATATCGATAATAAGTTAGGAATATCAAATGCCCATTTTTGAAGATTTTTTCTAATTAACAAATCGATTACTCTATACCAGAAATATATTACACTCTCTACAAGCTTAATTTATCAGTCAAAATAACATTAATTGATTTTAATGCTAGATTCTAAAATTTAATTTAAATCAGAATCCTAAAGATTATAAACTCCACTTCTCTTTATGATTGATGATGTTTTATATTACAAAATTATTCTTTGTATCTAATGCAGCCTCATAGCCTTAAGCTATCTCCTGAATCTGATTTATTAAATTCAATTAAAGAATATTCTTTATCGAATAATTTATACGGGTATGTTTCTGGAGTGGTTGGTAATCTTAGAAAAGTATGTATTCAATGCCCAGGCAATCAAAAGATAAATAAATTTGAAGGAAATTTAGAGATAGTTTCCTTAAATGGACATTTTAACAAGGGAGATGTTCATTTACATTTGAGTTTCGCAGATGAGGGATGCAATGTCTTTGGCGGCCATCTTGAGGCAGGATGTATTGTTAAAAAAGGTACGGATATATTATTACTTTCTTTTGAACAAAATATTATTAATATCTCAAATAATGATTTATTAAAAGAGGAATCACGTGTAAAAGTTTTTATTTTAAAGGATTGCCCTTGGTCTAAAAGAGCAATTAGGCTACTTAATTCTTTATCTATAACTCATAAGGTAATTTTAATAGACAATGATGAAAGCTTTCAAAAAATAATGGCTAAAAGTAGCCATAATACTTTCCCTCAAATATTTTTGGATGATAAATTTTTTGGAGGATATGATGAACTATCAGTACAAGCAAAATTAGATAACTTGAGGTCATTTAAGTAATCTAAATATTTTAGCTATCTCGACTTGTAAGCTTTTCAGATTTTAATTCATCTTCTAATTGTTTAATTAATCTTGAAACAAGGGTTTGAAATTCAGGTTGACATCCTTTAAATGCTGCTTTATGTCTAATAGGCTCGTTTCTTGTTCTTAAATCAGTAAGCATCAATTGTAATGCATCAATCTTTGGATTTATTTTCATGTTTTTAATTTATTTTTGCATCTTTTAAATAGTTTGCATAGCCTTTTTAAAAGAAATTTTTTTATTCTCACTAGAGCTTGTAACTTCTATTATTTTATTAATAGATCCTTTATTAATTAATGAATCTATACAACATTTTGCAACTAGTCTTCTTGGAATAGACCCTTTGATTTGAGTATCTTCTTTTGTGTAATCGATGTTTTCAGAATCTATTTTTTCAGTTTCCTTTAATCCTCCTGGCCTTATTATCGTCCATTCAAAACTTGGATTTCTTAGATAATTCTCACCTATTTTTTTCCAAATAAGAATTAAGCCAAATAAGTTTAAGGGGTGAAACAATTTGCCTGTACATAAAGAGCTCACTAATATGACTCTTTTAATACCAACCCTTTTACAACTTTGTAATTGTCTAAATACACCAAGTGCATCAACTTTTGCAGGTCCAGTTAAATCCAAGGAGGCTCTTGCTCCAGTTGCAATTATTAAAGCATCTACATTTTTTAAAGCTTTATCTAAAGCATCTTTATCATTTAATGAAACTCTAAGAGTCTCTGAATTTTTAGAATCTTCTTTAACATTTGAATTCTTCCTAACAATTTTTTTTACCTTTAATCCTTTTTTTAATGCTTCTTCAACTATTCTGAATCCTGTTTTACCTGAAGCTCCTGAAATTGCTACTTTCATAATATTAGTTTTATTTAGATATTATATGAAGTTTTCAAGGCTTTTTACATATAAATTTCTTTTTTCTATTTGGATATAGAGTTTTGCACATTAAGCATTTTGTTCCATCGCAGCCTCTTGCCGTACAATATTCCCTCCCGTAAAAGATTATTTGTAAATGTAGTTTATTCCACTCTGATATTGGAAATAATTTTTTAAGATCTTTCTCTGTTTGTATTACATTATCCCCTTTTGTTAATCCCCATCTTTGAGATAGTCGATGAATGTGTGTATCAACTGGGAAGGATGGAATATTGAACACTTGTGACATTACCACTGAAGCTGTTTTATGACCAACACCAGGCAGTGATTCAAGTTCCTCAAATGAATTGGGTACCTGACTATTAAATTTTTCTATTATCAATTTTGATAAAAGATAAATATTTTTGGATTTTTGATTAGAAAGACCTAATTGTTTTATATAGCTATAAATCCTAGAAACACCAAGTTTTGCCATTTTTTCTGGAGTATCTGCAACTTTAAATAATTTTTTAGTTAATTCATTAACTTTCTTATCTGTTGATTGGGCACTTAATACTACTGCGACAAGGAGTGTAAAAGCATTTGTATGATCAAGAGGAATTGGTGGAGATGGATATAGTTTTTTTAGTTCTTTTAGTACTGTGTTTGCTCTTTCATTCTTTTTCATTTATTAATTTTCTTAGGTTGTGTATAAAATTATACAAGCATTATTTTGGATGAATGTTTTCTGCTAATTTAATAAACTAAAGACTTAAATGTTTGGTGGAACAAGAGGCTTTAATAATTGAAGAATTACATCATAAATATGATAATCATAAAAATTCAGATTGGATATTAAAGTCGATTAATTTAAAAATTGCATCTGGTGAATTTTTAGGTCTTTTAGGTCCCTCTGGATGTGGTAAAACTACTCTTTTAAGATTGATAGCAGGATTTGATTACCCTTCAAAAGGCAAAATCATATTAAATGATAGAGAAATTTCAAACAGACATAAAATACTTTCTCCAGAAAAAAGAAAAATTGGAATGGTTTTTCAGGATTATGCTCTTTTCCCACATTTAACTGTTTTAGAAAATGCGATGTTTGGTTTGAAAGATAAAAAGAATAAATCTAGATTAGATTTTCTATTGAAAATTGTTGGACTTGATAAATTTATTAATAGATATCCACATGAATTATCAGGAGGACAAAAACAGAGGCTTGCTATTGCAAGAGCTTTAGCTCCAGGAAGCAACTTTATATTGTTAGATGAACCATTTTGTAGTCTTGATATGCACGTAAAATTAAAATTAAGAGGCGAACTTCCAAATATTCTCAGAAGTTGTAATTCTAGTGGATTAATGGTTACCCATGATCCAGGAGAGGCAATGTCTATTTGCAATAAAGTTGCTGTAATGAATGAAGGAGAAATACATCAAATTGATACTCCTTTAAAACTTTTAGAAAGACCTAAAACACTTTTTGTAAGTAGTTTTATTCTTGGTAACAATATTCTTACTCTCAAAAAGGAAAAGAACACTTATTCATGCTGTTTAGGTGAAATAAAAAATTCTTATTTAAAAAATAAAAAAAATATAAAATTTATTTCTATATCTCCTAGATTTATTTCAATTAAAAGATCTAAAGAGGGAAAAGCAATGATAGCCTCAAAAGAATTTCTTGGTGAATATTTTATTTATAAAGTATCAATTAATGGAGAAACTTTAAGGGTCAGAACTAATATTAATAATAATTTTAATATTGGAGATTATTGTTCATTAAATATTGCAAAAGAAAGCTTCTTTTTTGTTTATCCTGGAGCACATAAAATCTTTATTTAGGAAAGTTTTATAGGCAATTACACTTGCCCCCTTTCCAGTTTGAGCATTTTTTCTTTTTACATTTCTTTTTTTTGTTCACATATAATTTTTTAATTAACAACAACCCATAATATTTATTTTCAAAATTCATTAAATTAATATTGCTATTGATATTCATTATCATATTCGGTTATATATTTTAATTCTTTTTCTAATTACTTATTTATACAAAATGTTGTATTATTTAAGCATCTACTGAAATTTGAAATGACAGAGGCTAATTTAAAAACAAAAAATCTTATTAATTTTGGACCTTCTGGTAGAGCTGTTGCTCAGCCAATGGATGAGGGTTTGTTAGATAATTTTTATGAGCATCTAACAATGGAAAGATATGCGAATGTACAATATTTTTCTATCTCTTTATGGTTTCAAGAAAGAGATTTAGACGGATTTGCTTCTTATTTCCTCAATGAAGCTCAAGGGGAAATGGAGCATGCTTATAATTTTGCTAATTATTTTATAGCTCGTGGACAAACTGTAAAATTAAAAGAACTGACTGCTCCAATTCAATCATGGGATTCAATTGAAGATCTAATATCTTACTCATTCAACATGGAGGCCGATTTAACTTCTTCTTTACAGCAGTTATATTCAATTTCCGAGAGAATTTCGGATACAAGAACTTGTGTTTTTCTAGATCCAATTATAGAGGCACAAACAAAATCGGAAGACGAATTCGCTCATATTTTAGGAAAAGTTAAATTCGCAGCTGATCAGCCTTCTGCAATACTTTTGATTGATAGTGATTTAAAGAAAAAATAAATTCTTTTCGATTCTATTTTTATATAGGATTCTTTTACACTTCTCTAATAATAAACTGGAGAAACTTAGATTTTCTTTATTCCTTTTTTTTAATATTTTGGCTATTAAAAATATCTCACTTATTCTATGTGAGATTTTTTTATTTTCATAAAATAATCTATTACGTAATCCTGAATGTGAAGTGTTGCAATATGCTTGCTGAATATTTCTTGTCCTGCAACTTAGTGAATCAACTTCAGTTAATAAGTTATTAATTATGGATTCTGATTTAATCATACTACGTTTAGAGTGGTGACGATTCAATAAAAGAAGGAGCCACACTTACAGTTTGTGTTCCTATTGGAGCAACTAATAATTCTGCCGCTCGAAGTTTTGAAATTAATCTAGTTGACGTTACTCGGGTTGATCCTATTAATTCTCCTATCCTTTCATGAGTCAGCCTAAAAGGTAATTCACACCATTGTCCGCATCTTCTTCCTAAGCGGTTGACTAATATTGAAAAAAGGGCTTGTAATCTTTGTTCTGCATTCCCTAAATGCCTTATTCTTAGGAGTTGAAGGGTCCATTCGTTAACAGCATCAAATCCAGAATTTGTAATAATATTTACATTACTTTGGAAAGATAAGTCCGTTAAAGCTTCTACACAAACTCCTTCACTGCACAATAAATCAGTCCTTAATTGATCCCCTGACTGTAAGAAGGCAAGAGTCATACCCTCTGTTTCCTCACAAGGACAATATACTCTGGCAATTCCACTTTCTACTTCAAGACAGGTGCCTTTTGGTCTTGATGATGGATCTATAAGAACGGATTGCCCAGTTATTATTCTGACGGTTTTCGAAGAGAACTCCCCAAAATTGTGGAAATTCATAAAAAAAAATTTTTGATAATGAGAATTATTATCAATTATGTACCATTCTTCATTTTATTGCAAACGATTCTCACTATCAAAGATATTTCTGTTGTTTATCTTTACATTTAATTAAAGAATATAATTTAAAGGGAAAGTAATTAAATTAAAATTTTGTATGAACACAGATAAAGTATGTTTAAATTGCGGCAGTTCAGATCTTGTTTCAGACAGATCGTTGGGAGGTAAGATGGTTTGCTTTAAATGTGGTTCTTCATCATTTAGAAACAAATCTTTTTCTCCATTTATACATAAAAAATTCATCTATTTTATAATCGTAATTATTGTTTTTTTAATAGTGATTATTTAGTTTTTCCTGTAAATGTGCCAGAACCCTCTATGTTTTTTAACATCAATATTAATATCAAATAAATTATTTATATTTTTATTATTTATGGTTTCACTTTGAGTTCCATCTGCAATTATCGTTCTGTCTTTCAACATTATGACCCTGTTATATATTTCAGTAATCATCGAAATATCATGAGTTATACAAATTATTTTGGAATTTAACTTTGTCAATTCATTAATTTGATCCAAAATATAAAATTTTGATTTCAAATCTAAATTTGCAATTGGTTCATCAAAGATTAATACCTCTGGTTTTTTAATTAAAGCTCTTGCAATTAAAACGATTTGTTTTTCTCCTTCGGATAAATGAGAAAAATTCTTCTCCGATAAATTTGTTAAAGACATCTTTTGAATAAGAATTTCCGCACACGAAAAATCACTTTCAGATATATGAGATATTTTGCAATACTTCCCATATAAACCACTAATAATCAAATCAATAACTTTTAAATTTGGATTTATTCTTGACTTCACATCGTAATTGACTACGCTAATTCTCTTTCTAAGTTCCCAAATATTGATAAGTTCTTTATTAAATACTTTAAAAACTGCATCTTTCTTTATTACTGGATAAATATTTCTATTAATTAATTCTAATAAAGATGATTTACCTGATCCATTTGGTCCAATCAAGATTACATTTTCATTGTTTTTAAGTTTGAGAGTTAAATTTTTGACAACCTCATATCCATTTTTAAAACAACTAATATTTTTTGCTTCAAGCCAATAATCATTCGCCACTAAAATTTGCTACTCCAGAATGTGAATAATTGTATTGAGCTTAGAACAAATATCAAAAGATAAAGCCAATTAAGCCATACAGGTCTATTAACTTTTTTCATTAAATTATATTATTAGTAATAAAAATAGAAGTGGTGCAGCATATCTTATGAAGGTTTTTCTAATTATATTTAAATTATTAATTACTTCTAATTTCTTTATTTCTGGAGGGTATTTAAATATTATTTGATCATAAACATTCTGTTCATTATTTTTATTTAAGTTTTTCCAAGGTTTATCCTTTTCTTCTGATTTTTTGTACCAACCCCAAAAATAATTTATTATTCTGTCTTCACCTAGTAGTTTTATTTCGTCATCTTTTATTAAACCAGTTTTGTGATTATAAGTTTGGGTTTTGAGAATCATATAATCTTCATCAAATATTTTGTAAAAAATCTTTTTTTGAATTTCTCTAAATAATATTAGATTATTGATTAATTTGTTCTTAAGAAATTTCCTATAATGCCTTACTACGACTCTTGCTTTATTATCACCCAAGGGGATATGATCGAGAACTTGTACATATCTAGAGACAGCTGGATCTCCCTTATAGATTAAAATTCTACCTGGAGGAATATACTTTATCCTTATAAATTCTTTCGTAGGATTATTTTTATAGAAATAAATGCTCTCTATATATTGTGGATTGATATTTATTTTTTGATTAAAACTCACTAGCACATTTTTATTAACTTCTTTATCTGGAATTGTATCTCCATGTACCCAAAAAATATGAAGAATATCCAAATGATTTTCTATAATTTTGGACCAATCACATCTAAAATCAACTAAAACTTCTTCAGAAGCGGATTCTTCTAAAGAAAATCCATTACCAATTAATTCATAATTACTTATTAATGATTCCTCATTAATATTATTTAAATCTTTCTCAGACTTATCAGAATAATAAACAAAAATATAACTATCTTTCTCTACTGCTTTATATTGCGATAAATGAATTCTCTTTGCATAATTATTATAATTTTTATCTACTATATGATTACAAGTTATCCTATCAATGTTTTGACAATCACCTTCAGAACTGAATCTTGCTCCATGATACGGACATGTTAATTCCCCATTATTAATGGAACCTCCATAAAAGGAAGCGCCTCTATGTGGGCATATATTTTTGATACACCTTACATTATTTCTTTGGTCTCTAAACAGAAGAAGGGGTTCATCAAACAATGAGAAATAATGAGATTTGTTTTTTTTAAGCTCTTTTGATGGGCAAATTGCATACCAGCCATATAAACCTATATTTAATTCTTTCTGCCTTCCTCTAACCTCCAATTTTTCAATATTAACTACTGTTCCTTTTTTAAAAGGTTTTAAAACCGTATTTATGTCTTTTGCTTTAAAAAAATTAAATTGCTTATTTTCCATAAACCA